>JAFTPT010000048.1 GCA_017463155.1 Blautia sp.
GTCTTCGATCAGGTGGATCGGTTCTCCGTTCTCGCCGGTCAGCTCCTTCGCGTTGCCGTCTGCATCCTTTTCGGTTGCACTGGTCGCCTTCGCAAGGTCTGCGCCGAGCTTCAGCGTTCCGTCCGTCGTGATCTGGAACGGCGTCGCAGTAGTGATTCCATAGCCCGTCGGGGCGACGGTCTCTTCGAGCACATAGCTCTTTCCGTTCGTCAGCTTCGGTCCGAAATCGTGCATTTCTCCCTTCTTCGATGTCCAGCTGTCCACCGGCTTGTCGCTGACATGCTTGCCATCTTTATCTACTTCATAGACTTCGATGACCGCGTTCTCGACTTCATCTCCGTTGCCGAGATCGGTCTTATTGACCGTGAAGTGGATACGGGCGTCTTCGATCAGGTAGATTGGCTCGCCGTTCTCTCCGGCCAGCTCCTTCGCGTTGCCGTCTGCATCTTTTTCGGTTGCGCTGGTCGCCTTCGCGAGGTCTGCACCAAGCTTCAGCGTTCCATCCGTCGTAATCTGGAATGGCGTTGCGGTCGTAATGCCATAACCCATCGGGGCTACGGTCTCTTCCAACACGTAGCTCTTGCCGTTCGTCAGCTTCGGTCCGAAGTCGTGCACTTCGCCCTTCTTCGATGTCCAGCTGTCCACCGGTTTGTCGCTGACATGCTTGCCATCCTTATCTACTTCATAGACTTCGATAACGGCGTCCTCGACTTCATCACCGTTGCCAAGGTCAGTCTTGTTGACCGTGAAGTGAATGGCATCTTCTTTGATCAGGTAGTTCTTGTTATCGTACGAGTCGAGAATGATTGCTCCATTCTCACTCTTCTCAACCGGAACTTCTGTTCTGATCTCCCCGTATTTACCAACCGTGAATTCCTTCACTGTCGTAAGACCATAGCCTGTCGGAGCCTCCGTCTCCTCCAGTATATAAGTCTTTCCTGCATCCAACACTGACCCAAAGTCATAGTACCTCCCGGCCTCGGTCGTCCAGGTAGCAAGGGTCTTGTCCTTACCTTTCTCATGCAGGATAAAGGTAGCTCCGCCGACGTCCTCACCGGTCGCGGCATCGACCTTTTTCGTATACAGATGCAGCGGCTTATTCTGAAGCAGGAACGCATACTGCTGTCCTGCATCGCTATTCGCCGGAAGCACCTTCTGATCCGCTGTAATCGAGCCGTCATGATTGACTTTGAACGTCTTCGTTTGCGCGAACGCGTATCCAGTCGGAACGCTGGTCTCCTCAATCACATATGTCTTGTCAGGATCCAGCTTTGCTCCAAAGTCATGTTGCTCACCCTTGGATGTCCAGGTCTCGATTGCGTCCGATGCACTCTTGCCGACCTCGTAGATCACAATGGTGGTCTCTTCCGGTACGGCCTTGCCGGTCTCCAGGTTAACCTTGTTCAGGTAGAAATGCAGCGGCGCATCCTTGATCTGGTAAACTCTCTTTCCATCCTTCGTGACAGAAGCCGGAGCATTCTCAAAAGCGATCGAACCGTCCTTGTTCACCGTGAACGGCACATCCGCCGTGTACGCATGTCCTGTCGGTGCTGAAGTCTCCCGCAGCACATACCGGGTTTCTGCATCCAGCTTACCGCCGAAATCATGCGTTTCCTCCGCTGCGGAAGTCCAGCTCCCACCGACCTGCTTCTCTGTGTCGGCAGTTCCGTCCACCTTCGCTTCAAAGACGGCCAGTGTCGCACCTTCGACCTCCTCGCCAGTCTCCGCATCCAGCTTGTTGATGATCAAGTGGATCTCGTCCTCTTTGATCAGGTAGCTCTTCCAGCCGTATTCGTCAAGAATGATAGCTCCATCCTCGTCCGTCTCCGCCGGGACGTCCGTTACGATCTCACCATACTTCGTGACGGTGAATTCCTTTGCGGTGGTAAAGCCAAAGCCCGTCGGGGCATCGGTTTCCTCCAACACGTACGTCTTCTCAGCATCCAGCACGGACCCAAAGTCATGATACTCCCCTGAAACCGTCGTCCAGGAATCCAGGATATCCTCGTCTTTGTCCTTCCCCTTTTCATGCAGGACAAAGGTGGCTCCTTCCACCTCCTCGCCGGTCTCTGCATCAATCTTCTTCGCAAACAGGTGAATCGGCTTATCCTTGATCTGGTAGATCTTCTTTCCGTCCCTGGTGACCGTTTCCGGTGCGTTAGCAAAGGTAAGCGAACCGTCCTTGTTCACCGTGAACGGCACATCCGCCGTGTACGCATGTCCTGTCGGTGCTGAAGTCTCCCGCAGCACATACCGGGTTTCTGCATCCAGCTTACCGCCGAAATCATGCGTTTCCTCCACCGCGGAAGTCCAGCTCCCACCGACCTGCTTCTCTGTATCGGCCGTTCCGTCCGCCTTCGCTTCAAAGACGGCCAGCGTCGCGCCTTCGACCTCCTCGCCGGTTTCCGCATCCAGCTTGTTGATGATGAAATGAATCTCATCCTCTTCGATCAGGTAATTCTTACAATCATTTTCATCAAGAATGATCGCTCCATCCTCATCCGTCTCCGCCGGGACGTCCGTTACAATCTCGCCGTACTTCGTGACGGTAAATTCCTTCGCAGTCGTAAAGCCGTAGCCCGTCGGGGCATCGGTTTCCTCCAACACGTACGTCTTTTCCGTATCCAGCACAGAACCAAAGTCATAATACTCCCCGGAAACCGTCGTCCAGGAATCCAGGATATCCTCGTCCTTTTCCTTGCCCTTTTCATGCAGGACAAAGGTAGCTCCTTCCACCTCCTCGCCGGTCTCCGCATCGATCTTTTTCGCTAAGAGGTGCAGCGGCTTATCCTTGATCAGATAAACCGTCCTGCCATCCTCGGTGGTCGTTTCCGGTGCATTTTCAAAGGTGATCGTGCCGTCCTTGTTGACCGTGAATGGGACATCTGCCGTGCACGCATAGCCTGTCGGCGCAAACGTCTCCCGCAGCACATAGCGTTTTTCTGCATCCAGAGCGCTGCCAAAATCATGGGGCTCTTCCGCCGCGGATGTCCAGCTCTCACCGACCTGCTTTGTCGTATCAGCTGTTCCATCCGCCTTCGCTTCATAGACGGCCAGCGTCGCGCCTTCGACCTCCTCGCCGGTTTCCGCATCCAGCTTGTTGATGATGAAATGGATCTCGTCCTCTTCGATCAGATAGTTCTTACAATCATTTTCATCAAGAACGATCTCTCCATCCTCGTCCGTCTCCACCGGGACATTTGTCTCGATCTCGCCGTACTTCGTGACAGTAAATTCCTTCGCGGTCGTAAAGCCGTAGCCCGTCGGGGCGTCGGTCTCCTCCAGCACATAGGTCTTCTCCGCATCCAGCGCGGACCCAAAGTCATGATACTCCCCGGAAACCGTCGTCCAGGAATCCAGAACATCCTCGTCCCTTTCCTTGCCCTTTTCATGCAGGACAAAGGTGGCTCCTCCTACATCCTCGCCGGTCTCCGCGTCAACCTTCTTTGCAAAGAGATGCAGCGGTTTATCCTTGATCAGGTAGACCGTCCTGCCATCCTCGGTGGTCGTTTCCGGTGCATTTTCAAAGGTAATCGTGCCGTCCTTGTTGACCGTGAACGGGACGTCCGCCGTGTACGCATATCCTGTCGGTGTAGAAGTCTCTCTCAGCACATACCGGGTTTCCGCATCCAGCTTGCCGCCGAAATCATGCGTTTCCTTCGCCGCGGAGGTCCAGCTCTCACCAATCTGCTTCTCGGTATCGGCCGTTCCGTCTGCCTTAGCTTCATAGACAGCCAGAGTCGCGCCTTCGACCTCCTCACCGGTCTCGGCATCCAGCTTATTGATGGTGAAGTGGATCTCGTCCTCCTTGATCAGGTAATTCTTCCATCCGTATTCATCAAGAATGACCTCTCCGTCCTCGTCCGTCTCTACCGGGACATTCGTCTCGATCTCGCCGTACTTCGTGACAGTGAATTCCTTCGCGGTCGTATAGCCGTAGCCCGTCGGGGCGTCGGTCTCCTTCAGCACGTAGGTCTTCTCCGCATCCAGCACGGACCCAAAGTCATGGTACTCCCCGGAAACCGTCGTCCAGGAATCCAGGACATCCTCGTCCTTTTCCTTGCCCTTTTCATGCAGGACAAAGGTGGCTCCTCCTACATCCTCGCCGGTCTCCGCATCAACCTTCTTCGCAAACAGGTGCAGCGGCTTATTCTCCAACAGGAATGCATACGGCTGCTCATCGCCAGGATCCTCTCCTGGCTCGGCTTCCCCACTGCCCAACGGAGGCTCCTCTTCGCCGTCGGAATCCGTTTCGTCCTCACCGGACTTCTCTCCGTCCTTGTTCACCGGAAGCTCATCTGTATCTACGGTGATCGTGCCGTCCTGATTGACCGTGAACCTCTTTGTTTGCGCAAATGCGTACCCTGTCGGCACGCGGGTCTCCTCGATCACATAGGTCTTTCCGGCCCCCAGGTTCGCGCCAAAGTCGTGTTTCTCGCCGGTGGACGTCCAGGTCTCAATAGCGTCCGCAGCCGTCTTTCCTTCCTCGTAGATAACAATGGTGGTTTCTTCCGGCACGGCTTCGCCTGTCTCCAGGTCCACCTTGTTCAGATAGAAATGAAGCGGCGCATCTGTGATCTGATAGACCGTCTTTCCATCCTTTGTAACGGAAGCCGGTTCTTCCTCAAATGTAATAGTCCCGTCCTTCACCACAAAGAACCGGATATCCGGAATGACCGCATAGCCCGTAGGCGCTTCAGTCTCACGGATCACATAGCTGCACTGTGTATCCAGAAGATGACCAAATTCAAAGATCTCTCCCTTCTTCGAAGTCCAGTGCACGATCTCGGTTTCCTTCACATTCTCTGCTTCTGTCCCGGATCCTTCTGTGTCCTTTCCACCGGCTCCGGTCCCATCATTGCCGGCTCCGGATCCCTCACCTTCATCGCTGTCTGTTCCGGACGTCGTTTCTTCGTCGGAAGCCTCCACCTTGTAGACCGTCAGAACAGCTCTGTCGAGCTCTTCCTCCGTGCCTTCGATCAGCTTGTTGACCGAAAGTCTGACCGGATCATCCTTCATCAGATATACGGTTCCATCCTCCGTTGCCCCGGAAGCCAGCGTCGTCTCGATACTTCCATCCTTTTTTACGGTGAAGGGCACATCCTCTGCGTAGGCGTAGCCTGTCGGAGCAGAAATCTCATGCAGCACATACGTTGTATCCGCATAGAGATCCGAGCCAAAATCATGGGTCTTATTCTTTCCGGATATCCAGGCGTCTCCGACCTGCTTTGAAAGGTCAGCGGATCCGTCGTCCGCGGTCTCATACACGGCGAGCTTCGCGCCTTCCACCTCTTCTTCCGTCCCGGAATCCAGCTTATTGACCATAAAGCGGATCGGCGTGTCTTCGATGACAAAGGTTTCCTTTCCATCGATGGTCTTTGCGTTCAGATTGTCAAAGACCACCGTTCCATCCGAACGGATCGTGAAGCTGAGATCCTCGACAAAGCCGTATCCCTGCGGTGCGATGGTCTCTCGCAGAATATACTCCACACCCGTATACAATTCGCTGCCAAAGTCATGCACATCCATATCCGTCGAATTCCATCGGGCAATCTCTTTATCTGTTTTGGCTTCGCCCTGCGCATCTGCTTCGTAGATCACCAGAACCGCATCCGCAAGCTTTTCATCGTTTTCATTCACCTTGCTGACACGTACATGGAGCGGAGCGTCCTTGATGAGATAGGTGGCAAAACCATTCTCATCGACCATTTGTCCGTCCGCAGCGACCAGAACCGGATCTCCATCCTCGTTCTCCTGTATCGGAACATCAGTCGTGATGGAACCGTCATGGTTGACCGTAAATTCCACGTCCTCGACAAAGGCATAGCCCTGCGGCGCCGTGACTTCCTTGATGGTGTAAGACTTGTCTGCATCCAGAAGGCTGCCAATGTCGGTCCTCCCATCCACGGCGATGGATTTCTCACCATTCACCTTTGTTGCAGTACCCTTAACATACACATCAAATGCAGCGCCTGTCAGCTGACTCTCGTCATCTTCATCAACCTTGTTAATGAAAAGATGCAGCGGTGCGTTTTCCACAATATATACAAGGGTCTCTGCATCCGTCTCCGCATCCTTGACGGACTCTGTCCGGACAGCTTTTGTCTCGATCGTCCCGGACGTATCGGTGATCACCTGCACCGGCGATCCGATCGTGCCGTCCTTGCCGACGGAGAAGTAGATATCCGGAGCATAGCCATAGCCCGTTGGAACGCTTGTCTCGCGAAGCACATAGGCATGGCCGGCATCCAGCTTTTCACCGAAGTCATGGGTCTCATTAGCTTTGGATTTCCAGGAATCGACTTCTTTCGTCAGATTCGGCGTCTTTTTTCCTTCTTCCGCCTCATACAGCGTGAGGGTCGCACCGGCAAGTTCCTCGTCTGAACCTGCGATCATCTTGTTGATGACATAGTGCAGCGGCTCATCCTTGGCCAGATAGACCAGCTGTCCGTTGGCCGCATCACGCACGATCCGGCCCTCGTCATCCTTCTGCGTATCGAGACTGCCGCTCTTCCAGGTGATCGTGCCGTCTGTTCCGACCTCAAAATCGACATCGTCCATAAAGGCATACCCTGTCGGGGCCGATGTCTCTTTCAACGTGTAAGTCTTACCGGCAAAGAGATCTGCACCAAAATCATGACTGCCGTCCCCATTCTTTTCCCAGGAAGCGGCCTGTACACCGGTTGCCTTGTCGAAGATGGCAAATGTCGCGCCAGCCATCTCCTCACCGGTGACCGCGTTGACTTTGTTGAGGTTAAAATGAAGCGAATCCTCTTCCATCAGGTAGGTGGGAAGTCCGTTGGTCTTGATGTCATTACCGCCGGCATCGGTGTATGTCGGCATTTCCGTCGTGATCGTACCATCCGTCCTAACCGTAAACTCCCGTTCAACCGCATAGGCGTAGCCCTTCGGCGCGACGGTCTCCTTCAGCATGTAAGTCTTTCCGGCATCCAGACAGCTGCCGAATTCATGCTGTGGCTCTTCCGTCGTGTTCCAGGTATCCAGGATCGTACCCGCATGGCCCTTCTCATACAGGACGATGGTCGCACCCGGGATGTCGGTGAGTTCTTCACCCGGCTCCGAAATCGTCAGGACCTTCTCAACCACCAGATGTAACGGCGTATCCTCAACGGCGTAGACCTTTTCGTCATTGGATGTGACATCCTGACCCGCTGCATCCTTCTTCACGGACAAAGCGTTATCGGTATAGGTGATCGTTCCGTTATCGCCTACCGTAAAGGTCACCGGTGCATGGTACGCGTAGCCTTTCGGCGCATCGGTTTCCTTGAGCGTATAGGTGTGGCCGGTCTTCAGGATCGGACCATAATCCTTGTACTCATTTTCTACCGACGTCCAGGCAGAATCATCCACCAGCGTGCCATCGCCGCCATCGATGACACCCGTCACATCATAGAGCGCAAAGGACGCGCCGGAAAGTTCATCGCCGGTACCGGCCACGATCTTGCTCAGGTAAAAATGAATCGGCGTATCCTGGACCAGGTAGATCTTTTCCCCGTTTTCTGCCAGGATATCTGCATTGCTTTCATCCTTTTTCGTCGGAAGAGCCGTCGTGATCGTTCCATCCTCCGCAACAGAGAACGGCATATTATTCACAATCTTCTGGTACCCGGCAGGAGCAAGCTCTTCATGGAGAACGTAGCCCTGACCGGCTTCCAGGAATTCGCCGCAGTCGTGTACGACTCCCATTTCCGATGTCCAGGAATCGACCACCGCATTTTCGCCGGTCGTGACTGCATTGCCGCTTGCATCCGCCTTGTAGACCTTGAACTCTGCCCCCGGCACTTCATTGCCGGTCGTAATCTCGGTCTTGCTTACGTTAAAGTGGAGCGGTTTGTCCTCCGCAATATAGACGATGGACGTGGTGCCGGTGATGGTCTCGGTCTTAATCTTCAGGTTCGTACTGCCGCTCTCACCGGAAATGCTCTGGTATGGTGCCGTGATCGTACCGTCCTTCTCAACAGAGAAATGGATATCCTCCATATACGCATAGCCTGCAGGCGCACCGGTCTCCTTCACCACATAGCTCTTGCCGGCCTCGAGAGACGTGCCAAAGTCATGGGTTTTATCCTTTTCGGATGTCCAGGTATCGACCGTCTTGGTTGTATCAGCCGTTCCGTCTTCCCCGGCTTCATAGATGGTCAGTGTCGCTCCTGCCACCTCGTCGCTGCCGGCAAGTACTTTTTTGTTCATTACAAAGTGGAGCGGCTTGTCCTTGACAAGATAGGTTTCGAAACGATATCCGTCACCATTTCCGACTGCTCCCTGATCATCCACAAGAACGGTCTCCCCTTCCTCATCCTTCTGTGTGTCCAGAGCTGTCGTGATCGTACCGTCTCCGGCAATCGTAATCGTAAAGTTTTCCACAAAGGCATGGCCCTGTGGTGCCGTGACTTCCACAAAGGTATAGGTCTTGCCGGCCTTCAGAAGGCTGCCAAGATCAGTCCGGCTGTCGACAGCGACCGGTGTCCCGTTCACCTTGGTGCCGCTGATTCCGCCATCATAGATATCAAAGGTGGCACCCGTCAGCTGGCTTTCAGTATCCGCATCGATCTTGTTGATGAAAAGATGGAGCTTTTCATCCTCCACTACATACAGAGTTGTGACCGGATCGGTCGAGGTATCCGTTTCCGTTTTGATTACCGCATTCGTTCCGATAGAACCATCCGCATTCGTGGTCTTCTGATAGGGTGCGTTGATGCTTCCATCTTTGTTCACGGAGAAATAGATGTCATCTGTGTAGAGATAGCCGGCCGGTGCATCGGTCTCCCGGAGGATATACGATTGTCCTGCATCGAGCTTCTCACCAAAGTCCTTGCTCGTGGATGAGCCCGAGGATGTCCAGGTATCGACCTGTGGCCCCGGCGTTCCGTCTCCGGAATCCTTATATAGAGTCAGGGTCACACCCGGAATCAAAGTAGTTCCATTCAGCAGCTTCTTGGTCACGGTAAAGTGAAGCGGCTCGTCCTTCACGACGTATACAGTCTTATCATCCTCCTTTGTGGTGGCAACTGTACTGTTATCACTCTGTTTGATAAACGCAAGTGTCCCGTCATTCTCAAATCTGAACAGAATATCCTCGGCATAGGCAAAGCCAGTCGGTGCAGCTGTTTCTTGAAGGACATAGGTCACGCCGGTCTGGAGCTTTCGTCCGACGCCGATATCGTGCACACTTGTTCCATCGGTCTCCCAGGTGTCGATTACCGCGTCATCGCCGGTCGTAATAGCCTGGCCGCTGTCATCTGCCTTATAGACTGTCATGGTCGCACCGGCCAGCTTTGTGGAACCATCGGCCCTGGTCTTGCTGATGAGGAGAGAAAGGGGCTGGTTGGCTGCTGTACATATGCTTGTACTGCCGCTTGTATTGCCGGACCAGTCTAGATCCGGGCGGATACTGTAATTATCAACGTAGATCGTTCCGGCGTTGCTTACACTGAATGTAATATCCGCCATCTTCGCGTATCCGACAGGCCAGGAGGTTTCCACCAGCTTATAGTTGTGTCCCACATCCAAAAGCGGACCCAGGTCTTGATCAAAAGTCTCATTTCCGGTCAGAACTTTGGATGTCCAGGTTCCACCTGGTACTTCCATGACATTACTCTTATCCGTGATGTCATAGAGTACAAATGTCGCGCCTGCAAGACTATTCCCTGTAATCGCATCCGTCTTTTTTAACTTCAGATGCAGGGAAAGATCATCAATATCATAATAACTGATTTTATTGCTAATGGCATCCCGGCGGAATGTCAGCAGTATGGGGCGAGAGTCTTCTATTACCTGTCCATCAGTATCAATATAGAAGGTTACGGTAGAAGGCTTATATCCCGTCGGCGTCGTTGTTTCTCGTAAAGTATACCTCTTGCCTACTTCCAGATACTGCCCTATATCATCGGAAGCGGCATCCGTCCGGGATGTCCAGCTATAGATTGGTGTTGCAGCGGATGATCCTGCCTCATAAAGATCGATCACCGCACCTTGAATCGCCTCTTTCTTCTCCGGATCCCATTTTTTAATCTTGAAATGAATCTTTGCATCTGTGATATTCAAAGTGCGAATCGGGTTTTCGGCATTCGATGTATCCGTATCGATCGTCACCACTGTATTGGTCTGAGCGTTATTATTATTCAGATGATCTGTCCACCCTGTTATCACTCCGGTTTTATCGACCGTAAAGGTTATGTTGACAGGCCTGTACCCCTTCGGTGTGACGATCTCTTCAATCCTGTATGTACCGGCCCGGAGTCCATAGATCACCTTAGGATTCTCGTTTGGGCTGCTCCCTGTTGTCCATTCCTGCCAGGTACCAGTTGTTGCCGTGACCGACGTATGTCCGTTTGCGTCGATCACACCGCCGTCGTCGTCGACCCTGGTGATCCTGAGCGTTGCGTCATTCATCTCTGTAGGACCTGACGTATCTTCCTTGAACTTCATAATCCGGGTCTCGGTGACGTCGTTGGTAAAGCTGATCCCCTCAGCAGATGACCAGGTCATACCCGTAGAACCTCCGGACTTAACACCTTTCTCATAGGTCTGGCTGTCGATCGTAAGTTCATCGATCGTGTTGCCTGATACTACGACGGTAACCTTCCATGTAGAAGGATCATACTTGATGCCATTCCCAATGTAATTGTTCCCATCACCGGCGCCGTCCTTCATATCCTCCGTTACATAGTAGATATAGGTTCCTGCTGACTTAATGCCTATATCCGGTGAAAATGTGATCGTACCATTCGCATTCGATCTGCCGGTCACGGCCTTATCTCCAGCCATTACCGGATTACCGGATGCATCCTTGACGCTGAACGTAAATGTATTATAGGATAGGTCTCCGTTCGTAAACGCTTTGGTCCCGTTGAGATGCACGTAGGTTCTGACCTTGTCATACTTGTTTGTAGCCGAAACCTCGACCGGCTGCGGATCCGCCACGTCGGCGATCGACTCAGTCAGCGTGACCTCATATCCATCCGTACCCGCTGCGCCGCTGCCTCCGGAGAACTCCACACTGTTAAACACAAAGTCATTGGAGTTGTTGTAAGGATCCTTTTCCGTGACGACATAGGTCCCGATCGGAAGCCAGATGGACGTATCCTTGGAGGTCTCGTCTCCCTTCACCTTCAACGTATCCAGTACAGTGTCAGAACCTTTCCTCCTGATCTCGAAGGTGAATTCCTTGTTCTTTACCTCCGTCTTCAGAGCTCTCTCATACTCCGTTCGTTGTCCGGCAAACCAGTCACCTGCAGGCCCATCCAGCAGGCTGATAAGCTTTATGACCGAGATCCGGGCCATCTTATGCTTATACTTGTTTGTCAGGTTGACTTCGGCCGTTTTGGGATCCTCCGTTGTCGACTTTTCGACCGTGACATTGCTGACCTCCGTCGTGCTGCTGCCAGGAACAAAGTTGTAGTTCGCAATCTCACGGCCTGTGTCCTTCTCGATGATCGTGTATTCACGGACACCGACCGGGACGTTGTCGATCACCAGCTCGCTGCCCATCGTTACCATGATCGGAAATTCATCATCGACCAGCTCTGTAGTACCGTCCGGATTTACCTTCAGATACTGGTCATCCTGGTTCCTGATCAGAACCTCAAATTGTTTGTTCTGAAGCGTTGTATCAGCCAGCAGGTCCTGAGCTGCAGGCGCTTCATCCGTCCCGTTCGGCTTGATCTCTTCGATGACCTTCTTGATCTTCAGAGAACCAGTGTGCACCCGGTACTCATTTTTGACGGTCGCGGTGGCCTCGGCCCAGGAGGGGACATTGGCATTCGCAGCGTCCTCTGCGGTATCATTTCCCGCAGAATTCTTAACTTTCCCATAGTCAACCGAAAATCCAACAAAATCATAATCCTTCTTCAGATTGACCAGGTCATTTGCCTTTGAAGGATCCGACTCGTCGCTGGTCAGGACCTCCTCGATCGTGTATTCCCCGACCGGAACCGAAAGCTCCAGCGGCTTTGCGCTGGTCACGGTGAATTCATAGGATGCTGCTTCAGCCGCATTATACGCCTCCGCAATGATGGTCTCCCCATTCGTTCCTGCGACCTTCTTCAGATACTTATTATCTGCATTCTTAATTCTTACCTTATATTCCTTGGTGTAGGCCGACGCCGGTCCTCCGACGATCTCCTTTTTGACCGTCAGTTTCTGTTCTGTCTTGACATATTCATTGTTGATCGCGACTGCCGCCGTCTTGTGCGCCTCATTCAGATCTGTCTGACCAGAGGAAGACGTATTATCCACCAGATAGGTCGTCGTATAGCTGCCATCCGCGCTCGCTGTCTCCTCCACCTTGTAGGTACCAAAGGGCAGATTGGTCACAACGACCGTCTCCCCGTGTTTGACCGTGAAGGTAATTTCCTTCTTACCCTGCTGGTGTGTCTGGGTTCCTGTGACAATTGCGCTGCTGAGATCAATATCTTCAGGCGGATTAACCGGCTTGATCTTCACGGTGAAGGATTCCCCGGCTTTCTTTTTGCTGGCTGCTTCATCCTGAATGGTCTTGGAGACCTTAATCGTCCCGCCGGTCTCCTTGGTATTAGTGACAATAAAGCCCTTATCCACGCGGTTCGGCCTGGAATCATCGACCCTCTTTCCGTTATCGGAGCTGTACCCGGACGGTGTATTCACCTCCTCGATCGTGTAGGTGATGGTATTTCCGGCCGCGTCCCGACGCGGAATGTTTGTGAATTCGCCCTCCCAGCTGCCCTTGGCATTTTTGGTGATCGTCAAATCCGGGACTTTTTCTGTCGTGCTGGGCAGTCCGGTACTCTCATCATACTGGTACGCATCCCCACCATTTGCTTTCAGTTTGATCGTAACGGATGTCCCTTCCGGCGGGTCTCCTCCGGCCCACACCTTTGTGACCGGAATGGAAATGACCTTGGTCTCGTTACGGACTGTCAGTACGTCATTGGTCTTATATGTATAGGTAGTATAATCCGTGCTTCCGTCCGCGGAGATTCGGAACCGGTACTTGGTGCTGTCATACCGATAGGTGTTGTGGACCGCAGAATCCTCCACCTCCTGGAAATAATAATATGTATTCCTTCGAAGGCCGGTCAGATACGCCATGCCGTCAGCGCCAGTCTCGACATTCTCCTGAATCAGCTCGGGTGTTTCCCCGTCTGCTCCGGTGCCCTTGTACAGGTTGAACTTCACTCCCTCCAGGGGATGTGTCATATCACCATCGACATATTTTTTAACAATCAGGTTGTAGGCACTTCCGCCCGCACGTTCCTTTTCACCAAAATCCGCCGTCACTGTGACGCCCTTGTTGTAGCCCATAACATCGACCGTGTTGCCGGCACTGACAGCGCCCCAGCCGGAAATGTTTCCGTTGTAGGTGATCACAATGTGCGTCTTGTCCGGAATCGTGTAAATGATGCTGTTTCCGCTTCCATCCCAGTAAGACTGTGCGCCGTCCGGCTTCACGATCGTCTTGGTGCTGCTGTCATAATAGATGACCTTCTGGTCAGCCCCATCGCCCTCGGTGATCCGGATGGAGTTATAATCCACACTGATCGCTGAATCGTAGGCATCCGGTACAATAATGGTATCCGAATTCGGATTCAGATCCAATGCCTCCTTGTTGATCTCGATTCGGAACTCCGCTGTCCGGTTTGTCTTGGTCACGCCGCCCTGGTTGACCCACTCCTTCGTCACCGGGGAGTACTCATAAGCCACTGTTGTTTCGGTTTCACCGAACATCGTGCTGCTGGCATTGTTCCCCAGATACACGGTATTGTCCGGAGCGGACATCGCCTCATTGACGATCTCGTTCAGGGCATCCCGGTCCTTGACCTTGATATAGTAGGTCAGGGTATAGTTGTAGATGTTGTTGCTCTGCTGATTCCCTTTATAATGATCCCGCAGAAGGGCCGGATCAATGGTGAAGGTCACTTTATTTCCTTCCGCGGCCGCCTGCACATGACCGTCATTTCCCGCATGTGGATCGATCACGCCATAGGAATCCGTGGCAGATGAGGACGGTACGTAGACTAGACGATCGTCAAAGGTATCCTCGATCTGAAAGTTCTGTCCCACAGTTCCATAGATATTGATCGTACATTTGAACATGGGAAGCCCGTCCGGAGCACTCTGCACCTGCTGCATTTCCTTTTTCAGACGCGGGTTGCTGACCACTCTGGCATAGGCACTTCTGGTGATCTTGTCATTGGAAAAGCTGACATCATTCCGATGGATGTAATTCCCGGAAGAATCCGGCGTCCAGGTCGTGCTGTTCTTTGTCCGGAAGGTCACGACGACCTTTCGAAGCTTGTCATTTGACTGAAAACCGAGCTGTTGTTTTTCAGCATCCTTAAAGAACGAAACCTTCAGATTTGCAGGATCGCTGCTGTCTTCGGTATAACTCTCACCATCCTTTAAACCATCTATCTGCAAGGAACCGGCCACATAGCTATCCCGGTTGCTGCCGTTCGTCGGATAGGTATCGGTCAGTATACTATTGCCGTCAAGGCCGATGGCCGGAACATCGATGGTGATCTTCCAGGTAATCTCATTGGTAGTTGTATCTCTTCCCGCAACCTCCTTCTCAATCTCAAACCGGTTGTCTTCACCGGGTCCGACCGTCCCGATTCCGGTACCGCTGCCAAAGCCTGAGCCTGTATTCTGGATCGTCTTGTCTTCGACCAGACTGCTGATATCCGTCCGGGTCTTGTAGGTGATCTCGTAGATGAACGAATTTCCATCGTCCTCACCTGCACGCCGGCCGATCGACACAGCCTCATCCGGGATTATGTAGGACCAGGAGGAATCACTTTTTTGAGGAAGCTCGGAAAACAACACGTCCCAGGTTTTCACGACCGTATTATCCTTGGCACACTTAACCGTAACCGTGATCCCATCGCCATCATATTCCGTCAGGCTAGACACCTGGCCCGCGATCGAGTCTGAGATCGTCTTGCCTCCCATATTCAGGGCGTCCTCCGGACGGGATTGCAGCGTGATCATCCATCTCAGGATATCGTACGTCTTTGTTTCACTGCCATCTGCGGAGGTTTCCGTCTCTTTGATCGCGCTGCCCATGGACCTCTTTCCAAGGGACTGTACCTTGATCTTGTCCACGATATAGGCTTCCGTGTCCAGGGTGGTTCCGGCCGTCACTTCGTTTGATTTCACCGAAACGCTGTTCTTCGTTTGGTCTTGCGTTCCAAGGGATACATTCGCTCCATCCCCCTGCGGAGTCAGGCCATTCATGTTCTTCAGCTTGACAACATAGTTGATCGTGACGGTCTGCCCGTCATCCAGAACCGGGAATTCCTTGGAAAAGCCGGTCTCATCGGCGGAATTTGTTTTGATAGGGCCTGACACGCTCTCGCTATAGCCTGTCACTTCAAAGGTGCTTGGCGTTGTATCGAATTCCATGAACTCACGGGAGCTCTCCGCGATCGTATCGGTCACAACAACGCCTGTATTTACACCCTTAGACGTAACCTTCACCGTATAATGAATGACATTGTTGATGGAATCGAAGCTCCCGACCGTCTTCTCAACGTTCAGGTCTCTATTCGTATCGACCGCAAAATCTTTGGTTCCTACCTTTCCGCCCCAATCGATCCTTTCAGTCTCGTCCTTGATGATTCCTTCCAACTCCAGGACAAAATAGGTATTATAGCATCTGTCAAAAGCGGCCTTGTCTTCCTCATTCCTGAAATTCCACTGGAACCGGACCTTATTGCCATCCTCGATCCACCATGAGAGCGTCACGCCCTCATAATCCGAACCCGTGGTACTGGCGCCCTCCAAAGTGACGGCTATCGTCTTCTTATTATCTACTGTGACCGGATTCGGGATCGTCAGACCATTCGGAATCTCATAGGTCATGATGCTGCCCTTCTGATACTGTGCTGTATCTCCATCTCCGTCAGGGTCTTCCATGAAACCGATCTTGATCTTGTACTTCTTCCCGCTTACGACAACATACTTTCCTTCTGAATCTGTACCTACCCCTTCTATTTCAAACGTGCTCGCAAACGGCTTCATCTCCTGATCACTCCCGGCACCAAGCAGCCGGACATTTTTCAGCATTCTCTTTGCAGCTGCGCCGTACTCCACCACGCCGCTGAAGGTGCTGAAGCTGCCGGTATCGAACTCCATGCCGCTGACCGTCACCCGGTAGGCTGTGACCGCCTCTGCATCGACAGAGGAATCACCCGTTTCATTGTCTGCCGCATCATATGCGATACTATTGTCAGCATTGTCTGCGGTAAAGTCATCTTCCGCTGCATCATCAGAGCCATTCTTCTTTGACTCATCCTCCACAGCCGTTCCTTCTCGGGTCTTATCCTCGGTCAAAACCGTTTCATCCTGCTGATACTGTACGGAAGAGCCGTCGAGGGTTTCAAACCCATCCACTGCCTCATGCGCTACCATCGTCGTTTTTACAGGCAGTTCATGGACACCCAGGTCAATGGGCTCTGTAAAGGACAGTTCCACATGAACGTTGCCGTTGACAGGCTCAAGCACTTCATCCGTTCCTTCTGCCGTAAAATAGAATTTATACGGAATGACCGAGAACGCCGTCGTCTCACCATACCCAAGATCCTGCCGGATGTTTTCTGCAAGAATCTCAAGTCCTTCTGTGATCGCTTCCGCATGGAACTCCGCATTGGCAGGAATCCCTGCTGCCTCGTCCGCCGTGATCACGGCGCGGAGAGAATCATCCTCATAGAGAAACTCTGTCCCATATTCCGGACCGCTCGTAAGCTCTTCTTCTGAAGATAGCTCTTCCGTATATTCATCCGTAAGGAGATCCGCCTTCTCTTTGTCGGAATCCGCCTCGGTATCCTCGTCACTTCCATTTCCATCGGCTGATCCGTGGTTTTCCTCATCCGTGTCTTTTTCCCCATCATCGGCATCAGATTTCTCTTCCCCGGAATCAGTGTCATCACCCGAATCGATCTTCGTCTCATCCATACTGCCTGTCCCATCATCCAGTACAGCTTCCTCTACATCGCTGGTATCGCTTTCGTCATACTCCGGGGCTTTTGCATTCGTATCAGCTGCATCCCTGCCGATTCCGGCCGACAGATCGGCATTCTCATCCGGCTCCTGGCCGGAAGTCACAGGTGACGCCTCCTTCTGCTCTGTTTCCCTGGACGAGGAACCCTCCGTAAGCACTCCGGCCACTTCCCCGGACAGGCTTTCGTCAAAGCCCGTTCCGACTGTATCGGATACGGTCTCCTCCTCAGCAGCAATATTCACAAACGACGTCTGCTGGATCAGCATCGTTGTGGCCAGAATCATAGCGAGAACATTCTTAAAACCGGATCTTCTCTTACTCATAGGTCATTTCCTCCCTTTTGTCAGTATGTATCGTCAGACGGACGCGTTTTTTGATGGGGATCAGATCCGCGTGCCGGAATTTTGCACATAATAAGTGCAGTATATTCCTATTATATAGCCTTAACGGGTGGAATACAACGTTTTTTTGATATTTATGTATAATTTTTTGTTCGAAAAAGAATGGGTTTTTCGTGTATTATTCACAGATTTTCGTACAAAAAAAGGCAGCCTTCCGGCTGCCTGTTCCCCGTATGTGGGTCATTCTGAACAATATGGACTTATTCTGTCAAAATCATGTTCGCCGTCCCTGTGTACCTCCTGCCTTCTCACGATCTCCGCTTTCGTAAAAAATGTCCCGGAGGCTGCTCGATGCACGCTTGCATTTCCTATAAAACAAAGAAGGCTCTGTACCATTTCTGGTACAGAGCCAAAATACTTTTTCTCACCTTTACACTGTATGCAAGACTGCTAAACCGTCCGCCGGATCAGCTTTAGTCCTCTTCCTCTCCGAAGATGCTGTTCTCCCAATCCTTGAAGATATCCTCGCGGGATCTCTTCTCGGGTCTGTCATCCTCATCGTCGCCGTCGCTGAGTTCGGGGTCGTCTTCATCCTCATCATCGTAGAAATCCCACTCGTCGTCATCGCGCTCCTCAACGTCGTCGTCCTTGTCATCCTTATCGTCCTTGTCGATATCGTCCGGCTCATCAGCGTCGTCGCGGTCGTCCCTGTCGTCACGATCATCCTTATCATCGTCGTCATCGTCATAGCTCGCATCCTGCGCGCCCAGCTTGACGACCACTTCCTCGGTCTCGAACTCACCGTCTCTCTGGGTCGCCACAGTCAGGGTGACTTCCTCGCCCGGTGCATAGTAGCTGAGGTATTCGATCAGCATCTGGATGCTGTCAAGCTTCTTGTTGTTGAACTTGGTGATGATGCTGTTCCTGTGGATGCCCGCTTCATCGGCAGGACCATCGTCGGTCACTTCCGATACGAACACGCCGACCGGGAAGCCGTACTTCTTGGATTCCTCCTCGCTGACGGTGCCGCCCACGATGCCGAGGATACCATGCTCATCATCGCCCAGCTGATCCCGCGTCTCCTCGTTCATCAGGCCTTCCAGCTCTTCCGTCACATCCGAGATGGCGATCGCGTAGCACATACCCTCGACCACGGTATCGGCCAGCTTGGAGGAGGCGATACCGACCACCTCACCGTCCATATTGACAAGAGCGCCGCCGGAGTTGCCCGGGTTGATCGCCGCATCCGTCTGGATCAGGTCGATGCCTTCATCCTCCAGATTTCCTTCGTAATCAAACATCTTATCATCATAATGACGGTTCTTGGCACTGACGATACCGGTCGTCACGGACTGTCCGTAGCCCATCGCGTTGCCCATCACCGCGACCTGCTCACCGACCTGCAATGCGTCGGAGCTGCCGATCTTAGCCAGCGCGATCTCGTTCAGTGTATCATCGGAAATATCATCCAGCTTAACGGCCACGATCGCGACGTCCGCTTCCTCATCGTAGCCCTTGACCTTGCCTTCGTAGGTCTGGTTGTCAATAAAGGTGACCGACAATGTATCAGCACCTTCCACCACGTGCGCGTTTGTTACCATAAGGAGCTCGGTATCGTTCTTGGAGATAATGATGCCGGAACCGCCTCCCTGGACTTCTCTCTCCTCGTAGGGAGCATATCCGCCGAAGCCGAACATTCCGTAATAGTTCTGCACTTCCTGAATGGACTTGGTCGTGATGGAAACGATGCTCGGCATGACATCTTCGACGACATCCGTCACATCCAGGTTGCCGGTGTTCCGGGTCGACTTGTCCTCCGAATCCGCTTTTGCGTAATACAGCGTCGCCGTTTTGGCCTCCGCCGCCGAAACATCCCTTCCGTTCATGTTGAAGCCGTTTACTGCAAGGCCGCCGGCCAGTACCGCGCATAAGCTGATGACCGCGCCGGTCTTCATCATCTTTTTGATCGTGTTATCATTACGGTTGCTCATACTATTTCCTCCTTTTTGTGAAACAGGCTCTCCCGCATCACTCCCCGGGTGCGGGGCCCTGTCCGGTTTTCTTTTCTCTTGATGGTTCCCAGTATAGGTACGATTTGTGTTCAGTTTGTGGGAAAATTGTGTTTTTTCTGTGTCCTTCAGTATAACACAGATTATCTGCGGTTCCAACGCTTTTCATTATAAAGTCTTGTCATTTTCATTTTTATTGAGTATAATAATAAAGGATTTTTTGATGTGACGTGGTAAAGGGCAAACGTCCGCTGCATTTCGGGCCGGATGTTTGCCCTTAAGCCCTGTCCATTTGAATCATAAATACGGAGGTCGTTACTGCTATGTCAAAGTACCTGGTCAAGAGAATTCTCCTGGCGATCCTGAGTGTTTTCATCATCTGCCTGATCACCTTCTTCGCGATGAACGCGGTCCCGGGCGGACCGTTCAACTCCGAGAAGGCCACGTCCGAGGCCGTCAGGGCCGTCCTGATGGAACGCTTCAACCTGGACAAGCCCGTATGGCAGCAGTTCCTTATATATATGAGGAATCTCCTGCACGGTGATTTCGGGATCTCCCTGAAGACCGGCCGTGATATCAGCTCCACGCTCTGGAGCTGCTTCAAGGTCTCCGCCTTCATCGGCGGCATCGCAGCCTTTTTCGCCGTGATCATCGGCGTCATCCTGGGCGCGATCGCGGCACTGTTCCGCAACAAATGGCCGGACCGTGTGATCATCTTCTTCACGACCCTGTTTACGGCCATGCCGTCCTTCGTTTTCGCGACTCTTCTGCTGCTGGTATTCTGCATCCAGCTGAGAGTCCTGCCGGTCTGGAACCCGTCCGATCCGAACTACACGCTTCCGGTCATTGCCCTGGCTGCCTACCCGACAGCCTACGTGACCAGGCTTACCAAGACCAGTATGCTGGATTCCCTGGGGCAGGATTATATCCGGACCGCCAGGTCCAAGGGTGTTTCTACCATCAAGGTGATCTTCAAGCACGCCCTCAGGAACGCTCTTATCCCGGTCATCACCTATGTCGGCCCGATGCTTGC
Organism: Blautia sp.; assembly: GCA_017463155.1. Taxonomy (GTDB): domain Bacteria; phylum Bacillota; class Clostridia; order Lachnospirales; family Lachnospiraceae; genus Blautia_A. The sequence goes on from JAFTPT010000048.1 coordinate 20,383, forward strand.
CTACATTCTGACCGGATCGCTGGTCGTCGAGAACATTTTCAGTATCGGCGGACTGGGCAAACAGTTCGTACAATCCATCACCAACCGGGATTACCCCCTGATCATGGCCACCACCATTTTCCTGGCCATCATCATGGTGCTGATGAACCTTCTCAGCGATATCCTTTACAAAGTAGTTGATCCGCGGATCAAACTTGACTAAGGAGGACTCCCATGGAAATACCTAAAAAGAACGCTCTCAGCCTTCAGATCGACGTAAGCAAGTTCGAGAAGGCCACCGATGAAGAAAAAAGACAGCAGGATGTCATGAGCGAGTCCACGACATTCTTCCGCGACGGCATGCGCAAGCTGATGAAGAACCCGCTGGCTGTCGGATCGCTGATCGTCCTTATCCTGGTCATCCTGACCATCATTATCGCACCGGTCGTCGTTCCCTACAGCTACTCGGACATCATCAAGGTCAACGGCCGCAGGGACAAGACCGCCAAGAACCTGTCTGCTTTTGAATATTCCAAAAATGAACAGAAATACATGGATAAGACCGGCGAGAAGCTTTTCCCGCACATCATGGGAACGGATTCCCAGTGCCGTGACTACTTTATCCGTGTGGTGGAGGGCACCAAGATCTCCCTGGTGGTAGGCCTGTTCGCCTCCATCCTCGTGCTGATCATCGGCGTCATATACGGCTCCATATCCGGCTATCTGGGCGGCAGGGTCGACCTGGTCATGATGAGGATCGTCGACATTATATACTCCCTGCCGGATATGCTGATCATCATCCTGCTTTCCGTGGTGCTGAACGAGACGATGGCCGGTTCCCAGAACCCCATCATCCAGACCCTCGGTACCAACATGGTCTCGATCTTCGTCGTGTTCGGACTTCTGTACTGGGTCGGCATGGCCCGTCTGGTCCGCGGCGAGATCCTCAAGATCAAGAACAACGAATACATCCTCGCCGCCAAGGCCGTCGGGGCCGGCTCCGGCAGGATCATCCGTACCCATATCATTCCGAACTGTATCAGCGTCATCATCATCACCACGGCGCTGCAGATCCCTTCCGCGATCTTTACCGAGAGCTTCCTTTCCTTCGTCGGAATGGGCGTCAAGGCTCCCATGCCTTCCCTCGGTTCCCTGGCCAACGCGGCCCGCGAAGGTCTGCAGAGCTATCCCATGCAGCTGGTTTTTCCTGCTGTCACGATCGTCCTGATCGTCCTGGCCTTCAACCTGCTCGGTGACGGGCTCCGCGACGCATTCGATCCGAAACTCAGGAGGTAAGCAAAGATGGCAGATACAAACAACAATCAGAAAAAACCGCCGCTTCTGCAGGTCATCGACCTGCACACCTCCTTCACCACCGACAAAGGCGAGGTGCAGGCAGTCAACGGCGTCAGCTTTACACTGGAGGAGGGCAAGACCCTCGGCATCGTGGGAGAATCCGGTTCCGGCAAATCCGTCACCGCCTACTCCATCATGCAGATCCTGGAACAGAACGGCCATATCACCCAGGGCCAGATCCTTTTCCAGGGCGAAGACATCACCAAATATACCGTCAAACAGATGAACGTGTTCCGCGGGCAGAAATGCGCGATGATCTTTCAGGATCCCATGACATCCCTGAACCCGGTCTACACCGTGGGCAACCAGATCGAGGAAGCGATCCTGATCCACTCCGACAAATCCAGGGCCGAAGCACACGCGGCGGCGCTTGAGATGCTGGAGCTGGTCGGCATCAACGATGCGGAGCGACGTATCAAACAGTATCCCCACGAGCTTTCCGGCGGCATGCGGCAGCGTGTCATGATCGCCATGGCCCTGGCATCGGAGCCCTGGATCCTGATCGCCGACGAGCCGACCACCGCCCTGGACGTGACCATCCAGGCCCAGATCCTGGAGCTCATGCAGGATCTGCAGAAAAAGCTCGACATGGCCATCATCATCGTGACCCACGACCTGGGCGTGATCGCCCAGATGGCGGACGAGATCGTCGTCATGTACGGCGGCCGGATCTGCGAGCGCGGGACAGCGGACGATATCTTCTACCGTCCTTCCCACGAATACACCAAGGGACTGCTCCGCTCGATCCCCAACGTCAACAATATGAAGGAAAGGCTGATCCCCATCTCGGGCACGCCGATCAACCTTCTCAACATGCCGAAAGGCTGTGCTTTCTGTCCCCGGTGCGACAATGCGATGAAGATCTGTCTGGAACAGGTTCCGCCGGAACTGAAGATGCCGGATGGACATTTCGCCTCCTGCTGGATGAATGTGAAGGATCACAACTATGTAGAGGAGGACACTGCAAATGAGTAATACCACCCAAAACGAAAAGTATCTGGTGGAGGTACGCGATCTGCAGGAGCACTTCCCCATCAAGACGGGCTTCTTTAAGAAAAAGCTCTTAAAGGCTGTGGACGGCGTCAATTTTGCCATCAAGCCCGGCGAGACGCTGGGTCTTGTGGGTGAATCCGGCTGCGGCAAGACTACGGTCGGCCGTACGCTGCTGCACCTGTACAAGCCTACCGGCGGCCAGATCTTCTTTGACGGCAACGAGGTCACCGAAAAGAACATTTACAACTACCGCAAGGAAATGCAGATGGTCTTCCAGGATCCGTATTCCTCGCTCGATCCCCGTATGACCGTCGAGGACATCATCGGCGAGCCGCTGGATGTCCACAAGCTGTATTCCTCCAAAGCGGAGCGACGCGACAAGATCCTCGAGCTGATGGGTCTTGTCGGCCTGAACGCCGAGCACGCCACCCGCTATGTCCACGAATTTTCAGGCGGCCAGCGCCAGAGGATCGGCATTGCCCGTGCCCTGGCGGTCAATCCCCGCTTTATCGTCTGTGATGAGCCTGTCTCCGCACTGGATGTTTCCATCCAGGCCCAGGTCATCAACATGTTCGAAGAACTCCAGGAAAAGCTTGGAGTCGCGTACCTTTTTATCGCGCACGATCTTCTGGTGGTACACCATATCTCCGACCGCATCGCGGTCATGTACCTGGGAAGGATCGTGGAGACGGCGGATGCGGATGAGCTGAACGACAATCCCATCCACCCGTACACGCTTTCGCTGCTTTCGGCTGTGCCGGTCCCGGATCCCAATACGGCCAGGACACAGCAGCGCATCATTCTCGAAGGCGACGTACCCAGTCCGCTTTCCATGCCGTCAGGCTGTGCGTTCCGAACCCGCTGCCGTTATGCAACCGAGCAGTGCGCGAAGGAATGCCCGTCCCTGACCGACAGGGGAAACGGTCACCTGGTTGCGTGCTGGAATAAATAATACCCTGGGGGAAACCCTGCAACATCAACAAGGAGGAAGAACTATGAAAAAAAAGGTTTTGGCTCTTTTTCTTGCATCTGCAATGGCAGTGAGCATGCTGTCCGCCTGCGGTTCAAGCAAAGAAGCTGAAAAGAAGACCGAGGAAGCCAAGGAAGCCGTCGAAGAAAAGGCTGAGGAAGCCGCCGACAAGGCCGAAGAGGCTGCTGAGGAAGTCAAGGAAGAAGCCACCGACGCTGCTGAGGAAGTCAAAGAAGAGGCGACTGACGCTGCCGAGGAAGTCAAAGAAGAAGCTGAAGAGGCCGTTGAAGGTGCTGAGGAGGCCGTCGAAGAGGCTGCCGACGAAGCCACCGAAGCTGCTGAAGAAGTTGCTGACGCTGCCGAAGAGACTGCTGAGGAAGTCGCTGACGCCGCTGAAGAAGTAAAAGAAGAAGCTGCTGAGGCTGTCGGCGAAGCTGCCGACGCTGCCGAGGAAGCTGTTGAAGGTGCTGAGGAAGCCGTAGAAGAGGCTGCTGACGAAGCTACCGATGCCGCTGAAGAAGCCGTTGAGGGTGCTGAGGAAGCCGTAGAAGAAGCTGCTGACGAAGCTACCGATGCCGCTGAGGAAGTAGCTGACGAGGCCGCTGAGGCTGTCGAGGGCGCTGAGGAAGCTGTCGAAGAGGCTGCTGAAGAAGCTACCGATGCTGCTGAAGAAGTAGCTGAAGACGCCGCTGACGCCGCTGAGGAAGTCAAGGAAGACGCTGAAGAAGCTGTCGAAGAAGTAGCTGACGAGGCTGCTGACGCTGCTGAGGAAGTCAAAGAAGACGCCGCTGAGGCTGTCGAAGGTGCTGAGGAAGCTGTCGAAGAGGCTGCTGAAGAAGCTACCGATGCTGCTGAAGAAGTAGCTGAAGAAGCCGCTGACGCCGCTGAGGAAGTCAAGGAAGACGCTGAAGAAGCTGTCGAAGAAGTAGCTGACGAGGCTGCTGACGCTGCTGAGGAAGTCAAAGAAGACGCCGCTGAGGCTGTCGAAGAAGCCGCTGACGCCGCTGAGGAAGTCAAGGAAGACGCTGAGGAAGCCGTTGAAGAAGCTGCCGACGACGCCGCTGACGCTGCTGAGGAAGTCAAAGAAGACGCCGAGGAAGCTGTAGAAGAGGCTGCTGACGCTGCCGAGGAAGCTGTTGAAGGTGCCGAGGAAGCCGTTGAAGAAGCTGCTGACGAGGCTGCTGACGCTGCTGAGGAAGTCAAGGAAGACGCCGAGGAAGCTGTCGAAGAAGCTGCTGACGCTGCTGAGGAAGTCAAAGAAGACGCTGAGGAAGCTGTCGAAGAAGCTGCTGACGAGGCCGCTGACGCTGCTGAGGAAGTCAAAGAAGACGCTGAGGAAGCTGTCGAAGAAGCTGCCGACGAGGCCGCTGACAAGGCTGAAGAAGCTGCTGACGAAGCCGCTGACAAGGCTGAAGAAGTTGCCGAAGACGCCGCTGACGCTGTCGAAGAAGCCAAGGACACTGTCGAGGGTGCTGTCGAAGAAGCCAAGGACGCGGTCGAAGGCGCTGTCGAGGAAGTCAAGGACGCCGCTGAAGAAGTTCAGGAAGAGGCTGCTGAGGCTGTCGGCGCTGCTGCTGACAAGGCCGAAGAGGCTGTTGGTGCTGTCGCTGCTGCCGGTACCGCCGCTGCAGGCGCTGCTGTCGCTGCTGTAGGCGATGCTGCCGCTGCTGTCAAGGAAGACGCCGAAGAAGCTGCCGAAGGCATCAAAGAAGAGGCTGAGGACGCTGTTGAAGGCATCAAGGAAGATGTCGCCGAAGCCATCGGTGCTGCTGAGGATAAGGCTGACGAGGCTGAGGAAGCCGTTGAAGAAGCTGTCGACGAAGCTGCCGAGGAGGTCGAAGAGGCCGCTGACGAGGCTGCTGAAGAAGTCGAAGAAGCCGCCGACGAGGCTGCTGAGGAAGTCGAAGAAGCTGTCGACGAGGCTGAGGCCGAGGTTGCAGAAGCTGCTGAAGAAGCCGTCGAAGAGAAGGCTGAGGAAGCTGCTGAAGAGACCGAAGAAGCTGCTGAGCCCACCGGTTATGCTTCCACCATCTATCCGGCCAACGTTGCTTACAAGGCTGCTTCCTACAACGAAGCTGCTCCGGACTGGACCGAATACACCGACCTGATCGCCCAGATCAAGGCCGAGACCGATATGGAAAAGCGTGTTGCCCTGATGCACGAAGCTGAGGATATCCTCATGGGCACCGCCGCTGTTATCCCGATCTACTACTACAACGATATCTTCCTTCAGAAGGCAGACGTGGAAGGCATCTACTCCAACCTGTTTGGATTCAAGTTCTTCCAGTTCGCTACCACTCCGAGAGACGTTCTGAAGATCAACCTGGCGAGCGAGCCCGCAAAGGTTGACCCGGCTCTTAACTCCTCCGTCGACGGTGCCTGCCTGGCAGTCAACATGTTTGCCGGCCTGTACACCTACAACGAAGAAGGCGCTCTGGAGCCCGACCTCTGCGATCCGGAGAATCCGTTTGAAATGTCCGAGGATGGCCTGGTTTACACCTTCCATCTGCAGGAAGGCCTGAAGTGGTCCGATGGTACGGACGTAACCGCCAAGGATTTCGAGTATGCCTGGAAGCGTGCCGCAGATCCCAAGACCGCTGCTGACTATGGTTACATGTTTGACTGCTTCGCTCTTGGCGATGACGGTCTCATCAATGTCGAAGCTACCGACGATCTGACACTGGTTGCTACCCTGAACGCTCCGTGTGCATACTTCCTTGATCTCTGCGCATTCCCGGCTTACCTGCCGGTTCCGCAGGCACAGGTCGAGGCTGCTGCCGACTGGGAGACCAACCCGGGTTCCTGGGCTGCAGAGGCAGGCTTTGTCACCAACGGTGCTTACACCATGGATTCCTGGAAGCATGAAGAGTCCATCGTTCTGAAGAAGAACCCGAACTACCACAAGGCTGAACAGGTCAGCATCGAAGAGATCGACCTGATGCTGAGCGCTGACGATACCGCCATCTACGCTGCATATCAGTCCGACGACCTTGATTTTGCTGATACTGTACCGACCAACGAGATCCAGAACCTTCTGGACAACCCGGAATTCCACATCATCGACAACCTGGGCACCTACTATGCTGCATTCAACGTAAACAGCCCGATCTTTGAAGGCAAGACCGTTGACCAGGCCATCGCTATGAGAAAGGCATTCGCAATCCTGATCGACCGTGCTTACATCGTTGAGAACGTAGGCCAGACCGGTCAGAAGGTCGCAACCTCCTACATTCCGGCCGGAATGGCTGACGGAAACGGCGGCGTATTCAAGGCCAACACCGACGCTTACACCTTCCCGAACGAAGAGTTCGAAGGCTACTATCCGGAGTATCCGGACGGTGTCGAAGATGAAGCGATCGAAGAAGCCATCGCTCTTCTTGAGTATGCAGGCTATGAGTTCGAGGACGGCGTTCTTTCCGACGCTACCCCGATCAGCATCAAGTACCTCACCAACGACGGAACCGGCCACATCGCTGTTGCAGAAGCCATGCAGCAGGATTTCGCGGAGATCGGCATCGACATGAGCATCGAGACCCGTGAGTGGAACGTATTCCTGGATGAGAGAAAAGACGGCCAGTTCGACTTCGCTCGTGAAGGCTGGCTTGCAGACTTCAACGACCCGATCAACATGCTTGAGATGTGGACTCCGCAGTCCGGCAATAACGACTGCCAGTTTGGTAAAGAAGTAGTTGCTGCCACGGAAGAAGCTGAAGAAGAAGCTGCTGAATAAGCAATAGTTGCAGGTGTTTCAACACAAGGGTAAAAATAATGCCGGTCTGTCTGCCATGTGCAGGCAGGCCGGTTTTTCTATCCTGCTTTTATACGATTCCTCCCATATTTTCTGAAATATGCAGATATGGCTTCTTTTTTTTCAATAAATCTGCTACAATGAAACGGTAGCAGATCATTGATTTTTTCAGGAGGGTACTATGAAATCGTATTTTGATCTTAAAGGACACGTAGCTATCGTAACCGGATGCTCGACCGGTCTTGGCGTACAGATGGCAAAGGCCCTGGCCAACCAGGGATGCGCGATCGTACCCATCGCCCGCCGTATGGAACTCTTGGAATCTGTTGCAAAGGAACTGACCGATGAATTCGGTGTGGAAGCTCTTCCGATCCGCTGCGACATCACCGACACCGAAATGGTCAACGAAACCGTCAAAAAAGCCTATGAACACTTTGGCCGGATCGACATCCTGATCAACAACGCCGGCACAGGTGCCGTGGCTCCTGCCGAGGACATCACGGATGAACAGTTCGGAAACGAACTCAACATCGACCTGTTCGGCTCCTTCAAGATGGCCCGCGCTGTCGCCAAACAGGCCATGATCCCCGCCAAATACGGACGTATCATCAACATCGCTTCCATGTACGGACTGGTCGGCAACAAGATCGCACCCTGCTCTCCGTACCATGCAGCAAAGGGCGGCGTCGTCAACATGACCCGCGGACTTGCCGCTGAATGGGGCAAATACGGCATCACCGTCAACTGCATCTGCCCGGGCTATTTCTGGACTCCTCTGACCAAGGATACGCTGGATACCGACTGGTTCAAGCAGTATGCAGCAGGCGCAATTCCGGTAGAGCGCTACGGCAAAGAAGGCGAGCTCGACAGCACTGCCATCTTCCTGGCTGCTCCGACCTCCAGCTACGTCAACGGCGTCATGGTACCTGTCGACGGCGGTTACACCTGCATGTAAGTACGCTTTGTGATAACCAAGGGGGAGTGCCTCGGCCGGAGGTACTCCCCTTTTCAAAGCAACGACCTGTCAAAAAGGATTTCATCCGTCCCTGCCAAAGGAAGTATTATCCATGAGCGACGGCGACCAACGGCGGCAACACCATCATCTACCGGTCATGGGCAGCTCTGACGCGACAGCCTGAAAAGGAACATACCATCGAAAGGAGCAAAGCAATATGACTTTGAAGAAACGCCTGTCCGGCTTGTGCCTGATCTTTACACTGCTAGTACCCACCCTTACGGTCCTGGCGGAAACCGCCGGGCCGGATACCGCGGAGGAAACGGCTGCGGAAGCGCCGGATACCGCCGAGGAAGCGCCGGATACGGACGCTGCAGAAACTATCTTTCCGGAGGGACAGCTGTCACCGGAAGATATTTCCGCCCTCAATAGCGGCGCGGAGAAGATTTTCTCCCATGACGGCCGTGTTACGTTCATCGACGGAACCTGCACGGACAAGCCCGTGACCAGCGCGGAGGAAGCCTCCGCCGTCATCGACTCCGTACGGACCATGATCGGTGCGGACGAGGACACGGAGTTTATCCCCTGGCATGAGGTGACCGATCCTCTTGGAAACATCTATTATATCTTCCAGCAGATGTACGGCGATACGACCGTCTGCGGCGGCGCCGTCAAGGTGATTACCGACGCCGACGGAAACATGATCGCCCTCTCCGGCAGTGTGGAATCCGAAATGCCGGATAAGGCCACCGAGGAAGGCATCACGGCGGAGGAAGCCGAACAGGTCGTTCTCGAGACCGAATACAAGCAGACCGGCATCCGTCCGGAGATCCTGGCCGGATACACCGACAAGGTGATCCTGCCGGTCGTCATGGACTTTGATATCGAAAATGAGGATTATTCCAACCGGTTTGTCTGGGCTGTCTACACCGGCAGTCTCCCCGGAAGCGGCCGGGAAAGCGCCGAGCTTCCCTATCTGGCCCACTATGTCTCCATGTCCGGCGAGTACCTGTACAACATGCCGGCCATTCTTCCCGGCGACGAAGCCGGCCAGGCAGGCTTTGATTCCAGCTACGTCTTCGAGTTCATGGTGCCGGCCGAGTATACCGGCTACGTGGATATGAGCGACGGCAGCGAAAAAGAGATCACCGTGACCGTCATGCGAGACAAGCGTACCGGCATGTATTATCTTGGCAACATCGAGCGCAGGATCCTGATCGGGCAAAACTATGATTTTCTCTTTAACGACGGACAGGTCGTTCTGGAATCGAGTCCGGACAACCGGGAATGGGATCAGGTCGGCCTCCTTTCGCTGTACAATTACTGCCGGGCCTATGACTACTACAGCGCGATCGGCCTCACCAGCCCCGACGGCGATAACACGCCGATCCTCATCCTCAATAATTACTGCGACGACCACTACAACGAGATCAACAATGCCTGCTATATCGGAAAGATCCATGGCATGCAGTGCTTTGCGGCCAGCAAGATCAATGATTACTCCCAGTGTCTGGATGTCATTACCCATGAATTCACGCACTGTGTGACAGGCTCCCTGATGACCTACAGCTCCTACACGAACGACTATGGCGCCATCAACGAGGCTCTGAGTGATATCCAGGGCAAAAACAGCGCGATCATAGCCGGTGATTCAGAGCCCACCGACTGGGTGATGGGCAACAGGAGCCAGACCCCCGTCCGGAATATGGCTGAGCCGCATCAATCCAACCAGCCCGAATTCACATGGGATCTGTACTACCAGGCAAAGGTCGGAACTCCTACCACCCTGAATGACCACGGCGGTGTCCACACCAATTCCTCCCTGCTCAACCGGGTCGCATACCTGCTGCAGACGGACGGACAGATGACCCCGGAGGAAGCCCGGATCTACTGGTTCATGGTGGACTGCGTCATCGTTCCCCAGACGGATTACCTGCAGCTCTCGGAGCTTCTGCCATGGGTCCTGAAGGCAGCCGGGATGGAGAAATATACGGAGGTTCTCGCCGAGGCGATCGATCTGACACGTCTTGGTGCAGACACCATGCCCGAAAGCATGGAGGACGACCGCGCCATCCTCACGCTGACCCTTCCGGATACCGAGGCCTTTGACGCAGAAAACTGGGCACTGCAATTCCTGAGCGTCCGTTTTGACGATCTTTTTGCCTGGGCCTCGACCCTCTTTACCGAGGTCATGAATGAAGATTACTCCCGTCTTCCGGAATCCCTGCAGCAGGTGATCATCGAAACGAAAGCTTCCTCCGACGCCGAAGGATCCGGACAATCCGGGGAATCAGAAGACCTGTTCTCCGTTATCCTCTCGTCGGCGGTAGATATCATTACGAGTCTGACGGACGAGAATTCCACGGAGGAACCCGATGCAGAGCCTCTGTCCGAAGAGGAAGCGGCAATGCAGAGCGAAGAAAAAGCAAAAGAGGATCATCTCCTGGCTGACGCACAGACCTGGCTGCAGAAGGAACTCTTCCAGTTTATCTTCAACTCCAGCGCATCCATGGGACAGGACGGCAACACGATCAAGATGGTCGTCCCGTCCGGACACGCGATCCCGATCCTGACCCATGCAGTCGTATCCGACCTGGATACGGTCCCGGATCAGCTTGTCTACGCCCTCTACCTGAACGGCAAATGGTATGATCTGAAGTTCGGTCAGGACAGCGGTGACTTTGCATACGACCAGATCTTAACGGATCTGCTTGAAGAATTCATAAACAGGTTCAAAGATTTCAAGGGTATCGAGGATGTCCTGAATCTGCTCACCCTTGACGTCAAGGGCGGCGAGGTGCTGGAGCTCTCCTCCACGGGACTCGAGCAGATCAACATTCCGGAACCCACTCCCAAGGACGAGAAGGAGTATGCGGTGATCGAACCCGGTCCCAAATCCCGTCCCAAGGTCGAGGAAGATACCGCGAACGCGGACACGACGGACGCGGACGCAGCCGACACCAAAACCGGGGATGCGGACAGCACTGACGACGCACTGGCCGACGCCGCGTAACAGATATCCTTACAAAATCCGAAAGGCCCGTACGGTGGAGCACGCTAAACAACTCCCGCGCGTCCCTGCAGGTCACAGATTCCCTGACTTTTTTTTGCTTAAAGTATGGACAATCCTGAACTCTGATGATATTATGTCAATGCGGTTTGCTCGTATTCTGTGTGACGGTTTTGTGACAGATAGTATCCTATACTGGGTTACACAAAAGCAAACAAAATCAAATCTAAAATATACAGGAGGTTATCATGATCAAGAAAACAATTTTCGCTACTCTGGCAGCTGCTGCAATCCTCTGCCTGGCCGTACCGGCCGCAGCCGAGACCTACACGACTTCTGACGGTGTGCTCTCCATCGAGCTCCCCAACGAAAGCTGGAAAGAGATGCAGGATCCGCTCAAGTGGGTTGCACTCAGTGACGGTGCCAACCTGATCACCATCGAGCATTATTCCAACGGAGAGACCCTTCCGGCCATGACGATCGCTGACGATCACTATGTGAACGTGTACCAGGCTGTCGTTTCCACCCAGAACGAAGTCTTCATCATCACCGGTTCCGTCGTGGATTCCGTCAAGATCGCGGACGTCTGCAACGCCATCGTTTCCGCAAAGGTCCTGCAGTATGACACCAAGCTGGCCATCAAGAAGGACGCCGTCAACGCAGGTGAATTCACAGTTGTTCCCATGGATGCGACCATGTACGCCACCTCCGGCGTCAACGTCAGATCCGGCTGCTCCACCAACGACCAGATCCTCGGTGCCGTCGCGCAGGGCGAAAGCGTCCACGTGACCGGCAAGGTTCAGCGCAACGGTGCTGATTACGGCTGGTACCAGGTCTCCTTCAATTCCGGCACAGGCTACATCAACGCAAGCTTCCTGAGCGACAAGGCCGGCGAAGGATCCCAGAGCGGCAAGCAGTTCACGGGCGAAGCCAAGACCATCTACGAGATCGACGGCGCTGCTGTCACGGTCTACAAGGCTGCCGACGGTTACTGGTATGACAGCCAGGGAACCAAATATGACTGGATCACCGAGTACGAATTCTCCGCGGAGAACGGTGCGGTCCTGTCCGTCAACAGGCCGCAGGCGTACACCGGCAACACCCCGTCCGGCGATTCCTTCACCGTATACTGGGGCAACGGCAACGCCGATTCCCTGACTCCCTACAGCGACGGCTACTACTACTCCGATGAGTGGGTGCGCTACTCTGCCGGCGGTGACGGAGCTTATTACGGTGCAGACGGAACGACCCTCTATGCACAGGCACCGAGCTATGGTTCCAACGAGGAAACCTACCACAAGATCCTGGATCAGAACACCGGCGCAGCCGTGATCATCTCCGAGAATCCTGACGGTTCCATGACCGACGAAGCAGGCAACAACTACTATTTCAATGACAACGGCGTCTATGACGATGCCGAGAACACCTACGATGTTCTCTGGTAAGAGATCGTAAGCACAACGTACGAAGCCCGGAACCACACGGTTCCGGGCTTCTTTATGCTTATGATCGGTTCAGAAGCCATGCAAAGGCTTTGGCTGTCCTTATGTCAGGCTCCTTAAAATGATTCCCCTGGTTCCATTCCAGAATGCAGGCCGTTCCGGCCTTTGTAAGGATCTCCCTGGCCTCGCGGATGGCGTTTCCCACCTGTGCCATGACCGGGTTGCGCGTCTTTTCCTCCCGGTCGCCCAGGCTCAGATAGACCGCGCCCGCATGGATCTCCTCCCGGCGCATATAGTCCGTAAAACCCGGAAACCACACGGACGGCGACGCAGCCGCCACGCCGTCAAAGCGGTCGGTCCGGTATGCGGCCCAGAGAGCGAAAAGCCCGGCCAGGGAGTAGCCGCCTATGAAGGTCCTGCGGGTATGATCCGCCGGTACCTTCTCCAGAAGATACGCCAGCGTCTCCTCCGCTCCTCCGCCAAAATCCTCCTTGCCGAACACGGCCGGCGCCGGCCACGGAGAAAGGTCGTCGTTCCAGTTATCCACCTTCACCGCCCGCAGGCAGAAGTTCTGCCCGCCGGTCAGCTCCCGGATGCAGGAAACCTCCTGCTCAATGACCTCCATGTCATGGTCATCGACCATCTGCACCAGCAGCACATCCGCATCCGGATCACCGTACGTTAATACAGGCCTTACGGTGGTCCTTTCGTTGTATCCTTTCCCCATAGCCTCTGCCTTTTGAATTGCCTGCGGGGTAAGGCTTAATGTAACATTTTGTCCTTTACGATCTGCCTGCCTGCTTTCGTGCGCTCTTCGCATCTGGGCCAGCTGCGCATCCGTTAATTCCGGAGCATCATCATCTATGACAGGGAGGCGTTTTCCGGCTTCTTCAATCATTTTAATCTGTTCTTCCGTAAGTTGCTGGTCTGCACTTAATACATATTTCTTAATTGCCATAGTATTTCACCTTTTCATAGTATATCAAAAAAGAAATATTTTTTGAATTGCATTTTTCTATCGGCAGAAAAGAGCAGGTTCAGCTTTGCCGGCTTTCAGGTGCCAAAACCCGCATTCTTTCATGGACTTTGCTATCTGATGATGGATATTGAATATGGAGTATGATATAATGATCAGAGAACCCGTTATGACCACTCAATCACATACTGATCAGAGACCTGTTCTGAATATGGAAGGAGAAACAGACCATGAAAAAGTTATTTCACAGATGCAGACCACTGCTGATCCTGGCTGTCTTTGCAACTCTTTTGATCAGCGTTCCTGTCATGGCCAAGGACAAGACCGTAAATGTCGGTAAGCTCAAGAACGGCGGTTATCTTGACTATGAGGGTACCACGCAGAGCCACAAATTCATTTATCATCGCATCAATGTGCCTTCTGACGGGGCCGTCGGTGTGATCGGTATCAGGGTAAAGAATGGCAGTAAATACAGTATCAAGGCCGCTATGTGCGATTCCAAAAAAGCCCGTATCGACTACTACACAAATTGTACTCTCTTTGACAGCGGTGACGATAATTCCATGGCGCAGGTATACGGACTGAAAAAAGGAGTCTACTATCTGCGCATGCAGAACAACTCCCCGGGAAGCAAGTACTTTGTGACCTTCTATTATCTAAAGTATTCGAACGGCGGTGCAAGCAAAGCCAAGGCACGCAGCATGTCCGCAGGCAAAAAATATTCCATGCTCATCGGCGCGGGCACCAGTGCCTCCACCTCCGCATGGTACAAGCTCAAAGTCAATGGATCGCGCCAGGTCATTCTGACGGTATCGACCGAGGGACAGGGAACCTTTAAGATACAGATAACCGGTTCCCGCATGAACCAGAGTGACACCATCAAAGCCGGCCAGGGCTTTGACTTTACTCTGTACGGGCTGAAAGGTTCCAAAAAGATCGCGTTATCGGCAGGAACCTATTATGTTAAACTTTCCAAGTCCTCCAAGCGGACCAACGGCTATGCCGAACTCAGCTGGAAATATAAATAAATCCAGGTAACTATTCAGAACTTTTCAAGACAAGGGGACGGTTCTCTGTCTTTTTTCAGTTGAAAAAAGACAGAGAACCGTCCCCTTGTCTTGTTCTTTCCTTATTGCATAGCTGATTTGCTGCTATACGATCTCGATGATATTCCGGAGAGGGATCCGCTCTCCTCTTTCCATCACGATCTCCCCGCCCCGGACTTTTTGGATCCTTCCGGTGGCATCGTGGTAGGCCCCGCCGGCTTTCCGGTCATCCGGTACATAATAAACGATCCGGATCTCCCGGTCCTCCGCCATAGCCTCCCGGACCTTTCGGTCGAGTTCGCCCATGGCCTCCTCCGTCAGCTCCACCCGGTCGTCCGTCAGGCGGGCGGCCTCGGTGACCGCGTCGTTGTATCCGGTCAGGGCCGCAAAGGGCGCAAACTGGGCGGCACGCTTCTCCATCGGCATCGGAGAGCGCCTCGTCGACACATGGTGCGGAAGATCCACGATATCCTCATACGGCCAGCGGCCGTTTTCTCTTTGCTTATTCACGCCTTGTGGCCTCCCACCTGCCGGTTGCGCTCCCGGCCGGTCGCGCCCTCCTCAAAGTTCACACCCTTCAGAATGGCGTTCTTGCCGTAGCGGTTCTTGATCTTCAGCATGGCCTCCTGCATGGAGCGCTCCTTCTCAAGATCCTTTTCTTCCTTCTCACGCTCTGCAAGATCCGTAAAAAGATCCAGCTGCTCATATTCCCGCGGTTCCTGCCCCTCCGGCATGACATGGTTGACCGCCAGGGTGATCCTTCGCACCAGCAGGTTCCTGTCTACGGTCCTGTCATAGATCCTGAGGGCCGCGTCCACGATCAGCTTCCCGGAGGAAGTGGCGCGGGGCAGGTTCTCTGTCCCGTGGGCGTGTTTCGGCACCTTCTTCCCGTAATAGCCGACCGTCACCTCGCCCTTGTAGCCCTGCTTCTGCCGGGCCAGGTCTTCGTAATTGATCGTCAGCACGACCTGATCCGTCGTCATCCTTTTTTCCACCAGGTCGAGGGCGGCCGCGTCGGCCATCTCATGGACCACGATCCGCGCCTTGTCAAACGGGTAGGGCTCCATCAGCACCTGCCCGGACGAAAAGCTCCTGTCCTCCGGCACGTAGGATCTGATCAGATCGATCGTACAGGGCTCCCAGCCCCAGGCATGGTCGATCAAAAGCTCCGCGTTCACCCCGAACATGTGGTACAGGATATCCTCATCCCGGATGCTGCACCGGGCGACGTCGCCCATCGTGTACATGCCGGCGGATTTCAGCTTTTCGGCGTAGCCCCTTCCGACCCGCCAGAAGTCCGTGAGCGGCCTGTGATCCCACAGCTGCCGCCGGTAGCTCATCTCATCCAGCTCGGCGATCCGTACGCCGTCCTCGTCCGGGGCGGCCTTTTTGGCCATGATGTCCATAGCGATCTTGGCCAGATACAGGTTTGTCCCGATCCCGGCCGTCGCCGTGATCCCGGTCTCCCCGAGAACCTCCCGGATCATCCGGATCGCCAGCTCATGGGCCGTCAGACCGTAGGTTTTGAGATAGTTTGTCGCGTCGATAAACACCTCGTCGATGGAGTACACGTGAATGTCCTCCGGCGCTATGTAACGCAGGTAGATCTGGTAGATCCGCGTGCTGTATTCCATATACAGGGACATGCGCGGGGTCGCCGTGACATAACCGACCTTCAGGGTCGGATCGGCGTTCAGGTCCGTGATCTGGGCGGACTCACCGGTAAATTCTTTGACCCGTCCAAGCCGCGCCCGGTTTACTTCGCCGACCCTCTCAACAACCTCAAAAAGCCGTGCCCGTCCCGGGATCCCGAAGGATTTCAAGGACGGAGACACGGCCAGGCAGATCGTTTTTTCGGTCCTCTCCGCGTCGGCCACGACAAGGTTGGTCGTCAGCGGATCCAGGCCTCGTTCCCGCGCCTCCACCGAGGCGTAAAATGATTTCAGATCGATCGCGATATATTGACGTTTCATGCATTTCTCCGGTTTAATACCAGCAGCGCTCCGATCAGCAGTACAACGCCGGCAGCCAGGCCGATCCACGGCGTCAGCGTGAATCCGGCGATCAGATAACCGACCGCGCAGATGACCGCCACGAGCGTCGCGTAGGGCAGCTGTGTTTCCACATGCCGGATATGCTGGCACGACGCCCCCGTGGAAGCGAGGATCGTCGTATCCGAGATCGGCGAGCAGTGGTCTCCGTACACCGATCCGGCCAACGTCGCGCCGAGGGTGGGCACAAGCAGCGCGCCGGCGCCTTCGGAGGCGCAGATCATGGTCACGATCGGGATCAGCATGCCGAAGGTTCCCCAGGACGTTCCCATGGAAAAGCTCATCAGCGCGGCGACCACAAAGATCAAAAACGGCAGGAAACCGAGCGGCAGGCTCGTGCTTTCCACAAATCCCGAGATAAAGACCCCGGTTCCGATCAGCTGCCGGCAGACACCTCCCAGGCTCCACGACAGGATCAGGATCAGCATCGGCGGCACGATATTGCTGATACCGCTGACGATGTTTTCGATAAACTCCTTCGGCGTCATCAGCCTGCGCGGAATATACATCACAAAAGCCGTAACAAGGCCTGCAAAAGCACCCAGCGTAAGGCCCGCGGTCGGATTCTCTCCGATCGCCTCCGAAAAGCTGACTCCGCTGAAGAATCCGCCGACGTAGGCCATGCCGAGGATCGCACAGACGATCAGCACGGCGATGGGCAGCACCAGGTCCAGCACATGCCCCTTCGGGCCCTTCTGCTCTTCCTTCGCTTCGGCCGCGATATCGGCCTTCATGGCGGCCTCCTCGGCCTTCTTCATCGGACCGAAATCCTTCCCCGTAAAACAGACGAACAGCACCATCAGGATGGTCAGCAGCGCATAGAGATTGTACGGGATCGTCGAAAGAAAAATGTTGAACCCGCCGGTCTCGCTGACCTCGCTCGCCACGGCCACGGCCCAGCTGGACACCGGCGCGATGATGCAGACCGGCGCCGCCGTCGCGTCGATGATGTACGCCAGCTTCTCCCTGGAGATGTGCAGCCTGTCCGTGATCGGACGCATGACGGTGCCGACCGTCAGGCAGTTGAAGCCGTCGTCGATAAAGATCAGCACGCCCAGGAGCGAGGTGGCAAAGGCGGCCGAACGGCGTGTTTTCAGCCATTTTTCGGCCCATCGTCCGTAGGCCTCGCTGCCCCCGGACTTTGATACCAGGATGACGACAGCCCACAAAAGCGCCAGAAAAATGATCATATACGCATTGTCGGAGATCTTCGAATACATCATGTCAAAGGTCGTCGCAACCGCGGAGACGAGCGTTCCGCCGCTTGAAAAGCTGTAGATCAGCATGCCCGAAAACAGCCCGATGAACAGGGACGAATAGACTTCTTTTGTCAGAAGCGCCAGTGTGATAGCAATGACCGGTGGAAGTAACGAAAGCCAGCCGGTTTCGATCATTGTGAATTCCATAGCCCTCTCCTCTGTGATGAAAAATACTACAAATAGCGTCCTGTTATACTCTGCTCGTTCTTCCGGATCTCGATCTTCTTTGGTATGTGAAACTGCTTGTCGTCAAGATTCATTATCCTATCCGTTCTTTAGAACTTCCTGCTGATCCAGATCAGGATGCATGCGCCAACGACCGACACGATCGTACCGCCGATCAGGCCGTGGCCCTCAATCCCGATGATCCCGAGAACCACCGATCCGACGACACCGCCGATCAGTCCGAGAATGATATTTCTCACCATCCCGCCTTCGCTTCCCGTCAGCTTTCCTGCGATCCATCCTGCGAGTCCACCCAGAAACAACGTCCAAAGTAATCCTAAGATCATGATTTTTCTCCTTTGATTCAATTCTTCGATGAAATGTGTAATTACCGGTTTCACCGTAAATTATAATCGCGGCGTGCATTTGCGTCAATGCACGATCTCTGCTGCTGCCTCGGTTTTCTCGGCCGGCACGAACAGGTACGCAATATCGGTTCCGTCCTCCTTCGACGGAGGACACCATGTTCAGCTTCAGGGTTCCGTCTTCGTTCATAAGCGTGCGGGTCGCCCGTAAAGCGACTCTGCTGACGCTCCTGTGTGATATAATCTGTTTAAAGAACAAACATACAGCATATAAAGGAGATGATTCAAATGACAAAAACCAATATCTGGCAGAACGGAATCATGGGCGTCGTCGTCGGAGACGCTCTCGGCTGTCCCGTACAGTTTGAATCGAGGGCAGAGGTTGCAGCTCATCCGGTCACCGGCATGCGCGGATACGGCACTTTTCATCTGCCGGAGGGCTCCTGGACAGACGACAGCAGCCTGACGCTGGCGCTTCTCGAGAGCATCCGCCGCAAGGACGGCATCGACCTGGATGATATCATGGAAAATTTCATGAAATGGCTCTATGACGGGGAGTTCACACCCTACGGCCGGTCCTACGATATCGGCCAGGGCACCAGGCAGGCCATCGACCGCTATGCAAGCCGCCGGGATGCAAAGAAATGCGGCGGCGCTGACGAATGGAACAACGGAAACGGCAGCCTCATGCGCATTATGCCGGCCTGCCTGTACTGCAGTGAGATGATGAGCCGCGGCGAATTTTCCGACAAGGACGCCATCGAGACGATTCACGCCGTAGGCAGCCTCACCCACGCGCATATCCGGGCGAATATCGCCTGCGGGCTGTACTTCTTTATGGTGGACGCGGTCCTGACCGGAGAAGGTTCCCTCAACGACCGGCTGCAGGCCGGCCTGGCCCGGGGCTTTGCATTTTATGATTCGTACCTGGCAGACAAAGAAAACCTGCACTGTTATGACCGGCTTCGCGACCTGGCTGCTTTTTCGGCTGTCCCGGCCGACCGCATCCGGAGCACCGGATACGTGGTGGACGCACTGGAAGCCGCCGTCTGGTCCCTGGTCACGACAGACCTCTTTGACCAGGCCCTTCTGAAGGCCGTAAACCTGGGTGACGATACCGATACCGTCGGCGCCATCGCCGGTGGTCTCGCAGGCCTCTACTACGGCTATGCGGCCATCCCGGAGGACTGGCTGAACGCCATCAAGCGCCGGGACTGGATGGAAAGCCTGTGCGGCGGTCCGGACCCGTCACCGGGTATCGTCTGATGGCTTGCATCTTGCGTATTCGTATATCCGTTTTGTGTATACGCGGTCTCCGACCGTAAGGCCGTCTTTCTCCGTTCGGACGAGCCGCATACCGGATTTTTCAAGCACTCTGCGTGACCCCGTGTTCTCTTCGGCGCACCAGGCGGTCACGCAGGGGATGCCTTCGTTCTCCGTCAGATACTCCAACACTTTCTTTACCGCTTCTGTCGCAAAGCCTCGTCCCTGCCAGTTCCGGTCCACACTGAATCCAACCTCGATCCGGCTGCCGGTATAGTCGTAAGCACCGATCGTTCCGACAACGATATCTTCAACGTCCATCACCCAGGAATAAGAATGGTCGTCGTCATAGCTTTGGATGAATCCGCGCACCGTCTCCTGCGCATGTCACGAAGTGTAACCGTTTCCTTCATCGAAATCTGCCGCGATGTCTACTTCGGAAAACTCCGCCTGTGTGATATACCGGATACATTTCGGATTCAGCTTATCCGAATCATCGATCACGGCCACGAACGCTTCCGGCCCGGCCTCTACGGCCATCTGCATGGCCTCCATAAGATCTTCATTCCCATAGTACCAGTCATCTTCCGCATTCAGCAGAACTGCATACCAATAATTCTTTGGCAACTCTTCTCTCATTATCATAACCGGTCTCCTCACAGCCCTAATTCCGCGCACAGCTTGTCGTAGCGCGCCATCTCATGCGGTTTGACTTCCTTGGTCGGATCTCCCAGCGAATGGTGGATCACGTCAACAGTCCCTTTTCAAGGTGAAGTTCTTTTAATCAGCCTTTCGGCAGAACTACCTCCTGCAGATATTTCTCAACCGTCTCCCTGGTCACGTCATAAGACGACATGATCTTTGAAATGATCTTTTCATCGGAATAGTGAAGGTCTTCTCGCAACGTCTTGATCCTTCCCTTGATCTCACCAATATACTCTCCTTCCACGCGTCCCGCAGCACGGCCTTCTTCGCGTCCCGCGGCTTCTCCCTCCGCTCTTGCTTCATCCAATATAAATGTCAGCATTTTTCCGTTCCCTCCCCTTTCATTGACCTTTTCGGGCATCTCTGAAAACCAATCTGTATCTGTCACCGCATTCATCAGCTCAAAGAATTCCTCGACATGCTTCAGCTGATCCACCGTCATTCGGAACTCCGGAATCAGGCCTTCCTTCCTCTTGCGGTTACTGACAAAATACTCTGCCACGAATTTGAAATCGCTCCGGAACATCTCCAGCTGCTCATCCGTCAGATAAGAAACATCAACTACTTTGATCGAATAATCCGGTATGAATGCTTCCAGATCATTGTATTCTTTGAAATAGTTCCGGATACTCCGAGGTCCCTTCCATCGCTTCTCTGAAAAGAAAAGCACGATCGTGACGACCGGATAAAAGTCCGGCACCCTCTCCAGTTTCACCGATCCTTCAGCTCCGGCACCTTCTGTCTTCATCGCTTTCATCCGGTTTTTATTTTTGCGTCGTATTGATTCCCGCCTTCGTATCTGGTCCCTGTACTCTGCTCCGTCATAGCTGAAATTCCGGAAGATCATCTCCTGGTCTTCCTCCGTTTGGTTTTCAATGCCGAAGACAGCCAACCGGAACTGTCCGTTCTTCCAGAACTTCTTGGTGTCCCGTTCCTGCTCCGCTATTTTTCCTTTGTGATCGTTGTACGCGCTGCGGGCCATGCCCGTCTCCAGTTCATCCTCGCGTATCCTGACCCTGCCGTTGAAAAGACAAACATTCAAAATGTCCGCAAAGACATCGTTGAAATCTTCGAGCTTCTTTTCGGTAAAGTCTTTTGCTGCCAATTGATCTCCTCCCCGCATGTTCCGAAGACATGCTGTGTGATGCCTTCCACATTACTCTATGCAGGGAAAGAATTCAAGGGATATATTTCGACAATTTCCGTCATTTAGTCAATTAATGCTCAGCCATCTTTATTCATCAGGGACGTCTTTTTCCCGTATTCTCTCGATCTCATCAACTACCAAAACATCCGCCGGCAGCCAGTTCACCTGGCGCAGGTTATCGAGCGGAAGCCATCTGGCTGCTTCATGTTCCAGCAGCGTCAGATGCCCTTCTTTGACGCTGCACCAGTAGCAATCCATCGACAAGTGAAATTCCGGATAATCGTACTCAATTGTTTTGATAAACTCCCCGACTTCGATTTCGGCGGTAAGTTCTTCCCGGATCTCTCGTTTTAATGCCTGCTGCGGCGTTTCCCCTTTCTCGATCTTGCCTCCCGGGAACTCCCACCAGCCCTTGTATGAACCATATCCTCTTGCTGTGGAAAAAACGACCTGTTCCCCGTTTTTATAGTCGCAGATAACGGCCGCAACCACACGGACATATTTCCGAATCTCACCAGAAGCTGTGAAGCAAACCTTCTTTCCTTCTGTAATCCCCTGTGCGGAAAGGGTTTTCTCTGCTACCTCGACAGGTTTTTCCTCACCGGATTGCATATCTTCCAATACCAACAATGCCATTGGCTCTTTTCTTCCGCTGTCCTCGCAGCCATAATCAGGTTCCAATATTTGTTTTACTGAATAAATTTTCATAATCACTCTCTCGTTTATGCACTTGTTATATACTCATAAATATCATCTCTAACGGGTTCCTGCAGAATCCATTCAATCTCAACAGCCGTCTTGTCGGTATTGGCCATAGTAAAAACTTCGGCTTTTCCGCTTGCGTTCATGGATCCAAGATAGTAGAACTCCTTCGAGATTTTATCATCTTTGTTCTTTCTGACAAACAACTCTACCCGGATTCCCCGCTCTTTCGCCTTGAGGAAGTTCTGAACATCTTCGGATTCCAGACTACGTCCTGATTTGGAGATGGCAATCATCACTTGCCTGTTCACAAATCTGTCTTCATATTTGGTCGTATCACTGATATCTTCAGACTTGTTGTAATTGATAAACACCGGAAAGGTTTTTGTTTTTTTATCGTATTTATAACCGCCGATATTGAGTGGCACCTCGCTGTTTTCCCAGTTCAGTAATCTGCAGACATCTTCATACGTATACTTCTGATATAAGACAAAATCTGTGTTCCCATAGCAATTGCTATAATCACGCTGGTACCTGGACATACCAAACTCCACCAGCTCGTCAAGGATATTATAGAAATCTTTGTTTGCTAGCATCTCCAGAAAACTCTTTGCAGGTCTATAATCCATTGCGTCTTTTTCAATGAAAATGCATTGTGCATACGTTTTCTTTCCGGATCCGCTTGGGAATTCATTTGTCAAAACATTGATCATATTGGTTTTCTGATTCTCATTAATCTCCTTTTCATATGGTCTGAGATCTTCTGCAAGGCCCTGAAAAAGACCCATACGAGATAAACCGTGTGCATATGCTAAAATGCGTTTGAGCATCTGAAGCTCCTGAATACGCTTTCCCGAGGCGAATTTTTTGGAGACAAACTCAACGATCACTTCCTCATCCTTTGATAATCGAACGGAATAATCATTTTCATATTTCACAAGAAATTTATAATACGATCCCAGGCTTTTATTGTCGAAAATCCTCAACACATCCATTTCGCCGTAGTTGTCAAAATCTGCCAGCCTCGGTATTCGTCCCAGTTTGTTTTTCAGATTTGTGTAATTCTCTTTGATTAGTTTGATATCACTGAAATTCGCATTATCGATGGACGAGAAAATCTTTTTCTGCTGATCTCATCAAAGTGTACTGTAGAGGCTCCCGGAAGAATGCGGCACCCTTCCATTACAAATCGGCGAATATTATCTTTGTTGTAAGTCCGATCCCCCGACAATGCGATCGGGATCATAAAATTGTTATTATAATTCCCGATAAAATCAAGGATTACCACAAACTCTTTGCCATTTGCTTTTCGAAGTCCCCGGCCTAGCTGCTGAATGAATACAATAGGCGATTGCGTAGGGCGCAGCATAAGAACCTGATTCACTTCAATAATATCTATTCCTTCATTCAGTATCTCAACGGAAAGGATATAATCAAGGGGCTGTAATGCACCATTCTCATCTGCCGCCAATCGTTCAAAGGCTTCCTGCCGTTGATCTTCAGAAGCACTGCCATTCAGTGCAATAGTCCTATAGTAACGACCTGTCTCCGGATTAATGGTATGGTTCAATCTGTCAGAAAGAACCTCGGATTCCCGGATCGACCTGCAGAAGATCAGCCCTTTGACCTTCTCTCCACTGTAGCCGTAATAAGTGGCCTGTTCCACAATATGCTTCACTCGTTCATTGCTTGTCAGCATGCTGAAATCATATTGTCCATTTTCCTGATCATCAATAATACTCAGATCCGTGATGCCGAAATAATGAAACGGGCACAGCAGGTTTTCTTCCATGGCTTGCTGAAGTCGGATTTCATAAACGATGTTATAATTAAAAAGCTCGTAAACATTCCTCCCCTCAATGTGATCATCGCGTTTATCTGGCGTTGCCGTCATACCAAGCCAAAGCTGTGGCTTGAAGTACGACATGATCCGCTGGTAGGAATTAGCCGGGGAATGATGCGACTCGTCCAGAATAATTGCCGTAAAGTCGTCGGGCCGGAACTTTTTCAGGTTCTCCTCTCGAGACAATGTCTGTACAGTGGCAAATATGTAATCCTTGTTTCTGCAATCCTCGATCGCTTCTCTTCCGCTCAGCACTCCCATGGAAACCGTATTCGAGAATACTCTCTTATATGATTGCATCGTCTGCCTGGCAAGTTGATTGCGGTGTACCAGAAACAGAACGCGTTTGAATCCAATTTCCCGCATAGCAAAAGCAGATGCGTACGTCTTGCCTGTACCCGTTGCCGAAATCAGAAGGCCCTTGTTTTCTCTCTGTTCATAGAGCTTCTTCAAGCTGCTGATAAACCCCACCTGCATGCTGTTTGGCTGGAGTCGATATGCCTCGATGGAAGGCATTTTCTCTCTTCGAACAAGCTGGCGTTGTTTCTTAACGATTTCATATTTTGTCAGATACGCATCATAAAAGAGGTCAAAATCCAGAGATCTTTGACTGTTCCACAGAAGTTCAAACTCCGAGCATACCTTGTCAGCAAATTCTCCGCTTTCTGTCGATACGATTTTTGTATTCCATTCCTGGTTGACGGTCAGCGCATACTGCGTCATATTTGAACTGCCGATCAATATCCGGTACAGTCCGTCCTTCCTGAAAATGTAGCCTTTTGTATGGAATCCTGCGTTATCATCCGTCTGATACATTCGAAGAGTAACATTCGTTAAACCAGCCAATGTTTTTAAGGCTTCCGGTTCACTGAACATCAGGTAATCTGTCGTCAGAATCCTTCCGTTTACACCTTTCTGTTCAAGCTCTTTCAGAATCTGCAGGAGCGGTGTGATACCACTGCGTGTTATGAACGCGACACTGATCGCAAAGGAGTCACAGGAAGACAATTCGCGCTCAATGACAGAAAGGACTTTCTGCCCCTCCTGATAACTGTTTACAATGAATTCCGGCTTGTAGGCAAGATTCGAATCAGAACGCAGATCAATAAAGGCTGTTTCTGCGCCTTTTCTTAATTCCGAGATATCATCAACCTGTATGAGTTTTTCATCGTTCATGGAATAATCACCCACGTTTCACAATATTTTCGATTTAGATCCATTGAATAAAGAATACCATGTTCGAGGCGAATTCTCAACACGAAGCAAGCAAATCAGCGCCTGCTTCCGCAGGCGCTGCATCAATAACCACTGCATTCAAATAATCATACATGTAACTTTACATCTTCTTTGCGACAGACGTTATTTCCTTTCAGTTTAAGCGATGTTTCCCGCCATCTCCAGATATAGTCCTGATAGGTTTTTATAAACCGGGCCGGAACATCAAACCCGATTCTCTTTGCTTCTTCTAATGCCCATTTTGTAGCTAGATATTCCTGCTCGTATCTTTTCATTTGCACGGTATTTGTTTTTATATGACCGATCTCATGAAGAAATGCAAACAATGTCCATTCTGTCTGCGAATTTTTTACCTTGTTCGGGATCACGATTCTTCTGGATTGTATATATGCTCCAAAATCATCGTCTTCTAATTCTTCAAAAGTGATGGCCATCTCATCCCTGTATCGTAGATAAAGATAATTATGAAGATTTCTTAACCGTTCTTTTGTCATGAAAAACCAATCTCCCCTGAATGAATACTCTCTTTTTACCGGCGTTTTTCCAATCAAATACCTCGGCACATAGTATATACAAATTCCCGGCTTCTCGGGTCGCCCTCCCGGCGACTATTTCCGTTCTCTCACAGTATCATTTTCACACACCATGCTGGTATAAAATCTCACCACCTGGTGCAGACATGTCAGGGATTCCAGATATCTTGCAGAGAATGTCACCTCTTTTCCAGCTTGCTCGTTTCTTTTTTTCTGGTCTAGAATTGACAGTGTCCTATCCAACAATTATAATGTATTATTTAAGGAATTGCTAATATCTTACTCGAATCCCGCAATTTTTTCCACCTGAAAGAGATGACTTATGATCCTGTTCCATGCAGATGATTATGGTATAAATACCGCGCAGGCCAAAAGGATCCTTGCCTGCCACAGCCACGGGTGCCTGAACAGCGTGAGCCTCCTGGTGACGAGCCCGGAGGCTGCAGATTGCGTGCAGCTGCTGCCGGAGGACCTGCGGTGCCGCCTGCACCTGAATTTCCGTGAAGGCCCCTCTCTCTCAGACCCGGCCGGCATCCCCATGCTGGTGGATGACAGGGGGTATTTCCGCCTGTCCTTCGGCGCGATGCTCCTCCGGTCCCTTTTCCGGAAAAAGCGCCTCAAAGCACAGCTGCGTAAAGAGATCCGCCTCCAGATCCTCCGTATGCAGGAGCTGATGGGGCCGGATGTGCCGCTCCGGATCGACAGCCACGGACATTATCATATGATCCCGGCCGTGTGGGACGCTCTTTTTGAAACCTGTGAGGAGCTGCAGGTCAAGATCCGGGAGATACGTATCCCGGCGGAACCCTTCGGCCCCATCCTGAGAGACCCGCGTCTTCTTATCAAAGCGCCTGTCTCCGGCATCATCAAGAACCTGGTCATGCATCTTCTGTATACCCGGAACCGGATCGCCGGAAGCCAGCCCAAAGACTTTGATTTTAAAAAGAACGTGCCCGTTTTTTTCGGCATGATCTTTACCACAAGGATGACCCGGCTGCCCGTAAGGAGACTGCTGCCTTCCTTCCAAAAGCTTGCCGTATCCCGCGGACGGGACCTGGAGCTCATGTTTCATCCGGGCGGATTGTCCGCGAATGAACCCCTGTGGGATGAACGGTTCCGGGAATTCCACGCATCACCGTACCGTTACAGGGAAGCCAGGACACTCTGCTCCATGTCGTCCACGCCTGCAAGACACACAAAAGAAGACTCACAAGAAGTAAAAGATCATGGTAAATAACGACATAATAAGGGAGGAGGAAATCTCCTCAAAGGGCCCGCAAAACAAAAAGCCCTGCTATCTGTACCTGGTCCTTCCCGTTTACAACGAGGAAGAGCTCCTCGAAGAAAACATTGGAATACTGCAGAACTATTACCGGGTCCTGATGGCTGCGGGTGAGATCCGCGAGGACAGCCGTATCCTCCTGGTCGATGACGGATCAAAGGACCGGTCCTGGGAGATCATATCATCCTTCTGTTCCGCCGGCTCCGTCGTGGAGGGCCTGAAGCTGTCGCGGAACGAAGGACAGCAGACCGCTCTCTATGCCGGTATGAAGGAAGCCTGCGAGCTCGGCGCCGAGGTCGTGATCACCCTCGACGTGGACCTGCAGCAGGACATTCACGCGATCCCCCGTTTTCTGGCCGCCTACCGGCAAGGCGCGGATATCGTAAACGGAAAAAGGACCTCCCGGGAGACGGACAGCTTTTTTAAACGCCATTCCGCCAGCGTGTACTACAAATGCATGAAATGGCTGGGATGTGAGCTTCTCCCGGACAGCGCGGATTACCGGCTTATGTCCGCCAGAGCGCTGGAAGCCCTGATGCAGTATGGCGAGAGCGACCTGTTTATCCGCGGCATGGTCCCGACCCTCGGGTTCCGCTCGGCCATCGTGGAATTTGACGTACACGAGCGCACGGCGGGCAGCACCAAATTTACGCTGGGCAAGATGCTCTCTTTGGCCGGCGCCGGGATCACGTCCTTCTCCACCCGTCCCATCCGGCTGGTTTTTCTGCTGGGACTTCTTGTCCTTTTGACGAGCGGGATCATGATGATCCATATACTGGTCGATTATCTTCACAACAACGCCGTATCCGGATGGTCCTCGATCCTGGCCAGTATCTGGCTGCTCGGAGGCATCGCCATCTTCTCGATCGGGATCGTGGGTGAATACGTGGGAAGGGCGTATATGGAATCAAAAAAGCGCCCCAGGTATTTTATCGAAGAAAAAAAGATTCATAAAGATAAGGATGATACGGACTTATGATCAATCTGCTCACAGAATTCTATAAACAGGTTCAGAATACACCCGAAAAACCGGCCATCGTGGACCAGGGCGGAAAACGCTCGACGACCTACCGCGAACTTGCCGACATGTCAGAAAGACTTGCCGCCTGGCTCCGGATGCAGGGGATCGGCCGCGAAAAGCTCGTGGCCATCCGGGTCCCCCGCGGCGTCACCTTCATCGCCTGCCGGCTTGCGGCCATGATGGTCGGTGCAGCCTGGGTCGGCGTGGAGGATATGATGGGGGCGGAACGGATCGCCTTTATCCTGAAGGACAGCGGCGCGGACCTTGTGATCGATGAGGAAGCCTTCCGGGAGGCCATGAAGCAGGAACCGTATCCAAAAGAGCAATGGGCGGACCCGAATCCCCATGACATGGCCTTTGTCTTTTATACCTCCGGCAGCACCGGAAGAGCCAAGGGCGCGGTCGAGGAATACGGGATCTACACGTACGTCATGTCCTCGCTTGGCCGGGCTATCGACGGCTATCCTTTTCTCAGGTACGCCAATATTGCCCCGGAGACCTACATCGGCGGTCTCCAGCTGATGGCAGGAGCCATCTGCAACGGCTATATCCTCCACATTATCCCGCTCCCCCTTGTGAGAGACCCGGCGGGACTTCTGGCCTATTTTAAGGAGCACGGGATCGATGGCTCCTGCATGCCGCCGACGCTCGTCAAGGCGCTGGAATATGCCGGAGGACTGAATCTTAAGCTCCTGCACATTACGGGGGAGATCACGTCCGATCTCTTTATCGATCGTTTTACGATGCGGAACGCCTACGGGCCTACGGAGTTTTCCTACCTGCCGTTCCTGTTCGAGATGGACAAGGCCTACAAGAATACGCCCATCGGCAGACCGGATCAGGACACGCAGATCATCCTGCTCGATGAGGACGGTGAAAAGGATCCCCGGGAAGGCCTGATGTGCATCCGGCTGCCCTATTTCCGGGGCTACCTGCATGATGAGGACCGGGCGGACTTTATCACGGTGGATGGTGTGACGTATTTTAAGAGCGGCGATTATATGTCCGTGGATGAGAATGGAAACTATACGATCCTCGGCCGGGTCGATGACATGGTCAAGATCAACGGAAACCGGATCGAGCCGTCCGAGGTCGAACACGCGATCAAGGAAGTGCTCGGCACGGACTTTGCGGCCGTGCGGGCCTGGGAGCGGGGCGGAAGCCGGTATCTGTGCGCCTACCACACCACCGGCCAAAAGCTTGACGCCGCCGACATGGCCCAAAAGCTGAGGGAGTATCTTCCCCTGTACATGATCCCGGCCTGCTATGTATCGCTCGACCATATCCCCCTGAACGAGAACGGAAAGGTCAATAAAAAAGTCCTTCCGAGGCCGGACGAGAGCGTCCTGTTTGCCCCCTATGCCGCACCGGAAAACGACTTCCAGGAGCAGCTCTGCCGGATCTTTGCCGACGTGCTGCGGCTTGACGGACACAGGGTCGGCATCGACGATGATTTCTTTTTGCTGGGCGGCAGCTCGCTGGCCGCGATCGAGCTCATCACGGCGGCCGGAAACGAGGACCTTACGGTGCCCATGGTCTACAAGCTGCGTACCGTGCGAAGGATCGACCAGGCCCTGCAGGAGCTTCCGAAGGCAGCAGAGGACGGACCCTGCAGCAAAGACTTCCCGCTTACCGATGAACAGATGTATTTTCTGGAGCATGACCTTGCGAATCCCGGCCAAAGGATCTACAACCAGCCGGTGATGCTGAGCTTTTTGCCGGATACGGAGGAAGAACGGCTCGCTGGCGCCGTGCGGCAGGTCATCTCCTCGCATCCGGCCCTGCTGACCGTGGTCCAAAGCACGCCGAATGGCTGGCGGCAGCATCCCGCCGAAGAGAACAATACAAGGCTTCTTGCCGAGCAGATCACAGAGGAAGACCTGCCGGAGACCGTGCAGGCGTTTATCCTGCCCTTTGCCTTTGACGGATCCCCCCTATTCAGGACCCGGCTTCTTCGGACTCCCGGGCGCCTTGTTTTCCTGATGGATGTCCATCACATGATCTGCGACGGCGAATCTCTCCGGATCGTCCTCGAGGATATCCTGGCCGCCTATGAAGGAAAGAGCATTCCAAAAGACGCCTGGTCTTCGATCCTGCACGAAAAGACCACGGCCGATGATGTGACAAAGGAAAAAGACAGCACCTACTTTGAAAATACGTACCGGGGGCGGTATGACCGGCTCCTGTCTCCCGACCTTGCGGGCGGGGATCACAGGGAAGGAAGCACCGTACACCCGTTTTCATTCAGCGCCGAAGAGATCTCCGAAGCCGCAGGACGGCTGCATCTCTCCGTAAACAGCTTTTATCTGCTGGCCTCGGCCCTCAGTATGATGGCCTATGAGCATACGCAAAAGGTCATGCTCTCCTGGACCTATAACGGACGGTCGGATCTGCGGGCAATGCGGACGGTCGGACTGCTGATCCGGGATTACCCGGCCGCCTTTTCACCGGACGACGATGAGACCATCGCCACGATGGCGGCCTCCATAAACAGGCAGATCCGCAAGGCGATCCTGCACGGCAGTGTATCGCCCTATATGCAGCGGAGCAAGGGTGAACTGTTCTGCTTCTTGTACCAGGGAGATCTGCTTCGAATGCCGGACTGCGTTCAGCTGCTGGACGTTGACTTTCCGGAGGTTCCGGACAAAACGGCCATCGAGCCGCTGGAATTCCATCTCCATGAGGATGAGGAGGGTTCGTGGAGCGAGCTCGTATATGACGCGGGGATGTACAGCCCCGAAAGCATGCATCGCTTTGCTGCCATCTACGAGTCCGTCTGCCGGCTTTTGCTGGACAAAAACAGCGGGGCTCTTTCGGTAAAAGACGTCCTCCTGAAGCTACCGGAGTAAACTATGACAAGACGAGACAAGAGAAAACTCATGAAAGTACTGGCGGCAGGCACCGTCACGCTTGCGGGCGTCGCGGGCGCGGCCCTGCTGCCAAGGGAGAACCGCCGGAAGCTGGCAAAAGCGATCACCAGGGACAAGGCGGCGAAAGCCGCGGTCTTCGCGGCTTTTGGAGGCCTCATGTACCTGAAGGGGCAGATCATCCCCAAATACGCCGATGATTACCCCTACTCCTTTAAATGGGATCCTGACTATGGGAATCTCACAAAGGCGGGCCAGAAGCTTGAGCGGGTCAAAACGCTGAAGGACCTGGTCGACTCGCAGATCGCCCATTACAAAAACTGGGACGGCCGGGTACTGGCGGATTTTGTGGTGCAGCTGGTCCTCATGAAGGACGACAAGAAGACCTTTGACGTGGTCAATACGCTGGTCATGCTGGCCCAGCTGCTGGCCTGTGGAAGCATGGCCAAGGGAAAGCTTACAGGACTTAAGGGCCTGTCGATGCGGGAGGTTCTCCTTCTCACTGCCGGCTTCTGGACCTGCGCGCCGCATCTCATTGCCACCTGCTTCTGGCTGACGGGTTCGGTCACGTATCTCTGGAGCGGCCTTGTGGAATCCCTGTATGTACTGCCCTACGCGTTCCATTATCATAGCCCCGGCTTTTCGATCCCGGCGCCCCTTGCGGCTCTTATGGGCCTTGCGGCCGGGTGGTCCGTGGAGACCGGCGCCGGCGGGGCTATCATGGTCTCCGGCATGGAGCTGCTCCGCTCCTGGCACAAAAAAGAAGCCGCCCCCTGGATGGCCGCCGGACTGTTCGGGGCCGTCGCGGGCATGGTGCTCCTGCTCGCCGCTCCGGGAAACCGGGTCAAGTTCCGGCTGGAGCGCGAAATGAGCGACACGCTGCCGGAAAGCCTGGACGACAGGGTGCCCGGATATGTGCCGCCCGAATATAACTATACGCCGTATATGTTCAAGGCATGGTTTCTGGAGGGCTTTCTTCGGACCGTGCTCCGGGAGCTGCCTCTGCAGATACCGGTTTTCCTGTATTTAAAGAACAGAAAATATCATGATCCGGAGACGACCGGATTCATACTTGCCATGGAAGCCGCCGCGATGGCGATCCCGACGGTGCTGATGGTCTCGCCGGAATATCCCGCGCGGGCTCCCTATCATTCCATCCTGTATCTGTTGCCGGCTTCCCTGAAGGCGCTTTCGCATATCGAGCTTCCTCCCTTCAAGGAGTGGAGCTTTGCAGGAAAGCTGGTGGCAAAACTCTCTGCCGGTGCGCTGGCCGTGAACATTGCCGCCAGCCTGATCATGGATGCCGACATTCATTGCCAGATCCGGGACCAGGTGGATCTGGTGACCAAAAGCAAGGGAAAGGGCTCCGTCTATATGGATAATGTAGGCGTGTCCTTACCCTGGAGCATGCTGGCCGGCAACCGGTCCATCACCTGGGATGTCATGATGGGGCTGGGCTTTTCTGACAAAGATGATCCTTATAACAGGGCTGCCGCCGCTTATTATGGTGCGGAAAGCCTCTACTGCGGCCCGGAGGAAGGTCACCGGTACTTTTCCGGAAAGAAAGAAGACATTCCCTTCAGCCTGATCAATCCACTAAAGAGCCTTGTCCGCCTGATCCGCGAGTGGATCCGGGAGGATAAATGGCCCTCCTCCTGCAAGGAAGAAGCATGAAAAAAAGAACTGAGCATACATCTTTGAAGGCGGGGCTTATTTTCGCCGGATTCGGAGCCCTGATCTACATAAGCAACCGGCTGATCCCCAAAATGGCGGACGATTACGCGTTCTCCTTTATCTGGGACGGAAAGACCAACGGCAATCTGGCCTACGGAAAGCACCGGTACAGACGGGTCCGTACAGTGAAGGACCTGGCCGCGTCCCAGCTGTCCCATTATAAGACCTGGAGCGGCCGGACCGTCGGGGAGACCCTCAATCAGCTGGTCCTCATGAAGGATGACAAGCGTCTCTATGACTGCATAAACACAGGCGTGATCCTGTCGCAGCTCTCCCTGTGCCTCTTTGCCGGCCGGGGAAAGGTCTCCATGAAAAAGGTCTCGCCCGCCATGGCACTGATGCTCACGGCAGGATACTGGTTCGGTGCCCCTCATCTGGTGGCCACCTCGCTCTGGACGACCGGCGCCGCCAACTATTCCTGGCCGGGGCTTTTGCAGTCTGCCTTTCTGCTGCCCTACGCGCTTGCATACCATGATAAAAGCTTTTTCATTCCACGCTCCGCGGCCGCCTTATCCGGGCTTCTGGCGGGCTGGTCCAACGAGGCGGGCGGCGGCATGGCTCTCGCTGTGTCAGCGGCCGCGTCCCTTTACGCCAAAAAGAAAGGCCGGGATACCGGCTGGATGGTTTCCGGTCTTGCGGGAGCCGCCGTCGGCTACGGCCTGCTCATGCTGGCGCCGGGCAATTTTAAGCGCATAAAAATAGAACAGGAATACAGTGATATCCTGTCCGCGGATTTCAGCGAACCTTCCATGGTCGCTCCGGAGTACCAGTATACGCCGGCCATGTTTTTGCATTATCTTAAGAATTCGTTTTCGTCGGTCCTGCTGCGGGAGCTTCCGCTGGAGATCCCGGTTGCCCTGTATTTTATGCAGAAAAACCGTTCCCGGGAAAGCACCGCCTATATCCTGGCGCTGGAAGCGGCCGCCTACGGCGTGCCCGGGATCCTCATGCTTTCCCCGCAGTTCCCGAAAAGAGCCGCTTATCCAAGCATTCTGTACCGGATGACGGCGGCCGTAAAGGCCCTTGACCGGCTGGAAGCTTCCTCCTGGGAGCTCCCCGCGGGCTTAAAAAAGCCGTTCGCTTTCGCTGCTGCCGCAGCCGGAGCGGGCCTTCTGGTCAATGTGGCGGCCCAGTGGTTTTTGCATGCGGATGTATCTCTTCAGACCGAAGAGCAGATCCGGATCATGCGGGAATCAGACGGAAAAGGGATCGTCCGGATCCCGGACCTCATGCTTTCGCCCTTCTGGACCCGCCTCGCAGGCGACCGGGGGCTGGATGAGTATATCAAAAAGATCATCCGTTTTGAGGAATACGAAGGGGATCCCTACAATATGGCCGCGGCCGCCTATTACGGCGTGGAGGCGATCCAGGCGTATGTGCCTGAGGACCATCCATACAGCCAAAAAGGCCCGCAGGCCCGGAAGGACCGGATCCTGATGCCGGTTCGCAGCTTCGTTGTGCGGATTCGGCAGCTGATAACGAAAAGAAAACCATTTAGCAGGTTTTTCACAAATTAAGGAGAGAAAACCAGAGCATGAAGTGGAAAGATTCTTTAGGGCGACGTAAATTTGACAGTATACTGCTTGCCGCCACCATCGAAATGACGATCGGGATCGTGATGTCCCTGATCGATACGGGCGTATCCGGTCATATCCTTGGCGTCAAAGGCCTGTCAGCCATGAACCTGATCGGTCCGATCACGGGCTTCACGATCTTTACGGAGGGTCTTTTCTCCGTAGGGACCTCCATGGTCTACGCGACCTATAAGGGGGATTATAAAGAAGAAAAGGCGGAGGCCGCTTTCGGCACGGGACTGATTGCTTCCATCGTCCTGGGACTGCTCACCTCCCTGGTTCTTCTGCTCATTGTGCCGCCGTATCTTTCCTATCTGGGGGTAAGCCCCGAGATCACAAAGCTGGTCAGGGATTTTCTGTTCTTCCTCTATCCACAGCTTGCCATGGCGCCTGTCTACCAGCTGCTGGCCCAGATGGTCATCACGGACGGAGGCGAAGTTGCGGGCACGGCAGCGAATATCGCGGAAACCGTGCTGAATCTGGTCCTGTCCATCATCCTCGGCATGAAGATGGGGATCATGGGCATCGGGCTTGGAACGCTCCTCAGCAACCTGGCCGGCCTGGGGATCGTGTCTCTGCATTTCCTTAACAAACGGAACGGTCTTCGCGCCCGCCTTGCCTTTGATCCGCAGGATCTGAAGCGGATGCTGTTCTTCGGTGCCAATGATTCTTCCATGTTCTTCCTGATGCCGATCCTGTCCTTCGTGACCACAAAGTTCGTGATCCTTCAGTTTGGCGAGTACTATCTGCCGATCCTGACGATCATCTACAGTATTTTTGAGATCACCGTGATCTTTGAAGCGACCGGCGAGGCCATGCGGCCCATCATGCCGATCTACAACGGAGACCGCAATTATAAGGGCATCAAGCATATCCTTGATCATTCGCTGATGGTGAACCTGCGAAGAGCCGTCGTCTTTTCGCTGTTCCTTCTGATCGGCAGCTCGTATATTCCGGTCGCTTTTGATATTACCGATCCGGTCCTTTTAAATGAATGTACAACGGCCCTGCGGATCTATGCATTGGCCGGTCCCGGCCTGGCTGTGGTCGCGAACTTCAACTCCTTTTACTTAAATACCCGCAAACCGGTTCTGGCCGCGTTTGAGAGCGTCCTGAACACCCTGGTCTGCATTCTGGTGCTTTCGCTTCCTCTTGGCATGCTTTTCGGGATCAAGGGCATGATGCTGGGCTATGCCCTGGCGCCTTATCTGACCGCCGCGATCCTGTTCGGGTACGTCTATCTCCACTATGGAAAAGAGCTGTTCCCGAGCCTGATCCCGCAGACGGATGAGCCGATCTTTTACCGGACCATCCTGCTGGAAGAGAAGGAGATCATGACTCTTGTCTATGATGCACATACTTTTCTGGAGGAAAACAACGTAAGCTCGAAATCCCAGGGGACCATCGAGCTTACGCTGGAAGAACTCCTGTCTCTGATCAGGGACAGGAACCAAAGTGAAGATGAGGAGAAAAAGCCGCAGAAAATCTATGCGGAATGCTTTATGCGCATAGACAATAACGGCGTTGATCTGTCCATCTGGGACAGCGGCGAGATCTTTGATATCACGGATGTGGACAACGACATGGTCAATTTCCGAAGCTTTTTCGTAGAAAGGATCATGTCCCGGCAGGATGTAAAAATGCACATGGTCGCCACGAGCTTTAACCGGAACTTCTTCCATTTCCCGGTGTAGAAGCTCCTTAAGCTTCAGAAGCCCGATCTGCTGCACCGTACACCTTCCGGCTGCGATCATATCCTGATTGTACTCCCTTGCCTTCTCCACAGAAAGTTCCGAATAATCAACCGCTGTGACATGTGCCTTCGGATACCGCCGCAGAAGTTCACCTGCGTTCCATGGTAAATGCTTTCATTGGCTGTATCACCTCGTTTTTTGCAAATCCTCCACATCTACGCACCGAAATCCATTCTCCATCAAAAGCTGTGCCGTCACGCCGGCTCCATCTACCAGCGTACCGGTAAATGTTCCGTCATACCGCTGTTTTACACCACAGCTGGGACTTCTGGACTGCAGCACGATCAGATCCGGCTGCTCACGCATGGCAATCTCCAGGCACTTTGCGGCACCGGCACGGAATTCTACGTCCACAATCCTGCCATCCTTAGCCGTAACCACACCATCCTTGATCTCTGACGGAACACGCGGTGTCGGAAGGCCGCCCATCTGCTCCGGGCAGACCGTGATCACTTCATTTTCCTCCATCAACCGCAGGACCTTTTCGTTCCGGTTATTGCCGCCATTATATTTACAATTCTCACCTGCCAGGCAGGCACTGACCATGATCTTCAATTTCTTTTTCTTCCTTCTTCAGGTATTTCGGAGGCACTTCCTTTGTCAGCCGGACATGATTGCCGATTCGAAGAAATGATATCCATTCGGCCCGCAGTCTAAAAGTCATCACGACTACTCCGATCCTTCTTGCATTTTCAGAAATCAAAGTGCCTTTTTCGCAACGCATTGAAAGGAAAACGGTGAGATTTTCCGGTATCGGACTTTACAGAACCCGGCGCTGTGAACCATTTCTTCAATTTCGTTTCGGCAGTACATCTTTACATCCCCGCCCGGAAGCCTTGGAAAGATCCGGTTTGCGACAGCCCTCAGCGGCGCGGCACAATCCATATCATTCAGGAGAAGATATCCACCCGGTTTAAGGATCCGATACATTTCATTCAGGGCATCCTGAGGATGTGGATAATGATGAATGCTCATATTGCAGGTTACGACCTGGTATTGCTCGCTTTCAAACGGCATATGTTCAGCATCCCCTACGGTCACGATTGCTGTATCAGAGAGCCTTTCTCTCGTTTCGCTGATCATTTCCTCCGACAGATCCAGCGCATTGAGCTGAATATCCGGGAAAGTATCTTCCACAAGACTCAGGAAAGCCCCCGGGCCGCAGCCGATATCGATCAGCCGGTCCGGTTTGATCCTGCCGATTGCCTTCAGCTGGTATCGGTAGTCGTGCCGCCAATATCCTCCATGAGCAAGTCGGGATTTGCGATGGCTGTTGAAATAATTCCTTGATTTCTGTTTCTCATCCATTTCCGCTGCATCCTCCAAAAGAGAAAAGAGCAGGCCCGAAATCCTTCGAATCCTGCTCCGTAAAAAGTACACTAAAGGTGGTTAGATTTCGCTAACCAATAGTACGATACCACGAACTTCAAGATTTTTCAACAGCTTTGTGCTTTTTCATGGAAATATTTGCAATCCTTCTTCATCATCGCTCTTTTTAGACCATGCAGAGTTTGATGAAATAACTCCTGTGATACCCAGAGCCGCCTTTATTTGATCAATATGATTAAAGCAAACATTCTCAAAAGCAAACCCCAGAAAAAACCATCGGAAGGAAACCACACCGTATGAAAAAGAAAAGGATTTCTTCGATGTGTCTTGAAATATGGCTAAATATGATGTATGATTTAGCCACGGAGGTGATATCATGCAGATCGTCCCTATGAGAGATTTGAAAAATACAGTGGAAATCGAGCGGAAATGCGCCGAGGAGAACGGGCCTGTCTTTGTGACAAAGAACGGATACGGCCGTCTGGTCGTGATGGATATCGAATATTACGAGAGGACCATGCAGTCCATGGAAGAAGCCCGCATGCTCAACCGCGGGATTGAAGATTACGAAAAAGGAAATGTGACAGACGGGAAGTCTTCCCTGAAAAAGCTGAGGGAGAAACATGGCATCTGATCGTTACAATTACGTTTTGACGGAAAGCGCCGAAGCGGATATCGATGAAGCCTTTGACTATATCGCAAATGAGCTGGTGAATCCCGACGCCGCTTCTGCCTTTGCGGATGAACTGGAAGTAAAACTGGAAGAAATCTGTAAGACACCAAAAGCAGGCCGGCTTGTCTATAACCCTTATCTAAAAAGAGATGACATCCGGCGGGTTCTGGTAAAGAACTATATTGCCTATTACCTAATCGATGAAGACGAAGCAAAGATCGTTGTCCTTCGCGTTGTCTATAATCGCCGTGACCAGGATAAGATATTAAAAACTATCTGATACGGGAAAACCCGGTTATAAGGACAGGCAACAATATCCATCCGATAGGCGCCCTTTTCCCTGGGATAGAACACGTTCTGTAAGCCACGGAAACGACCTTCCGATTAGCACAGCTAATATCAGGGCTCAGTCTCCGTAAAACTTACCTGATCATAAACATCGGCCGCCACTTCCATCAAACCCCTCATCAAAGCCTGGTTTGGAAATGATGTAATTGAAAGATCCATCACTTTTTTTCAACCGTCACTGCCACTTTTTTCCCACTGAAGCCGATGCCAAAGAATATGATATTGCTAATACCATGGTACTCCATGTCAGTATAATACTGATGATCTCTGATCTGCTCAATGCCTTCCGCTGCCAGCGCTTTCAATCCGGCTTCATCCAGATCCTTCTTCGTTTTGAATTCGAGGATAAATCCTGTCCTGCTTTTATCATGCGGCTCCAGCTGCACATCAAACCGGCCCTCTCCGGACTCCCTGTTTGAGGTGATATAATAGCTGTCTGACATCACCGCCAGCATTCCAAATACAGTTCCATGGTAAAAGCTCTCATATGCAGTATCATACACACTGGCCGACTGAAGCAGATATTTTTGCAGCGTTTCTGTAAGCAGTTCGCTGTTCCCTGTACGAACAGAAACTTCAAAGTCCCGCAGGAGAGATCCTGTAAAGACCGCACTGTACAGGTTCAGGATCTCCTTCTGAAATACACTCTTGATCTCCCGATTAGGGATGGAAAGAGAGCAGATCGGATTGCCGCCTATCGCACCGATCGTTCCTGTAACCCGCAGGTATCCGGCAACCAGCAGAAAGCTGTAAATGACATCTGCGTCTCCATTAAGCTCCGGGTAAATGATATCTGTATCAATGATCGCCTGAACTGCCTTACCCTGCATCAGTGCAGACAGGCTTTCATATGTCTCGGGATTTGCCTCTCTGATCAGCTGCCCGATCATCTCATTCCCGCTGGTTCTTGACCAGAATGCTTTCGGTTTACAGTCATTGTTAAAGTAACTGATCACAGACCAGGGATTGTATATTTCCTTACTGCCAAACAGGTAGCCATCATACCAGCTTTGGATCTCGGGAAGTTTTTCTTCCATTCCGTAATAGGCGGCCATCTCGGAAACTTCCTTTTGTGTAAACCCGAAATACTGCGCGTACTTGTCATCCATGATCGTGTTTACGACCAGATTGTTTAATCCGCTGAAAAGGCTTTGCCCAGGCACGCCTTCGGTGTCCTTCGCGACCCGCAAGATCCCTGTCAGAATCCCAAACTCCAGATCTTCGTTGTCCTTCAGGCCGGCCGAGAAAAGATTGCGCATAAAGTCGATCACTTCATCATAGCA
This sequence comes from Blautia sp., assembly GCA_017463155.1. GTDB lineage: Bacteria > Bacillota > Clostridia > Lachnospirales > Lachnospiraceae > Blautia_A. Next base: position 59,992 of record JAFTPT010000048.1, read on the forward strand.
GCCGTTAAGATAACCTTGTTGGATCGGTGTATCATATTCATCTATGACCACGATCGCTTTCTGTCCATAATGCTGAGCAAGCATGGAGGACAGCTTTCCCAACGAAAACTGAACATCCGTTGTTCCGGCGCTGGAATCAGCGATCCTCTGATAAAATTTCTTGTCGAATTCATTCAGCCTGTCACTGCCGAGAAGCTCAATGTGTGCCAGAAAAGCTTCTTTAATCGAAAAGCTGAGGTTTTGGTACATATCCTCCCAGTTTTTCTGATGTGCATCCTTAAATGACAGAAAGATAACCGGGTATTTTCCCTGGTAACTCCTGTATTCTTTACCGGCGGACCAGATCTCCTTATCCCTGAAATAGACAGATGTATCTTTCTCTGACCGCTCAAAGAAAGTTCTGACCATATCTAACGTTAATGTCTTGCCAAATCGTCTGGGTCTTGTAAAGAGATATACTTTATTATGATCATCAATGATATCCTTGATCAACAGCGTTTTATCGACGTAATAACATTCTCCGGAAACTTCCTTATAGGATGTGATCCCAACCGGGCATGGAAGCAGTTTCGTTGTTCTTGTTCGGGAAAGCACCTTATTTGCTTTCTTCGCACGCAGCACTGACGGCTTTTCAGCATCGGAAGGGACCATCCAGAATTTACCTTTTTTGTAAGCTCCCGAAAAATAACCGTCCACACATAACTGATTGATCCGTCTCGTAGTGACGCCCCATTTTTCCGCGAGTTCCTTTACCCCGATATATTCTGCAGCCAAAAGATCACCTCCCTAATGGAATTCTACATTCATGTTAATACATTTTGGGAAGTTTTTCAATCTTTTTTGAGAAATATATTTCTCTTTACAGGAAATATGACATTGGTTCGCATTATGCTTCCTTACTCTATTTGCTCAACTGTCGAGTTGGCAGTGATTTAACTGAATGATGCGATGAGGGTTATGCGATTAACCCATTGTAAATCAGAGATATTTCCCCTATTATTTAATCAAATAATAAGGGAGTTTGTTATGAAAGAGACTTTTGAAAAACAGGTAATAAACATAGCGATACCGGTCGCACTTCAGTCAATGCTCCAGTCATCTTTTTCCATGATCGATCAGATTATGGTGGGACAACTTGGGGAAA
>JAFTPT010000001.1 GCA_017463155.1 Blautia sp.
GGTGCTGTAGGACGAAATTGGAAAGGAAGTGGACACCATAGAAAGCAAAGTGCTTTTGACAAACATTCAGCGTTTCAGCCTCCATGACGGACCGGGTATCCGCACAACCGTGTTCCTTAAGGGGTGCTCTTTACGTTGCCCCTGGTGTTCTAACCCGGAAAACCTGCGTCCACAGCCGGAGGAGTATGTCAAGGATGGATTGCCGGGGACTTATGGAAAACACTATGCTCAGGACGAATTGCTGAGAGAAGTGCTTAAGGATAAGAACTTCTATGAGGGAAAGCTGGAGCAATCACAATGGAAGATCACAGATTCCGACCAGATCGAAAAACTTCCGGGTGGGGTTACCTTTTCCGGAGGGGAAGCACTGCTGCAGATGGACAGTCTTGTTCCTGTCTTGCAGGCACTGAAGGCGCAGGGGATACACACGGCCGTCGAAACCTGCCTTTTTGTTCCAGAAGAAAATGTCAGGATCGCCATGGAGTGGATTGACTTTTTCTATGTCGATATTAAGATTCTGAACGCATCAAAGGCACAGGAAGTGGAGAAAGGCAGACTTGACTTGTATCTACAAAACCTTGACATACTGCTGAATTCCGGCTGCCCAGTTGTAATTCGCATTCCGGTAATAGGTGGTTTTACTGATGATGATGAGAACCGGGACAAGGTGAAAAAACTTCTGGACAGATATCGGGATCAAATTCTGAAAATCGAATTGATCAAAGAACATAACCTTGGGGAGAGCAAGTATCAATCCTTGAATCTTCCGCTTCCGGCTTATAAAGGAGTATCTGATGCATTGATGGAACAGTACAAGAAGGAACTGGAACCGCTGGGTATTCCGGTTGAAGTCTGCAAGATATGAAGTTTTCAAGGTTCGCTGCGGCCACAATCCAATTGTATCAAGGGCTTTGGATGCCGTCAAATCGAAAAGGTGCTCCTAGCAGATCCTAGAAGGACGTAGGTCGATCGAGAGGAAAGGTTCACAAAAATTTAACAATTTCCCACTCGGATTCAGCCTCGTGTGATCATTTCCCGGAGGGCGCAGGGGCTGATAAGAAATCAGGCAAAAGATCATTCGAACTGAAGAACTTATCAACACACTGTGGTCATCAGGATCCTGATAAGAAATCCGGCGTATGATCCACGAGTAGATGACCTCTGATCAATTGAACTTCCAGACCGAGCTGAAAAATCACAGGGCAGAAACGACCACAACATTCCAAAACGTGTTCTAAGGCATCCCGGACGCTCTGTATCGCGTTTCAGGGCTTCGGATGGGAAAAAGTACCACTGGAGAGCACAAGCCTTTTAAATCTGATCCGGGCTATCTTAAAACGCGTTTGCTGATTTCACGCATTATTTCCATCGCTTTCCGGGGTTACTAAAACCACAGGATCAACAGGAGAGAATGCAAAAACTGAATAATGAATCTATCTCGGAGGAGGGTCAATCGCGGCTCTCCTCTTTTTTTGCGCATTTTCGAGTTATCCAAAACTAACACATGGAGACGAAATGAACACCTGATTTTCCGGGCGGATGAGAAATGCAGAATCCGACCTCAATGACAGATTTCCGTCATGGATGAGGTGGATGTAGAAGTTGGGCACAATCCCGCCTCGATGATGTATTTCCGTTCTGCATGAGGTGAATGTTGGAGTTGAGCGAAATCCACCTGAATGACGGATTTCCATCCTGCATGAGGTGATCATAGAAGTTGGACACAATCCCGCCTCGATGAGGGATTCCCATCCTGCATGAGGTGAACGTAAAAGTTGAACACAATCCGACCTCGATGAGAGATTCCTGTCATGCATGAGGTGTTCGTAGAAGTTAATCCCATCCTGCCCTGATGCCAGATTTCTGCCCTTCGTGAGGTGCTTGTAGAAGTTTTTCTTTTCCCTCTGAAATCCTCTGAGAAAGTTCTACGGCGTGTAACTTCGGGGTGAAACTGGTCGTTCTAAAAGTTGCTGTTCAACATAGGCAGAATGGTCCGAAATGATTGAAATTGCTGGATTCTTTGGCTCTGATAGGTCGTAGGATAAGGCCTTCATGCTGAAGCTCCGCGACACGACTCTCGCCGCTATTGAAGAGGCGAGGTTTGCGCAGATCGTGGGCAGGCTCCAGGATGCTACACATGCTCGGATCACGGGGCGCGTTCAGGACGTCATAGAGCTGACAGGCAAGGCATACGACATCAGCCCGCCGGAGCAGGATTCAATCCTGAACTACCTGATCCAGGGCGGGGATCTATCTCTCTACGGTCTGACCAATGCCATCACCCGCGCATCACAGGATGTGGATTCTTATGACCGGGCAACCGCGCTTGAGTCCATTGGATGGCAGGTCGCCACAATGCCGGAAGCGCAGTGGAAAGAGATCAACGCATGATCACACAAAGCCGCATTTTATAGGCCTTCGGAGAATGACCGGAGGCCTTTTTTGATGGCGGGAAGGAGAAAATGATGACAAGATGTGTTAACAGCTACAGCGATACGGGAGGGAAGGACTATGCGGCATAAGGATTACCCCTTCCGTTATCGTGACGATGAAGAATTGTATGTGTATGACCAAAGTTGCGAAAACTGCTGCAATCCACACTGTCCAATGCGGCTTCCGGAAACGGCAGAGGAACACCTGGAATACTACGGCACCCTGAGCGACTTTGATGAATACGAAGCGGAGGAAAAGTACAACGAAGTCTTGAGACGCCGAAGAGAGGATGCCATCATCAGGGAAGATAGTCCAACCTGGTGCATCTATTGGCAGGGCAGAAGAAGGTGGTGATGTAGATGAGGGAGTACGTCGTAGAAAATGAATTCGTCAAAGCGGTCAGAGCCGCTGGAGGCGTCGCCTACAAGCTGACATCTCAGACCACCAACGGTCTCCCTGATCGCCTGGTGCTGTTCTTCCCGGCAAAGACGGTGTTTGTGGAGCTTAAGGCTCCTGGGAAACAGCTGCGTCCTTTGCAGAGGAAGAGACGCTATCAGTTGATGAAGCTCGGATTTCCGGTTCTCTGCATCGACCGGTTCAGCCAGATCAAACCGGCTATTGCGGCAATCAAAGAGTGGACTCCCGGCACACCGTTTCCGGAGGGCATTGGCGCGGAAGTGCCTGATTTGGAGATTGAACAGCTCCCCAGCGAGCACAAGGACATGAACGATTAAGATGTCAATGATCGCGAAGCCGCTTGTCATTTACAGCTTATTCTGGTCATGGTAAAACCGAACAAGCAAGAGAAGACAATAGCAACAAACTTTCAGTTGCAATCACCTTGAGGCTGGCACAGAAAGACGTTTGCCGGTCTCACAACCTACATTTATGGGTCAGGGCGCGTATGCTCCGGCATACTCCATATGCAGGCTCACAGAACGAAAGGAGCACGCATATGCCATATGACGATGAACTGACACGACGAGATCTGTACATGTACAGGAGAGGAGAACTGCGGGAATACATCAGAAACCACGGCATTCTCGATCTCGAAACACATCATAGGTTATACCAATGGGTAGATACCGGTCACAGCATACACGATAATCCATGGGGAATCAGAGATCCCCAAAAGGGCTTACCATGTGATTACCTCGAGGCTATGGAAATCTTTTACAGCAAGTAACAAAAATCAACTTTTACTGACAACTACCTTGACAATTAGCGACACAGAGAACGGAGCGTATTATAAACTCTAATCGTCTTTCTCTGGAGCATGGGTATTAACGCTGGCAGAGAGCTCCTTGGCGGTTTCAAGTTCATCAGAACAGGCCGCCCGAAGGGCGGCAGGTACAGTTATCCTTTGCATTGGCTGATCCTTTCTTTGGGTACGCAAAAGGAGAGGAGCGTAAGCTCCCCTGAGCACCCACGGAGGGTTTGGATTGGCAGGAGGAAGGGAATCAACTTGCTATCGAAATGAAATGGATGGTCTGTACAGTAATGATCCGCTCAAACAGTTCCGCGAAGAAAACGGAGAGCTGCTTACCGGCAGGAATTACAGGAAATATGTGGCCTGAAGATCCAGGTTTCAGGTCCGTTCCGCTTTCCGGTAAGTCAAGGGTAAAATAAACTGCGCTAAGGCGCGGCCCTTGATTTCCCGGAATTCCCGCCGTCCACGTTTCCCGCGCGACGGGAAGCAGACATAAGCCTCAGGTCTTCCCCGTCGCTTTACTCATTATACGGCGGGAACCGCTCCACTACAAAACCGATTGCCGGAGGTGGATCCCCCCTCCCGTCCCCCAGGGGAGGCGCGCTCTGAAAAGCAGACAGGTCTCCCGCCGGGCTTTTGGCGTGCTTTCAAGTGGTAGTCCCGGTTTGTCTGTTTCATGTCCCGTCCTGTCTTATCCAAGTCCCGCTTTGTCTTATCCAAGTCCTGCCTTGTCTATGTGGTGTCCTGATTTGTCTCCCACAGTCCCGGTCTGTCTAAATCCAATCCCGGTTTGTCTGAATCACGTCCTGATTTGTCTAATATTTGTACTTGACAATCGAACCGGTTTATATTAAAAACGAGTAGAAAGTGAAAATTTCACGTTAAAATTCGTGTTTTGATCCTGATTTGAATCTGAACGCTTGACAAAAACGAATTTATCACTTAATATAACTATACAAAGGAGGGATGTGCTATGCTGAAGAGGTTCAATGTGAAAAATGTGTACTCTTTTGCTGCACGAGAAGATGGCCGCTCAGAAGAATTTTCCATGATAGCAGGAAAGGTCCGCAGCAAAAAAGATCATATATATGATGATGGTAAGCTGAAGCTGTTGAAGTTTGCTGCTGTATACGGCGCAAATGCGTCTGGTAAGTCAAATCTTGTAAAGGCAATGGATCTCATGAGAGATATTGTCCTGAGAGGACTTCCGGAAGGGCATACAGAAAAATACTGCAAGGTAGATCCTGAGAACAAGAACAGACCCAGTTATTTTGAAATAGAAATATTGTTGGGGGAAAAGTATTATGCATATGGATTTGAGGTCATACTAAGCCAGAGCAGATTTATTTCTGAGTGGCTGGTAGAACTTCATGCTGATAACACAGAGAAAGAGTTGTTTACAAGGGATATTGAGGAAGGAAAGTGTACCCTTGGTGGAGAGCTAACCAAAAAGGGATTAAAGGAGAAACTGGAGGTATATGCAGAGGATATCTCTGATGACAATTCAGTGCTGTTTCTGACGATTATGAATCAGAACAAAAAGAATCTCTATACAAAATATAAATCAGCGGCTGCATTGAATAAGGTATATTCCTGGATACGTAATTCCCTGACAATAATCTATCCAAATCAGCCTTTATCCATGTATGAATACCTTTCCGAGGCGGAGCAGACGGAGGACATCTGCAAACTAATCTCTGCATTTGGAACAGGAATCACACATTTTGAATTTGTAGATGTTGATATAGAACGTATACTTCAGGATCTGTCTCTGACATCCCGTAAAGAATTACTGAGAAGGTTGGAGGAGCAGCAGGCTCTTATTCGTAAAACTAATAATGTGCAGAAGGTTAACATGGCCATGCGGTCGAAGGAAAATTTCTTTATTATAACCTTGAGCAGGGATGAAGATATTCGTTGCAGCACGATTGAGTTTACACATGGTAATAAAGGGATACCGTTCTCTCTAAATGAGGAATCGGACGGTACAGTAAGAATCCTTGATCTGTTGGAAATATTGATTGCCGGTGAAAATAAGACTTACGTGATCGATGAACTGGACAGATGCCTTCATCCGATGCTCTCATATAAATTCGTAGAGACTTTCTTCCGGCTTGCTGAGAAGAAAAATATCCAGTTGATCGTTACAACACATGAGTCGAGATTGATGGATTTTGATCTTCTTAGAAGAGATGAAATCTGGTTCATCAATAAGAAGAAAAATGGGGAATCAGATATCTATTCATTGGAAGAATATAATGCTCGTTTCGATCAGAAAATCGATAAGGCCTACATGGAGGGCCGGTATGGCGGAGTTCCGATCTTCAGTACAATCTTTCCGGTCGGGGAGGAATAAGTATGCGGGAGAAAAGGAACTTTGCCGAGCGGTCCAGAGCGTTAGCATCAAAAGAGGTTTGCAAAAAGTATTTCCTGGTATACGAAGGAAAGAATACAGAGGCGATCTACTTTGACGGAATCATTGATAACCGCGACGAAATAGGTCTTAATCCACTGATTGAACTGGTGCCGGTGATCCGAAGCTATAGCGAAGAAGGATGGAGCAATCCTAAGAAAATATATGATCGGATGGCTCAGAACCTCAGGGAAGCGGAAGAAGGCATAATTTCCTATGAAACCTTGCTTAACTGGTTCATGGATTACTTTTATGATGAAGGGATTATAAAGAACAACAGAACAGCTGCTGCAATCATGTGGGATGCGTTGCTGAATATTTGTGATGAGCAGTTGCATATAGCACTATCTGATCATGTTCCGGATATTGATGAAGCCTGTACACAGATTGTCAGATGCCTTGAAAAGGAAGCTGAATGGGGTAATATTGTTAATGATATTCCCAAAGTCATAGAGAATAAGGCTATTACCTTTGACCGAGGCCTGGATCGTATAGTTTTTATCATAGACCGGGATAAGGACAGCTTTGTTTCTGATCCGGTAAATGACCAGTATCAATATGTGCTGGATAAGTGCAGGGAAAATGGGTATGGGTTCTGCATATCCAATCCATGTTTCGAGTTCTGGCTCTTGATGCATTTTGACGAGGTGGCTGATCTCGATCAAAATCAGTTGAGGGAAAATCCCAAGGTCTCTAACCGACGCAGATATACTGAGCATGAGCTTCGACGGCTGCTGCCGAGATATTCAAAAGCGAAATATTCTGTGCAGGAATTAATGAAGCGGATAGAAAAAGCTATCAAAAATGAAAAGATGTTCTGTGAAGATGAGGATGGCCTGAAGGATCATATAGGGAGCCGCGTCGGACTTTTGATTGAGGAACTAAAAGGATAAATTACTATATATTGTATATGAGAGAAGACAAGCATACAATATATAGTTGCAATGAAACGAATCTTCTTTTTAACGGCAGACGCGAGATTCACGAAGACGAGCTTGAGACCGGCATGGCGCGGAGCGCTTATACCGAACACAAAGGAAAAACCGAGGAGCAGGAACGGGATACGAAAAAGTTCTGGAAGAACGGACAGATCCGATTGGCGGTCTTCGGCGTGGAGAACCAGACCGAGGAAGACCAGGAGATGATCTTTCGGAATTTCAGCTATGATGGAGCGGAGTATCGGGACCAGATCCACAGGCGGAATGAAATCCGGCGCGGGAACGTGAGTCTTTCAAAAAAGGCAAAGGAAGGTACAGCTGATAATGAGGACGAGGAACGGAAGAAAGTCCCGGACTTTTATCCAGTCATCACGATCGTGCTGTTCTTTTCGGAGAACCGCTGGAGGGGCCCGAAGAGCATGCGAAGTTATTTTGAGGAGCTGCGAGATCTTGAGCCCTTTATACCGGATTACACGATCAATGTCTTTGAGATCTCTTATCTGACGGACGAACAGCTGGAAATGTTCCAGAGCGACTTTAAGTATGTGGCAGAATATTAATGAACGCTCTTACAAACTCAGACTGCTTTTCAGTTTTACCGATGATGATCAAGGAAGAAGGAGGTAAGGGAAAAATGATGACGATTATGTTTGACGAAGCAAGAGCAGAAGGAAGAGCGGAAGGGGAGCGGATTGGAGAGATCAAAGGAAGGATTAAAGCGTTCCGCGAGGATTTTCACTATTCAGATGATATGATCATAACGAAAATTATGTCTTTATATGCCATGTCCAGGGAGACGGCTGAGGAGTATCTGCAGGAGGTTTCGGCAGACGTACCTTCTTCATCATTCCCGACATAACCTTTATATTCCATCTTTCGGGTTGTTTTATTTGACACTTTTCCTCCGGGCACGAGCAGACTTGATGGCGGATGTGATGTCATCCTCGGCAATTCTAAATGCAAGTTTCACCTTCTATTCACAACTTTGATATTGATTTAATACATAAAATAAGTTACAATGCAGATAAAAGTTGAGAATGGAGGATGAAGCAGTGGAGTACTTGAATCAGGTGCTAGGGATCCGCGTCGTATACAAGGATGATGCAATAGTCTCAATGCCCAACTTTATCTATGCACGCTACAGATTGCAGCGGGTTACTTTAGATGGGCAAGCTGTGATATTCGTTTATCCGAAAGAAGAACTGGAAGTAATAAGCTCTGTAAAAAAACATCTAGATAGGATCGTAAATACTGCAAAAACTCCGGCTGTGCTGATTCCAGCACATCTGACATATCGCCAGAAGGAATATCTCCTTCGGGATCATATTCCCTTTATTGTAGAAGGTAAGCAGATATACCTTCCGTTTATGGCTGTATATCTGCAGGAGCGTGGGGATGGTGAGAAACAGGATATTACAACTATGCTTCCCTCGGCACAACTGCTTTTGCTTTTCTATATTTACCATGGATGCGGAGAACTGTTGACAAGCGAAGCATCAAAGAAACTTGGGCTTACCGCCACATCGATTTCAAGAGCATCGAGGCAATTGGAGGAGATGGGGCTTATCCAAACTGAAAAGCGAGGTGTCCAGAAGGTCATTTATTCGGATCAGACACCGGAAAAAGTGTTCTTAATAGCGAGAGAGAACATGTGTAATCCGGTGAAGAGGACGATATATGTCCCCCAAACAAAGATTGAATCGAACCTCCTTCTGAGTGGATATTCTGCACTGTCGGAGTATTCGATGATCAACCCACCGATGGTAGAAAGTTTTGCTGCAAACAGTATCACTGCATGGGAAAAAGAAGCATCTAATAAACTGCAAAGCGCGGATGATCAGTGTGCTGTGGAATTATGGAGATATGATCCTCGAAAACTGTCCGGAGGAAATTGCGTGGATAAGCTTTCTCTGGCATTGGCATTAAGCGCAGACAAAGACGAACGCATAGAGGAATCTGTTGAAGAGATGTTGACAAGTTTGTGGGAGGAACTTAATGGTAAGAGGAATTGACAGCTTCAGAGAGTGGTTCAAAGGCTACGAAGACCAATATGCGATCATTGGCGGCACGGCTTGTGATCTTCTGAATGACGATTATTATGAGTTTTTAAAGCAGGGGAGGATCCGCATTTCAGATGTCACAATTTTGGATGCGCCATACATGATCCCTTTCAAGGCCAAGGCGTGGATTGATCTGTCTGATAGGAAAATGGCAGGAGAATCAGTAGATAGTAAGAATATTCGTAAACACAGGAATGACGTTTTTCGTTTAACAGAGCTGCTTGATCAAAGCCAGAAGCATCTGGAAAATGTGCCAGTAACCGTTAGAGATGATATGCGGACATTCATTGAACGGATCACACAAGAAGATGTTGACCTGAAGCAGCTCAGTATTCGAGGAAAAACCAAGGAATCTATTCTGAATCAATTGATCGGTATTTATATGTAATCATAACGAAGATCATGTCTTTATATGCCGTGTCTAGGAGTATCTGCAGGAGATTTCGGCGTCGTAGGTAACCAGTTCCAAAGGATGCACTGTGGTCGTTCAGCTGGCGGGTCGCCATCCAGGCTGTTGACGGGAACGGAAAATGTGTCTATAATGCGTTTCAGTAAAAGGAGCAATGTATATGAAATCAATGAACGTAAAATCAATTTCCGGCCTGTTGCTTTCGCTTTGTCTTGCGTTTGCCCCGGCCGTGCCGGTTGCTGCCGAAGCGGCCGTGCAGACAAATGTGGAGCCGGCTGCTGAACCGGCGACGGGCGATCTGCCCCGGGAGCCGTTTGCCTATGAGCACGATCCCCGGGACCTCCCGAAGGCAATGGAGGATATTATTGAAAACCCGGAGGCTGTCTACGGCTTTTCTCCGGATCCTGAATCAGATCGCCTGGGGGATTATGCCGTGTATGACTGGACGGATCCGGTGTTTGTGGCACAGGCGACTAAGGACCGCAGGGAGTATCATGAATCCATGGAGACCATGATGGATATCCTATACACGATGCGGCAGGTATCCGCCTGCCATTTCTGATACGGCTTTCTGCCTGTTTTCTTTTCACCTGGGGAAGTTAAGATTGCTTTTTTCGGGGAAATGGCTTACAATATACTTGTCAAAAAAATGCGTATTTACGCAGAAACTTTTCGAGAGGACACTGTGATGGAGCTGGAACGAAGAGAATACCTGCAAAAGCTCATCGAAAAAAAGGACAACGGAAGAGTGAAAATAGTGACGGGGATACGTCGTTGCGGGAAATCATATCTACTGTTCGAACTATACACAAAATATCTATATACGCAGGGAATTGAAGAGGATCAGATCATCGGGATTGCATTAGATGAATTGCCCAATGCACAGTATAGGGATCCCTTTAAACTGGATAAATACATTCGCTCTCAGATTACAGAAAAATCAAAGCGATACTACGTTTTAATCGATGAGGTCCAGTTCGTATCGGAGATACAGAATCCATACGTGAATGATTCTTCTGCAAAGATCAATTTCATTGATGTAGTTCTTGGACTGATGAAGATAAAAAATGCGGATGTCTATGTTACCGGCAGCAATTCAAAGATGCTATCGTCTGACATTCTGACGCAGTTCCGGGATCGAGGAGACGAGATACGAGTTTATCCGCTTTCTTTTGCAGAATTCTATGAAGTATATGAAGGCGATAAACATGATGCATGGACTGATTATTATACCTATGGAGGAATGCCGGTAACACTGACTCTTCATTCGCATGAACAAAAAAGTCAGTATTTAAGAGAACTTTTTACAAGGACCTACTTAAAAGATGTAGTTGAGAGGCATTCTATTCAGAATGATACCGGGATATTGGAAGACTTGTTGAATATCGTGGCATCTGCTATAGGGTCTTTTACAAATGCAACGAAGCTATCCAATACTTTTGCAAGTGAGAAGCAAGTCAGGATTTCATCTGCGACGATTGACAAATATCTGGGGTATTTCTCTGAGGCATTCCTTCTTTCTAAAGCGGAAAGATATGATGTGAAGGGAAAGAAATACATGAAGACTCCTGCAAAGTACTATTTTACTGATGTAGGTTTGCGAAACGCAAGACTTGGATTCCGTCAGCAGGAAGAGACTCATATTATGGAAAATGTGCTCTACTGTGACCTCATGAGGAGGGGATTCGATGTCGATGTTGGAGTAGTAGAATATAATTTCAAAAAGGAAGACGGAAAGAGTGCCAGAGTTCAACTGGAAGTTGATTTTGTAGTCAATCGTGGAAACCAGCGTTATTACATTCAATCAGCATTATCAATTGCTGACCCGGAAAAACGGAAGCAGGAGATAAATTCATTAACGAAAATACCGGATTCGTTCAGAAAAATTGTCGTAGTTGGAGATAGAATCAATCCGTGGAAGGATGAAAACGGCATACTCTATATTGGAATAGAACGTTTTTTACTTGATGAAAATGCAATTGATTTGTAAATGTGAACATCGTAAACAATCAACGGTGAAGATGCTGCGATTCAGCGCTTTCATGACAGCAGTACGATAAAAAGAACCGGAACCACGGCAGATTGCCGGATTCCGGTTCTTTTGCAGTGTAAGTGATCAGAAATCGACCTCGGTGTCATAGTAGCAGCACTTCAGGAGCTTTTCCATCTCCTCCTGGCTGGGCTGCCTGGGGTTGGAGCCGGTGCAGGCGTCGAGGATCGCGTTGGCCGCGATCTCCGGCAGTCTCTCGAGGAATACGTTCTCGGGGACAAAGCCCTGCTCGGTCGGATAGCTGTCGGCCCCGTAGTTCTTGATGCAGTGCGGGATGTTCAGCTTGTCGTTCAGGCCGCGCACGAAGGCGATGAGGGCGGCCACCTTTTCGTCCTCGGTAGTGCCGTCCAGATGCATGTAATCTGCGATGACGGCGTAGCGCTTTTTGGCCTCCTCGTTTTTGGCGTTGTAGGCGATGACCTTCGGCAGGTACATGGCGTTGGCGGCACCGTGGATGATATGTGCGCCGTAGTCCGCAAAGATTGCGCCGGTCTTGTGGGCCATGGAGTGAACGATGCCAAGCAGTCCGGACGAGAAGGCGATGCCGGCCAGACACTGTGCGCTGTGCATGTTGTCACGGGCCGTCATATCTTCGTTGTAGGAATCGACCAGATCGCGCTGGATCATCTCGATCGCGCGGATCGCGGGAGCATCCGTAAAGTCGCTGTGGACGGTGGATACATAGGCCTCGATCGCGTGGGTCAGGGCGTCCATGCCGGTGTGGGCGACGAGCTTTTTGGGCATGGTCTCGGCAAGCTCGGGATCCACGATGGCGACATCCGGGGTGATCTCAAAATCGGCGATGGGATACTTGATGCCTTTTTCGTAGTCGGTGATGATGGAGAAGGCGGTCACCTCGGTAGCCGTGCCGGAGGTAGAGGAAACAGCACAGAAGTGCGCTTTGGTCCGGAGCTTCGGAAGGCCGAACACCTTGCACATGTCCTCGAACGTGGTTTCCGGGTATTCATATTTGATCCACATGGCCTTGGCGGCGTCGATGGGGGAGCCGCCTCCGATGGCGACGATCCAGTCTGGTTCGAATTCCTGCATGAAAGCCGCGCCTCTCATTACAGTATCCACGGAGGGGTCGGATTCGATCCCTTCAAAGATCTTTACTTCCATACCGGCTTCTTCCAGGTATCCCTTGGCTCTGTCAAGGAAGCCGAAACGCTTCATGGAGCCGCCGCCGACACAGATGACGGCCTTCTTACCCTCCAGTCCTTTCAGGGCTTCCAGGGCACCCTTGCCATGGTACAGATCTCTGGGATTCGTAAAACGCTGCATAAATCATTTCCTCCTTCAAAAGAATAGTGATCCGTGAGTGATTTAAGCATAGCACATTGTGAAATTAATGTCAAACACAAGACGCTGTTTTGACTACTGCTTATTTGGCGCCATTTTGACGCCTGTTGTTTTGACTTTACCGGCTTTACGATATATACTGTAAAGTAAACAAGTCTGTATTATGGTAACTGTTTTCGTGAGAGGAGAAAGAAACATGGGTGTATTTTCAAAGGTTCACAGATACAGAGAGGCCGGAAATAAGGCAAATGTCCATAATGTGGAAAACTTCGGGGAGCCGGCACGTTCGCTTTTCACTACCACAAAGGTCTTTACGCTCCACCATCATATCGATATCACGAACGAGCGTGAGGAAGTCGTATACCAGGCTGATTCAAAAGTCGTTTCGATTCACGACAAGACTGATGTAACGGATGCGGCAGGGCGCCAGGTGGCCCATATCGAGAGGAAGGTCTTCTCGCTCCATGAGCGTCACAGGATCACAATGGCAGACGGGACGAACTTTGAATTGTCCAATGAGCTCTTGCATCTGATCAAGGACATCAGCAACATTGAGGGACTGGGATGGCAGCTGCGGGGGAACGTCCTGGGTTTGAATTTTGAGCTGTATGATAAGGACGGGAGCATTATCGCCGTGATCGGACAGAAGATGATCTCTCTGCATGATAAATACTGCATTGATATCTATAAACCGCAGCATGAGCAGAAGGTGATCGCCATCCTGATCACGCTGCAGCATATGATGAGAGACAGAGTAAACAGTGCGAGCGCATCTTCCGGTAACTGATCGGCAGAAAGGGAGGAGAAGCACATGCAATATCTGGAAGACATCACCCCGTTTCTCGGGACAGGACAAAAAAACGAAGCAGGACAGACGCTGGAGGAATTTCTTGAGCGGTATGACCCGAAAAAATACGACTGCCCCTCCAACACGGTCGATATCGCCGTGTTCCGCCGCGTCAGTGCTGCCGGAGGAAGCGGCCTTCAGCTTTTGATGATCCGCAGGCGGAATCACCCGAACATCGGATACTGGGCGCTGCCGGGCGGCTTTGTGGAAATCCGGGAGAACCTGGAGGACGCGGCTGCGCGGGAACTGATGGAGGAGACAGGCGTTACGGGGATCAGTCTCAAGCAGCACGGAGCCTGGGGAGACTATGACCGGGATCCCAGGTGGCGGGTGATCACAGCACTGTATTTTACGATCCTTACGGAAGACGTTCCCGTCAGGGCCGGAGATGACGCGGCGGATGCCCGGTGGTTTGACGTGACCTATGAGGAGGTGCCGGAGGGTGAAAATAGTTCACGGTTAAGCCTTCGTCTTCAGGATGTTGGTTCGGATCTTCTTCTGGAAGCAGAGGCACGGTGCGTGGAGGAGGGCGATGGTCCTCTTAGGACCTACACTCTGACGCAGACCACGTCGAACCTGATCGCGGGAGACCACGGTATGATGATCCTTGATCTGCTGCGGTATATCCGTTCTTTTTCGTCATGACGAGTATCTGACAGGAGGATAGAAAGAGTATGATTCAGGATATTTACCCGGCGCGGTTTGACAATGTATTCAAGGACCGCAGACCGGACACGGACAGTTTTGTATGTTATTTTAAGGAAGAAGAGCTGCTGGCCCGCTGTGCGGAGGACCGGCATGAGCTTTCCTTTCCGCGTTATGCGGAATTTCCGGAAGGGACCGACGCGATCTACATGTTTTCGATCGATGCCCATGCCTTCTTTCTGGTTCTGGAGGCCGGGGCGCTTCCGGAGGGCTATGACTTTTATTCGCTGCATGCGATCCGGGACCTGATCAGAAGCTCGCATGTGAGCGGCTTTACGGCGTACAGCGCCTTCCACCTTTGGAAGTGGTACAGCACGAGCCGCTTCTGCGGAGCCTGCGGCTCTGTGATGGAGCGGGACACGGTCGAGCGGGCCATGGTCTGCCCGGTCTGCCATAACCGCGTGTATCCAAGGATCAACCCGGCGGTGATCGTCGGCGTGATCAACGGGGACCGGATCCTGATCACCCGGTACAACCGGGGCTATGCCCACAACGCCCTCGTGGCCGGGTTCGTGGAGTTCGGGGAGACCCTCGAGGATACGGTGCGGCGCGAGGTGATGGAGGAGGCGGGGATCCACGTCAGAAATATCCGCTACTACAAGTCCCAGCCCTGGGGCGTGGCGCTGGATCTCCTGGCCGGCTTTTACTGCGAGGTGGACGGGGACGACACGATCACGATGGACCCGGGCGAGCTGAAGTACGCCGAGTGGGTCAGGCGGGAGGATATCGTGCTCCAGCCGTCGGATTACAGCCTGACCAACGAGATGATGAAGCGCTTCAAGGAAGGGAAAGAAAAGGATCCCGTCGAAGAAAATCACTAATTAAAACTTATCTGTTTGACATATTCCCTTCTTTTGTTTATAATGTAGCGTAATTATGTAAAGCGTCTTCCGTACCGGAGGTCATCGGGAGGCGCTAGCGCCGGGACCGTAATTGGTTGACGAGGGTGGCAGTTATCGAAAGATTCGGCGGATGCTGTCACGGCCTGCAGCGGGTCGTAAATGAGAAAGCAAAAAGCAAAATCAAGATTGTAACAGAGGTTCTCATATCACTGCACAGATAACAGAGGGAAGCGGGCTCGGATCGGGAAACGGTCCGCAGTCGTCTTTTCGTGTGTAAATTTTGTGTGATGATAGGAGATAAAACGATATGAGAGTAGTTATTCAGGACAATTATGACAAGATGTGTAAGTGGGCAGCCGATTATATCGCTGCAAAGATCAACGCGCACAAGGAGGACAGACCGTTTGTGCTCGGCCTTCCGACCGGCTCTTCCCCGATCGGCGTGTACAAGGAGCTGATCCGTCAGAACAAGGCCGGCGAGGTCTCCTTCGCGAACGTGGTGACCTTCAACATGGATGAGTATCTGGGCCTTCCCAGAGAGCATGACCAGAGCTACTGGTATTTCATGCATGACAACTTCTTTGATCATCTGGTCGATATGAAGCCTGAGAATATCAACATCCTGAACGGTATGACGGATGATCCCGAGGGAGAATGTGCCCGCTATGAGGAGAAGATCGCTTCCTACGGCGGCATCGACCTGTTCATGGGCGGCATCGGCGTGGACGGCCATCTGGCCTTCAACGAGCCCTACACGAGCCTTACCTCCCGCACGGGCGTCCGTGACCTGACCACAGACACAAGGATCGTGAATTCCCGGTTCTTCGGCAACGATCCGGAAAAGGTGCCGGCCAAAGCGCTTTCCGTCGGCATCGGCACCGTGACCGATTCCAAAGAGGTGCTGGTCCTGATCAGCGGCCACAACAAGGCGCGTGCGCTGGCGGCGACCGTCGAGGGCGCTGTCTCCCAGAAATGGACCTGCTCCGCCCTGCAGATGCACAACGGCGCGATCATCGCCTGCGATGAGGAGGCCTGCGGAGAGCTGATGGTCGACACCTACAAGTATTTCCTGGATATCGAAAAAAAGGAAAGACTTTGATCCGGGAACAGAGTAAGGAGATGTATTTGAATGGGTAAATATTTTGGCACGGATGGTTTCCGCGGCGAAGCCAACAAGAACCTGACGTTTGAGCATGCGATCAAGATCGGCCGTTTTCTCGGCTGGTATTACGGGGCGAAGGAGGGCAGAAAAGCCAAGGTCGTGATCGGCAAGGATACCCGGCGTTCCTCCTACATGTTCGAGTATGCGCTGTGCACGGGCCTGATGGCCTCCGGTGCGGACGCCTACATCATGCATGTGACGACGACCCCGTCCGTCGCGTATATCACGCGGGTGGATGATTTTGACTGCGGCATCATGATCTCGGCCTCCCACAATCCCTTCTACGACAACGGCATCAAGCTGCTGAACGGAAACGGGGAGAAGATGGATGAGGAGACGATCCTCAAGGTCGAGGACTACATCGACGGCAAGCTCGAGATCCCGGTCGCCGAAAAGGAAAACATCGGCAGGACCGTGGACTATGTCGCGGGCCGCAACCGCTACATCGGCTACCTGATCTCCATGTCCAAGTTCAGCTTCAAGGACGTGCGCGTGGGCCTCGACGTGGCCAACGGCGCGGCCTGGCAGATCGCCAAGGGCGTCTTTGACGCGCTGGGCGCCAAGACGTATGTGATGAACGATGAGCCGGACGGCCTGAACATCAACACCGACTGCGGCAGCACGCACATCGAGCATCTGCAGAAGTTCGTGGTCGAAAAAGGCCTGGACGTGGGCTTTGCCTACGACGGCGACGCGGACCGCTGCCTGTGCGTGGACGAGAAGGGCAACGTGGTCACCGGCGACCATATCCTGTATATCTACGGCCTGTACATGAAGGAGCGCGGAAAGCTGCTGAACAACAAGGTCGTGACCACCGTTATGTCCAACTTCGGCCTGTACAAGGCGCTGGACAAGGTCGGCATCGAGTATGACAAGACCAAGGTCGGTGACAAGTACGTGTATGAGAACATGGTCACCTACGGCAACCGCATCGGCGGCGAGCAGAGCGGCCATATCATCTTTACCAAGTACGCCACCACGGGCGACGGTATCCTGACGAGCCTCAAGATGATGGAGGTCATGCTGGCCAAGGAGAAGCCCATGAGCGAGCTGGCCGCCCCGGTCGTGTTCTATCCGCAGGTGCTGAAGAACGTGCGTGTCAAGAGCAAACCCGAAGCGCAGAATGACCCCGACGTGCAGGCTGCTGTCAGGAAGGTCGGCGAGGCACTCGGAAGCGATGGACGCATCCTGGTTCGCGAATCCGGCACAGAGCCCGTGATCAGGGTCATGGTCGAGGCAGATACCGATGAGATCTGCGAGAAATATGTGGACGAGGTGATCGATGTGATCGCCAAAAAAGGACATCTGGCATAAAAAACTTTTCAAATGCCCCGCCATCCGGCGGGGTATTTGTTTTTGAGGACGCCGTTCACCAGCTTGCCGAAAGCGAGGGGATGACCGTCTGCCGTGAGCAGGGCCCAGCCGCTTTGGACAGATGTTTCACCGGGGGTTACGGAGATGCTTTCACCCCGCAGGTACTGCGCTATCCGTTCGTCACCAAGCGAAAGGGTGACGATGGCAGCGGCCTCGCCTTTTCGGAGCGCCAGAGCCAGCGGCTGGGACGGTTCAAAGCGGTTCTTCTTGAGATCCCCGAGGTAGAGGCCGTGCCGCAGGAAATTGATCTCCCGTGTATCAACGGGTACTGAAGGCAGATAGTAGGCCTTTTCCCCGAATACCGCGATGCGGGTGTCATCGACAGCCCGTCCGCCGATGGCCGTGATGCCGATTTCATCAAAGAGCGTCCGGATCAGGGCGAGGGACTGTTTGTCCGGCCGGCCGGGCTGTGCGGCGGCCTTGTTTTTGGAAGCTTTGCCGGACCGGCGTCCGGCTGCGGATTCGCGGAAGTCCTGCGCTCCCTCCGAAAAGGCGCCGTCAGGCTGCTTTGTGAGCAGGGCCAGGAAATGCCCTTCCCCGTTCATACGGTGCGGAAAGATCCGGACGCATTTTGTGAGCTCCGGGTCACCGTTCCCGCAGGAGGGAATGCCATCGGCAAAGCCCTCGTAGCCCGGGATCTTTGAGAGTGTCATGTCCGGGCGGTTTGCAAGCAGGTACGAGATCGTTCCCTCATCCTCGGCGGGCGCGAAGGTGCAGGTGGAGTAGAGGAGCATTCCGCCGGGCTTCAGCATATCGGCCGCGTGCAGGATCAGCTCCCGCTGGACCTGTGCAAGGGAATCGGATTTTTCCGGCGACCAGTCCTGTGCGAGGGCGTCTTCCTTTCGGAACATACCTTCGCCCGAGCAGGGGGCGTCCAGCATGATCTTGTCAAAGTACGCGGGAAACCGTTCGGCGAGCTTGCTGACCGGTTCGCTTGTGACCAGGGCGTTCGTGATACCGAAGAGCTCCAGGTTGCGGAGCAGGGCTTTGGCGCGGGAGGCGCTCACGTCGTTCGCCAGCAGCAGGCCGTCGCCCATAAGCGCTGCACCCAGGGCGGTCGCTTTGCCGCCGGGGGCCGCGCAGAGGTCGAGGACCTTTTGACCCGGTACGACCGGCAGGCGCGAGGCCGGCGTCATGGCGCTTGGCTCCTGCAGATAGTAGAGGCCTGCCTGGTAGAGGGGGCAGCGGGAAGGCCGCACGTCCTCAGGATAGAAATAGCCGTCCGGGATCCAGGGAATCCTCTTTACGGAGAAAGGAACGATCTGTTCAAACTCCTCGCAGGAGATCTTTGCGGTATTGACCCGGAGCCCGTAGGTCCGGGGGTTGCTGTAGCTATTCAGAAATGCCGGGTAGTCCCCGCCCAGAAGGCTCTGCATACGGGCGAGGAAGGCCTCCGGCAGGAGCAGCTGTTTTTCGGCCATAAAAGTCCTTTCCTCATTCACTTGTGAAGGAATCTGTGATATAATAATTACACTATCATTCAAACACTAAAAACAGGATTACGGATTGCTTCGCTCTTCGAGCTTCCACAATCCTGCTCTCCATTCGCAAATCGTGGCGCTTACGCTCCACTTTTTTGCTCATGTAGAGGCGCGCCCAAGGTCTTCCTCCCACTTACGTGCAAGCACGACGTGTGAGAAGACTTTTGGCGCTGTAATCATATCATACACCCGGGGCTTCCGGATCCGCAAGGCCGGAAGCGGTGATCGGGATGTATGAGAAATGAGAACGACAGACGGTAAACCATCTGCATCGCAGGAGGAGTGGTGAACATGATCGATCAGGAAAAGATACGGGAGCTGATCCGGAAGGCGCTGGAAGCCCGGCAGAGAGCCTATGTGCCTTACTCGCATTTTCAGGTTGGCGCGGCGCTTCTTTGCGGGGACGGCCGGATCTTCGGCGGCTGCAATATCGAGAATTCGTCCTACGGGGCGGCCAACTGTGCCGAGCGGACGGCTTTTTTCCGTGCGGTCTACGAGGGCGAGAGGGATTTTGCGGCCATCGCGATCGCCGGCGGTCCGGAGGGAGAGGATCCGGATATCTGCCCGCCCTGCGGGATCTGCCGCCAGGTGATGGCGGAATTCTGCGACCTTCAGGAATTCATGATCATCCTGGCGCGGAATGAAAATGAATATGAGACCTACCGGCTGACGGAGCTGCTTCCGCAGGCGTTCACGCCGGATTCACTGCTGAAACGATAAAAGGAGAAGAAGAAAATGACGACACAGGAGATCTTAAGCCACATTGACCATACACAGCTGAAGGCCTTTGCTGCCTGGGAGGACATCGAAAAGCTCTGCCGCGAGGCCCTGAGCCTTCACACCGCATCCGTCTGCATCCCGCCGGCCTACATCGGCAGGATCCGGGAGAACTTTCCGTCTCTTACGATCTGCACGGTGATCGGCTTCCCCCTGGGCTACCAGGCAAGTGAAGTCAAGGCCTGCGAGACCGAACGCGCGCTGGAGGACGGTGCCGACGAGATCGACATGGTCATCAACATCGGCGACGTCAAGAATGGTGATTTTGACGCGGTCGAGGCGGAGATCCGCACGCTGCGTAAGATCACGGAGGGCAAGATCCTGAAGGTGATCATCGAGACATGTTACCTTACCGAGGAGGAGAAGATCCGCCTCTGCGAGATCGTGACCCGGACCGGGGCGGACTATATCAAGACCTCCACGGGCTTCGGGACCGCGGGCGCGAGCCTTGCGGACATCGAGCTGTTCAAAAAACACATCGGACCGGATGTGAAGATCAAGGCTACCGGCGGCATCCGTACGAGGGAGGACGCCGAAGCCTACCTTGCGGCGGGCTGCGACCGGATCGGTTCGAGCTCCGGCGCGGCGATCGCGGCATCCTGAGGATACAGCGATGACAGGGATCGGACAGGCGGAACATCAGCCTTCCGCCTGCCGAAGAGAAGCCTCCAAAAGCCGTCCGGCGATGGAGGCTTTTCTTGACATTTGGGGTGTTTGTATTATATTGTATAAAGAAGATAAAATTGCCGTCATTATGTCGGTTTGAAATAAGCTGGAGGAACGAACATGAGCAAAGAACTTGCCAAAACCTATGATCCCAAAGGGATCGAAGACCGTCTCTATCAGAAATGGATGGACAGGGGCTATTTCCACGCCACGGTCAATCCGGACAAAAAACCGTTTACGATCGTGATCCCGCCGCCCAACGTGACGGGACAGCTGCACATGGGCCATGCCCTCGATGAGACCATGCAGGACATCCTGATCCGTTTTAAGAGGATGCAGGGCTACGAGGCTCTCTGGCAGCCGGGCACCGACCACGCGGCCATCGCGACCGAGGTCAAGGTCACCGAAAAGCTGAAGAGCGAGGGTATCGACAAGAACGAGATCGGCCGTGAGGAATTCCTGAAGCATGCCTGGGCATGGAAGGAAGAGTACGGCGGAAAGATCCTGAACCAGCTCAAAAAGCTGGGCGCCTCCGCGGACTGGGAGAGAGAGCGTTTCACCATGGATGAGGGCTGCTCCAGGGCCGTGACCGAGGTCTTTATCAAGCTGTATAACAAGGGCTACATCTACAAGGGGTCCCGGATCATCAACTGGTGTCCGGTGTGTCAGACCTCTATTTCCGATGCGGAAGTGGAGCATGAGGACCAGAACGGTTTCTTCTGGCATATCAATTATCCGATCGTCGGTGAGGAAGGCCGCTTTGTGGAGATCGCCACCACCCGTCCCGAGACGCTGCTCGGCGATACCGCCGTGGCCGTGAACCCGGAGGATGAGCGCTACCAGGATCTGGTGGGCAAGATGCTCGAGCTTCCGCTGACGGGAAGGCAGATCCCCGTGATCGCCGACGAGTATGTCGACAAGGAATTCGGGACCGGCTGCGTCAAGATCACGCCGGCCCACGACCCCAACGACTTTGAGGTGGGACGCCGCCATGACCTGCCCGAGATCAATGTCATGAACGACGACGCCACGATCAACGAACAGGGCGGCAAATACGCCGGCATGGACCGCTACGAGGCCCGTAAAGCCATCGTGAAGGATCTGGAGGAGCTCGGGCTTCTCGTCAAGGTCGTGCCCCACAGCCATTCTGTCGGCACGCATGACCGCTGCCATACGACGGTCGAGCCCATGATCAAGCCTCAGTGGTTCGTCCGCATGGACGAGATGGCCAAAGCCGCCATCAAAGCGCTGAAGGACGGCGACCTGGCCTTTGTGCCGGACCGTTTTGACAAGGTTTATCTGCACTGGCTCGAGAACATCCGTGACTGGTGTATTTCCCGGCAACTCTGGTGGGGACACCGGATCCCGGCCTACTACTGCGACAAGTGCGGCGAGGTGGTCGTCGCGGATCATATGCCCGAGGTATGCCCGAAGTGTGGACATACGCACCTGACCCAGGATGAGGATACGCTGGACACCTGGTTCAGCTCGGCCCTGTGGCCCTTCTCGACCCTGGGATGGCCGGACAAGACGCCGGAACTGGAATACTTCTATCCGACGGACGTGCTGGTGACCGGCTATGACATCATCTTCTTCTGGGTCATCCGGATGGTATTCTCCGCCCTTGAGCAGACCGGCAAGGCACCCTTCCACCATGTGCTGATCCACGGCCTGGTGCGGGATTCTTTAGGGCGCAAGATGAGTAAATCCCTGGGCAACGGCATCGATCCTCTGGAGGTCATCGACAAGTACGGCGCGGACGCGCTGCGCCTGACGCTGATGACCGGCAACGCACCCGGAAATGACATGCGTTTTTACTGGGAGAAGGTCGAGGCGAGCCGGAACTTCGCGAACAAGATCTGGAACGCTTCCCGCTTTATCCAGATGAACCTGGAGGGCCGGGATGTGATCGAGCCCGCCGATATCCGCGACCTGTGCCCGGAGGATCAGTGGATCCTTTCCCATCTGAATACCGTGACCCGCGAGGTTACCGAGAACATGGACAAGTACGAGCTCGGCATCGCGGTTTCCAAGATCTACGATTTCCTGTGGGATGAGTTCTGTGACTGGTACATCGAGATCGCCAAGGTGCGCCTGTGGGCGGCCGACGAGGATCCGCGCGCGGCGGGAGAGGCCCTGTGGACGCTCCGCACGGCGCTGACCCAGGCACTCAAGCTTCTGCATCCCTTCATGCCGTTCATCACGGAGGAGATCTACTGTACTCTTCTTCCCGAAGAGGAGTCCATCATGATCGCCGACTGGCCCGAGTACCGCGAGGACTGGAACTGCCCGAAGGCCGCGCTGGCGGTGGACAGCTTAAAGGAAGTCGTCCGCGGTATCCGGAACACCCGTACGGACATGCAGGTGCCGCAGGGCAAAAAGACCAACGTCTATATCGTCTGTGCGGACGAGGATATTCTGGCGATGTACCGGAATTCGAGCCGCTCCTTTGTGAACCTGGCCATGGCGAAGGAGATCCATGTGCAGGCGGACAAGGAGAACATCGGCAGCGACGCGGTCTCCATCGTCGTGTCCAATGCGGTGGCGTATCTGCCGCTGGAGGATCTGGTCGACCGGGAGAAGGAGCTCGAGAGACTTCACAAAGAAGACGAACGCCTCGCGAAGGAGATCGCGCGGTGCGAGGGAATGCTGAAGAACCCGAACTTTGTCAACAAGGCACCGCAGGCAAAGGTGGACGCGGAAAAAGAAAAGCTTGCGAAATACCAGGAGATGAAAGAAAAGGTGCAGGCCCAGCTTGCGCAGCTTTCCTGAGATCCGGAGGAAACATACGGTCATCCGTGAGAGCGGCGCGGCTTTCACGGTGATGAGGAGAATTTCATGAAATGGTATACCGTTTTAAATAAGATCTCCCTGCTTCTTCATGCCCTGGGTTCGGCGGTCCTCTATTTTGTCATGGAGGCGATCTGCCGGCATTCCGTGACGGCGGCATGGGAATATATGACGCAGAAACCGCTGGTTTTTGCGTACAATACGCTGTTCATCTTTACGACCTACCTGATCGTGTACCTGTTCCACAAGAGGATCTTCTGGCGCTGCTTTATCACGGTCTTCTGGCTGTTCCTGGCGGTGGTGAACGGGGTCCTTCTGGCGAACAGGGTCACGCCGTTTACCGGCCCGGACGTCAAGATGCTGACGGACGGCCTGTCCATCGCCAAAAAGTACCTGCCTCCCTGGGGCGTGACGATCTGCTTTATCGTCATCGGGCTTCTGGCGCTGCTGCTTTTGTTCCTGCTGATCAAAACGCCGCGCTACAAGGCAAAGATCCGGTACCGCTATGTGGTCCCGCTGGTGCTGGCCGGGGTCGTTGGCTTCTGGGGCGTTACGCAGCTGGCACTCAACAAGCGTGTGCTCTCCAACTATTTCGGGAACATTGCGTTTGCCTATGAGGACTACGGGTATCCTTACTGCCTGGCGACGACGATCTTCAATACGGGGATCAGCCAGCCGAGAGGCTATTCGGAGCAGGAGATGCAGCGGATCGCTTCCTCCGAGAACAATCTGCCCGAGACGGCGGTGAAGGACTATCCGAACATCATCTTCCTGCAGCTGGAGTCATTTTTTGATCCGGAGCTGGTGAACTACCTGGAACTGTCGGAGGATCCGATCCCGACCTTCCGCCAGCTGATGAAGGATTATTCCTCCGGCTACTTCAAGGTGCCCTCCGTGGGCGCCGGGACGGCCAACACGGAGTTTGAGACCATCACAGGCATGAGCCTGCATTATTTCGGGCCGGGCGAGTATCCCTACAAGAGCATCCTGAAAAAGCAGACCTGCGAGAGCGTGCCCTTCGTACTGGGCAGTCTCGGCTACACGAACCATGCGATCCACAACAACGAGGCGAATTTTTACGCCAGGAGGACGGTCTTCCCGATGCTGGGCTTTGACACGTTCATCTCGGAGGAGTACATGCCCGAGGAGAACATCACCAACCCGCTCGGCTGGGTCAAGGACAAGATCCTGACCAAGGAGATCGTGAAGTGCCTGGATTCCTCGGAGGGACCGGACTATATCTACACGATCTCCGTGCAGGGCCACGGCGATTATCCGGAGGAGCCGGTGCTCGAGGATCCCAAGATCACCGTAAAGGGATCGGATACGCAGGAAGAAAACTATAAATGGGAATATTATGTAAACCAGATCAATGAGATGGATGAGTTCGTCCGGGAGCTGACGGAAGCCCTCGAAGACTATCCGGAGGACGTGATCCTTGTCATGTACGGCGATCATCTGCCCACCATGGGCCTGACCGTCGAGGATCTGGACAACAAATACCTGTTCCAGACCGAATATGTGATCTGGGACAATTGTGACATGCAGCACAAAAAAGAGAACCTGGCTTCGTACCAGATGGCCGCGGAGATCCTGGACAGGGTCGGCATCCACGAGGGAAACCTGATCCGTTTCCACCAGGCGCGCCGGAACACCAAGAACTACCAGGTCGACCTGGAGATGCTGCAGTATGATCTTCTGTATGGCAAGATGTATACCTACGGCGGCGAGACGCCCTTCGCGGAGACGGATATGCGGCTGGGGCTTTATGATGTAACGCTGGATTCCGTGGAACTCGGTTCGAGCGCGGATTACTCCTACTACATCCGGGGCACCAACTTTACGCCGTCCAGCGAGGTCAAGCTGAACGGAGAGTGGTATGATACGGTCTACGTGAATCCCACGACGCTGATCATCTCCGGGACGGAGCTGCAGGATTTCGATACGCTGGCCGTCGTACAGCGAAGCAACAGTTCGACACGGAAGGCACTGAGCAAGAGCCATGACCGTTCCTGCTACGCGCTTTTGCCGGAGAGTAAATGGACGATCAGCAATGATGGAGGATAAGAAACGTTCCTATGCAATACGAAGAGGCAGTAGCCTATATAGATGAAACGCCGAAGTTTACCAAAAAGCATTCCCTGGAGCACACGAAAAACGCCCTGCGGCGCCTCGGCGATCCGCAGAAGGATTTCAGGGTGATCCATGTGGCGGGAACCAACGGAAAGGGAAGCACCTGTGCTTTTCTGGCATCGATGCTGCGTGAGCAGGGATACCGGTGCGGGCTTTTTACGTCGCCCCACCTGGTGGAGATCACCGAGAGGTTTCTGATCGACGAGGAGGAGATAAGCCGGGAGGTTTTCCGGGATGCTTTTGAACGGGTCCTCGCGCTTTCCAAAGAGCTGGAGGCCGAAGGGGAAGGCCATCCCACCTATTTTGAGATGCTCTTCCTGATCGGTATGCTGATCTTTTCCGAGGCGAAGGTGTCCTACGTGATCCTGGAGACGGGGCTCGGCGGCAGGCTGGACGCCACCACGGCGGTGGAGGATCCGGTCGCCTGCGTGATCACGTCCATCAGCCTGGATCACATGCAGTATCTTGGAAATACCGTGCCCGAGATCGCCGGCGAGAAGGCCGGGATCATGGTCCCGGGCGTTCCGGTGGTCTACGACGGGAACGATCCGGAGGCGGCTTCTGTCATGCGTACCCATGCCGATGAGCTCGGATGTCCCTGGTTTGAGATCAAAAGGGAGGACACGAGGATCGTAAACAGGACGAAGGACGGGATCGATTTTTCGGTGCCGGAGTTCGGGTATGGCGAGGAAGTCTTCCACATACCCTTTATCGCCGAATACCAGGTGATGAACGCGGCCCTCGCGGTCACGACGGCCTGGGTGATCCGGGACGAGCTGGAGTTGTCCGTCGAGGCGGTCGGCCGGGGACTTTCGAACACCCGGTGGCCGGGACGGATGGAGACGGTCCTCCCGGGCGTCATCGTGGACGGCGCGCATAACGACGACGGCGTGGCAAAGTTTATCGAGACGGCGGAGCATTTTCAGGAGGAGTTTCCTGTGACGCTGCTTTTTTCCGCCGTGGACGACAAGGATTACCGCGGCATGATCGCGGAGATCTGCGGGAAGCTGCGCCTCACCCATGTGGTGACCACGCAGGTGGGCGGTTACCGGCAGGTACCGGCCGGGGAGCTGGCACAGATCTTCCGGGAGAACGGGGTCTCGGCGGTGGAAGCCTGCCCGGATCCGGAGGAGGCTTTCCGGATGGCATACAGGAACCGGAACAAGGAAGGGTTTCTGTTCTGCGTCGGATCTTTGTACCTGGTGGGGATCATCAAGGCTTTGATCGGGAGAGACGATTATGATCGATTATGAAGAGGAATTAAAGAAATTCGAACCCTGTAAGGATGTGAATGATGCCGAGGGCGCGATCTACGACCGCGAACTGACCGACATCCTGGATGTCCTGCAGGATATGATCCGTGAGAACAAGAACAACAAACGGACACGCTAAAGGCAAAGACAAAGGAGACTGTGGATGAACTGCATCAACTGCGGCAGCCGTCTGTCGAAAACGGACCGGGAATATTGTCCGCACTGCGGGTTCAATATCAAGGTCCAGCGGAAGGTGGATTATCTTTCCAAGTATTACTATAACCAGGGCCTTGAGAAGGCTACGATCCGGGACCTTTCCGGGGCAATCAGCTGCCTGAAGCAGAGCCTGACATACAATAAAAACAACATCGACGCCAGGAACCTTCTGGGGCTTGTGTATTTTGAAACCGGTGAGGTGGTGGCAGCCCTCAGCGAGTGGGTCATCAGCAAGAACCTGCAGTCCTCGCACAACCTGGCTTCGGACTATATCGCCCGCCTGCAGGCAAATTCCAACAAGCTGGAGGCGATCAACGAGACGATCCGAAAATACAATCATGCACTGGAGCTCTGCCGGGAAGGCCATGAGGATATGGCGGCGATCCAGCTGAAACGGATCCTGACGCAGAATTCCAAGCTGATCAAGGGATATCACCTGCTGGCACTGATCCACATGAAGAACCACGAGTGGAACCGGGCCCGCAGGATCTTAAAGAAAGCCGCGCGGATCGACAAGACCAACACCACGACCCTCCGTTTCCTGAAGGAGGTCGATGAGCAGACCGGCGTCACCACAAAGCTTGAAAAAGACAGCCGCCGGGGACTTTTCGGCGGAAACGAGAAGCCTGTGGAGGAGCCGCTTGACAGCGAGGCCTCCGTACCGGTGAACGTCTACCGGGAACGTTCCAGGATCTCCCTGTTCGTGATCCTGGTGGCCGGTCTGGCCGCGGGAGCGCTTGCTTTCTGGCTTCTGGCGGTGCCTGCGATCCGTCAGAAGATCTACCGGGAGGCAAACCAGCAGATCACCAAGTACAGCGAATCACTGGCCAGCCAGGGCGTGGAGCTTTCCAGAGCCCAGTCCGCCGCCCAGGAATCCGGGGATTCCGCGGAGGAGATCACCAAACTCGTCGAGGAGGAAAAAAGGAAGAGCCAGAGCTATGAGCATCTGCTGAACGCGACCATGTATCTGCAGCAGTACGACCTGGACGACGCGGCCCTGGAGGTGCAGCAGGTCTATGTGAGCACGCTGACGGAGACCATGATGCCGGTCTACAACAACATCGTGAACCAGACGGGCGTGTACGGCATCGAAGACGGCAGCGCCGTGAACGGGAGCGCCATGGAGCAGAGCGGCAGCGAATCCGGCTACTATGAGGAAAGCTACGACGAAGACTATTCGGAAGAGTACTACGACGAAGAGTACTACGATGAAGAGTATTACGACGAGGGGTACTGAAAAAGACAGGGGACGGTTCTGTGTCTTGTTTTCAATCGAAAACAAGACACAGAACCGTCCCCTGTCTTTTTCTGCCTTTTTTAATTCGTTTCGACACTCTTGAAGATCGTACCGCGGTATCTGTACAGTACGCTCAGAAGGATCAGGCCGAGTACGCCGGCGGAGATCACTTCACCCGCGCCCACGGTCAGCATCATGAACGGGATCGGCAGGTTGACGCCGTACCCGAACCGGAGGACCAGCGGGACGATGATCGCATTGGAGACGATCGGCGGGACAGGAGCCAGGAACCGGCTCTTGTTGCGGAGCAGATACGTAAAGATCGCCCCAAGCAGTGTGGCGATGCTGCCGAAGATGATATCCGGCAGGATGGCGCCGCCGATGATGTTCGCGAGCAGGCAGCCCACGAACAGTCCGGGAACGGCGGCCGGCGTGAAGAAGGGCAGGATGGTCAGCGCTTCCGAGAAGCGGACCTGCACTTCGCCGTAGCTTAAGGGGGCAAATGCCAGCGTGATCACCACGTAGATCGCGGCGATGGCAGCGGCCTCGACGAGGAACAGAGTGCTTTTGTTTTTCATTTACTTTTTCTCCTTTAGTTTTGTTTTACGTGAGGAAGGTCTCGAACTCACGGTGTATTTTTCATGCGAAACCGTGTAAAATATGGTACGCAACGGTAACTAGTTTATAACGTTGAAGCGCGTTAGTCAAGCGTGTACCCCGATTATTACCCCAAATTGGAATGAATACTCAAGAAAAAAGAGAGAATACTGTTTATGAGATGTTATAATAGATAACAGCCCGGATCGCATACTGGTCCGATGATAAAAACAAGGAGCGTGTGGAATGATGAATATGACGTATCTTGTACTTGCGGTGATCATGTTGATCGTGTTTTTTGTCGTGCCTTACGTAATCGGGAAAAGGACGGGGAGGAGTTTCAGGGAGGTACTCCTCGGGAAAAAGAGTCCGAAAGAGCAGAAGAAAGACGGTTCCGGGACTGAAGAACAGAAACGCCGTCAGAAGAACGGGAACAGAAATGACATACTGGAGTTTATGTCGTCCCTTGTCTCTTTTTGCCGGAAGAATGACTGCGACCTGGTGATGCCGGGGACCCTGAAAGGGGAGACAGATACAGCCATGTTTACAGCCGTGCTGGTCATGCCGGCCCGGGTGGTCGGCATAACATGCTTCGGATACGGTGGCACCGTCCTCGCAAAGCAGGGAGAAGAAAACTGGATCCAGACTCTGAACGGACAGAAGATCAAGATCAAAAACCCGGTGATAAAAAATGAACAGCAGCTGGAGATCCTGAAAGAGGTGCTGAAAAAGGCCGGGCACGACGATGCACCTTCGGAGGTGATCTCAGTCTTTACGTCTCCGAAAGTCGAACTTATGAACGCTGGAAAATCCGGCTGTTTTACCCGCAGACAGTTTTTTGAAAAGATCAGGGAAGATCGCTTTATGAACGGGCGGCTGAAAACCGAACAGATCGCTGAAGCTCTGCGGTTTCTGATCATCAGAGAGTAATGGGCTGTTCGGGAATTGAATTATCTGCAAAATAGTATGGATAAATTGCAAACACAGTTTGTGTAAGGATAAACTATAGTATAGATGTAAACGTTTTCCTAAAATGATTACGGAACACGTAATCATTTTAGGGGCCACAATTGCCGGGAAAATGAGAATCCCGAAAAATCAGGTAGGAGGAAATACGAATGAACGCAAAGAAAGTTGTGACAATGGTACTCGCTTCTGTTATGGCAATCGGCGTATTTGCGGCTCCCGCATCCGCTGAAGTAATCCTGAAATATTCCGAGACGAACTCAATGGATTCCACAGACGGAAAATATGCTCAGTTCTTTAAGGACAAAGTTGCAGAGCTGACCGATGGGGAAGTAGTCATCGACGTACAAGCCAGCGGTGTACTTGGAACAGAGGCTGATGTTCTGGATGGCATGGTATCCATGAGCGGTACGGTTGACATCGTTCGTATGAGCTGCTATGCATTCAGTAACTATGGCTGCAACAAGTCCGCACTGCTCGGACTTCCGTTTATCTTTGAAAGCTCTGATCATTTCTGGAATTTCGCACATTCCGAGGTTGGTCAGGAAATCCTGAATGAGCCGGCTGAAAATAACCTTGGCGTGACCGGGCTTTTCTATCTGGAAGATGGCTTCCGCAGCTTCTTCTTTACCAAGCCGGTTGAAGGAATCGATGACCTGAAGGACAAGAAGCTTCGTGTTTCCTCCGACCAGATCATGACAGGTCTCTGCAAAGGTCTTGGCGCTTCTGCGACAGTCGTTAACTTCAATGAGCTCTACACAAGCCTTCAGTCGGGGGTTGTTGACGGCGCAGAGCAGCCCATCACCCCGTACGCATCCAACGCATTCAATGAAGTGGCTCCGTACATGCTTCTTGACGAGCATACCATGGCTACCTCTTCTGTAGTGATCGCAGATATGTCTCTTGATAAATTGACTCCGGAACAGCAGGATGCCCTGTTTGAAGCAGGAAAGGCTACGGAGGAGTACGCAAGAGAGCTTTGCAAGGAAGATATCGAGAACTGCATGAAAGAACTTGAAGAAAAAGGTGTTACTTTCATCGAAGTACCGGATAAGACTCCGTACCGTGAAGCCTGTGCAGATCTGATCGCTCAGTTCACCAGTGGTATCGAGGATACTTATCAGGCAATCCTTGATCTTGCATAATTGATCTCTGAGCTTCATATGTTATGAACAAAAACGGGGAGTGGACGGAAGTAGTTTCGGACACTCCCCCGACGTGAATAATTCCTTTTTTTAGAATAATCGGAGTACGTTATTATGGCACAGAA
Source organism: Blautia sp. (assembly GCA_017463155.1). Taxonomy (GTDB): domain Bacteria; phylum Bacillota; class Clostridia; order Lachnospirales; family Lachnospiraceae; genus Blautia_A. The sequence goes on from JAFTPT010000001.1 coordinate 31,132, forward strand.
GATTGAAAAATGTTTTGATAAGCTGTATGCAGTTGTCATGGTACTGTGTAAGCTCTTTCTGATCGCAGACGTCTGTATTACTTCCTACGCTGTCGCGGGCAGATATGTCGGAAAATGGATCCCTTTTATCAAAGACCCCGCCTGGAGTGAGGAGATCGTTCTTACATGCATGGTATATATGGCATTCCTGAGTGCGGCACTGGCCATACGCAGGGGCACTCATATCCGCATGACTTCTCTGGACGGATATCTTCCCGGAAAGCTGATCTGGGTTCTGGATCTTGTGGCGTATATACTGGTGCTTGCATTCTCCATCGTGCTGATCTATGAAGGATTCAACTTTTCCTTCATGATCGGTCAGAGAGCAACCTATACAAGCATTCCCTGGCTGTCCAAGTTCTGGCAGTTTTTCCCGGTTCCTCTGGCCGGCATTGCCATGGTGCTGTTCCAGCTGGAAGTGATCTATAAGCATATTACAGGAAAAGGAGGGGATAAGAATGCTGACTGATACCACTGCCATTGCCATTCTTCTGGTTTCTTTCCTGGTAATGATCCTGCTTCGTATCCATATTGCCTATGCGGTGGGCATTTCTTCCACATTATGCCTTCTGTATCTGGGAATCCCGCTGACGAACGTATGCCAGCAGATGGTGAAGGGACTGAGCTCCTTCTCGTTGATGGCTGTTCCCTTCTTTATCACGATGGGATGCCTGATGGGGGCCGGCGGTATTTCCGACAAGCTGATCGATCTTGCGAATTCTCTGGTGGGGTGGATGCACGGCGGACTTGCCATGGTAAATATTGTCGCGTCCTATTTCTTTGGAGGTATTTCAGGGTCTGCGACAGCCGACACCGCATCCATCGGAAAGCTGATGATCCCGATGATGGTGGATGCAGGTTATGATGACGACTTTTCCACCGCTGTCACCATCACCTCCTCTGTGGAGGGCCTTCTGGTACCGCCCAGCCACAATATGGTCATTTATGCGACTTCCGCCGGTGGAATCTCCGTAGGCGCACTGTTCATGGCAGGGTATCTGCCGGGGGCGCTGCTTGCTGTTTCCCTGATGATCGGTTCCTATATCATTTCCATGAAGAGGCATTACCCGAAGGGAGATAAGTTCAACCTGAAGGTATTTATTAAACAGCTTGGCCGTTCCATCTGGGCGCTGCTGGCCATTCTGATCGTGGTTGTCGGCGTTGTAGCGGGTGTCTTCACGGCCACGGAATCTGCGGCCATCGCGGTCGTCTACAGCCTGATCATCAGCCTTGCGGTCTATCGTGAACTGGACTGGAAAGGTGTATGGAGGGTTCTCGGCGACTGTATCGACACACTTTCCATCGTCCTCATCCTCTGCGGTACGTCGAGCATCTTCGGCTACTGCCTGACCTATCTGCATGTGCCGGATCTGGCAGCAAACGCGATCGTGGGACTGACCGACAACAGGATCATTCTGATATTGCTTCTGAACCTGATCCTTCTTGTACTGGGCTGTATCATGGATATGGCGCCGATCATTCTGATCGCGACCCCGATCCTTTTCCCGATCGCCCAGTCCATCGGCATCGACGCGATCCAGTTTGGTGTGATGATGATCCTCAACTGTGGTATCGGTCTTCTGACACCGCCGGTGGGAAGCTGTCTGTTTATCGGATCAGCCGTGTCCGGCGTTAAGATCGAAAGGATCGTAAAGGCGACCCTTCCATTCTATCTCTGCATGATCATTGTACTGCTGCTGATCAGTTTCGTCCCGCAAGTCAGCCTGCTGATCCCGTCGCTCGTGGGGTATTGACACAAAAAACGTCTGACCGGTTCTACGGTCAGACGGCTTTTTACAAACATAGTCAAAGAAGGATCTGCTTCTTTTTATTTCTGTCGCGACAACTGGCTTCGGCGGTATTGCAGCGGTCCGTTCCCCACCCTGGCTTTGAAGGCCCGGGAGAATGAACAGATATTGGAATAGCCGGCTTTCTGGCTGATGATCTCTACAGAATAATCCGTGTTGATGAGCATGGATTTGGCCTGTGTGATCCTGACATGGCTCAGGTAATCGGTGACGGAAATACCCAAAACTTCCTTGAAAACATTGTAGAGCTGGGTTCTGCTTAAAAGAAATCTCTTTGCAATCTGGTCAACGGAGAGAACTTCGGAATAATGCTCGTCAATGTAGCGGCAGATGGCTGTAACGGTCTGCGAATGGTTCTGGTAGGAGAGGGAGGATGGTGTTCCGAATCTCTCCTGAAACAGCCGGTTTATCAGAACCAGAAGCCTGGCCAGTTCCAACTGGAGCAGCAGATGATTCATCGCCGGCCGGCTGGTGTTATCTGAAGCGGATAGAGAATCGGTTTCATTCTGTATGGACACCATCTGTTCCAGCGTGGATATGATCTGTGGGCGGAGAGAATCCGGCACGGCCAGAAAGTTTTTGTTTCCTTTGTGACGGATAAAACAGTCCAGAAGATTCACCTCGGGAGAATTCATGCGAAGGATCTGGTCTGCATCAAAGTAGAGAACATAGCGATCATAAGGACCTTTTTCATCTGCATAGCCGATATAATGAAGAGCCATGGTGTTGATCAGCACAAGGCTGTTGGCCGGGATCGGTGTAATATCTGCCTCGGTGTGATAGAAGAGGTTTTCCGACCGCGTATAGATGATCTCGTAATGAGAATGACAGTGGAAAGCCTTGCTATGTGATACAGGCATGTATTTGTGTTGAATGTTCAGTGAATCGGGCAGGTTCTCCAGATATCGGAAATCGGATGAGGACATGGGACACTCCTATCTTTATGAAGGCCGCACCAGGAAAAATCAGTTCCCTGTAATGTGGTTTCGCAGGTATGTGGGGCCGAGTTTGTGCATGCATCAGATAGATAACAAATTATGACGCCGGCAGGAAAAAAAGCCTGCAAAAAGAAGCTTTGAACCATATCATCAATATGGTATCATATTATGATGGAAGAGTCAAAACAAACGGGGTGAAAACAGATGCAGAGCAGAGTGACCATAAAAGACCTGGCTGAAAAAGCAGGAACGTCGGTAGCGTCGGTGCACCGGGCACTGTACGGAGCAGAGGGTGTGAGCGACCAGCTGCGAAAGAAAATCCTGGAGGAAGCGAGACGCTGCAATTACAGGATCGACGAAACGGCATCCCTTCTGAGACGGAACGCCATTAATATTACGGTGCTGTTGCCCAAAGCAACAGGAAACGAAAGATTCTACTATACGGGGCTTTGGCATGGTATTCAGAAAGGTGCGGAGAAGCTGCGTAAACTGAAAGCAAATGTGAATCTGATCGAGACGGACTATGGCATCAACGAGATGGCAGAGGCGCTGGAGAACCTGTATGATGAGACGGACATCAGCGGAACCCCGATCGATGGTCTTGTAACGATCTGTGATGATGAAAAGTCCAGAAACTGGATCGAGCGATTCATTCGGAAAGGAACACGTGTCGCCCTGGTGGACAGAGGCCTGCCGATCGGCGGACTATCATGCTCGGTAGAAACTTCTGTTATCGATATGGGAAAGCTGGCCCTGGAGCTTGCGCTTCTTTACGGACAGATGGAGGACGGTCCGATCATACTGGTTAACGGCCATATGAAGAGGAACAGCTATCAGGCCTATGCCCGGGCGGTGCGGAACAAGCAGGCAGTTCTTCAAAGACAATCCAGGGAAATCGTGGAAATATGGACAGACAGTGAGGAACAGGTCCGCCGTGAGCTGAAAGAAAAGCTGTCGGAGAACAGGCCGAGCGCGGTGATTGCAGCCAGTGCGAGAACGACCTTCTGGGTCTGTCAGGAGATCCGGGACTATTATGCCGCGGACGAAAGCTGCCCGGCAGTGATCGGGACGGATGTGTTTGCGGAGCAGGCTCCCTTCTTTGAGAGCGGTGTCCTCCGTGCCGTGATCTACCAGTCCCACATCACCAGTGGTGAGAAGTGTCTGGACGAATTGATAAATAGCCTTATGAGCTTTGAAAAGAAGGAGGAGACCCATATTCTGCTTCCGCTGTCGGTGGTTCTTAAGGATAATTACAAGTGTTTTCTTCCGTGAGGAATGAGTTTTTCCGATGGAACCGTCCTGCTTGGGCATGATGGCTTCCGAATATGAAATGATCAATCTGCAAAAAAAACAATAAAATGCGTAAACAAACCTTCCCGAAGGGAAGGTATATTGTATTCAGATACAGTAATCGTTTACGAAAAAGGTTTACGCAGGAGGTTATTATGAGCTTTGACATTCACAGGTATTTAACGGATCTTGAAAACAGGCTGGATGAGGCACAGGAAGAGCAGCTCCTTGCAGATTATTACCGGTTTGCAGACCGGAAAATGACGGACAGAAGCTATTTTAAACCGGAGAGAAAGCCCTGTCCGAGCTCCATCGAGTGGGAGCATATCTATTTTAATGACACCTTTGAAGATTACGACAAGATGCTTTACAAGCAGCTGCTGCGGGCGAATGACCAGCTGACGGACGGAGGCGGAGAGCTTCTTTCTTACCGTGCCAATTTCGGTACAGGTCTGATCCCCAGCATGTTCGGATGCGAGGTCCGCATCCTTCCGAGGGAGCAGGATTCCCTGCCGGGGCCGATCCATCTTGAGTGGGAGCAGATCCTGAAGATCAACGAGGACTTCCGCAATGGCATTAAGCCGGACGTCCGCTCCGGGCTCGGCCAGAAGACCATCGATGCCGCTCATCATGTGGAGGAGCTTTTAAAGGGTTATCCGAAGCTGCAGAAATACCTCCACATCTATCAGCCGGATACGCAGGGTCCCTGTTCCCTGGCGGAGGCCATCGTGGGAAGTGATTTCTATCTGCTTCTTCTGGACGAAGAGGACGAGATGAATGATTTCATCGAGTGCATTACCGATACCTTCATCCGTTATGTGTCCCTCTGGAAGGAAGAGTTTCCATTCTGCAAGGGAGAGTATGCCTGGGATTACGGCCTTCTTTACAAGGGCGGCGTAATGATCCGTGAGGATGCTACCACGAATATCTCCAGCAGCATGTATGAGGATTACTTTATGGACGCGGACCAGAAGATCCTGGATGCTTTCGGCGGCGGCGCGGTACACTACTGTGGTCACGGCGATCATCTGTCGGAGGACTTCTCGGAACTGAAGGGCCTGACCGCGCTGAATATGTCGCAGCCTGACATGAACGACATGGACGGTGTCATCTATCCGACCACCATCGACAGGGACATTCAGATCATCGGTATGCCGAAATTTGAAGTCAGAAGGACCGACAGGAAGGGCATCGATCTTAAGGGCATGGTACATGTCGGCGTATGCGTGGCGGCCTGGATGGGCGAGCCGGAGGTCGATCCCCGGGGAGAAGACTGAGAAACGGACGATAAGGGTTGACGGTTATCAACGGGTTTTCAGTGAAGGCACGGATCTCCGGAATATGATTACAAGGGAGAACAATAAGCATGGAAAAACTGAATTATGAGGTTTTGGAAAAAAGCGGATATAAGGGATACATTCTGAAGGATGCGCCGGAAAAGATCCTGCAGTTCGGAGAAGGGAATTTCCTTCGGGCTTTTGTGGATTACTGGTTTGACATGGGAAATGAACGTGCGGGGTTTAACGGCAAGGCGGTCCTGGTACAGCCGATCGCGCAGGGACTGTCCCGGATGATCAATGAGCAGGAGGGCCTGTACACGCTGTATCTCCGGGGCTCGGAAAAGGGACAGAAGGTCGATGACAAGCGGGTGATTTCCGCGGTCAGCCGCTGCCTGAACCCTTACGAAAAAGACGATTACGAAAGCATGATGAAGGCTGCGGAAGCAAAGGACCTGGAATTTGTGGTATCCAATACCACGGAAGCCGGTATCGTATATGATCCCGCCTGCGCTCTGACGGATTGTCCGCCTTCTTCCTTCCCTGCAAAGCTGACACAGGTACTGTACCGCAGATACCAGGCGGGAGGAGAGCCTCTTACCATTCTCTCCTGCGAGCTGATCGACAATAACGGAAAAGAACTGCAGAAGTGTGTCGAACAGTATATTGAGCAGTGGAACCTGCCCTCTGAATTCAAGGCATGGAATGACCGGTGCATCTTCTGCTCAACGTTGGTGGACCGGATCGTGCCGGGCCGGATCCGCGATCCGCAGGAGAAAAAGGCTCTGGACGAGGCCAACGGCTATGAGGATGCTCTCCTGGATGTGGGAGAATGCTTCGGGGTATGGATCATCGAAGGACCTGCGGAGCTGGAGGACAGGCTGCCCTTTAAGAAGGCCGGCCTCAATGTCCGTGTAGTTCCGGATGTCACGCCTTACAAGAAGAGAAAGGTACGGATCCTGAACGGAGCACATACCGGCTTTGTACTTGGTGCTTATCTTGCCGGCTTTGATATCGTGCGTGACTGCATGCACGACGAAGTGGTCAGGGGCTTTATGAATAAGATGCTCCATGACGAGATCATTCCCACGCTTCCCCTGGACAAAAAGGATCTGGTGGAGTTTGCCGAGGCCGTGGAAGACCGCTTCAACAATCCCTTTGTAAACCATGAGCTGATGAGCATCAGTCTGAATTCCACGTCTAAGTGGAGAGCGCGCAACATGCCGTCCTTCCTTGCGTACACGCAGGAGCAGGGAAAGCTCCCCGGGTGCCTGACCATGTCACTGGCAGCCTATATTGCTTTCTATTCCAACGATATTCAGGAGCGCACAGACACAGGTCTTGTGTGCCGCAGGAGCGCGGGAAATACCTACACGGTATCGGATGATGCCTGGGTGCTGGATTTCTATTATGCGCACAGGGAAGATCCGGAGGAGGATCTCGTAAAGGCTGTGCTGACGAACGAGCAGATGTGGGGACAGGATCTGGCGGAAATCTCCGGATTGTACGACGCGGTCGTAAAGGACCTGAGGATGATCCGTACGGAAGGTGCGAAGGCGGCTTTTGCGTCCTGCCTCTGATCTGGCCGGACATGCATGTATATTTTTGAATCGGGAGGGATTCCAAATGAAACCTTTTATGGATGAAGACTTTTTGCTGACCACGGAAGCAGCTAAGCAGATTTACCACGAGTATGCGGAAAAGATGCCGATCCTTGATTATCACTGCCATATCAACCCGAAGGAAATCTGCGAGGACCGCCGGTTTGAGAACATTACACAGGTATGGCTCGGAGGAGATCATTATAAATGGCGGCTGATGCGCTCGGCGGGAGTAGATGAAAAGTACATCACCGGTGATGCCACAGATCGTGAAAAGTTCCAGAAATGGGCGGAGACGATCTCTATGGCAATCGGAAATCCACTGTACCACTGGAGTCATCTGGAGCTGAAGCGGTACTTCGGTTACAACGGATATTTGAACGGAGATACTGCCGAGGATGTCTGGAATCTCTGCAATGACAAGCTGCAGAACGACCCGCAGATGACCGTCAGGGGAATGATCCGCAAGGCGGGCGTTACGCTGATCTGCACTACGGATGATCCGGTGGATTCTCTGGAATATCACGACAGGCTGGCGGCAGACGACAGCTTTGAAGTGCAGGTGCTGCCGGCATGGCGTCCGGACAAGGCCATGAATCTGGAAAAGCCGGAATACCTTGAGTATGTGAAAAAGCTGGAAGAGACGAGCGCTATGAAGATCGACAGCTTCAAGGCTTTGCTTGCGGCGCTGAAGGTAAGGATGGACTATTTTGCGAAGCGCAGCTGTGTGGTTTCCGACCACGCCCTCGAGTATGTGATGTACGCACCAGCCTCAGCGGAAGAGATCGAAGCGATCTTCGCGAAGAGGCTTTCCGGCGGACGCATTTCCAGACAGGAGGAGATGCAGTTCAAGACGGCCTTTATGCAGGCGGTCGGACGTGAATACCACCGCAGGAACTGGATCATGCAGCTTCACTACGGCTGCAAGCGTGATAACAATACCCTGTATTACAAGAAACTGGGACCGGACACCGGTTTTGACTGCATCAACAATTACGCGCCGAGTTCCGAGATGGCAGACTTCCTCAACTCATTGATCATGACAGATGAACTACCGAAGACCATTCTGTACTCACTGAACCCGAATGACAATGAGGCGATCGGCACGATCCTCGGGTGCTTCCAGGATAGTACGGCAGCTGCCAAGATCCAGCAGGGAAGCGCCTGGTGGTTCAACGATCACAAGACGGGCATGATGCAGCAGATGACAAGTCTCGCAAACCTTGGATACCTGGCCGGATTCGTGGGAATGCTTACGGATTCCAGAAGCTTTCTGTCCTACACGCGCCATGAGTATTTCCGGCGTGTCATGTGCGAACTCGTTGGAGGCTGGGTGGAAAACGGTGAGTTTCCGAACGACCGGAAATCCCTGGAAAAGATCGTGAAAGGTATCTGCTACAATAACGCAGTCAGGTATTTCGGCTTTCAGGGATTATAATGGGAGTTTGCCATGGATATCATAAAGATTCATCCAAGAGATAATGTTGCTGTCGCGCTTGCGGATCTTTGTCCGGGGACCGAAATTGAGGTCGCCGGGCAATATCTGCAGGTGCGGGAAAATGTAGCCCGCGGACACAAGATCGCGCTGGTGGAAATTCCAGAGAATACACCTGTCGTGAAGTACGGAAACCCCATCGGGATCGCAAAGGCTGAGATCCTTCCGGGACAATGGGTTCATGTGCATAACATGCACACCGGCCTTTCCGAAGACAGCGAGTACCGGTATGAGCATCAGGTTTACACTCTTCCGGAGGTTTCTGAACGTACCTTCCGTGGTTTCCGCAGAGCAGACGGACGTGCCGCGATCCGGAATGAGATCTGGATCATCCCGACCGTCGGATGCGTGAATGCCGTAGCTGAGCAGCTGGTAAGAGAAAACCGGTATCTGGTGCAGGGATCCGTCGAAGGTCTTTACACCTTTCCGCATCCCTTCGGCTGCAGCCAGATGGGAGAGGACCACGCACAGACGCGGCGGATCCTGGCGGATCTGGTCCATCATCCAAACGCGGGCGGCGTCCTGGTATTGTCGCTGGGCTGTGAAAACCTGACCCAGGAGCAGTTCCGCGCCGAACTCGGCGAGATCGATGAGGACCGGGTAAAATTCCTGGTCTGTCAGAATGTGGAGGATGAGATCGCTGCCGGCAGCGCGCTGCTTAAGGAGCTGGCCGCGTATGCGGGCCGTTTTTGCCGGGAGGATATCCCGGCAAAAGAGCTGGTGATCGGTATGAAATGCGGAGGATCGGACGGTCTTTCCGGCATTACGGCCAATCCGGCGGTCGGACGCTTTTCTGATCTTCTTGTTGCTATGGGAGGTACAACGATCCTGACGGAGGTCCCCGAGATGTTCGGGGGAGAAACGCTTCTCTTCAACCGCTGTAAGGATGAGGAGACATTTGACCGTGCGGTCGCCATGGTCAATGATTTTAAAGAGTATTTTGTATCCCATGGCCAGGTGGTCTATGAGAATCCGAGCCCCGGGAACAAGGCCGGCGGCATCACTACGCTGGAGGATAAATCCTGCGGCTGCGTGCAAAAAGGAGGCTCCGCCCAGATCGTGGACGTTCTCTCCTACGGGGAGAGAGTAAAGACACGAGGGTTGAATCTTCTGTCCGGACCTGGCAACGATCTGGTATCCAGTACGGATCTCACGGCGGCGGGATGTCATATGATCCTGTTTACCACGGGCCGGGGTACTCCCTTCGGGGCGCCGGCTCCCACGGTCAAGATCTCGACAAATACAGCATTGTATACGAAGAAAAAGAACTGGATCGATTTTAACGCCGGGACGGTCGCGGAGGGTGAATCTCTGGACGACTGCGGAAGGCGTCTTCTGGATTTCGTCCTCGAGATTGCGGGCGGAACAAAGACAAAGAGCGAAGAAAAGGGCTATCGGGAGATCTCGATCTTCAAGGACGGCGTGGTGCTTTGACCGGATCCCCGATCGCACAGAAAACATCTATTGGAGGCATGAGCATGAATGCAATGGTAGAGCAGTTTAAAAAGATCGGTATTATTCCCGTTGTGGTCCTCGAGGATGCAAAGGCGGCAGAGCCGCTGGCTCGCGCACTTTGTGAAGGAGGGCTTCCCTGTGCGGAGGTGACCTTCCGTACGGCAGCTGCAGAAGAGTCGATCCGCATCATGACGGAGAAATTTCCGGAGATGCTTGTCGGCGCGGGAACGGTCCTCACAAAGGATCAGGTGGACCGGGCCATCGCGGCCGGCGCAAAATTCATGGTGAGTCCCGGCATCGATCCGGAGCTGGTCCGATACTGCCAGGAAAAAGGTGTCCCGATTACCACGGGCGTTCAGACCCCGGCGGAGATCACCATGGCCTTGAATCACGGGATCACGACCGTTAAATTCTTCCCTGCAGAGCCTTCCGGAGGCCTTTCCATGATCAAGGCACTCGCCGCCGCGTTCGTGGACGTGACCTTCATGCCGACCGGCGGGATCAACGAGAAGAATGTGCGGGAATATCTGAAATATGACAAGATTGTAGCCTGCGGCGGCAGCTGGATGGTCAAAAAGGATCTGATTAATGCCGGTGAGTTTGACAGGATCAAAGCGATGGTGGCAGAAGCAGCCGCAATCGTAAGATCCATCCGAGGATAAGGAGGAAAGGACAGATGAATCTTCAGGTAAGACCGAAAGAGGAATGCATGTTTGACGCGGTAAGCCTCGGTGAGATCATGCTGCGGCTGGACCCGGGCGAGGGACGGATCCGCACGGCCCGTTCCTTCCGCGCCTGGGAAGGAGGCGGTGAGTATAACGTGATCCGCGGCCTTCGCCGCTGCTTTGGCCTCAAAACGACCGTACTGACCGCCTTTGCGGACAACGAGGTCGGAAAACTGATGGAGGATTTTATCCTGCAGGGCGGCGTGGATACTTCTTATATCTACTGGAAAAAAACGGATGGAATGGGACGGATCTGCCGAAATGGCCTGAATTTTACGGAGAGGGGGTTTGGGATCCGCGGGGCGATCGGCTGCTCGGATCGCGCGAATACGGCCATTTCACAGGCAAAGCCGGAGGATTTTGACTTCGAGGGTCTGTTCGGAAAGGCAGGTGTCCGCTGGCTTCACACGGGCGGAATCTATGCCGCGCTTTCGGAGCAGTCCTGTGAGACGGTGATCGCCGCGATCAGGACCGCCAAAAAATACGGGACAATCGTATCTTACGACCTGAACTATCGTCCTTCCATGTGGGGCGCCATCGGCGGTATCGAGAAGGCACAGGAGGTCAACAAGGAGATTGCACAGTATGTGGACGTCATGATCGGTAACGAAGAAGATTTTACGGCCTGCCTGGGCTTTCAGATTGAGGGAAATGATGAAAATCTGAAGACGCTGAATCTGGACGGTTACCGGAAGATGATCAATAAGGCGGCCGAGACCTATCCGAATTTCAAGGTGGTCGCGACCACGCTCCGGACCGTGAAGACAGCAACCGTGAATGACTGGAGCGCACTTTGCTGGGCGGATGGAGAGATCTACAAAGCACACGATTACAACAGGCTCGAGATCATGGACCGTGTCGGCGGCGGCGATTCTTTTGCGAGCGGGCTGATCTACGGACTCATGGAAACAGGTGATCCGGAAAAAGCCGTGAATTACGGCGCGGCTCATGGCGCACTTGCCATGACGACACCGGGAGATACAACGATGGCTTCTAAAAATGAAGTGGAAGCGATCATGAGCGGCTCCGGCGCGAGAGTCAAAAGATAAAGGATATGAACAGAAAAAACCGTGAGAGGACATTCGTCTTCCCACGGTTTTTTGCAGTATGTTTACCATTCCGTCCTGACGGCGGTCTTGAGGGCGATCTCCATCATCTCGTGGAAGCTGTCCTGACGCTCGATGGCGGAGAGGGCTTCGCCTGTGAAGATGTGATCGGAAATGCTGAGGATCGAAAGGGCCCGCTTGTGGTTGGCCATGGCGGCGAGATACAGGCCCGCGGTCTCCATCTCCACGGCGAGAAGTCCCATGGCTTTGGCCTTCTGGTTGACTTCCTTGTCCGGGTGATAGAAGAAATCGGACGTATATACGCTGCCGATCGAGGTGCGTACGCCCATCTCGTCCGCGGCGGCGGCCGCGGTTTTTAACATGCCGTAGTCCGCGGTGGGGGCGGGATAGCCAGGCAGGTCATAGGACGTCATGTAGCCCGAGTTGGTGGAGGCGGACATGGCGATCAGCACGTCGCGGACATGGACGCTCTCCTGAAGTCCACCGGCGGAACCGACGCGGATCACGCCTTCGACGCCGAAGAAATTGAACAGCTCATGGACATAAAGGCCCAGGGACGGAACGCCCATGCCGGAGCCCATGATGGAGACTTCCTTTCCTTCGTAGGTACCGGTGTAGCCCAGCATGTTGCGGACGTCGTTAAAAAGTACCGGATCTTTCAGATAGTGTTCTGCGATGTATTTGGCACGCAGAGGATCGCCGGGCATCAGGACGCATTTGGCGACATGGGTGCCGGGCTTCAGCTCGATGCAGGCTGAGGGAGAAGCTGTCATCATAATAGGTACCTCCTTGTTTTCTTGTCGATGCTCTTCCATTATAGTGACTGAAGGCGGATTTTTCAACCACCAGTTCGGAAAGTCTGTTGCGATTGCTTTTTGCCTGATTCGATAGTATAATGTTTTACATAACGTGAGAAAGGGCTGTTGCTTTGCCTGAACGGAGCGATTCGAGGCATCATTGTACAGGTACGATGAGGAGAGAGGATATGCAGGAGATGTATTCCCGGATGGAGCTGCTGCTCGGACGAGAAAAAACCGAAGTGCTCGCAAAGGCCAGAATCGCGGTCTTCGGCCTTGGCGCGGCAGGTGCAAGCGCCGCGGTGGCTTTGGCCCGGTGCGGTGTCGCGAGCCTGACCCTGGTGGATGACGCTGTCCTCGAGGAGCCGGATATCGGCTGCCATGTGGCGGCTTTTTTACGGACCATGGGCGAGAGCAAGGTACAGGCGGTCCGGCGGCTGATCCGCGAGATGGACGAATCGATCCTTGTGCACACCTGCGAGTTCCTCTACAGCGAGGAGACGGAGCGCCTGCTTGATTTCCGCGGCTTTGACTATATCGTGGACGCGATGGACCAGGCGGCGCCAAAGCTTCGGCTGATCCGGAAGGCCAGGCTCGAGGAGATCCCCATGATCTCCTGCATGGACGTGAACCACAAGACCGACCCCGCGAGGCTCGAGATCACGGATATTTCCAGGACGATCATCTGTCCCATGGCCAGAGAGATCCGTGCCGGTCTCCGCAAATACGGAGTCCACAGGGTCAAGGTGCTCTATTCGCGGGAAAGACCGCTTATCAAGGGCAGCCGGCACCGTCCGGCGGACATCCGTCAGGCCGGTCACGAGCAGGGAAGCATCTTCTTTCTGCCGGCAGCAGCCGGGCAGCTGCTGGCCGCGGAGGCGGTCAAGGACCTTCTGATGGCGGCCGACAAAGAAAAAAAGAGAAAGCATTGAGGACGACAGTGTGAGTGATTTGATCAGAAAACAGTTTTCGGACCTCCTCGGGGAGGCCTGTGTACTGATAGATGAACCGATGAATAAGCATACCACCTTCCGGATCGGAGGCACGGTCCCGTATTTTGTGACGCCCCGCTCGGCCGGGCAGGTGCAGGGGATCCTTTCGGTATGCAGGGAGCATGCGCTTCCCTGGTTTGTCATGGGAAACGGCAGCAACCTGCTGGTCGGCGACGACGGGTGGAACGGCGTCATTATCCAGATCGGCCGGGAGATGAGCCGCATCGAGGTGGAAGACGACAGGATCACAGCGGGAGCGGGGGCGCCCCTTTCCGCAATCTCGGCAGCTGCGAAGAACGCGTCTCTGACCGGCCTTGAGTTTGCCGGAGGGATCCCCGGGACCCTGGGCGGCGCGGTGTTCATGAATGCGGGAGCATACGGCGGCGAACTGAAGGATGTCCTCGTGGACGTGACGGTGCTGGATGAGCAGGGCGATCTTCGGGTGATCCCGAAGGAGGAACTGGCCATGGGCTACCGAACCAGCGTGATCAGGACGGCCGGGTACCTGGTGCTGGAGGCGCGCCTTAAGCTTGTTTCCGGAGAGCAGGAAAAGATCGTCGCCAGAATGCAGGAGCTGAAGGAGCAGCGCAGCGCCAAGCAGCCCCTTGAGTATCCCAGCGCGGGCAGTACCTTCAAGCGCCCGGAGGGGTATTTTGCAGGTAAGCTGATCATGGACAGCGGCCTTCGGGGCTACCGGGTCGGCGGCGCGCAGGTGTCCGAAAAGCACTGCGGCTTTGTGATCAACACGGGCGGCGCTTCGGCCGCGGATGTCTGCCGGCTGATGGCGGATGTGATCAGCTGTGTCAGGGAAAAATACGGCGTGACGCTGGAGCCGGAGGTGCGGTTCCTGGGCACGGACCTTCCAAGGTGAGGATGAAGATATGCGCTTTGTGATCGTGACGGGCATGTCGGGGGCCGGAAAATCGACCGCTCTCAAAATGCTGGAGGATATGCATTATTTCTGCGTGGATAATCTTCCCGTGCAGCTGGTGGAAAAATTCGCTTCTCTGATGCTGGAGGCCTCCGGCGAGGAAGTGCAGAACGCGGCGCTCGGCATCGACGCCCGCAGCGGCTCTTCGCTCCGGAACCTTGCCTCGGTGCTGAAGGAGATGGAGGAAGCCGGCTACCGGTTCGAGGTGCTTTTCCTGGATGCGGATGACCAGACGCTGGTCAAAAGGTACAAGGAGACCAGGCGGACGCATCCCCTGGCCGGAGACGGCCGTACGGAGGAGGGGATCCTCCGCGAGAGGGAACGCCTTTCGGCACTTCGCGAGCGGGCGGATTACATCATTGATACGACGAGACTTCTGACCCGGGAACTCCGGCAGGAACTGGAGCGGATCTTTGTGGAGGACCGGCGCTTCAGCAATATGGTGGTCTCTGTTCTTTCCTTCGGGTTCAAGTACGGGATCCCCGCGGATGCGGACCTGGTGTTCGACGTCCGTTTTCTTCCGAATCCCTACTACGTGGACGGGCTTCGTACGCTGACGGGCCTTGACGAGCCGGTGTTCCATTATGTCATGGACGATGAGGAGGCGGCCGCGTTCATGGCGCGGCTGGAGGATATGCTGCGGTTCCTGATCCCCTGCTACGCCAGGGAGGGGAAGACCAGCCTTGTCGTGGCTGTCGGCTGCACCGGCGGAAAACACCGCTCCGTCTCCGTGGCGAGGGAGATCCACCGGCGGCTTCAGAGCATGTCGGATTACAGCCTCCGGCTGGAGCACAGGGACATCGGAAAGGATCGTCCACAGGGACGCCCGGAAGCGTAAAAACGGCAGAATATAAAGGAGCAGAGTATGTCTTTTTCGGGGATGGTGAAAGAGGAACTCGCCGGAAAAACGGGTGCCGCCAGACATTGCATGCTGGCGGAGCTGGCCGCGATCATGGAGTCCTGCGGGCATCTGGAGCAGGGGGAAGGCCGGGGGCCGGTTCTCAGGGTGTATTCGGAAAACGAGACAAATGTAAGAAAATGCTTTACTTTATTGGAAAAAGCATTTAATATAGATACAGCGGTTCTGAACAGGGATGCCGTTCGTCCGAAGAGAGGGCAGGTCTACCTTATCGAATTGGATGATCCGACGCTCACGGAAGAGATCCTGGGCGGGACAAAGCTTGTTGAGGACCGTGAGAACGGTGGATTGAAGCTGATGCAGAACGCTGTGCTGACACAGCGGGAATGCTGCAAAAGGGCCTACTTACGTGGTGCTTTTCTGGCGTCCGGGTCGATCAGTGATCCCAACAAAGGGTATCATTTTGAGATCGTCTGCCAGGACGGGGAAAGGGCAGGCCGGCTGAAGTCCCTGATCAGGTCGTTTCATATCGACGCCAAGACTGTGCTTCGCAAGAAATCGCATGTGGTGTATGTGAAGGAAGGAGCGCAGATCGTGGATATGCTGGCGCTGATGGGCGCCGGGATCGCTCTCATGGATCTGGAGAACGTCAGGATCCTGAAGGAGATGCGCAATTCCGTCAACCGGAAGGTCAATTGTGAGACGGCAAATATCAACAAGACAGTCCTGGCTGCGGTCAGACAGATGGAGGATATCCGGCTGATCGAGAGGACTGCAGGTTTCCAGAGCCTTAGCGATGAGCTGGCAGAGGCAGCGGCGCTGCGGCTGCAGTATCCTGATGCGACACTCAAGGAGCTGGGGGAGATGATGGATCCGCCGATCGGCAAATCCGGCATCAACCACCGTTTCCGCAAGCTGAGCGCGATCGCGGATAAACTGCGTGGCAACGAGGAGGAACTATTATGATAAAAAAACCAGTCACGATCCATTTATCTACAGGACTTGAAGCAAGGCCCGTTGCGCAGCTTGTGCAGGTGGCCAGCCAGTTTGCCAGTGAGATTTATGTTGAGATTGGGCAGAAGAGAGTCAATGCCAAAAGTATTATGGGGATGATGACCCTTGGTCTGGATGCCGGTGAGGAGATCACCCTGTCCGCCAATGGAGAGGATGAAGAGGCTGCGATGAACAGCATGGAGCAGTATCTCAGCAACCAGTGAGCATCCGTTGTTGTAAATAAGAACTGTAAAAAGGTGCCTATGAAAAGGAAGACCGCTTTTCATAGGCACTTTTTTTCCATCTTATCTGCGGTGGGAAAGCTTTGTGAACAGCAGCGGGTAGACGTAGAGAGCCCAGAGCACGGTCACAAAGTACCGGATCAAGGAGGCGGCCGGCGATGTGCCGATCAGGGATTTCAGTCCTACAAGGAACAGAAGGCTGAGCACGGTGCCGGGGATAAACCGAAGCAGCTTCTGCTGCAGCGATTCCGGGATCGTAAAGTCGACGTACTTCTGCTCCAGGTAATTCCCGATGGCAAGGCCGAAGGAGGCACCGCCCGCCTTGAAGCAGTCGAGAGCCAGTTCTTCGGTCGAGAGGCTCATGCCCGTGATCACGGCGCCGAACGCGATGACGAAGACACTGATCACCACGAGGCCCACCGTTACGGCCGTCAGGTGCCCGTCGAGGATTTTCTTCCTATATATAAAGTGGTAGCAGAGCCCGGTGCAGATAAAGGCGGTCACCATGCCGGTGATCACGTCCTGGGGCGTGTGGCAGCCGAGGTACATCCGGGAAAAGCCGATCAGCAGGATCAACAGAAGGAACAGGATCTTCGCCCAGACCTTTTTGGCGTGGAAGAAGAGCGTGCCGAACAGGGAGCCGGCACTCTGGCTGTGGCCACTCGGGAAGGAATAGCCTGTCGCGCCGGACAGCGCCGAATCCACGGCCTTGAACGAGGGGTCCAGGACCCAGGGACGGGGGATCCGGAAGCCCAGCTTGAGTACCTGCACCAGATTCCCGGAGACCAGGAACGAGAATGCCAGGGCCCGGGCCAGAAGCTTGTCCCGGCACCAGTAGATCCAGAACAGGATCGCGATGACCATGTATTCCTGTCCAAGATACGTGATATACTGAAAGAAAACATTGAGGGCGGGAGTTCTATGCTCTGCCAGTAACCGAAGAAAATCCATAGTGAAACTCCTTTCATATTTAGGGAACAAGACAGGGGACGGTTCTCTGTCTTGTTCCGACTGCTGACAAGACAGAGAACCGTCCCCTGTCTTGTTTCATTCATCCTAAATTATAAGTTGACCATAATGAAAAAACAAGGTATAATGTGCTGGTAAGGGGAAAATCCGCGGGTTCTACCGCGTTCTGATTGTGTGTGAGCCGTTTCCGGCGATCATGCTGACGAGGAGATACGAACATGTCCAGATTTTTAAAATTTATTGTCCATCTGGTAGTTATATGTGCGATCATCTGTGTGCTGGGACTTACCGTCCCGCCGTTCTTCGGCGTGCAGACGGTGGTCGTGGATGACGTCAACGAGATGACGAACCTTCCCATGGGCTCCGTCACGTACGCGATCCCCAAAAAGACCGAGGACGTGTATGTCGGCGAACCGATCCTGGTGCAGGAGGATACCAGCACGTACCGCTATGAGGTACAGCGCCTGAACCTTGAGAACGGCACCGGTACTGTCATCGATCCGACCGTGACCGACAGTAAGCAGATCACCGTGGCGGTACGCGATTATGTTCCGAAGGTGCTCATCACCATCGGCTACGTCGGCTATCTGCAGACGGCCACCAAGAGCGTGGAAGGCCTGATCATCCTCGGCCTCGCGGTCCTGTTCCTGATCATCCTGTACGTGATCGCCGAGCTCTGGAAGAAGGACAAGCATCGCCGGGATTACGAGGACGATGAGTCCGCGGAATACGTCAAATCCAAAAAGGAGCTCAAGAAAGAGGAAAAGGAACGGGCAAGACGCCTGAAGGAAGAGGAGCAGGAGATCCGGCGCGAAGCCAAAGAGAGCAAACGCCGCAAGAAAAAAGGCAACGGC
Source organism: Blautia sp. (assembly GCA_017463155.1). Classification (GTDB taxonomy): domain Bacteria; phylum Bacillota; class Clostridia; order Lachnospirales; family Lachnospiraceae; genus Blautia_A. The sequence goes on from JAFTPT010000001.1 coordinate 49,464, forward strand.
AAGGTCCGCACGGGCGGTTTTGTAGATGAGATCGACGAATCCGATGACGAGGATGAGGATGATGACATCCGCCTGGCAGTTCCGGATGAGACGCCGGAGATGCTGGACGAAGCCGCTGAGGAGCTCGAGGAGAACGAGCCGGAAGCTCTTCCCGAAGAGCCGGCCGATGAGGAGCCTGCTGCTGAGCAGGAGGCGGAGATCGGCGAGGACGAGACTCTGGAAGAGGACGAGGAGCCGGTGATCGAGGATCTGGAACCGGATGAAGAGCCGGAGATCGCGGAGATCCGCAAGAGAGCGATCCCGGGCTACAGCGCCGCGCAGCTGGCCGACCAGGCCAAGGAGAAAGGCCTCTCCCCGGACATGGTCAGGGACGATATCACGGATGTTACCTTGTTTGATTACTCCGATATCCTGAACGAACTGGCGAAGGGCGACGAGTGATACAATGGCAGATACTGAGGGGAAAGCGCAAAGCTTTCCCCTTTTCCCATTTATATAGAAAAAAAAGAAAAAAACCACTTGCATTGTTGCGGGATTTTGTGTATACTTGTTGATGCTGTGACATTGATAGCTATGAAGCGTGAGGTTGCTGCCTTCGTGGCAGGTTTTCCGTGGAGCGAATGTCAAGTTAGGAAACTGACGACAAGTCACTGTACAAGTTCAGCAATCCATCATGGGATGGGCGTGTGTGGTCATTGTTCATGACACACACGGTGATGTGTACAGTCGCCGCTTGTCGTACTGCTTACAAGTACGAATAGGAGGAGACTTTTTTTATGGCAAATCAGGTTATGAGAATCACATTGAAAGCGTATGACCATCAGTTGGTAGATGCATCTGCATCCAAGATCATCGACACAGTCAGAAAGAACGGCGCTCAGGTCAGCGGCCCGGTTCCGCTTCCCACCAAAAAGGAAGTAGTGACGATCCTTCGTGCAGTGCACAAGTACAAAGATTCCAGAGAGCAGTTCGAGCAGAGAACCCACAAGAGACTGATCGACATCATCGCTCCGACCCAGAAGACGGTTGACGCGCTTTCCAGACTGGAGATGCCGGCCGGTGTCAACATCGACATCAAGATGAAGACAAAGTAATGTTGCTTATAGACGCGCTGCGTTTATACAATACTATATGATTGCCGTACGGCAATCCGCTATAAGGAGGAAATCAGAAATGAAAAAAGCTATCTTAGCTACAAAAATCGGCATGACGCAGATCTTTGATGAAGAAGGCATGCTGGTTCCTGTCACCGTATTACAGGCTGGTCCGTGTGTCGTGACTCAGGTCAAGACCGAAGAGAACGACGGATATGCAGCAGTCCAGGTCGGTTTTGGCGAGATCAGGGAAAAGCTGGTCAACAAGCCGGAAAAGGGCCATTTTGATAAGGCAGGCGTTGCCGTCAAGAGATTTTTGAGAGAGTTCCGTTTTGAGAACGCTGCAGAGTATGCAGTCGGACAGGAGATCAAGGCTGACATGTTTGAAGCCGGCGATCATATCGACGCGACCGCGATCTCCAAAGGTAAAGGATTCCAGGGCGCCATCAAGAGACATGGCCAGTCCAGAGGACCTATGACCCATGGTTCCAAATATCATCGTCACGCCGGTTCCAACGGCGCGGCTTCCGATCCCAGCCGTGTATTCAAGGGCAAGAAGATGCCCGGCCAGATGGGTCATGTTCAGGTGACCGTACAGAATCTGGAGATCGTACGTGTGGATGCAGAAAACAACTTACTGCTGGTTAAGGGTGCTGTTCCGGGACCTAAGAAATCTCTGGTAACCATCAAAGAGTCAGTTAAGTCCTTATAATCGGGAAGGAGGAGCACATCGATGGCGAACGTAACAGTTTATAATATGGAAGGCAACGAAGTCGGAACTATGGAGCTGAACGACGCGGTGTTCGGAGTAGAGATCAACGAGCATCTGGTTCACCTCGCAGTGGTTCGTCAGCTTGCAAATAAACGTCAGGGTACCCAGAAGGCCAAGGGCCGTTCTGAGGTCAGCGGCGGAGGAAGAAAACCGTGGAGACAGAAAGGAACCGGCCATGCAAGACAGGGTTCCATCCGTGCCGCACAGTGGAAGGGCGGCGGTGTGATCTTTGCACCGACTCCGAGAGATTATGATGTCAAGATGAACAAGAAGGAAAGAAGAGCAGCCCTCAGAAGCGCACTGACCAGCAAGGTTCAGGACAACAAGCTTCTGGTTCTTGAAGAGCTTGCCCTTCCGGAGATCAAGACGGCTTCCATGCAGAAGGTCCTTAACAACCTGAAGGCGGAGAAGGCCCTCGTGATCACCGCGGACGACAACAAGACCGTTTATCTTTCCGCAAGAAATATCGAGGATGTACAGACTGCAACACCGTCCACGCTCAACGTCTACGATGTCATGAAGCACAACAGCGTTGTCGTGACCAAGGATGCAGTGGCAGTTATTGAGGAGGTGTACGCATAATGGCAGATATCAAGTATTACGATGTGATCCTGAAGCCTGTGATCACCGAGAAATCCATGAGTGGCATGAGTGATAAGATTTACACCTTCCTGGTTCATCCGGATGCAACCAAGACCCAGATCAAAGAAGCTGTCGAGAAAATGTTCGAAGGCACCAAGGTAAAACGTGTCAACACCATGAATCAGGACGGCAAGAAGAGACGCCGCGGTCTGGTGGTAGGTAAGACAGCCAGGACCAAAAAGGCCATCGTTTTCCTGACCGAGGAAAGCAAAGAGATCGATATTTTTGAGGGCCTTTGATTCGAAGATGCCGGGGCGCACGCCCACGGCCAAAGCGTGAGATCAACGATTGAAAGGAGTCACTAATCATGGGAATTAAATCCTATAAGCCATATACACCGTCGAGAAGACATATGACCGGTTCTGATTTCTCCGAGATCACAAAGACCACACCGGAGAAGTCCCTCATCACTTCCCTCAAGAAGAACGCCGGCCGCAACAACCAGGGCAAGATCACCGTCAGACATCGTGGCGGCGGCAGCAGAAGAAAATACAGGATCATCGACTTCAAGAGAAGAAAAGATGGCGTACCGGCAACCGTGACAGCCATTGAGTATGATCCGAACAGAACAGCAAACATCGCGCTGATCACCTACGCCGACGGAGCAAAGGCATACATCCTTGCACCGGAAGGCCTCAAGGTCGGTGCGAAGATCATGAACGGTCCGGAAGCAGAAGCCCGTCTCGGCAACTGCCTGCCCCTGGAGCTGATCCCGGTCGGTACCATGGTCCACAATATTGAGCTGCATCCCGGAAAGGGCGGCCAGATGGTCCGTTCCGCCGGCAACGGTGCGCAGCTGATGGCCAAGGAAGGCAAGTACGCGACCCTGCGTCTTCCCTCCGGCGAAATGAGAATGGTTCCGATCGTCTGCCGTGCCACCATCGGCGTCGTAGGCAACGGCGATCACAACCTTATCAATATCGGTAAAGCAGGTCGTAAGCGTTACATGGGTATCCGTCCCCACGTTCGTGGTTCCGTCATGAACCCGAATGACCATCCGCATGGCGGCGGCGAGGGCAAGACCAGCATCGGTCGTCCCGGCCCGAGCACTCCGTGGGGCAAGCCCGCTCTTGGTCTCAAGACCAGAAAGAAGAACAATCCGTCCAACAAGCTTATCGTGAGAAGACGCGATGGCCGTGCATTATCGAAATAATAAGGAGGAGTAAAGATGTCTCGTTCACTGAAAAAAGGACCCTTTGCAGATGAAAGCCTTCTGAAAAAGATCGACGCGCTGAATACTGCAAACGATAAAACCGTCATCAAGACCTGGTCACGCCGTTCGACCATCTTCCCGTCCTTTGTTGGACACACGATCGCTGTCCATGACGGAAGAAAGCATGTTCCGGTATATATTACCGAGGATATGGTCGGCCACAAGCTCGGTGAGTTCGTTGCCACCAGAACCTACAGAGGACATGGCAAGGATGAGAAGAAGTCCGGCGTCCGCTGATCGGATTTCGTGTAAAGGCAGTGCTGCCGGTCCCTTGGCCGGCAGAGTAATCAGATATAGATCACGATGAAAGGAGGGCACTTAAAATGGCAAAGGGACATAGAAGCCAGATTAAGAGAGCCAGAAATGAGAATAATAAAGAGACAAGACCGTCTGCAAAATTATCTTATGCCAGAATTTCTGTAACGAAAGCGTGCTATGTATTGGACGTGATCCGCGGCAAGGATGTGCAGACCGCCCTTGGTATCCTGACATACAACCCGAGATATGCTTCCAGCGTCATCAAGAAGCTGCTGGAGTCTGCCGTAGCGAATGCTGAGAACAACAACAGCATGAGCGCCGCCAACCTCTACGTTGCCGAATGCTACGCCAACAAGGGGCCGACAATGAAGAGAATTCAGCCGAGAGCACAGGGCAGAGCTTACAGGATCGAAAAGAGAACAAGCCATATCACCATCGTGCTGGATGAAAGGTAAGGAGGAGAAACATGGGACAGAAAGTTAACCCGCATGGTCTTAGAGTCGGTATCATCAAAGACTGGGATTCCAGATGGTACGCAGAGGATGCTTTTGCCGATTACCTGGTAGAAGATTACAATATCAGAAAGTTCCTTAAGAAAAAACTGTTCAGCTCAGGCGTTTCCAAGATCGAGATCGAAAGAGCCTCCGACAGAGTAAAGGTCATCATCTTTACCGCAAAGCCGGGTATCGTCATCGGCAAGGGCGGCGCGGAGATCGAGAAGGTCAAAGCCGAGCTTCAGAAATATACAGACAAGAAGCTGATCGTTGATATCAAAGAAGTCAAGAGACCGGACAGAGATGCACAGCTGGTTGCTGAGAATATCGCTCTGCAGCTGGAGAATCGTATTTCCTTCCGTCGTGCCATGAAGTCTACCATGCAGAGAACCATGAAGGCTGGCGCGCAGGGAATCAAGACAGCCGTATCCGGACGTCTCGGCGGTGCTGATATTGCTCGTACCGAGTTCTACAGCGAGGGAACCATCCCGCTTCAGACACTGCGCGCAGACATCGACTACGGTTTCGCTGAGGCAGACACCACCTACGGCAAGGTTGGCGTTAAGGCATGGGTCTACAACGGCGAGATTCTTCCCACAAAAGGAACTAAGGAGAACTAAGGAAGGGAGCGATAAATCATGTTAATGCCGAAGAGAGTAAAACGCCGTAAACAGTTCCGTGGCTCCATGAGAGGTAAGGCGTTAAGAGGTAATGTTATCAACTATGGTGAGTATGGTCTTATTGCAACGGAGCCCTGCTGGATCAAGTCCAACCAGATCGAGGCAGCCCGTGTAGCCATGACCCGTTATATCAAGCGTGGTGGTAAAGTCTGGATCAAGATCTTCCCGGACAAGCCTGTGACCGCTAAGCCGGCCGAGACTCGTATGGGTTCCGGTAAAGGTACTCTGGAGTACTGGGTCGCAGTAGTTAAGCCAGGACGTGTTATGTTCGAGATCGCCGGTGTATCCGAAGAGGTCGCCCGTGAAGCATTGCGTCTGGCCATGCACAAGTTACCCTGTAAATGTAAGATCGTTTCTCGTGCAGACTTAGAAGGCGGTGATAACAGTGAAGAATGAATTCGTGAAAGATTTGAGAGCAAAATCCGCAGCGGAGCTCAATGAAGAATTGGTAGCTGCTAAGAAGGAACTTTTTAATCTGAGATTTCAGAATGCAACCAATCAATTGGACAATACCAGCCGGATCAAAGAGGTTCGGAGGAATATTGCCAGAATCCAGACGGTGATCACTGAGCAGGCTAACGCTTCCAGGTAAATTTTAGGAGGAAACTATCGTGGAGAGAAACTTAAGAAAGACCCGTGTGGGCAAGGTTGTCAGCGATAAGATGGACAAGACCATCGTTGTTGCTATCGAAGACCATGTGAAACATCCTCTTTACAAAAAGATCGTGAAGAGAACCTATAAATTAAAAGCTCACGATGCAAACAATGAGTGCAGCATTGGAGATACCGTTAAGGTAATGGAAACCAGACCGCTGTCCAAGGATAAAAGATGGAGACTGGTTGAAATCGTGGAGAAAGTGAAATAAGGAGGAGACCAGTATGATTCAGCAGGAAAGCAGACTGAGAGTTGCCGACAACACTGGTGCAAAAGAGATCCTTTGTATTCGTGTTATGGGCGGTTCAACCAGAAGATATGCGAACATTGGTGATACCATCGTTGCGACGGTCAAAGATGCAACACCAGGCGGCGTTGTCAAAAAAGGCGACGTGGTCAAGGCCGTTGTTGTTCGTACCGTGAAGGGCGCACGCCGTAAAGACGGTTCCTACATCCGTTTTGACGAGAATGCAGCCGTTATCATTAAAGATGACTTAACTCCGAGAGGAACTCGTATCTTTGGACCGGTGGCCAGAGAGCTTCGTGAGAAGAAGTTCATGAAGATCGTTTCCCTGGCTCCGGAAGTATTATAAGGAGGGAACCTGATGTCAGCTATGAAGATCAAAAAAGGCGATACCGTCAGGATCATCGCCGGAAAAGATAAAGACAAGGAAGGCAAGGTTCTTGCAGTCAACGTTAAGGACCAGACCGTGATCGTCGAGAACAGAAATATGGTGACCAAGCATACCAAGCCCTCTGCAGCTAACCAGAACGGCGGCATCGTTTCCAAGGAAGCCCCGCTCCACATCTCCAACGTTATGCTGTTATTCGAAGGCAAGCCGGTACGCGTTGGCTTCAAGATCGAGGATGGCAAGAAGTATCGTGTTGCTAAGACTGGCAAGGGAGAGACCAAGGTGATCGATACCGTTTCCTCCTCCAAGAGAAAAGATTGAGAGAGGAGGCATGACTGATGAGCAGATTAAAAGAGATTTATAAGAATGAGATCATGGATGCCATGACAAAGAAGTTCGGCTACAAGAATGTCATGGAGATCCCCAAGCTTGAAAAGATCGTAGTGAACATGGGCGTCGGCGAAGCAAAGGAGAACGCGAAGCTTCTCGATTCCGCCATCGCTGATATGGAGCTGATCACCGGCCAGAAGGCTGTTGCGACCAAGGCCAAAAAGTCCGTCGCTAACTTCAAGATCAGAGAAGGGATGTCGATCGGCTGCAAGACCACTCTTCGCGGCGACAAGATGTACGAGTTCGCAGATCGTCTGATCAACCTGGCTCTTCCGCGTGTCCGTGACTTCCGCGGTGTCAACCCGAACGCCTTTGACGGCAGAGGCAACTACGCCCTGGGTATCAAAGAGCAGCTGATCTTCCCCGAGGTCGAGTATGACAAGGTCGACAAGGTGAGAGGTATGGATATCATCTTCGTTACCAGCGCCAGGACCGATGAGGAAGCCCGTGAGTTGTTAAGACTTTTCAATATGCCGTTTGCGAAATAATGGCGTGATTCGATAGGAGGAAGAGTTCATGGCTAAAACAGCAATGAAAATCAAACAGCAGCGCAAGGCTAAGTTCTCCACCAGAGAATACAATCGCTGCAGGATCTGCGGACGTCCCCATGCATACCTTAGAAAATACGGTATCTGCAGAATCTGCTTCCGCGAACTGGCGTACAAGGGCCAGATCCCGGGCGTTAAGAAAGCTTCCTGGTAACAGAGAGCAGTTGCGTTTTTATATTTTTTACATGTCTTGTCAAGTCTAAAGGAGGAAACTAACATGACAATGAGCGATCCCATCGCAGATATGCTTACCAGAATCCGTAATGCGAACACTGCAAAACATGATACAGTTGATATCCCGGCTTCCAAGATGAAGATCGCGATCGCGAACATCCTGGTAGATGAGGGATATATCGAGAAGTACGACCTTTCAGAGGATGGCCCGGCTAAGACCATCACCATCACCCTGAAATACGGTGAAGATAAGAATGAGAAAATTATCACCGGTCTGAAGAGAATTTCCAAACCCGGTCTTCGCGTGTACGCAGGCAAGGACGAGCTTCCGAGAGTTCTCGGCGGCCTCGGCATTGCGATCATCTCCACCAACAAGGGCGTTATCACCGACAAGCAGGCACGTAAGATGCATGTCGGCGGCGAAGTTCTTGCATTTGTGTGGTAAGGCGCATACAGGACACGAACTGAAAACAGAGAAACCCGAAGGTTTCTCCGACAATCTAAGTATAGGAGGACAATCATATGTCACGAATCGGAAGACTTCCGGTTGCGATCCCAGCAGGAGTAGAAGTAAAGATTGCTGATGGCAACGTTGTAACGGTCAAGGGACCCAAGGGAACGCTGGAGAGAGCGCTTCCCACCGAAATGGAGATCAAACTGGAAGACGGTCATGTCGTTGTGACAAGACCGAACGACTTAAAGAAAATGAAATCTCTTCACGGCCTTACCAGAAGCCTGATCCACAACATGGTGGTCGGTGTCAGCGAAGGCTACACCAAAGAGCTTGAGGTAAACGGTGTCGGTTATAGAGCTACAAAGCAGGGCAAGAAACTCGTTTTGAACCTTGGTTATTCTCATCCGGTAGAGATGGAAGATCCGGAAGGCATCGAGTCCAAAGTAGAAGGCAATAAGATCATTGTTTCCGGTATCAACAAAGAAAAAGTTGGCCAGTTTGCAGCTGAGATCAGGGACAAGAGGAGACCGGAGCCGTATAAGGGCAAGGGTATCAAGTACACGACCGAGGTCATCAGACGCAAAGTTGGTAAGACTGGTAAGAAATAATTAAGGAGAGTGAGAAAATGATAAATAAAGCATCCAGGGCGGAAATTCGTCAGAAAAAGCATAGAAGATTACGTCATCATTTACACGGAACTGCAGCGACTCCCCGTATGGCAGTCTTTCGTTCCAACAAGCATATGTATGTACAGATCATCGACGACACCGTTGGCAGAACTTTAGTATCTGCTTCTACTCTTCAGAAGGATGTAAATGCTGACCTTACCTATACCGATAATACGGAAGCGGCTGCAAAGCTTGGAACGGTCATCGCAAAGAAAGCATTGGAAGCCGGCATCGATAACGTCGTGTTCGACCGCGGCGGCTATATCTACCACGGTAAGGTAAAAGCCCTTGCTGACGCAGCAAGAGAAGCCGGACTGAAATTCTGATAGGGAGGAGAGAACACATGAAACGCAATCTTATTGATGCTGGTCAGTTGGAATTACAGGATAAAGTTGTGGCCATCAAGCGTGTAACCAAGGTTGTCAAGGGCGGACGTAACATGCGCTTCACTGCACTTGTTGTCGTCGGCGACGGAAACGGCCATGTTGGCGCTGGTCTTGGCAAGGCAACTGAAATTCCGGAAGCGATCCGCAAGGGTAAAGAAGATGCCATGAAGAAGCTTGTCACCGTCGCGAGAGACGAGAACGGCTCCATCACCCATGACTTTACCGGCAGATACGGCAGCGCCGAGATGCTGCTGAAGAGAGCTCCGGAAGGTACCGGTGTTATCGCAGGCGGCCCGGCCCGTGCAGTCGTGGAGCTTGCAGGTATCAAGAACATCCGTGCAAAATGCATGGGTTCCAGAAATAAGCAGAATGTTGTTCTTGCAACCATCGACGGTCTTGCACAGCTGAAGACTCCGGAAGAGGTTGCCAAGAAGCGCGGCAAATCTGTTGAAGAGATTCTGGCGTAAGGAGGAGAACAAGATGGCAGACAAATTAAAAGTTACATTGGTCAAATCTCCGATTGGCGCGGTTCCGAAACACAAAAAGACAGTCGTGGCCATGGGCCTCACCAAGATGCACAAGACTGTTGAGATGCCGGACAATGCAGCAACCAGAGGAATGATTCAGCAGGTTCAGCACCTGGTCAAAGTAGAAGAAGCGTAAGCAAGAATAGAAGGAGGTGCCATGATGGAATTATCAAACTTAAGACCGGCAGAAGGTTCTAAGCACAGCGATAACTTCAGAAGAGGCCGCGGACATGGTTCCGGAAACGGCAAGACTGCCGGTAAGGGACACAAAGGACAGTTAGCTCGGTCCGGTCACAAGAAACCCGGATTTGAGGGTGGTCAGATGCCTTTATACAGACGTCTGCCGAAGAGAGGCTTTACCAACAGGAATTCCAAAGAGATCATCGCTATCAATGTTGATGCTCTGAACAGATTCGAGGACGGCGCGGAAGTCACCATTGATTCCCTGCTGGAGTGCGGCGCGATCTCCAAGTGCGGCGACGGCGTCAAGATCCTTGGAAACGGTGAGCTTACCAAAAAGCTGAATGTTAAGGTCAGTGCCGTGAGCGACGGTGCTAAGACAAAAATCGAAGCAGCAGGTGGTACAGTAGAGGTGATCTAATCATGTGGGAAACGCTGAAAAATATTTTCAGAGTAAAAGAGATGAAGCAGAAGCTCCTCTACGTCCTGTGGATGATCCTGGTCATTCGTATCGGATCACAGCTTCCGGTTCCGGGAGTGAACAGCGACTTCTTTAAGGAGTGGTTCGCGCAGAATACCGGCGACGCCTTCAATTTCTTTGATGCGTTTACCGGTGGATCTTTTACCCAGATGTCAATCTTTGCATTGAACATCACACCATACATTACTTCCTCCATCATCATGCAGCTGCTCACCATTGCCATCCCGGCACTGGAGGAGATGCACAGAGATGGTGAGGAAGGACGTAAGAAAATCACGGCTATTACCCGTTATGTGACGGTCGGTCTTGCTCTGTTTGAATCTGTCGCGATGGCGATCGGTTTCGGACGCCAGGGCCTGATCCCGAACATGAACTTCTTCAAGGGTCTGGTCGTTGTCGTCTGCCTGACCGCAGGCTCCGCAATGCTGATGTGGATCGGTGAACGTATCACCGAAAAGGGAATCGGAAATGGTATCTCCATCGTCCTCGTTGTGAACATCGTTTCCCGTATCCCCAGTGACCTGGGACTTCTGTATGAGAACTTCATCAAGGGCAAGAGCCCCGCGAGAGGCACGCTGGCCGCGCTGATCATCGCCGCCATCATTCTGGCCGTCGTCGTCATGACGCTGATCCTGAACGGTGCCGAGAGAAGGATCCCCGTACAGTATTCCAAGAAGATGGTCGGCCGGAAGCTGATGGGCGGACAGTCCACCAACATCCCGCTGAAGGTCAACACCGCCGGTGTTATCCCGGTCATCTTCGCATCCTCGATCATGTCGTTCCCGAACATCATCGCGCAGCTGACAGGCAAGGCGAACGGGACCGGCATCGGATCCGAGATCCTCAGAGGCCTTTCCTCTAACAACTGGTGCAACCCGAGGCAGCTGCAGTACAGCTGGGGCCTGATCCTGTACATTGTCCTGTGCGTATTCTTTGCGTACTTCTACACTTCCATCACCTTCAATCCGCTGGAAGTGGCCGACAATATCAAAAAGCAGGGCGGCTTTATCCCTGGTATTCGTCCGGGCAAACCTACGTCCGATTATCTGACGAATATCCTGAATTACATCATCTTTATAGGTGCAGTGGGTCTGGTCATTGTGTGCGTCATCCCGTTCTTCTTCAACGGTGTGTTTGGTGCGAACGTTTCCTTCGGCGGAACCTCCATCATCATTATCGTGGGAGTTATCCTTGAGACCGTGAAGCAGATCGAGTCTCAGATGATCGTCCGCAATTACAAGGGCTTCCTGGAGAGATAAGAACAGAGGTTGCGGTACGCAAGTACCGCAGCCTTGCTTTCGTAGGAGGAAGGATTATGAAGATCATTATGCTGGGAGCGCCTGGTGCAGGCAAGGGCACGCAGGCCAAGAAGATCGCCGCGAAGTATGGGATCCCGCATATCTCCACGGGTGACATTTTCCGCGCGAACATCAAGAACGGAACAGAGCTTGGCAAGAAAGCCAAAACGTATATGGACCAGGGACTTCTTGTCCCGGATGAACTGACGTGTGACCTGGTCGTCGACAGGATCCAGCAGCCGGATGCGGTGAACGGATATGTGCTTGACGGATTCCCCAGGACGATCCCGCAGGCGGAATGCCTGACGGACGCGCTTGAAAAGCTCGGAAGCAAGATCGACTACGCCATCGACGTGAATGTGCCGGACGAGAACATCGTGACCCGTATGGGCGGCCGCCGGGCCTGCCTGAAGTGCGGAGCCACCTATCACATCGTCTATGCAGCCCCTGCCAAGGAAGGCATCTGCGATACCTGCGGTGAAAAGCTGGTCCTTCGCGACGACGACAAGCCCGAGACCGTGCAGAAGCGTCTCAATGTATATCATGAGCAGACACAGCCGCTGATCGACTATTACAGCGGAAAGGGTGTCCTGCGGACCGTGGACGGCACCAGGGATCTGGATGAGGTCTTCAGCCAGATCACAGAGATCCTGGGAGAATAGGAGTGCCACATGTCGGTAACCATTAAAACAGAGCATGAAATTGCATTGATGAGAGAATCCGGACACCTGCTGGAGAAGGTCCACGACGGACTGGTCCCCTATATCAAGCCGGGGGTCAGCACCAAGGAGCTGGACCAGATCGGGTACGACATGATCAGGTCGCTCGGGTGTACGCCGAATTTTCTGAATTACGGAGGATTTCCCGGTTCCTTCTGCATCAGCCTCAACGATGAAGTGGTTCACGGAATTCCGTCTGAAGAGAAGATCATACAGGAAGGGGACCTGGTCAAGATCGACGCCGGTCTGATCTACAAGGGGTACCATTCCGACGCAGCCAGGACCTATGCGGTGGGGGAGGTTTCCTCCGACGCTAGGCTTCTGATGGATGTGACAAAGCAGTGCTTCTTTGAAGGGATCAAGTTTGCCAAAGCAGGCAATCACCTTCATGACATTTCAAAGGCCATCGGCGCCCATGCCGCCAGATACCGCTTCGGGATCGTGAGAGACCTGGTGGGGCACGGCATCGGCACGCACCTGCATGAAGATCCACAGATACCGAATTTCCCCCAGAAGCGCAGGGGCATCAGGCTCCTTCCGGGGATGACGCTCGCGATCGAGCCGATGATCAATCTGGGACGGGCCGATGTGGCCTGGCTCGACGATGACTGGACGGTCGTGACCATGGACGGGTCCTTGTCCGCACATTATGAGAATACGGTACTGATAACAGACGGAGAGCCTGAGATACTGACTCTGACGAGATGAGCAATACAGGAGGAATTAAGAGAATATGTCCAAAGCAGATGTGATCGAAGTAGAAGGCAGGGTCCTTGAGAAACTGCCGAATGCCATGTTTAAAGTGGAACTGGAGAACAAACATGTGGTTCTTGCCCATATCAGCGGCAAGCTGCGTATGAACTACATCCGGATCCTTCCGGGGGACAAGGTGACCATCGAGCTTTCCCCCTACGACCTTTCCAAGGGAAGGATCATCTGGAGAGATAAGTAAACATAAGATGGAAAGGCCTCAAAAGCCGCTAAAAAAGTAAAAATACTTCTTGCAAATGCGCGTCCACAGTGATATTATATCCTGTGGACGCGCTCGTCATTCCGTCTGAAAGTGCGCCCTGAAACTGCAGAACTGATTCTATTTTATGGAAGGAGGATTTCCAGTGAAGGTAAGATCATCTGTTAAACCGATCTGCGAAAAGTGCAAGGTCATCAAGAGAAAAGGATCGATCAGAATTATCTGCGAGAATCCAAAACACAAACAGCGTCAGGGATAATGTGTAGCCCATTGTTCTGACCAAAGCATGTATTGCCTAATACCGAGAGGCAACAAAAGGCCCTGTGGGCCTGATTTCGGAAAGGCCGTATGTCATCTGATGCGGCTGGGCGTAATACCGAGGCGCCCCAATTAGGATAATGAACGGAAAGCACGGACAGATGCACCCCATTTCACCTTGCGCGGGAGCGCAAGTGGTGTACAGGACGATGACTTTCTACTAATGAAATGGAGGAAAACAGTACATGGCTCGTATAGCTGGTGTAGATTTACCAAGAGAAAAACGTGTAGAAATCGGTCTTACTTACATTTATGGAATCGGCAGACCCAGTGCAACCAAGATTGTTGAACAGGCCGGTGTCAATCCCGACACCCGCGTAAGAGACCTGACGGACGAAGAGGTCAAGAAGATCAGCTCCGTGATCGAAGAGACGATGATGGTAGAAGGTGATCTTCGTCGTGAAGTCGCACTGAACATCAAGAGACTGCAGGAAATCGGATGCTACAGAGGTATCCGTCATCGTAAAGGACTTCCGGTACGTGGCCAGAAGACCAAAACCAATGCCAGAACACGCAAGGGTCCGAAGAGAACTGTTGCGAACAAGAAAAAGTAATCGTTGACCAATAAAAAGGAAAGTGTAGGTTAGTTTTAAAATGGCGAAAGTTACAAAGAAAACGACCAAGCGTCGTGTCAAGAAAAACGTTGAACACGGACAGGCTCACATCCAGTCTTCCTTCAATAACACCATCGTCACCCTGACGGACAACGAAGGAAACGCTCTTTCATGGGCAAGTGCGGGCGGTCTCGGATTTAGAGGTTCAAGGAAATCTACCCCTTATGCAGCACAGATGGCGGCGGAGACTGCTACCAAAGCTGCCCTTATTCATGGTTTAAAGACTGTTGACGTTATGGTGAAGGGTCCGGGTTCCGGACGTGAAGCCGCGATCCGCGCACTTCAGGCATGCGGCCTCGAAGTAACCAGTATCCGCGACGTGACACCCGTTCCGCACAATGGATGCCGTCCGCCCAAACGTAGAAGAGTCTAATTCAGGAGGTAGTATAAAATGGCAGTTAACAGAGTTCCTGTTCTGAAAAGATGCAGATCTCTTGGTCTGGATCCGCTTTATCTGGGAATCGACAAGAAGTCCACAAGACAGCTGAAGAGAGCCAACCGCAAGGTTTCCGAGTATGGCACCCAGCTGAAAGAAAAACAGAAAGCAAAATTCATCTATGGTGTTCTTGAGAAACCGTTCCGCAACTACTATAAGAAGGCCGACAGAATGCCCGGTCAGACCGGTGAGAACATGATGATCATGCTCGAGACCAGACTGGACAACGTCATCTTCCGCCTTGGCCTTGCCAGGACCAGAAGAGAGGCTCGTCAGATCGTTGACCACAAGCATGTGCTCGTGAACGGCAAATGCGTCAACATCCCGTCCTACCGCGTAAAAGCCGGCGACGAGATCGAGATCAAGGAAAAGGCCAAGAGCTCCGACAGATACAAACAGATCCTCGAAGTGACCGGCGGCAGGACCGTTCCGGAATGGCTTGATGTAGATCAGGAAAATCTCAAGGGAACCGTCAAGGAGCTTCCGAGAAGAGAAGCGATCGACGTTCCGGTCAATGAGATGCTTATCGTCGAGTTGTATTCCAAGTAATAGAAACCCTTCAGTATTGGGTCGGGCGGGCCGTAAAACCTGCCTGATCGACAACCTTAAAAGGAGGGAATTATATAGTGTTCGATTTCAATAAGCCAAAGATTGAAATTACCGAGATATCCGACGATAAGAGATTCGGCCGCTTTGTGGTAGAGCCGCTTGAGAGAGGCTATGGCACAACGCTCGGCAATTCTCTTCGCAGGATCATGCTGTCGTCTCTTCCGGGAGCGGCGGTGAGCCAGGTAAAGATCGATGGTGTACTCCATGAATTCAGCTCGATTCCTGGCGTAAAAGAAGACGTGACCGAGATCATCATGAACCTGAAGAGCCTCGCGATCAAGAACAGCAGCAGCGACAATGAGCCGAAGACCGCCTACATCGAATTTGACGGCGCCGGCGTTGTGACCGCGGCTGACATTCAGGCGGATCAGGATATTGAGATCATGAATCCGGACCAGGTGATCGCGACCCTGAACGGCGGCAACGACTCCCGCCTGGCGATGGAGCTGACGATCACAAAGGGACGCGGCTATGTCAGCGCCGAAAAGGGCAAGACAGAGGATATGGGCATCGGCACACTGGCTGTCGACGCGATCTATACGCCCGTTGACCGGGTCAACATGATCGTGGAGAACACGCGTGTCGGACAGGTCACCGATTATGATAAGCTGACCCTGGATGTCTACACCAACGGAACCCTGGATCCCGACGAGGCCGTCAGTCTCGCGGCCAAGGTGCTCAGCGAGCATCTGAGCCTCTTCATCGATCTTTCCGAGAACGCCAAGACGGCGGAGGTCATGATCGAAAAAGAAGACAACGAGAAGGAAAAGGTCCTCGAGATGAGCATCGACGAGCTGGAGCTTTCCGTACGTTCCTACAATTGTCTGAAGAGAGCCGGCATCAACACCGTGGAGGAGCTGACCAACAAGACCTCCGACGATATGATGAAGGTAAGGAACCTTGGACGGAAATCCCTCGAAGAGGTGCTCGCCAAGCTGAAAGAGCTGGGACTCCAGCTTCAGCCGACCGAAGAGTAAGAACAGAGACGGCGTCCGGCATTTCCGGGCGGCTGCGTCTCAAGAATAAGTTGTGGGGATGCCTAGCAGCCGGGCAGTAAGACCGAACAAGCATGTCCGACTGTCCCACAGATGGAGGAAAATAAAATGGCAAAGTACAGAAAATTAAGCAGAACTTCTGATCAGAGAAAGGCACTCCTGCGGAACCAGGCTACCATGCTTCTCTACAGAGGCAAGATCGTTACCACCGAAGCAAGAGCCAAGGAGCTTCGCCGTATCGTGGAGCCGCTCATTGCGATGGCTGTCCGTGAGAGAGACAATTTTGAGACCGTTACGGTTACCGCCAAGGTCGCCCGCAAGGACGCCAACGGCAAGCGCGTGAAGGAAGTCGTCGACGGCAAGAAGAAGACCGTTTACGATGAGGTCCAGAAGGAGATCAAGAAGGATTCTCCGTCCCGCCTGCATGCACGCCGCCAGATGCTCAAGGTATTCTATCCGGTAACGGAAGTTCCCGCCAAGGGCGCCGGCCGCAAGAAAGCCACCAAGAACGTGGACCTGGTCGACAAGATGTTCTCCGAGATCGCTCCGAAGTACGCGAACCGCAACGGCGGTTACACCCGTATCGTCAAGATCGGACCGCGTAAGGGCGATGCCGCGATGGAAGTTCTGATGGAGCTTGTCTAAGACCCGTTTCTATACGTACAAAAAAGAAGTCCTGCATGGAGCAGGGCTTCTTTTTTGTGAACTGGAATCTTGCATATTGCATGGTTTCCGTTTACAATAGTGCCTGGAGGTCAACAAGTATGAGTATTCGAAGCATGTTTGCCGTAAACGCGGCGAAGATCACCGGGCTTGTCTGCCGGAAGCTGGGACGCCAGGGCGTGACCTGGGCCGGCAAGGTGGCTCTTAAACTATATCCCGGCATTCTGAAGGAGCTATCCTCCCAGGTGCGGGAGAAGATCATCGTGGTCTGCGGCACCAACGGAAAGACCACGACCAACAATATGCTGTGTGCCGCCCTGGAAGCCGAGGGCAAAAAGGTCGTCTGCAATCACACCGGCTCCAATATGCTGAACGGCGTCGTGGCTGCTTTTGTGCTGGCGGCGGGGCCGGGAGGCAGGATCGATGCGGATTATGCCTGCATCGAGGTGGACGAGGCGTCCACAAAGCATGTGTTTCCGGCGCTTCAGCCTGATTATATGGTTCTCACGAATCTGTTCCGGGACCAGCTGGACCGGTACGGCGAGATCGACATCACCATGAACATTCTGGAGGAGATGATCCGCACTGTCCCGTCCATGAAGCTGATCGTCAACGGGGACGACGCACTGAGCGCCTATCTCGCGATGGACAGCGGCAATCCGTGGGTCAGCTACGGAGTCCCGGAGCCTGTGGTGGAAAGCGGACTTCATGAGATCCGGGAAGGACGCTTCTGCAAGCGCTGCGGCGAGCGGCTTTCCTACCGCTTTTATCATTTCAGCCAGCTGGGGGATTACGAATGTCCGAAGTGCGGCTTTAAACGGCCGGCGGCGGACTTTTGCGCATCCGACGTCGAAGTGTCGGATCATATCGCCTTTACCGTGGAAGACCGCAGGCTGGAAGCGAACTACAAAGGCTTCTACAATGTCTACAATATGCTGGCAGCCTATGCAGGCGTCCGCACGGCGGGACTTACCGCCGACCGTTTCGCGGAAATGCTGAAGGGCTTCCACCCGGAGAACGGCCGGATGGAGCAGTTCAAGGTGAACGGCGCCGATGTGGTGCTGAACCTGGCCAAGAATCCGGCCGGCTTCAACCAGAACATCGCGGCTGTCATGCAGGACAAAAGGCCCAAGGACCTGATCATCCTGATCAACGACAATGCCCAGGACGGCAGGGACATCTCCTGGCTGTGGGACGTGGACTTCGACCTTCTGGAGAATGAGACGGTCTGGTCGATCACCGTCAGCGGGATCCGGTGTCAGGACATGCGCCTGCGCCTCAAATATGTGGACATCCCCTCCGAGCTGATCGAGAATGTGGAGACCGCCATCGATAAAAAGACCCGGGAAGGCACGGGCAATCTCTATGTGCTGGTCAACTATACCGGCCTGTTCGGAACCAGAAATATCCTGAAGAAGATGGAGGTGAACGGCTGATGAAGATCACGATCGGACATCTTTATCCGGACCTTCTGAACCTCTACGGGGACCGGGGCAACATCCAGTGCCTGATGAAAAGGTGCGAGTGGCGCGGCATCGAGGCAAAAACCATCGCCTACGAGCTGGATGACAAGATCGATTTTTCGGACCTGGACATCGTCCTTCTGGGCGGCGGCTCCGACAGGGAGCAGATGCTGGTCTGCGAAAAACTGCAGGAGATTCAGCCCGAGTTCAAGGAATATGTTGAAAACGACGGCGTCGTGATCGCCATCTGCGGCGGCTACCAGCTGCTGGGCAAGTATTATAAGACCGACGCGGGCACGATGCAGGGCCTCGATCTTGTGGACCTTTACACCGTGCAGGGAGAGGGCCGGCTGATCGACAACATCGTGCTGAAGACCGAGCTGTTTGACATGCCCATCGTGGGCTTTGAGAACCACGGCGGAAGGACAGAGATCGGGAATAACCGCCCGCTCGGAAAGGTCCTTTACGGCTCCGGCAACGACGGGAAGTCCGGCTATGAGGGAGTCATCTACCGGAATGTGATCGGAACGTATCTGCACGGACCGCTTCTTCCCAAGAATCCGTGCCTGGCGGACGAACTGATCCTCCGGGCTCTCCGGCGCCGGTACGGACAGGACGTGACGCTCTCAGAACTGCCTGATGAGGAGGAGAGAGCGGCGAACGAATATGTCTATCGTCGTTTTGTTAAAAATGACCAAGGGTGACATAACTTTTTTCTACAGCCATCCTCGGAAAAACACTTGCAAAGCATAAAAGCGGATTGTATAATGATGCTATCAACGTCATCAAATCTTGAGATTTTAGTAATATAATGTTAGAAAGGAGACTTATTTATGGTATATGTTTGTGATCCGTGCGGATACGAGTATGATCCCGCAGTAGGCGATCCCGATAATGGCATCGAGCCCGGAACAGCGTTTGAAGATCTTCCCGAAGATTGGGAATGCCCGATCTGCGGTGCCGGCAAGGACGAATTCAAACCGGCAGAGTAAGGATGGTTGCAGGGTGCCGAAAGCAGAGGGGGCTTTTGACACCTTGTTTGTCTATGAAGGAATAATATTTTTGTTTGTCCATTTGTAAAATAAGGGGAGTAAGATGGCAAAATACAATAATCAGAAGGCCAAGATCCTGTTCCTTCAGCAGATGTTGTATGAGACTGGGGAGAATCATACGATATCGATGCAGGAGATCCTGGATGAGCTGTCCAGGCACGACATCCGGGCGGAGAGAAAGAGCATTTATGACGATATGGAGGTCCTTCGCTATTTCGGTATGGACATCCGTTATCGGAGAGAGCGTCCTTCCGGCTACTATCTGGCCGGGATCACGAAGGAGATCCACGTCGAAAAGATCCCGCTGCCTGAGAAGGTGGAGGAAGTGCCGGCGGAGCCTGTGCCGGCTGCGGTGGAGGACGTCATGGAAGAGCCGGCAAGAGAGCCGGATCACAAGTCCTGGATGAAGATGAACAAGGCCGTTGACAAGAAAAAGCAGATGAAGCTGGTCTGCACAGAGTCCGTTAAAAAGGACGTTAAGCGCTTTTTTGGCGGAACGGAGGACTTCAAAGAGCGGGAGTACGGCGACTATGTCGTCACGGCGCCGCTGCTTGAGGACCAGAAGTTTTTTGGCTGGCTTACGGCCATGGGTACGGATGTGCATCTGCAGAAGCCTAAGAGGACCGTGCAGCTGTACAGGGATTACCTGAAAACGCTGGCCAAGGATTATAAGGTCGAAAAATAAGAGGAAGCATTTATGAAAAAAAGGATTGCCCTTTTGATCCTGGCCTCCTCCGTTTGCCTGCTGTCTGCAGCGGGCTGCGGCGGTAAAAAAACGGAGTCCGGGGATCAGACAGCGGCAGCAAAGCAGGAGACAGCACAGGAGGCCGCCGATGACGGATCGGCCGGCACCGGAGAAACAGGGGAATTATCGGCAGAGAACGGACAGCTTGCCCACAAGGTGAGCGTTTTTCTTCCGGCGGGTCCCGCCGACCCGCGGTGGTCGGAGGACGCCGAGATCCTGACGCTGCAGCTTGAGCAGGCCGGCATTGACGCGGAGGTCCTCTATGCCGATGAGGATGCGGATCTTCAGGCCAGGCAGATCAGTGAACAGCTGGATACCCCGACGGAAGCTCTTGTCATTGCCCCGGTCGACCCGTACGCTCTGACGGAAGTCCTTCAG
Organism: Blautia sp.; assembly: GCA_017463155.1. GTDB lineage: Bacteria > Bacillota > Clostridia > Lachnospirales > Lachnospiraceae > Blautia_A. Next base: position 69,972 of record JAFTPT010000001.1, read on the forward strand.
GGGGCGGGGGATGCCTCGATTCCTGTTTTTTCCTATGACAGACTGGTGATGGATACCGATTCCGTCACATATTTTATCAATTACAACCTGCGGGAGATCGGGCAGAAGGTCGCCGAAAACCTGGTCTCCGTCGAACAGCTTCAGGAAGCCCAGGAAAACCATGAGAACCGCACCATCGAGTTCCTGCTGGGTTCTCCGGATGAGATCGAGGAGCTGTTTTTCTTCAACGGAGTCATGGAGGTCCTGCAGCCGTATCTGGACGACGGGACACTTTCCATCCTTTCGGGGCGGGATACCTTTGAGGAGACGGCGGTCATGAACGGGGATCCGGCCGAAGCCGGCAGGACCCTTGCGCAGATCCTTGAGGACAGCTACAAGGGTACGAACCTGCAGATCCTGTGTACCTCCGGGGATGCGATCGCAGCGGAAGCCCGGAAGGTCCTTTCCGACGCGAGCATACGCAGCTGTTATGTGACAGGCATCGGCTGCCAGGCGGATATGATCAAATCCATGGCGGCCGGCAACGACGGCGTCAGCGTCTTTATGGATAACCGTACGCTGGCGGAGACCTGTGCTTCGGCTGTGAGCAGCTATCTGTCCGGCGAAAAGCCGGAGGTGTCGGATTACGCCCAGTATGACAACGGGACCAAGATCATCCGCACCATCACCTGTGAGGCGGGGCTGATCGACAAGGACAATTACCAGATGCTGATCGACAACGGGTATTATACCGAGGAGGAGATCGCACCGGACCTGCTGGTGACAGCGACGCCGATGCCGACGCCGGTCGTGGAGCTTGCGACGCCCTCGCCGGAGCCTTCGGAAGAACCCGAGCCTGTCCCGGATACCACGGGGGATCGTGCTCCCGCATCTGCAGAGGACGAAGGGGCCGAAAGCCCTGATACGGAGGACGAGCCGGCTGTGACGGATCTGTTCGAGACGGCCAGTGTCTTCGGCGGAAAAAACGGCGAAGAAGCGTGATAAGAAAAAGGCGGGGGACGGTTCTGCGGAACGAAAAAGACAGGGGGACGGTTCTGTGTCTTGTTTTCGTTAGAAAACAAGACACAGAACCGTCCCCCTGTCTTTTCCCGTTACCGGAAGGTCAGTGCATCCTCCGTCATGGTGTCAATGATGCACAGGGATTCCAGACGGACGCCCATATCGCGGATCCGGCGGCCTCCGTCCTGGAAGCCTTTTTCGATCACGATGCCGGCTCCCTCGAGGACCGCCCCGGCCTTCTGGACAATGTCGATCAGGCCCTGCAGCGCGCAGCCGTTGGCCAGAAAATCATCGATCAGCAGCACGTGATCCTCCGGCGTCAGGAACTTTTTGGAGAGGACCACGTTGTAGGTCTTCTTGTGGGTGAAGGAGTCCACCTTTGTGGTGTACAGGTCTCCGTCCAGATTCAGCGTCAAAGACTTCTTGGCAAAGATCACGGGCACATGGAAATACTGGGCCGTGATACAGGCGATGCCGATGCCGGAGGCTTCGACGGTGATGATCTTTGTGATCGGACAGTCCGCGAACCGGCGGTAAAACTCCTTACCGATCTCGTTGAACAGGTCTATGTCCATCTGGTGGTTCAGGAAGCTGTCGACCTTTAAGATGTTGCCCGGCCTGACGGTTCCGTCCTTCATGATTCGGTCTTTTAATAACTGCATGGCAAGCCTCCCGAAAGCTTTTTTTTGAAAGGGCGGACGCGGATCGCTCCGTGCTTCCCTCACTTGTTATTATCATACGACAGATGCCGGCTTTGTGCAAACGGTTTTATCCCGGCAGGCAGCTGTCCGGGTCCAGGGTTTTCCGGGAGACACATGCGTGTATAACCGATTCTTGCAGGTATTTCGGCGATATGGTATGATGAGGAGAAAAGGAGGTGCGGCATGAAAGAATACGAAGTAATCTGGGAGATCTTCAATAAATGCCCCCGGAACCAGATGCGGGACGTGTTTGTCGAGGAGGTCGAAGTGCAGGATCCGGAAGAGTATGTCAAAAAGAAATTCGAAGGGAAGGACGTTTCCTACGAAAAGACCATCCTGGATGACGGGACGATCATCTTTGACATCGTCACCTCCCAGATCAGCCAGAGATGTTCCTTTACAGAAATCTGACAAGATGATATACTCGTTTGATGAAACAGGGCAGCAGCGGTATGCTTTCGGCAGCCGTATTGTTCTGTCGAGACATTTTTCATTCGGGATAAACGTGTGATCCCGAAACTGTACGGAGGGGAATATGAGTACGACAGAGGAACGCCATGAGCATGTCCTGGAGGACGGGACGGTGATCGTCCATTCCCATGGAGAAGAACACGGGGGACATCATCATGGGCATACCCACAGCCATACGCAGACCAAGGCTGTGATAAACAGATTGTCACGTGCGATCGGGCATATGGAATCCATCCGGCGGATGGTGGAGGACGGACGCGACTGCTCCGAGGTGCTGATCCAGCTCTCGGCTGTCAAGTCCGCGATCAACAATACGGCCAAGGTGATCCTGCAGGATCACATCGAGCACTGTATCGTGGATGCGCTGGAGCACGGCGATAAGGAATCGGTCAAAGAACTGGAGCGGGCGATCGACCGCTTTATCAAGTAAACAGGAGGTAATGCCAGATGGCAAAGGAGTGCAGTAATACGAGCTGTGACAAGAGCAGCTGCGAGGGCTGCGCACAGCGCAGCAAACCGGAGAGCTTTCAGGTTCCGGCAAACGAAAATTCAAAGATCAGCCACGTGATCGGTGTGATCAGCGGCAAGGGAGGCGTCGGAAAATCCTTTGTGACAGGATCGCTCGCCAACCTGATGAAGGCAAAAGGATGTCGGGTGGGGATCCTGGACGCGGACATCACGGGACCCTCGATCGGGCGCATGTACGGGATCACCGGCAGGGCCCAGGGAAATGAGAAGGAGTTCTATCCCCTCGAGACGGCCAACGGGATCAAGGTCATGTCCGTCAATTTTCTGCTGGAGACCGAGGAGACCCCGGTCGTCTGGCGCGGACCGATCCTCGGGAACGTGGTCAAGCAGTTCTGGTCGGATACGGTGTGGGGCGACCTTGATTACCTGTTCGTGGACATGCCGCCGGGAACCGGCGACGTGCCACTCACTGTTTTTCAGGCACTTCCGCTGGACGGCGTGATCGTCGTGACAAGCCCGCAGGACCTGGTCCGGATGATCGTCACCAAGGCCGTCAATATGGCGGGGATGATGAACATTCCGGTGCTGGGCATCGTGGAGAATTACAGCTACATCAAATGTCCGGACTGCGGCAAAGAGATCAGCGTGTTCGGCGAGAGCCATATCGATGAGGTCTGCACGGAGCTTCGTGTTCCGCTGATCGGCAGGATGCCGATCGACCCGGATCTGGCCGTCAAGGCTGACAGCGGCAGCTTCAGCGAGATTCACAACAGTTACCTGGAGGCAGCAGATTCAGTACTTCCCAGATGAGAAAGGATTTCTGATGAGCAACGTAAGAAGAGTCTATGTAGAAAAGAAACCCGAATTTGCGGTACAGGCGCGCGAACTGAAGCAGGAGATCCTCGGCTATCTCGGGATCGGCTCTGTCACGGACGTCCGTGTGCTGATCCGCTACGATGTTGAGAACCTTGACCAGGATGTCTTTGAAAAAGCCTGCCGCTGCGTCTTTTCGGAGCCGCCGGTGGACGACCTCTACCTGGAAGAATTTCCCGCAGAAGCCGGCAGCAGGATCTTCTCCGTGGAATATCTTCCCGGCCAGTTTGACCAGCGGGCGGATTCCGCCGTACAGTGCGTGCAGTTCCTCAAGGAGGAGGCCGAGCCCATCATCCGCTCTGCCACTACCTATGTGATCGGGGGGAACGTAAGCGACGAGGAATTCGCGCAGATCAAAGCCCACTGCATCAACCCCGTCGATTCCCGCGAGACCGGCATGCAGAAGCCGGATACACTGGTGACGGTCTTTGACGAGCCGGAGGACATCCGGATCTTCGAAGGCTTTTCCGTCATGCCCGAGGAGGAGCTTAAGACGTTGTACGGCTCCCTGGGCCTTGCGATGACATTCAAGGATTTTCTTCATATCCAGAAGTACTACCGTGAGGAGGAAAAACGTGATCCGTCCGTGACGGAGATCCGCGTCCTGGACACCTACTGGTCGGATCACTGCCGCCATACCACCTTCTCAACAGAGCTGACGGAAGTGGAATTCGGCGACGGCGATTACAGGGAGCCCATCGAAGGCACCTACCGCCGGTATCTTGCGGACAGGGAGATCCTGTACAAGGGACGGGACGACAAGTTCGTCTGCCTGATGGACCTGGCCCTTCTTGCCATGAAAAAACTGAAAGCCGAGGGGAAGCTTCAGGATCAGGAGGAATCCGACGAGATCAACGCCTGCAGCATCGTGGTGCCGGTGGACGTGGATGGAGTGGAAGAGGAGTGGCTCATCAATTTCAAAAATGAGACCCACAATCATCCCACCGAGATCGAGCCCTTCGGCGGTGCGGCCACGTGCCTCGGCGGTGCGATCCGTGATCCGCTTTCCGGGCGTACCTATGTATACCAGGCCATGCGTGTGACCGGAGCCGCCGACCCGACCGTCTCCGTAAAAGAGACCCTGAAGGGCAAGCTTCCGCAGAAGAAGCTGGTGACCGGGGCCGCCCATGGCTACAGCTCCTACGGCAACCAGATCGGTCTGGCCACCGGCTATGTAAAAGAAATCTATCATCCGGATTACGTGGCAAAGCGTATGGAGATCGGCGCTGTTCTGGGGGCCGCTCCCAGACGGGCCGTGATCCGTGAGAATTCCGATCCGGGCGATGTGATCATCCTGCTCGGCGGCCGTACCGGCCGTGACGGCATCGGCGGAGCCACAGGCTCCTCCAAGGTGCACACCGAGGCCTCCATCGAGGTCTGCGGCGCGGAGGTCCAGAAGGGCAACGCGCCCACGGAGCGGAAGATCCAGCGTATGTTCCGCCGGGAAGAGGTCAGCCGTCTGATCAAGAAATGCAACGACTTCGGCGCGGGCGGTGTGTCCGTGGCCATCGGCGAGCTGGCACCGGGACTGAAAGTCGATCTTGACAAGGTCCCCAAGAAATACGCCGGCCTTGACGGCACCGAGATCGCGATCTCCGAATCCCAGGAGAGGATGGCGGTCGTGGTCGATCCGAAGGACGTGGATCAGTTCCTGGCCTACGCGTCGGAGGAGAACCTCGAAGCTGTTCCGGTCGCGGTGGTGACCGAAAGCCCGCGCCTTGTACTTTCCTGGCGCGGCAAGGAGATCGTCAACATCTCCCGCGCATTCCTGGATACGAACGGCGCCCATCAGGAGACCCGGGTGCACGTGGATATTCCGGACCGGGCAGGAAACCTGCTTCTTGAGAGGAACGACGTTCCCGACATCCGGCAGAAGTGGCTTTCGACCCTCGCCGACCTCAACGTCTGCTCCCAGAAGGGACTCGTGGAGATGTTCGACAGCTCCATCGGTGCGGCGAGCGTGCTGATGCCCTACGGCGGCAAATACCAGCTGACCGAGACCCAGGCGATGGTCGCCAAGGTGCCGGTCGCGAATGGAAATACAAACACTGTGACCATGATGAGCTACGGCTTTGATCCCTACCTGTCCTCCTGGAGTCCCTACCACGGAGCCGCCTATGCGGTGACCGAATCGGTGGCCAGGATCGTGGCGGCCGGCGGCGATTTCCGGAAGATCCGTTTTACCTTCCAGGAGTACTTCCGCCGGATGACGGAGGATCCGTCCCGCTGGAGCCAGCCCTTCGCGGCTCTGCTCGGCGCGTACGCGGCGCAGCTGGGATACGGCCTTCCGTCCATCGGAGGCAAGGACAGCATGTCCGGGACCTTCAACGAGATCGACGTCCCGCCCACGCTGGTATCCTTTGCCGTGGACGTGGCAAAGCTTGGCGACGTGATCACGCCGGAGCTTAAGAAAGCCGGCAGCAAGCTGGTCTGGCTGCGTGCCGCCAGAGATTCCTTTGATCTGCCGGACTATGCCGCGATCATGGAGCAGTACGAAAAGCTTCATCAGGATATGCAGGAAGGAAAAGTCCCGTCCGCGTATGCCCTTGACCGGCACGGCCTGGCGGCTGCGGTCAGCAAGATGGCCTTCGGAAACAGGCTGGGCGTCCGGATCGAGCATGACGTGGATCCGCGGGACTTCTTTGCCCCGGGCTTCGGCGACCTGGTCCTGGAGGTACCGGCAGAAGAGGTTTCCACGCTTTCCATCACCTACCGGGTGATCGGCGAAGTGACGAACGAGGATGCTCTGGCGTACGGACATATCACCATCGGCATGGAGGAGGCGCTTACCGCCTGGAAAGGTACGCTGGAAAGCGTATTCCGTACCGATTCCGGTGAGAGGCAGCAGAAGAGCGAGGAACATGGCGACACCCCGGACGGCGTCACGCGGGACGGCGTTTTCTACGCGAACCAGGTGTACGTCTGCCGCCATAAAGTGGGCAGGCCCCGCGTCTTTATCCCGGTATTCCCGGGCACAAACTGCGAATATGACAGTGCCCGCGCCTTCCGGCGGGCCGGAGCGGATGTGGACGTGCAGGTGTTTAAGAACCTGACCGCGGCGGACATCCATGACTCGGTGGATCTGTTTGAGAGATCCATCAGCCAGGCCCAGATGATCATGTTCCCGGGCGGCTTCTCCGCCGGCGACGAACCGGACGGCAGCGCCAAATTCTTTGCCACCGCCTTCCAGAACGCCAGGATCAAGGAGGCAGTGGATAAGCTTCTCCATGAGCGTGACGGACTGGCCCTCGGCATCTGCAACGGATTCCAGGCCTTGATCAAGCTCGGGCTTGTCCCCTACGGTGAGATCTGCGGGCAGAAGGAGGATTCACCGACCCTGACCTACAACACCATCGGCCGTCACATCTCCAGGATGGTCTACCTGAAGGTGGTCAGCAACAAGTCTCCCTGGCTTGCCAAGGCGCAGCCGGGCGGGATCTACTGCAATCCGGCATCCCACGGGGAAGGACGTTTTGTCGCGAACGACGAGTGGCTGAAAAAACTGCTTGCCAACGGGCAGGTGGCGACCCGCTACGCGACCGCGGACGGCGGGATCCTTCCGAATGATGAGGACTGGAATGTAAACGGTTCCTATCTGGCGATCGAGGGCATCACAAGCCCCGACGGCCGTGTGCTTGGCAAGATGGCGCACAGCGAGCGTCGTGACAACGGTGTCGCGATGAATATCTACGGCGAACAGGATCTTAAGATCTTTGAAGCCGGCGTGGAATATTTCAGATGATCCGGAGGCCGCTCTGGCCGCCGCGGATCGATCCTCTAAACGAACAAAGAGCCGCTTTTGCGGCTCTTTGCGCATTCATGCGCACTTGCACCGGCAGGTATCCTGCCCGATGCGTTTATCGCATTTTTCGAAAAACACGAAAACGCGTTCGAAACACATGGGAAAATGTGGACTTGGATATGGTCATATCCACTAAATCTAAGTAGAGCAAATATGCGCATGTTTTACAAAAATTACTTTGCTGACATTTTATGATTAGCATCCTTTTTCGAAAACTGGTAAAATAAAAAGGGAAACAGGTGTTTATTCCGCAGTTTCCGGCGGGGAAAGCATCCGGAAAACGATGAACTGCGGTCAGAGAAAAAGGATGGAAAGTATGTTTGAAAAGGGAGAATACGTCATTTACGGACATGTGGGGATCTGCCAGGTGATGGGCACCACGACGATGGACCTGGATGGAATTCCCAAGGACAGACTTTACTATGTGCTGCAGCCGGACGGAAAAGGTTCCGGCAGGATCTATACGCCGGTCGACAACGGCAAACCTGTGCTCCGCAAGATCATGACCAGGGACGAGGCCGAGGCGCTGATCTCGGACATTCCCGAGATCGAGACACTGGAGATCGAGAACGACAAGCTGCGGGAGGAAAAGTACAAGGAGTGTCTGAAGACCTGTAACGGCCGGGAACTGATCCGCATCATCAAGACGATCTATTCGCGCCGCCGCCAGAGGCTGAAGAGCGGCAAGAAGGTGACCGCTGTGGATGAGCGGTACATGAAGCTGGCGGAGGACAATCTCTACGCGGAGCTCGCCATGCTGCTCGAGATCCCGAAGGATCATGTGGTATCCTACATCTCACAGAAATGTGGAAATACGGGAGCCTGAGAATGACGATCCGGCATTGCCGGAAAGATGAAAAAAGTGTTGACAAGGATAATTATCCATTATATAATAGCAAAGCAGGTCAAGCACTGGACAGCAAAAACCAGGGTTTATCTGCTTTTGTGGCGAGATAGCTCAGCTGGCTAGAGCACACGGTTCATACCCGTGGTGTCGAGGGTTCAAGTCCCCCTCTCGCTACTCTTGAAGTCCCGGGAACTCTGAGTTCAGATTTCCCGGGCTTTTTGTTTCATAGGAAAGTACTCTGTACTGTTCTTTTACATGAAATCCCGGCGGAGGCATCAGAGTCATGCTGCAGATCAAGGACATATGTAAAGAATATAATACCGGCGGATTTGTGCAGAAAGCGCTGGATCACGTAAGCCTGAGCTTCCGGGACAGCGAGTTTGTCGCGATCCTCGGACCCAGCGGGTCCGGCAAGACGACGCTCCTGAATGTGATCGGCGGTCTGGACCGCTACGACAGCGGTGACCTGATCATCAATGATGTGTCCACGCGCAGGTACAATGACCGGGACTGGGATGCCTACCGGAATCATTCGGTAGGATTTATTTTTCAGAGCTACAATCTGATCCCGCATCAGACCGTCCTGGCGAACGTGGAGCTTGCCCTGACGATTGCCGGGATCTCGCGGGAGGAGCGGACGAGGCGCGCAAAGGAAGCCCTCGAGAGAGTCGGCCTGGGGCAGCAGCTGCACAAACGCCCCAGCCAGATGTCCGGCGGACAGATGCAGCGTGTCGCCATCGCCCGGGCACTGGTCAATGAGCCGGACATCCTTTTGGCCGACGAGCCCACGGGCGCCCTCGACAGTGAGACCAGCATCCAGGTCATGGAGCTTTTGAAGGAAGTGGCCGCCGACCGCCTGGTCGTGATGGTCACGCACAATCCGGAACTGGCGCGCCAGTACGCCACCCGGGTCGTGGAGGTCAAGGACGGTCACACGATCGCGGATTCCGACCCCTTCGAGCCGGAGACAAAGGACAACGCTGATTACCGGCATGCAAGGCTCGGCAAAGCCTCCATGTCTTTTCTGACGGCGCTTGGCCTGAGCTTCAACAACCTCGGAACAAAGCTCAAGAGGACTCTTCTGGTGGCTTTTGCCGGATCCATCGGCATCATCGGTATCGCTCTGATCATGTCCGTGTCCAACGGCATGAACCGGTACATCGACACGATCCAGCAGGAGACATTGAGCGAATATCCGATTCAGGTGACCAGCAGCACCTTCGATTTTTCCTCCTTTGCCATGGCACCGACGGAGACCCAGCAGATCCCGATGGACGCCGAGGTGAAGGAGATGCAGGTCGTGGAAGGACTGTTTTCCACGGTGGCAACCAACGATCTGCATTCTCTCAAATCGTATTTTGACCAGGGCGAGAGCGGGATCGAGCAGTATACACAGGCACTGGAGTATTCCTACGGGGTCTCTCCGGTCATCTATACGCAGAAGAAGGATACCGTCCGGCAGGTCCATCCGGATCAGACCTTTGCCGCCATGGGTTTTGGCGGAAACAGCTTCAGCTCGATGTTCATGGGCGGCGGCACCGACGTGTTCCATGCCATGCCCGAGACGGAAAAGCTGTATACGACCCAGTACGAGGTAAAGGCAGGACGATGGCCGTCCGCCTACAATGAATGCGTCCTGGTCCTTACGGAGAACGGGTTCGTCAGCGATCTGACCCTGTACGCCATGGGGGTCAAGGACGGAGCCGAGCTGGATGAGATGGTGGAACGTTTTATCGCCGGTGAATCCTCCGTCGTCCCGGAAAAGCCCGGCGCCTACCGGTATGAGGACTTTGTCGGCATCACCTTCCGGCTGGTGGATCCGGCCTCCCTGTACTCCTACGATGAAGAATTCAAGGTGTGGGCGGATAAATCCGGCGATAAGAGCTTTCTCCGGCAGGTCGTGGAGGAGGGCGAAGAGCTGACGCTGGTCGGCGTCGTACAGCCGAAGGCGAATGCCAATTCCGCCATGCTGAACCGGGGGATCAACTACCCCGCGGACCTTGTATACCACGTGATCGAAAAAGCCGGGGAGAGCGAGATCGTAAGGTCACAGCTGGATGACCCGGATACGGACGTGATCACCGGCAAGAAATTCGGCGAGGAAAGTGAGCAGGAGGAGTTTTCCCTGGGCAGTCTCTTTGACATCGATGCCGAAGCGATGCAGAAGGCGTTCCAGTTTGATCCAAGTGCACTTTCCTTTGATGCTTCTTCCCTGCAGAATCTGGGACAGGGCATGGACTTCTCGAACGCGATCGATCCGGACCAGTTTGCCGGGATCTTCCCGGAACTCACGGCCGAAGACATCGCGGGACTCTTTGTCCGCATACAGGTCGATGTTTCCCTTGAGAACGCGCAGCAGGTGATGCGGGATGTGACGGAATCCTATCTGGATTACGCCTCCGACAATGCCTCAACAGACTATGCGCGTCTTCCGGAAGCACTGCAGGCTTATTTTGCCACGGACGCGGCCCGGGAGATCATCGTGGCCGGGATCCGTGAGGCCATCAACAACAGCAGCCCCGGTGCCATCAACGGACAGCGTCTGCAGAACCTGATCAGCCGCGTGATGGACGGATTTGTTTCCTATGTCCGTTCCGCCGGACTTCCCAATGTGCAGCAGCTCATCAGCGATTACCTGGCCGGGAACCTGTCCATAGACCGGCTCCAGCAGATGTTTAATCAGTATATGTCCGGATATCTGGCCTCTTCCGGCGTGGCCGGGATCCTCCAGGGCGAGGTGGACGCCATTATCCGGGACCTGGTATCGTCCGGAGGCAGCAACGAAACGGCCCGCAAGGTCCTTCAGCAGCTCCTGGAGGGTTATAATGCCTATGCGGTCGAAAACGGGCTTCCCGAGCCTGCAAAGCTGCGGGATTCCTTCTCGCAGTACATGGCTACGGAGGAGGCGCGTACGCTTCTGACGGAGGGTGTGGGAAAGATCGTCAACACCGACCAGCTGCAGGAGCAGCTGCAGGCGGAGATGCAGAACTACACCAAGGATATCGGAACGAGGCTCGGACAGGTCATGCAGTCCATGATGGGGAAGATCGGCAGCTCGATCGCGGACGCTCTGACGGGCGCCATGTCCTCGCTGGCCGGAAGCCTCGGGAACATCTTCAACATTGACGGTTCCGCCTTCGCGGACGCCATCAAGATGAATATGGACGGCGAGGATCTGCGGGCACTGATGACCTCGCTGCTGAACACGGACCAGGGGAGCTACGAGAGCAATCTGACCAAGCTCGGTTATGCGGATCTCGACGCACCCACAGCCATCACGATCTACCCGCGTGATTTTGAAAGCAAGGACGGGGTCCTGTCGATCCTGGACACCTACAACGAGACCATGGCGGAGGCGGGAGAGGATGACAAGACCATCTCCTACAACGACATGGTGGGCACGATGATGGATTCCGTGACCGAGATCATCAACGCGATCAGCTATGTACTGGTGGCCTTCGTTTCGATCTCCCTGGTGGTCTCCTCGATCATGATCGGCGTCATCACCTACATCAGTGTGCTGGAGCGGAAAAAGGAGATCGGTATCCTGCGCGCCATCGGGGCCTCCAAGAGGAACGTCTCCTCAGTCTTCAACGCGGAAACCTTCATCATCGGGGCTCTTTCGGGCATTATCGGAATCGTGATCTCGCTCCTGCTTCTGATTCCGGGCAACTACCTGATCCATCATTTTACGGACCAGCCCGATCTGAACGCGTGGCTCCCGGTGGACGCCGCCGCCATGCTGGTCCTTCTGAGCATCATACTGACCATGATCGGAGGGTTGATCCCCTCCAGGCAGGCCGCCAAGTGTGACCCCGTCACCGCACTCAGGACCGAATAAAACCGAACGGGGGGACGGTTCTTCGTTCCGGTCGAACGGGGGGACGGTTCTTCGTTCCACGCAAACGACGGCGCAGCAAAGAAACACCGATCAGGCTGGAGGAAATGCAGATGAGGTCATATCATTTTTATGGCTGGGAAACAGCAGATATAAAGGATGAGCGGGGCCTGACCCCGAGAGATTATTATGATATCCTTTCCGACATCTGGTGCGCGGATACCTGTGCGCCGAGGATGAGAAAGGACTGGACGCCCGAGAACAGGACCCTCGGCCAGTGTTCCATCACGGCCTTTCTGCTCCAGGATATCTACGGAGGAAAGGTCCGCGGGATCCTGCGGCCGGGCGGAAATTACCACTGCTTCAACGATGTCGGCGGCTGTGTGTTCGACCTGACGAGCGAGCAGTTCGGGGATGAGGTCCTGGATTACGAGAACTGCCCGGAACAGGACCGGGCAGTCCACTTTGCGAAGGAAGAAAAGCGCCTGCGGTACGAATACCTGCGGGAGCGGGTCCCGGAAAGATGAGATCCTCGGGTACCGGACACAGAGATACTGGAAAGCATACCTGCTTGGCATCCCAACGCTGTTCATCTACACGCTGGTGTGGATGAACAGGATCTCGGAGGAGCTGAAGAGGATCGCCATCGGGATGGGGCTCGAAGGCCCGTACACTTCCTGGTGGCATATGTTCGGCTGGAACACCTTCGGACTGCTGCTCTTCGGACCGGCGGTCGCCACACACAGGTTCTTCGGCACACGCAACAGGATCGAGACCGAGCCTCACAATAAATAAGAAATGTGCACAATTCTTACGTTCATTTTTTTTGCACATCGCCGAACTTCTTTTTTCTTCCCCTTTTTTCTTGCCAAAAATACTGCGGGGTGGTATATTGGAAACAGTTCCGGGAACGTTACCAGTAACGGTACCGAAAACGGTGCCGGAGCAATTCCGAACCTGGAAATTGATCCGAAAACAGGCGTGTGATCATGCCGCAAACAACATGAGACAAAAGGAGAGATAACATGAAAAAACAAGTGATCAGCGTAATCCTGAGTGCAGCTATGGCAGCAGGCATGCTGGCCGGCAGCGTCGTTTCCGTATCCGCCGAAGCCACCGGTAAAGTCTATTTGCTCAACTTCAAGCCGGAGTCTGATGAAGCCTGGCAGGAACTGGCAGCCGCCTACACGGATGAGACCGGCGTAGAGGTCAACGTACTGACCGCAGCAGCAGGCACCTATTCCGATACCCTTAAATCCGAGATGGCCAAGTCCGAAGCACCAACCATCTTCAATATCGGCAATACCGCAGCCGCCCAGACCTGGGATGAGTACACACTGGATCTTGCCGATTCCGAACTGTACAGCCACCTGACCGACAAGAGCCTTTCCATCGTCTACAACGACAAGGTCGCCGCAGTCGCCAACTGCTACGAGTGCTACGGCATCATCTACAACAAGACCATCCTCAGCGACTACTGCACACTGGACGGCGCTGTTGTTGCGGATCCTTCCGAGATCACCAGTCTGGATACCCTCGTTGCGGTCGCGGAGGATATCAACAGCCGTATCGACGAGATCAATGACGAATTCGGTTATGAGCTGACCGAAGCATTCGCATCCGCAGGCCTTGACGATGGTTCTTCCTGGAGATTCTCCGGACATCTGGCCAACATGCCTCTGTACTACGAGTTCAAGGACGACGGCGCTGACCTGGTAGCCGGCGAGCCCGAGATCAAGGGAACCTATCTTGACAACTACAAAAAGGTATGGGATATGTATGTCGGCACTTCCGCAGCGGATCCCAAGACCCTGAACAGCGGCGCTCTGAACGCAGAGATGGAGCTCGGCATGGGAGAGGCTGTCTTCTATCAGAACGGCGACTGGGAATTTGCGGCACTGACCAACCCGGACAACGGTTATCTGGTTGAGGCGGAAGACCTCGACATGATGCCGATCTACTTCGGTGTTGACGATGAGAACGAAGGCCTCTGCGTAGGTACCGAGAACTACTGGGCCGTCAACGCCAAGGCTCCGCAGGAAGATATCGATGCCACCCTGGAATTCCTGAACTGGGTCATCACCTCCGATACCGGACGTGAAGCGATCACCGACAAGATGGGACTTTCCGCTCCGTTCGATACCTTCACCGATGACTTCGCATCCAAGAACGCTTTTGCAGCCTCCGCGGCACAGCTGATGGCTGACGGCAAGACCTCTGTCGCATGGTCCTTCAACGCGACCCCGAACGTAGACACCTGGAGAAAGGATGTCGTGACCGCCCTTACCGCTTATACCGACGGCACCGGCGAGTGGGATGCTGTTGTGACCGCGTTTGTCGATGGATGGGCAGAGCAGTGGAAGCTGGCTGAAGAAGCAGCAGAGTAATACCTGGCTGAACATGCGGACAGACGGCGGATCCGGAGACCGGATGTGATAGACAGCGGTGTTCCGGATAGCGCCAGCATGATTCCCGGTAATTGCACAGATAACCAGCAGGGAGTGAGTGATAGTGTCACTCACTCCCGTTTTTCATTTTCATAGGAGTTCTCATGGAAAAAGCGATCAAAAAATACTGGCCGCTGTTTGTCCTGCCGACGTTCGCGGCCTTTGTCATTGGCTTTATCGTTCCTTTCGCCTACGGCATCTTTCTGTCGTTCTGTAAGTTTACGACCGTAGTCGACTGGAAATGGACAGGGCTCGAGAATTACACAAAGATCTTCTTTGTGAACAGAAAGCTCGATACGACGTTCCTGCATTCTCTCTGGTATACGGCATTGTTTACGGTTGTAACGGTGGTCATCATCAACGTGGTTGCCTTCACCATCGCCATGCTGCTGACCAAGGGAATCCGGGGAACAAACCTGTTCCGTACCGTATTCTTCCTGCCGAACCTGATCGGCGGTATCGTTCTGTCCTATATCTGGCTGATGATCTTCAACAGTGTACTGCAGCATTTCTCCAAGACCATCGTATCCACGGAATGGTACGCGTTCTGGGGCATGGTGATCGTGGTCAGCTGGCAGCAGATCGGATATATGATGATCATCTACATCGCCGGCATTCAGAACATTCCGGGTGAACTGATCGAGGCAGCCAGGATCGACGGCGCAAGCCCGGCACAGCTTCTGAAAAGCGTGACGCTGCCGCTTCTGATGCCGACCATCACGGTCTGCACGTTCCTGTCCCTGACCAACGGCTTCAAGCTGTTCGACCAGAACCTTGCGCTGACCGGCGGCAATCCGGGACGGCTCTCGCAGTTACTGGCCCTGAATATTTATGATACCATGTACGGCAAGACCGGATGGGAAGGCGTCGGCCAGGCCAAGGCCGTGATCTTCTTTATCCTGGTGGCCGTGATCTCGATCATCCAGAACAGGCTGACGACGAGTAAGGAGGTGCAGCAGTAATGGCAAAAAAGAACAACGATCCTGCTGCAAAAAAACGGAAAGGGGCAGATGTGTCCACCGTCCGCAAGGCAAAGCACGGCGGCCTTCTGACCGCGATCTTCGCGATCATCTCGATCGTATGGATCTCACCGGTCTTGATCGTCCTCCTCAATTCCTTCAAGAGAAAAGCCTACATTTTCCGGAATCCGTTCGGGCTCAGCACCGTATCCATCACCAAGGGCTGGGACAAATGGACCGCCGGCGTTAAAAAGACCTTTGTCGGTCTTCTCAACTATACCAACGCCATCAAGAAGACGAACTTCTTCCGAAGCTTCGGATACTCCCTGTTCATCACGGTGGGCTCCGTCCTCCTGATCGTTCTGTGCTGCTCCATGTGCGCCTGGTATATCACCCGTGTCAAAAATTTGGCCACGCAGGGCATCTACCTGCTGTGCCTGTTTTCCATGATCGTACCGTTCCAGATGGTCATGTTCACGCTTTCCAAGTTCGCGAACATGCTGCATCTGTCCAATCCGCTGGGCATCATCATCGTGTATCTGGGGTTTGGAGCGGGGCTGGCGGTCTTTATGTTCACGGGCTTTGTCAAGAGTATTTCGATCGAGATCGAGGAAGCGGCCATGATCGACGGCTGCACGCCCATCCAGACCTATTTCCAGGTGGTCCTTCCGATTATGAAGCCGACCGTCGTGACGGTCGCGATCCTGGATGCCATGTGGATCTGGAACGACTACCTGCTCCCGGCGCTGGTCCTGAACGTCAACAAGTATAAGACCATCCCGATCGCGGTACAGTTCCTGAAGCAGAGCCACGGCCAGATCGACTGGGGTGCCATGATGGCGGTCCTGGTGCTGGCGATCGTACCGATCATCGTATTTTACCTGATCGCCCAGAAATACATCATCGAGGGTGTTATGGCAGGAGCGGTCAAGGGCTGACAATAACCTTTGCAGAAGGGGGAAAGGACAATGAGCGACACAACGATCAGAGACATTGCGAAGCAGTGCGGAGTAAGTGTCAGTACCGTTTCCCGTGCCTTGAATAACCATCCGGATATCCGGCCGGATACAAAAGAAATGATCATGAAGGTGATCAAGGAGACAGGGTTTGTCCCCAACGATTCCGCCCGGTACCTGAAGCGGAGCGAGGCCAACAGCATCGCGCTGCTGGTCAAGGGGATCACGAACCCGTTCTTTTCAACCATGATCCGGGTCATGGAGGATATGGCACACAACCGGGGATTTATGACGATACTGCGGCATGTGCGGGATGAAGAGGACGAAGTGACAGTCGCCCAGGCCCTGATCAAAGAGCGGCGGCTGAAGGGGATCGTCTTTCTTGGCGGGAAGTTCGTCCACGACCAGAACGTTCTGGATCAGCTGGACGTCCCGTTCATCTTCAGCACCATCGGAAACGTGGTGTCCGTGGATGAGAATACCGGGGAGATTCAGGAGATCGGACCGGAAGGAAGGCAGGGGCGGCATAAGATCCGCTATGCGAACATTGCGGTGGATGACGTCGAAGCCAGCTGCCGCGCGGTGGAATACCTGATCAGCCTCGGCCACAAAAAGATCGGGATCATTACGGAGGGACTGGATTGTCCGTCTGTCGGGCAGCTCCGGCTGCGCGGCTATAAAAAGGCCCTGGAGGAGCACGGGCTTTCCTGCGAGGAGCGGCTGATCTTCGAGGCCAGGGAAGGCATTGAACACTATTCGATGCCGAACGGGTACAACGGGGCGCGCACGCTTCTTCAGGCGGACCCGGATATGACGGCGGTCTTCTGTATCTCGGACGTACTGGCCGTCGGCGCCTGCAGGGCGATCACGGAGATGGGCAGGGCGATCCCCGCGGACATCTCGGTGATCGGTTATGACGGCATCGAGCTTGGCAGCTATTACAATCCCAGGCTGACGACGATCCAGCAGCCGGTGGAGCAGATCGCGGAGAAGACCATCGCTATGCTGTTTGACATGATGGAGAACAAGGCAAAGCCGCAGAACCTCATCATGCCTGCGGAGCTGGTGATCAGGGACTCCACGGGACCCGCGCCTGCCGGTCATCCTTCGTCCCAAGATTGACTTTCCCTGCGATCCGTGTATATAATGATGCCAGGATCAAAAGGTTATAAGCCGGATATGTATACAGGAGCCGGAGAATTGCCCGGTTCTGCTGAAAATACGGCATCATCTGAAATCATGGGATCATGAAACAGCTATATGGAGGGATGATCATGGCAGCACAGCAGAAGAAAGACGATCGGAACAAAACGCAGCAGGCACAGAAGGCACCGGAGACGAACAACGGGAAGCGCCCGGCCGGCCGCAAAGCGGAAGTGGTCTGGAAGGACCGGAAGCATCACCTGTGGTTCCCGATCAGTTTTACCAAATATTGCCTGACGGATGACGACCGTCTCCATATCGACAGGGGACTTCTCTCCACGGTGTCCGACCAGACAATGCTGTACAGGATCACGGATATGCAGCTGCGGCGGACCCTGGGGCAGCGCCTTTTCGGCACCGGCACGCTGGTACTGGTCTCAAAGGTGGACGCGGATCATGAGATCGTCCTGCAGAACATCGGCCATCCGAAGGATACGGAAAGCATGTTCGCGGACAAGATCGAGGAATCCAGACGTAAATACAACGTCGTCGGAAAGGAATTCTACAGCCGTGGCTGCGGCGTGGACCATTTCGGCGATTCGGATTTCGATGACGGAGACGACGTGGACGATTGATACGACGAGTGATCGCCGCGCCGGGAATGCCAACGAACGATTGACTTTTGAGCTGGTTTTTTTTATAGTAAGATATAAGGCGAAGAAACAGGCCTGTCTGCAGACGCAGACGGGTCTTTTTCAATCAGGCTCCCGGAGCCTGAGATGAGGATGATCTTATGTCAAAACGAATGATGTTTATATTTAACCCGAAGGCAGGCAAGGGAAAGATCCAGGGAAAGCTTCCGGAGATCATCGATATCTTCAACAAGGGAGGGTACGAGGTGATCATCCGCTGCACGCAGGGCCCGAGGGACGCCTACGAGCAGGCCAAGCTGTACCAGGGACGTGTCGACCTGATCGTGTGCAGCGGCGGGGACGGCACTCTCGACGAGGTGGTGACCGGCCTTATGGAGACGCACAGCAAAACGCCGGTCGGTTACATTCCGGCCGGGAGCACCAACGATTTTGCCAACAGCCTGTTCATGCCGCGGACCATGGTCGGTGCGGCAAAGAATATCATGAAGGAAGTCGTCTACCATTGCGATATCGGCCGGTTCAACAAGCAGACCTTTGCCTATGTGGCCGCTTTCGGGATCTTTACGGATGTCTCCTACCAGACGGACCAGGGCCTCAAAAACGTGCTTGGGCATGCCGCCTATGTGCTGGAGGGCATGAAACGGCTCTTCGATATCAAAGCATTCCATATGAAGGTGGAATCCGCGGAACTGAATGTGGAGGATGATTTCATCTTCGGCATGATCACGAACTCACGGTCCGTCGGGGGCTTCAAGAACCTGACCGGCCGGAACGTGGACATGGACGACGGCCTGTTTGAGGTGACACTGATCACGATGCCGGCCAATCCGCTGGAGCTGAATGAGATACTGACGGCCCTGGCCTCCCAGGAGGACAACACGGACCTGATCTATTCCTTTAAATCCTCGAAGATCACCATCGTCAGCGACGAGGCGGTGGACTGGACCCTGGACGGGGAGTTCGGCGGTTCCCACACCGAGGTGGAGATCGAAAACTATCATAAGGCATTGAACCTGTACCTCAAGAGTACAAAAGGTGAAGCATTCTGAACGCGACTGAAGGAGAAAGAGACAATTGGAAGAATATGTGAATGTGAAGGAACTGTTTGGATGTGATGTGTTCAACGACGCGGTCATGCAGGAACGGCTTCCCAAGAAGGTCTACCGGGAACTCAAAAAAACCATCGAGGAAGGCAGCGACCTCTCCCTTGAGATCGCGGATGTCGTGGCCCACGAGATGAAGGAATGGGCGATCGAAAAAGGTGCTACGCACTTCAGCCACTGGTTTCAGCCGCTGACGGGCGTCACGGCGGAAAAACATGACGCCTTTATCACAGCGCCGATGGAGAACGGCCGGATCCTGCTCAGCTTTTCGGGAAAGGAACTGATCAAGGGAGAACCGGACGCTTCGTCTTTCCCTTCGGGCGGGCTTCGCGCGACCTTTGAGGCGCGGGGCTACACCACCTGGGACTGCACCTCGCCGGCCTTTGTCCGTCATGACGCGGCGGGTGGGACCCTGTGTATTCCGACGGCCTTCTGCTCCTATACCGGCGAAGCCCTGGACCAGAAGACGCCGCTTCTTCGGTCCATGGAAGCCATCAATACCCAGGCCCTCCGCCTGCTGAGGCTCTTCGGAAACACCACGACCCGCAAGGTCACGCCTTCCGTGGGAGCGGAGCAGGAATACTTCCTGATCGACAAGGACAAATGGATGGAGCGGAAGGACCTGATCTATACAGGGCGGACGCTGTTCGGCGCCATGCCGCCCAAGGGGCAGGAGATGGACGACCATTACCTGGGAACCATCCGGCAGCGGATCTCCGCCTACATGCGTGAGGTCAACGAGGAATGCTGGAAGCTTGGCATCACCGCCAAGACCCAGCACAACGAGGTCGCGCCGGCCCAGCATGAGCTGGCTCCGATCTACGAGGCGGCCAATATCGCCGCGGATCATAACCAGATGATGATGCGGATCATGAAAAAGGTGGCGAGCCGTCATGGCCTCCGCTGCCTGCTGCATGAAAAGCCTTTTGCCGGGCTGAACGGGTCCGGAAAGCATAACAACTGGTCGCTTTCGACGGACGACGGCCTCAATCTGCTGGATCCGGGCAGGACGCCGCACGAAAACATCCAGTTCCTGCTTGTGCTCACCTGTATGCTGAAGGCGGTGGACGAGCATGCGGACCTGCTGCGTTTTTCCGCGGCGGATGTGGGGAACGACCACCGGCTCGGCGGCAACGAAGCCCCGCCGGCCATCGTATCCGTCTTCCTCGGAGAACAGCTGGAGGATGTGCTGGAGCAGCTGGTCAGTACGGGTACCGCGACGCACAGCAAAAAGCGCAGCAAACTGGTCACCGGCGTAAGGACCCTTCCGGATTTCATGAAGGACGCCACCGACCGGAACCGGACCTCACCGTTTGCGTTTACCGGGAACAAATTTGAGTTCCGTATGGTAGGAGCCCGCGATTCCATCTCCATGTGCAACGTGGTGCTGAACACCATCGCAGCGGAGAGCTTCCGGGAGGCCTGCGACATTCTGGAGCAGGCGGACGATTTTGAGATGGCCGTCCATGACCTGATCAAAAAGTATGCCACGGAGCACCAGAGGATCGTCTTTAACGGGAACGGATATGCACCGGAATGGCAGGAGGAGGCTGCGAAAAGAGGCCTTCCGAACCTTCCCTCCATGGTGGACGCGATCCCGGCCCTGACGACAGAGAAAAATACGGCCATGTTCGAATCCTTCCAGGTATTCAGCAGGGCGGAGCTTTCCTCCAGGGCGGAGATCCAGTATGAGATCTATTCAAAGGCAATCAATATCGAGGCCAAGACCATGATCGACATGACGGCCAAGCAGTTCATCCCCGCCGTGATCCGCTATACGACGGTGCTGGCGGAGTCCGTCAATGCGGTGAAGGCCGCAGGAGCGCTGGATACGAGCGTGCAGATGGATCTTCTCAAGAAGACCACAGCGCTTCTCAAAAAGACGAATACGGCCATGAAGCAGCTGGAGAAGCTGGTCGGGCAGGTAAATACATATCCCGAGGGTGAAAAACGTGCCCGCTTCTGCCGGCAGAAGCTTGTGCCGGCGATGGAGGTGCTCAGGAGCCCGATCGACCAGCTTGAGATGCTGGTGGATAAGGAAATGTGGCCGATGCCCTCCTATGGGGATCTGATCTTCGAAGTCTAGTAAAAGGGAGAGATAAATCGATGCAGGAACTGGATTATCTAAGAGAACAGGGGGTTTCGGAGGAGCTGCTTCAAAGAGTGGCTGCCTTCCGGGATATGTATCCTGTCAATGAGGAGGCCAGGCACCGGCTGCTGACGCCTGCCATGCCGTTCTACGGCAAAGAGATCCTGGAGATGGCCATCGCCGGGCTTCTGGAGGGGGAGAACCTTCTGCTGACCGGTCCCAAGGCCACCGGGAAAAACGTGCTGGCGGAAAATCTGGCGTATATTTTCAGACGGCCTGCCTACAACGTCTCCTTTCACGTCAATACCAACAGCGGCGATCTGATCGGAACCGATACCTTTTCCGGCAACGAGGTGCGCCTGCGGAAAGGGATCATCTACAACTGCGCCGAGCAGGGCGGCTTCGGCGTGCTGGACGAGATCAACATGGCCAAAAACGACGCGGTCTCGGTGCTTCACGCGACGCTCGACTACCGCCGTTCCATCGATGTGCCGGGCTACGACAAGATCGACCTGCATCCGGCCGCCCGCTTTATCGGGACCATGAACTACGGCTACGCGGGGACAAAGGAGCTGAACGAGGCGCTGGTATCCAGATTTCTGGTCATCGACATGCCGCCGCAGACGCAGGAATCCCTGGATTTCATCTTTGACAAAATGTTCCCGGACATCCGGCCGGAAGCCAGGGAACAGTTTATCGGGCTCTTCCTGGATCTGCAGCTGAAGGCCCTGAACAGCGAGATCACGACCAAGGCGCTGGACCTCCGGGGACTGCTTTCGGCGGTCCGGATCGTCCGGACGGGGCTTTCCCCCTGGCAGGCCGTGCGCATGGGCGTGGTAAACAAGACGTTTGACGTCTTTGAGAAGGAGATCGTGGAGGACGTGGTGAATACCCGGATCCCGAAGGACTGGACCAGAGAGGCTGTCTATGCATAACATAGATGAATTCCGTGTCGAGAATTTCCAGATGGAGCTGGAAAACCGGGTCAGGAACCTTCTGTGGACCGTGAGCGGCGATTACAAGCTGGAATTCAAGCCGGACGTCTCCCTGTTCCTCCGTTCCAAAAGCATCGCGCTCTATGACGGGATCAAGCAGGGGGCGCTCGTCCGGTATTTTGACCGGGACCAGCTGGCTTTGTATCTGGTCCGGAAGGTGTATATGGGCGCCGATGAAAAGCAGCTGACCATGCTCTCCCAGCTCTGCGTGGAGGAGGCGATCGGCGAACGGCTGGTTCTGGAACGGCCGGGGATCGCGACATTGCAGCAGCAGGCTTTTTCGGATATCCTGGACCAGGAATATGAGGAGCTTCCCTCGCAGGGGGATTTGACGGGGCGGCTCCGCGTCGAGATCCTCGGAAGACGGATCCGGCAGGCGGACAGGTGCTCGGATGACAGGCTCGAAGGCCTGAAAAAGATCGTAAGCGAAGCGGCCAGGGCGGGAGACGCCATGGAGCTGATCCGCGTGATCGACCGGCTGTACAATTCGGCGGTCGATCCCTCCTTTGAAAAAACGCGGGGAACGCTCGCGGATGTGCTGGCGGTCAGCCTCGAGGAGCTGATGGAGAATGACTGGCGGGATTTCCTGACGGAGGAGCTGTACGAGGACGCGCTGGAGAGCTATATCGAGCAGCTTTCCATGCAGGTGGCCGGTATGGAAAACCAGGAGGTCACCAAGGACCTGGAGGAGCAGCGGAACGCAAAGCACAAGGTCCGGGTACTGCCGCCGGAAGCTCTCGAGAAGACCCACAGCTATGTGGAACTGAATTTCGGGAAGACCTACCTTACCGAGACGGAAGAAAAAAGGATGAATTACCTGCTGTGCAGGGAGATCCACGGCGACTGCAGCCTGTATTTTACGGACGGCATCCTGGAAAGCCCGGTACGGCGGAATTATCAGTATGAATATGCCAAGCGGCTGCGCGGCAAGAATGTGTATCTGTATCATGACAAATACCGGATCGTCCGGCGCAATATCGCGGATCTTACGCAGGTGCTCAAAAAATCCCTGGTGCTCCGCAGTGAAGTACAGGAGATCCTCTCGGACCGGGGAACCATCATCCCGTCCCGGGTATGGCGGGTCGGGAGGAGCAGCGAGGCGACCATCTTCCGGCGCGAGCTCAAAGGGGACGCGGCGGATTTTGTGGTGGATGTGCTGATCGACGCCAGCGGGTCGCAGATGTCCCGGCAGGGCGACGTGGCGCTGCAGGCCTACATGATCAGTCAGGCCCTCGGGAACGTCGGCATCCCGCGCAGGGTCATGAGCTACTGTACCTTCTGGGACTATACGATCATGCACCGGCTCCGCGAGTACGATGAAGGAGAAGCCGCGGATGAGAAGATCTTCAACTATGTGACCTCCTCCAACAACCGGGACGGTCTGGCGCTCCGTGCGGCCGGGACCGGGCTCCTCGCAAGGCCCGAGGAAAAAAAGATCCTGATCGTGCTGAGCGACGGAAGACCCTATGACGTGATCCTCAACCGCCCGAACGCGAAGAATCCGAAGCCCTACCAGGGCAGTTACGCCGTGGCGGATACGGCAGGAGAGGTCCGGAAGCTCCGCAACCTGGGCGTGAGCGTCCTGGGCGTTTTTGCCGGGGAAGAGAAGGATCTCGGCGCCGAGAAGAAGATCTTCGGAAAGGATTTCGCCTATATCCGGGATATCTCCGGGTTTTCAAAAATCGTCGGACGGTATCTGACAAGGCAGCTGGAGGCGGACCAGTAACCGGTTTACGGAAGATTATGAGTAATTATATGTAATTTTTTTGGATTTCCCCCTTTTATTTTTGGTAATATTGTATTAAAATACCCATAGGCAGTGTGCTTTAGGGAGTCAGCAGTGCCCCGGATGAGCCGGAGCACTGCTTTTTGCGATAGGACGGAGGGAAAGGAACTATGATCTCGAACCAGGTGCTGCAGAATACGCTGGATGGTCTTAAAGACATTTCCAGAACCGATTTTTGCATTCTGGATACAGACGGAAAGCTTCTCGCGTCGACGGACGCGGAGTACGAAGTCAATCCGGAGGATATCCAGGCGTTTGTCAATTCACCGGCTGACAGCCAGCTGATGAAGGGCAGCCAGTATATCAAGATCAGTGACGACTACCAGCTGGAATACGTGCTGGTGGTGGAGGGAGAGGACGATTCGTCCTACCTGGTCGGCAAACTGGCGGCGTTCCAGCTTCAGAATCTGATCGTCGCCTACAAGGAACGCTTTGACAAGGACAGCTTTATCAAGAACCTCCTTCTTGACAATCTGCTCCTGGTCGACATCTATAACCGCGCCAAAAAGCTTCACATCGAGGCGGACGTGCGCCGTGTGGTCATGATCCTTGAGATGAACCAGGAGAAGGACCGCAACTCCGTCGAGACCATCAAGAGCCTGTTCGGCGGCAAGAGCAAGAACTTTATCACGGCCGTGGATGAGAAGAGCCTCATCGTCGTCAAGGAGCTCGAGGAGGAAGAGACCTACGAGGACGTGGACCAGCTGGCACAGAGCATGCTCGAATCCCTGAACCTGGAGCAGGAGGACGACACGCACATCATGGCCTACGGTACCATCGTCAATGAGCTCAAAGAGGTTTCCCGTTCCTACAAGGAAGCCCGCATGGCCCTTGATGTGGGCAAGATCTTCTTTGCGGACAAGCGGGTCATCGCCTACAGCTCGCTCGGCATCGGCCGCCTGATCTACCAGCTGCCGATCCCGCTTTGCAAGATGTTCATCAAGGAGATCTTCGACGGCAAATCGCCGGATGATTTTGACGAGGAGACGCTGGTCACCATCGACAAGTTCTTTGAAAACAGCCTGAATGTGTCCGAGACCTCCCGCCAGCTGTATATCCACAGGAATACGCTGGTCTACCGGCTGGACAAGCTCCAGAAGAGCACCGGCCTGGATCTTCGTGTGTTCGAGGACGCCATCACCTTCAAGATCGCGCTGATGGTCGTCAGGTACATGAAATATATGGAGACGCTGGAGTACTGATCCGGCAGGTTTACACAGATTGATGATACGGCCCTTCCATGGATGTTCGTGGAAGGGTCTTCTTTTGTTCATAAAAGGGGTTGCAAAAACGGCCGGAATATGTTACAACATTGTTACAAACAATTGACGAAAATATTTTGAGGGGAGAGACTTGAAACTATCATGATAGATCTGATTGAAGTGACCAAGTCCTACGGGAAGGGCCTTCCTGCCCTGAACAAGGCGACGGTCCACATTGATAAAGGTGAATTTGTGTTTGTGGTGGGCAGCAGCGGCTCCGGAAAGACCACGCTGATCCGCCTGCTTTTAAAGGAACTGGACCCGACCTCCGGCAGCATCGTGGTCGGCGGCGAACGGCTGGAGGGCATGAAGCGGAGCCGTGTGGCCAAATACCGCCGCCGTCTGGGCGTCGTGTTCCAGGATTTCCGCCTTCTGAAGGACCGGAACGTGTATGAAAATGTGGCGTTTGCCCAGCGCGTGATCGGCCGTCCGACACGTGTCATCAAGCGCAGAGTCCCGGAGGTCCTGCAGGAAGTAGGCCTCGCGGACAAGTACAGGTCGTTCCCGGACGAGCTGTCGGGCGGAGAACAGCAGAGGGTCGCCCTTGCGCGGGCCCTGGTCAACCGTCCCGATATCCTGCTGGCGGATGAGCCCACGGGAAACCTTGATCCCAGGACCTCCGAGGAGATCATGGGACTTCTGGAGCAGATCAACCAGCGGGGGACCACGGTCCTTGTGGTTACCCATAACAAGGACATCGTCAATGCCATGCGCAAACGTGTCGTGACGATGAACGAGGGAGTGATCGTGAGCGACGAGAAAGAAGGTGAATATCATGAGGCCTAGTACGATCCTGTATGAGCTCAGGCAGGGCTTCCGGAATATTCGCCGGAACTGGATGTTTTCCGTGGCGTCCGTCCTCACGATGACTGCCTGTATCTTTCTGTTCGGCATTTTTTATTCGATCGTGCTCAACCTGACCAACATCGCGGAGGGGATGGAGAACAAGATCCCTGTCACGGTCTACTTTGACGAGGGGACGACCGACGAGGAGATCGAGCTGATCGGCTCCCAGATCCGGGAACGTCCGGACGTCGAATCCATCACCTATGTTTCCGCCGACGAGGCGTGGAAACAGATGGAACAGGAGTATTTCCACGGGGACGAGGAGGCGGCCAAGGGCTTCAAGGATATCAACCCGCTGGCGGATTCCTCCAACTACCGCGTCACCAGTAAGACCATTGAGACACAGGACGACCTGGTCAAGTACATCATGAGCCTTGATCACGTGCGCCAGGTCAATCAGGCCAGAAAGGCCGCCAAGACGGTCGGCGACATGAACAGCGTGGTGTACTACGCCTCCATGATCATCATCGGCATCCTGCTTTTGATCTCCATCTTCCTGATCAGCAACACGGTGTCCGTGGGCATCTCGGTCCGGAAGGAAGAGATCGGGATCATGAAATACATCGGAGCGACGGACCGTTTTGTCCGGGCCCCGTTCGTGCTGGAGGGTATCATCCTCGGCGCGGTCGGAGCCGCGATCCCGCTGACGGCCCTGTACTTCATCTACAATGAGACCGTCAATACAATCCTGTCACACTACAGTGCCATTTCGGATTCCGTGGAATTCATGACCGTGGACCAGGTCTTCCGGACGCTGGCGCCCGTCGGGATCCTCCTGGGGATCGGCATCGGCCTGGTGGGAAGCTTTTTGACGACCAGAAAGCATGTAAGGGTATGATTTTTATATGAAAAACAGACAATACTGGAAAGGCCTGGCAACAGGCCTTCTTGTCAGTTCCGTGATCTTTGCGGCCGGCATTCTGGGTTACCGGAATGCGGATCAGAGCAAGGGGACCGTTCTGGAGTCATCGGAGCACAGGGCCAAGATCATTGCCCTGGAACAGCTGATCGATGCGTATTATCTCGGGGAAAAGGACGAGGAAAAGCTGGCGGACGGTATGTACAAGGGCCTGGTCAGCGGACTCGGAGATCCCTTCTCCCGCTATTATACCGCCGAGGAATACTCGGATGAGAGCGCTGATTCACACGGTTCCTATGAGGGGATCGGCGTGTCCATGACGGATGCGCCGGACGGAGGAGCCCTGATCGTGATGTGCTATGAAGGCGGTCCGGCCGAACGGGCCGGCCTGCTTCCGGGCGACATCATCTCTGCCATAAACGGGACGGACTGCCTTACCCTGACTCTCGAGCAGATCTCCGAGATGTGCCGGAACAGCGGCGGCAATTCCGTGGAGCTCACGATCCTGCGGGGCGAAGACAGTGAAGAACTGCTCTTTGACGTCCCGATCGAGAACGTGGAGCTTTTGTCGGTCTACGGCGAGATGCTTGAGGACCACATCGGCTATATCCGGATCGAGGAATTCAAGGGCGTGACAGCCAGGCAGTATTCGGAGACCTATGCGATGCTGGCTTCCCAGGGCATGGAAAAACTGATCGTGGACCTTCGCAATAACCCGGGCGGATACGTCTCGCAGGTGTGCGACGTGCTGCGGGAGATCCTGCCGGAAGGGCTGATCGTCTACACCGAGGACAAGGACGGCGTGCGGGAAGAAGAACGGTGCGATGGAGCGCATTATATCGGAATGCCGCTGGCGGTCCTGGTCAATGACAAAAGTGCCAGCGCCGCGGAGATCTTTGCCGGTGCGGTGCAGGATTACGGCATCGGGACGATCATCGGGGAGAAGACCTTCGGCAAAGGCGTCGTCCAGTCCATCCGGACGTTCAGGGACGGCAGCGCCGTCAAGCTTACGAACTCCCACTATTATACGCCTCTCGGTCATGACATAAACGGCGAGGGGATCACGCCGGACCTGGAGATCCAGCTGGAAGAGGATGTGATCCTTGCTTCCGGGCAGAGCCACGACAATGATACACAGCTTCAGGCGGCGGTCCGGGTCGTGAGCGCCCAGAAGGTAGTTTAAAAAACTACATCTGAAGGTTTTTGGAATTTTGCCTTGATGAAACGATCACGGGATGCTATGATATAAGAAACGAGGAAAATACAGGAGGAATCCAGTATGAATGATTATGTCATCACCACTGATAATAATTCTGATCTTCCGGATGAGTATCTGGCTGAAAAAGGGATCGGATGTTCGTATTTAAGCTATGAGATGGATGGGAAGACCTACACGCATGGGAACTTCCTTCCGCTTCATGATTTCTATGAGGCCATGCGCTCCGGATCGATGCCGACGACGGCGCAGGTCAATCCCACGGATGCAAAGCTGTTGCTTGAGCCGTACCTGGCGGCGGGGAAGGATGTTCTTCATATCGCTTTTTCATCGGGCCTTTCCGGGACCTACAACAGCACCGTCGTGGCGGCGGAGGCTCTCCGGGAACAGTATCCGGACAGGAAGCTGATCGTCGTGGATTCGCTGGCGGCTTCGCTGGGACAGGGACTCCTGGTCCACTATGCCGTTCTTCAGAAGGAGGCAGGTGCTTCCATTGAGGAAACGGCAGACTGGGTGATCAAACACCGGCTCAATCTGGTGCACCTGTTTACCGTCGACGACCTTTTCCACCTGCATCGCGGAGGAAGGGTCTCAAAAACGACGGCTGTCGTCGGGACCATGCTGAGCATCAAGCCCGTGCTGCATGTGGATGACGAGGGACACCTGATCAACATCGGCAAGACCCGCGGACGTAAAAAGGCCCTGCTCGATCTGGTGAGCCGCATGGAGGAGCAGATCGGAAGCTATAAGGATTCCTGCGACACGATCTTCATCAGCCACGGCGACTGCCTGGAGGATGCCGAATTCGTCAGGGACCAGGTGATGAAAAAGTTCCCGATCAAGACCGTTGTGATCAACTACGTCAATGCCACCATCGGAGCCCATTCCGGCCCAGGTACACTGGCTCTCTTTTTCCTGGGGGACAAAAGATAAACGCGATTTCGTGAATTGTCCGGAATAGAATGTGAATTCCCCTTTTTTTGAAAAAAAGCATTGCCTACAGAGCAAAAAAGCGGTAAAATACCAGTATCAGCTTTTACTATTTACAAGGGGGTAAGAAAATGGGCTTTGTAAAAGAATTCAAAGAGTTCATCATGCGTGGAAACGTCATGGATCTGGCCGTTGGTGTGATCATCGGCGGCGCGTTCAGCGCGATCGTGACATCGCTGGTGGATGACGTGATCGGACCGATCATCGGTATGATCTGCGGAGGTATTGATTTCAGCCATCTGGCTATCACAGTCGGCAGCGCACAGCTGATGATCGGTAACTTTATCCAGGCGATCATCAACTTCCTGATCGTTGCACTGGTGATCTTCTCCATCGTCAAGGCGTTCAATAAGGCCAGCTCCCTGGCCAAGAAGCCGGAAGAGGAAGCAGATCCGACCACCAAGATCTGCCCGTTCTGCAAGACGGAGATCGCACTGGACGCAACCAGATGCCCGAACTGCACTTCGCAGCTCCAGTAAGATATGGAATAAGGTAAGAGCGGAGCCTGTGCTCCGCTCTTCTTTTACCTTCAAGGAGAATATATGGACCATTTCAAGCTTGTATCCGAATATGCACCGACCGGCGACCAGCCGCAGGCCATCGAGCAGCTCGTCCGCGGCTTCCGCGAGGGGAACCAGTGCGAGACCCTTCTCGGCGTGACCGGCTCCGGCAAGACCTTTACCATGGCCAACGTCATACAGGCGCTGAACAAGCCGACGCTCGTACTGGCCCACAACAAGACCCTGGCCGCGCAGCTGTACGGCGAGTTCAAGGAGTTCTTTCCGGAAAACGCAGTGGAGTATTTCGTCTCCTATTATGATTATTACCAGCCGGAGGCCTACGTGCCCTCCACAGATACGTATATTGCCAAGGACTCCTCGATCAACGACGAGATCGACAAGCTGCGGCTTTCCGCCACAGCCGCCCTCTCGGAGCGGCGGGATGTGATCATCGTGTCGTCCGTGTCCTGCATCTACGGCATCGGTTCCCCCAAGGATTTCCAGGAGATGATGATCTCGCTCCGGCCCGGCATGACCAAAGACCGGGACGAGGTGATCCGGCAGCTGATCGATATTCAGTACACAAGGAATGAGATGGATTTTCACCGGGGTACCTTCCGGGTCCACGGGGACGTCGTGGAGATCTTTCCCGCCAACTTCGGGGACAGGGCCATCCGGGTCGAGTTCTTCGGCGACGAGATCGACCGGATCACGGAGATCGACGTGCTGACCGGCGAGGTCCGCTGTGAGAACAGCCATGTGGGCATCTTCCCGGCCTCGCACTATGTGGTGCCGCTGGAGCAGATCAAAAAGGCCGCCGCCGGGATCGAGGAGGAGCTGAAGGAGCAGGTGGAATATTTCCGGGGCGAGGACAAGCTCCTGGAAGCGCAGCGGATCGCGGAGAGGACCAACTACGACATCGAGATGCTGAAGGAGACCGGCTTCTGCGCCGGGATCGAAAACTACACCCGCTATCTTTCCAATCTGGAGCCGGGCGAACCGCCCTATACCCTGATGGACTACTTCGGGGATGATTTCCTCCTGATCATCGATGAGTCTCACAAGACCATCCCGCAGGTCGGCGCCATGTACGCCGGCAACCTGAACCGCAAGCAGACGCTGGTCGACTACGGGTTCCGGCTTCCCTCCGCCAAGGACAACCGCCCCTTAAGCTTTGAGGAATTCGAATCCAAGATCGACCAGGTGATGTTCGTCTCCGCGACGCCCGGCGTCTATGAGGAGGAGCATGAGCTCCTTCGGGCGGAGCAGATCATCCGTCCCACGGGCCTTCTGGATCCCAGGGTGGAGGTCCGCCCCGTCGAAGGACAGATCGACGACCTGATCTCGGAGGTCAATAAGGAAGCGGAAAAGAAAAATAAGGTCCTGATCACCACCCTGACCAAACGGATGGCGGAGGATCTGACCGCCTACATGAAGGACGTGGGAATCCATGTCCGGTACCTGCATTCCGACATCGATACCCTGGAACGGGCGGAGATCATCCGGGACATGCGGCTGGACCTTTTTGACGTACTGGTAGGCATCAACCTGCTGCGGGAGGGCCTGGATATTCCGGAGATCACCCTGGTGGCGATCCTGGATGCGGACAAGGAGGGCTTCCTTCGTTCGGAGACATCCCTGATCCAGACCATCGGGCGTGCGGCCCGGAACAGCGAAGGACACGTGATCATGTACGCCGACGTCATCACGGAATCCATGGAGAAGGCCATCCGGGAGACGGAGCGCAGGCGGGAGATGCAGGAAGCCTACAATAAGGAGCACAACATCACGCCGACCACGATCAAAAAAGCCGTCCGGGACCTGATCGCCGTCTCCAAGGCCGTGGCCGAGACCGAGGTGAAGCTTAAGAAGGATCCGGAGTCCATGGACGAGAAGGAGCTGACGGCACTGATCCAGAAGCTCGAAAAGCAGATGCGCGCCGCGGCGGCGGACCTGAACTTCGAGCAGGCCGCGGAGCTGCGTGACAAGATGCTGGAGATGAAAAAAGCTCTGATCGAGATTACCGAAGGATAGAACAGAAGGATAGAACAGAAGGAGAACGCGAGATGAAAAACGCACTTAGCCTTGACACCGTCCGTCTGGCGGATAACAAAAAGGAGATCGTTATCCTGGACCAGACGCTCCTGCCGAACGAATGCAAGTATATCAGCGTCGCGACCGCGGGGGACATCCGCGAAGCGATCTATTCGCTCCGGGTGCGGGGAGCGCCGGCCATCGGCGTGACCGGCGGCTACGCCTACTACCTGCTGGCCGAACGCCTGGAGACAACGGACAAGCAGGAATTCATAAAAGAATGCACCTCCATGATGGAATATATCAATGCGGCCAGGCCGACGGCCGTGAATCTTTCCTGGGCCTTGAACCGCATGCACAGCCGGATGCTCGCGGAGCTGGAGAATCATTCCATCGCCGAGGTGAAGGAGATCCTTCTTAAGGAAGCGGACGCCATCTACGAGGAGGATATCGCGATCAGCCGGAACATCGGCGCCTATGGATTCAGGCTTCTGGAGGAGATCGGCAAGGGCGTGGGGATCATGACCCACTGCAACGCCGGGTCGCTGGCCACCGCCAAGTACGGGACAGCGCTGGCGCCGATGTACATCGCTTTGGAAAAAGGCTGGGACGGCAAAAAGGACATGCACGTCTACTGCGACGAGACGCGGCCGCTCCTGCAGGGCGCCAGGCTCAGCGCCTTCGAGATGCAGACGGCCGGGATCGACACCTACGTGCAGTGTGACAATATGGCCTCCTACATCATGAAGAACGGCAAGATCGACATCATCTTTGTCGGCTGCGACCGGGTCGCCGCCAACGGGGATTTTGCCAACAAGATCGGGACCAGCGGCGTGGCGATCATCGCGAAGCATTACGGCATCCCGTTCTATGTCTGCGCGCCGTCCTCCACCATCGACATGACCCTCGAATCAGGGGAGGAGATCCGGATCGAGCAGAGAAAGCCGGAAGAGGTCACCGAGATGTGGTACGAAAAGCGCATGGCGCCGGAGGGCGTCGGCGTCGTAAATCCGGCCTTCGACGTGACGGACCACAGCCTGGTCACCGGCATCATCACCGAAAAAGGCATCGCCCGGGCCCCGTTCAAGGAAGCCTTCCTTGAGATGGGCATCCGGCCGGCCGAGAAATTCGTAGATAAATAAGAAATGACAAGAGAACAGAAGGCACCTTCCGGAGAATGTTTTTCCGGCGGGTGTCTTTTTTGTGTCCGGAGGGATCGAAATACTTTTTTCAAAAATGTTGTTGACAAACCTTGTATGTGGTGCTATGTTAATAACGTAGATGTTAGCACTCTACCAAATCGAGTGCTAACAGAGGGAAAAACCAGGAAGGAGCGCGGTGATGGAACAACTGGATGAGCGTAAAACAAAAATACTGAAAGCGATCATCCGCACGTATATGGAGACGGGCGAGCCGGTAGGCTCCAGGACAATCTCCAAATATACGGATCTCAACGTCAGTTCCGCGACGATCCGGAATGAGATGTCCGACCTGACGGAGATGGGATATATCGTTCAGCCCCATACCTCCGCCGGACGTATTCCCTCGGACAAAGGGTATCGTCTCTATGTGGACGAGCTGATGAAGGAAAAGGAAGCCGAGATCGCCGAGATCCGGGACCTCATGATCGAGAAGACGGACCAGATGGACAAGGTGCTCAAGAAGGTGGCCAAGGTGCTCGCCTCCAACACCAACTACGCGGCGATGGTCTCGGTGCCGCAGTACAGCGGCAGCCGGATCAAATTCATCCAGCTCTCCCGCGTCAATCCGGACCAGCTGGTGGCCGTGGTGGTCAGCGACCACAACGTGGTTCGCAACCAGATCATCCAGCTTGAGGAGGAGATGGACGATCAGACGATCCTGAAGCTGAACCTTCTTCTGAACACCAACCTGAACGGGCTTCCCATTCAGGACATCAACCTGGGCATGATCGCCCGGCTGAAAGAGCAGGCCGGTATGCACAGCGCCGTGGTGGCCACGGTGCTCGACGCGGTGGCCGGCATGATCCAGGTCGACGAAGAGGATATGGAAATCTACACTTCGGGCGCGACCAACATTTTCAAGTATCCGGAGCTTGCGGATACCGCCAAGGCCAGCGAGCTGATCTCCACCTTTGAGGAGAAAAAGGAGCTGGCGGACCTCGTCAAGGAGCATATGGCGGGGACAGATGAGACGGGCATTTCCGTTTACATCGGCGATGAGATGCCGATCCGTACCATGAAGGACTGCAGCGTGGTCACAGCGACCTATGAGCTGGGCCAGGGTATGCACGGGACCATCGGGATCATCGGACCCAAGCGGATGGATTACGAGAATGTGGTGGACAGCCTGAAGGCTTTGAAGGACCAGCTGGACCAGCTGGTCGGAAATAAATCGTAGAAAGGTGGATGGTCAATATGGCAGAGGATAAGATCAATCAGCCGGACACAGAGGAGATCCCCGTGACCGGCGATGAGGTCATAGAGCCGGAGGAGACGGAGAACATCGAGATCGAGGAGGAGACTTCCGAAGGCGAGGAGATCCCTGTTGAGGACGGGGACACCCCGGAGGAAGAAACGATCGTGACGGATGATCCCGGTGAACCGGAGCAGAAAGCCGGAGACGCAGAGGCGCCCGGGGAAGGAGAGGCTTCTCCCGAAGAGGAACAGGGCAAGGCAAAGACCTCGTTCTTCGGCAGAAGAAAAAAAGAATCCGACAAGTTCCAGCAGCAGATCGATGAGTTGAACGATAAGCTGCTCCGCAGCAGAGCCGAGTTCGATAACTTCCGCAAGCGTACCGAAAAGGAAAAATCCAGCATGTATATCATCGGGGCCAGGGACATCATCGAAAAGATCCTCCCCGTGGTGGACAATTTCGAGAGAGGACTTGCCCAGGCACCGGAAGGCGATGCCTTCGCGGACGGCATGAAGATGATCTACAAGCAGCTGATGACGACGCTGGAGGATCTGGGCGTCAAGCCCATTGAGGCGGTCGGACAGGAGTTCAACCCGGATTTCCACAACGCGGTCATGCATGTGGAGGATGATTCCGTCGGCGACAACATCGTGGTCGAGGAGCTGCAGAGAGGGTACACCTACAAGGACTTCGTCGTCCGGCACAGTATGGTTAAAGTGGCGAATTAAAAAGAATTTAGATTCGAGGAGGATTTTATTATGAGCAAGATTATTGGTATTGATTTAGGAACGACCAACAGCTGCGTAGCTGTTATGGAAGGTGGACAGCCCACCGTTATCGCAAACACCGAAGGCGCCAGGACGACTCCGTCCGTCGTCGCTTTCACCAAGACCGGCGAGCGTCTGGTCGGCGAGCCTGCCAAGCGTCAGGCCGTGACCAACGCCGAGAAGACCATCTCCTCCATCAAGAGAGAGATGGGCACGGACTACCGTGTAACGATCGACGACAAGAAGTACTCTCCGCAGGAGATCTCCGCCATGATCCTTCAGAAGCTGAAAAAGGACGCAGAGGACTACCTGGGCGAGAAGGTCACCGATGCCGTCATCACGGTTCCGGCCTACTTTAACGACGCACAGCGTCAGGCCACCAAGGACGCGGGCAAGATCGCGGGCCTTGACGTCAAGCGTATCATCAACGAGCCGACGGCAGCCGCGTTGGCCTACGGCCTTGACAACGAAAAAGAACAGAAGATCATGGTCTATGACCTGGGCGGCGGTACCTTTGATGTTTCCATCATCGAGATCGGCGACGGCGTCATCGAGGTTCTCTCCACAGCCGGCAACAACCGTCTGGGCGGCGACGACTTTGACCAGAAGATCACCGATTACATGCTTTCCGAGTTCAAGAAGAACGAAGGCGTCGATCTGTCCAACGACAAGATGGCCCTGCAGAGACTGAAGGAAGCCGCCGAGAAGGCCAAGAAGGAGCTTTCCTCCGCGACGACCACCAACATCAACCTGCCGTTCATCACCGCGACCGCGGAAGGCCCGAAGCACTTTGACATGAACCTGACCAGAGCCAAATTCGACGAGCTGACCCATGACCTGGTCGAGAAGACCGCAGAGCCGGTCCGCCGGGCACTGTCCGACGCAGGCATCACGGCTTCCGAGCTTGGACAGGTCCTGCTGGTCGGCGGTTCCACCCGTATCCCGGCTGTACAGGACAAGGTCCGTCAGCTGACCGGCAAGGAGCCCAGCAAGAACCTGAATCCGGATGAGTGCGTGGCGCTCGGCGCGTCCGTACAGGGCGGCAAGCTGGCCGGCGACGCAGGCGCAGGCGACATCCTTCTTCTGGATGTAACCCCGCTGTCCCTGTCCATCGAGACCATGGGCGGCATCGCGACCCGTCTGATCGAGAGGAACACCACCATCCCGACCAAGAAGAGCCAGATCTTCTCCACCGCAGCAGACAACCAGACCGCCGTGGATATCAACGTCGTACAGGGCGAGCGTCAGTTCGCGCGTGACAACAAGTCCCTCGGCCAGTTCCGTCTGGACGGGATCCCGCCCGCACGCCGCGGCGTTCCGCAGATCGAGGTTACCTTTGATATCGATGCCAACGGTATCGTGAACGTATCCGCCAAGGACCTTGGCACCGGCAAGGAGCAGCACATCACCATCACGGCCGGCTCCAACATGTCCGACGCCGAGATCGACAAGGCTGTCCGTGAAGCGGCTGAATTCGAGGCTCAGGACAAGAAGCGTAAAGAAGCGATCGACACCCGCAACAACGCGGACTCCATGGTATTCCAGGTTGAGAACGCCATGAAGGAAGCCGGCGACAAGCTTGACCCGAACGACAAGGCCGCCGTCGAGGCTGACCTGAACGCACTGAAGGATCTGCTGGCCCAGACCGCGAACGCGGAAGAGATGACCGAGTCCCAGGTTGCCGACATCAAGGCTGCCCAGGAGAAGATGATGGAGAGCTCCCAGAAGCTTTTCGCCAAGATGTATGAGCAGACCCAGGGCGCAGCAGGCGCAGGCCCCGACATGGGCAACATGGGCGGCGGTTCCGCCCGCCAGGATGAGGCAGGCTACGGCGACGACGTTGTGGATGCCGACTATAAAGAGGTCTAAGGATCAGTACAATGGCTGAGAAACGAGATTATTATGAGGTTCTCGGCGTCGATAAGAATGCGGACGATGCCGCGCTGAAAAGCGCGTACCGGAAGCTGGCAAAAAAATATCACCCGGATGTAAATCCGGGTGATAAAGACGCTGAGGCTAAATTTAAAGAAGCGACAGAAGCATACGGTGTGCTGAGCGATCCCGACAAGCGCAGACAGTATGATCAGTTCGGTCATGCAGCCTTTGAGAACGGAGGCGCGGGAGCCGGCGGTTTCGGCGGTTTTGATTTTTCGGGATCTGATTTCAGCGATATTTTCAGCGACCTGTTCGGAGGCATGTTTGGAGGCGGAGCGAGCCGCAGATCGGCCAACAGCCCGATGCGGGGCGCTAATTTGCGTGCCCGGGTGAACATCACCTTTGAGGAGGCAGTCTTCGGCTGCGAGAAGGAACTCGATATCGCCTTCAAGGACGAGTGTACCACCTGCCATGGCACCGGGGCCAAGCCCGGTACGTCCCCCGTCACCTGTACACGGTGTAAGGGGGAAGGCCAGATCATGTACACCCAGCAATCCGTGTTCGGCATGGTCCGGAATGTTCAGACCTGTCCGGAGTGCGGCGGCACCGGCAAGGTGATCAAGGACAAGTGTCCGGATTGCCGTGGTACCGGCTACAAATCCTCCCGCAAAAAGATCCAGGTCTCCGTACCGGCCGGTATCGACAACGGCCAGAGCATCCGGATCCGCGACAAGGGCGAGCCGGGCGTCAACGGCGGTCCCAGAGGGGATCTGCTGGTCGAGGTCAACGTGGGACGCCACCCGATCTTCCAGCGGCAGGATATGAATATTTTCTCCACCGCACCGCTTACCTATGCGCAGGCGGCCCTCGGCGGGGAACTTCGCATCAATACCGTGGACGGAGACGTCATGTACACGGTCAAGCCAGGTACCCAGACGGACACGCAGATCCGCCTGCGCGGAAAGGGCGTACCATCTCTCCGCAACAAGAACGTCCGCGGAGATCATTATGTGACGCTGGTGGTACAGGTGCCGACTGGCCTTAACGAGGAAGCCAAGGAGGCCCTTCGCCGGTTTGACGAGGCCTGCGGCAACCGTCCTGCGGATAAGAGCGCAAAGAACACGGACGCTGGCGACGGCAAGTCCGAGAAAAAAAAGAAAAGCTTCATGGACAAGCTGAAAGGCACCTTTGAAGATTGAATAGAAAATGAAAGCAACATCGGCGCAGTCACGCAGAATGACTGCGCCGATGTTGTTTTATGAGCGATTGCTATGGCGACCTGCGGATGGTAACGGACGAACGACAGGAGCTTGACCCGCTGATCTGCTTTCTGCAGGTGCAAACGGCAAAAACTGTGGTATAATGAACTTGCTGCAAATGGAAAAGCGCAGCGCCCATATACTGCAGAAGGGAGCGATGATCGATGACAAATTATGAAAAAGCCGTTGTCTTGTGGCAGCAGAGAAAGATAAGTACCGATGCGGAGCTTGCGGAGGCTCTGAACGGTCACAGCATCGCATTTGCCTACCATTCCGGAAAAATAGAGAATGAGAAGATCACCTATAACGATACGCGGGAAATTTTTGAGCATGACGGCGTGACTTCATACACCGGCGACCTGCGGACGCTGTTTGAGATCCGAAACGCGAAGGACGCAAACGAACTTCTGCTTTCCGCGTTCAATGCGCGCCGTCTGTTGGACGAAACGCTGGTGAAGGAGTTTCAGTTCCGCCTGACGCAGAACACTTATGACACACGCCGCTGGCAGCTCGGCGAGCGCCCCGGCGAATATAAGAAGCATGACTATGTAACTGGTAAGGCAGAGATCGGTGCATCGCCCGAAGATGTGCAGGAAGAGGTATCCGAGCTCCTTTCAGAGTTGACAGATATTCCGGTGGAGAAAGCCCTGACCGCTGCTGCGTATTTTCACGCCAAGTTCGAGAATATCCATCCCTTTGCGGATGGTAAC
Organism: Blautia sp.; assembly: GCA_017463155.1. Taxonomy (GTDB): domain Bacteria; phylum Bacillota; class Clostridia; order Lachnospirales; family Lachnospiraceae; genus Blautia_A. The sequence continues at coordinate 108,814 of JAFTPT010000001.1, forward strand.
GGGCGGACGGGGCGACTGGTCATGAACTATTTGCTGCTTCTGAACGAGCATCCACCGATCATCATCCATGAGGAGGATCGCAAAGAGTATTACGCCGCACTGGAAGCCTGGGACGAACGACAGGAGCTTGACCCGCTGATCCGCTTCCTGCAGGTGCAAACGGCAAAAACGTGGGAAAAGCAAATTGAACGCGCGGAACGCAGACGAGACGACCAAACACGGTAATGTTTAATTATTAACAACATATCCGGGCGTTTTCTGATATTTTACACCTACAAAATGTTCTGTAGAAAATTCTGAGAAAAATGTGCAAAAGATTGGTGAATTTACCAAGTGACAAGAATGGAAATGTCTGGTATTATGTAATCCCAAAGCAGATAAGAAAGCAGTAGAAGGGACCTCTTTAAATAATCATGAAATACACGAGCATTATGACTACATTCAATATGAGAAGAAGATTTTAACCGGATAAGGATATTATCCTCTATCGGCAGAGATACTTTAGGACACGGTTAAAGTCTTTCATAAGACATGGCCGTGTATTATTTTACCCTTTTTTACCTGCAAGGGCGCACTAAAACGCATCTTAAGAAGGAGGAAAGGGAGATGAGGGAGGAAGATTTCTACTATAGCATGGTGTGTCCATGGTGCAACAAGGGAAAAACGGTCATAGACAAGAAGGCACCGGTACATATTCATATCAGTGTCGTCTGCGTGATCTGCTCGCATGTATATACGGGAGACCTGTATACAGGCAAAACATATAAGTCAAAACCCATCAGGAACAGATGAAAGATCAGATATCAGGTTGGACTGACTGACCGCCGGGGCGTAATGCCACCACTAAGGCCGGAGTTCAATATAGCTAGGCATGCTATATGAACTCCGGCCTTTTTCTTGTGCGCCCGGCGGCGCACGTTTCTAACCGGTGAAAGTCCGGAATCCGCCCGGCA
>JAFTPT010000054.1 GCA_017463155.1 Blautia sp.
AATCACCCCCTCCTACTCGATTTGTGGTTAAGGAAAGCTCCAGAGTTGAAATTTGCGTATGCTCTGGTTTCCTGATGAAAATTCCGGATCCGGCTATAGACGGACTCCGTTTATATAAAGAGGCAGGAGTTGCCCGGACAGTCCATCCGGCAGATTGCTGCGTATAATCAATGAGCATGAATACAGGAGGATATTATGAACAATAATAGAAAACTTGCATCCCATCTGGATGCAGAACCGAAGAATGTACAACTGAATATGGAACATGAAAACGACGCATCCTCCACATTTGTATCTGTATCAGATTTAGATACAAAGATCGTAGGAGAAGTGACTTCGAAACGTACTGTTAATACCAAAGTGTTTGAGCGGGAGGATCACTCTTTGATCGAACGGAGATACTTTGGAGCTGTTCATTATAAGGATACCGATGGCGCTTATAAAGAGATCGACCGTACACTGGTATTGAAAGAAGAGAATACAGAAAAAGACGTGCCGGAGCGTTCCTATGTGAACCGGAATGGGGAGACCATCTTCCGTTTTGCGGAAACCATGACCGGCAGAACCGCTTCCCGGGCTGAAAAGACCGGCAGGAAGCTGCGGTGGAGTCTTGAAGGGGCAGCGGATGTAAAGGGTGAACCTGGCGGAAAGAATGCGATCGTCTATCCAGGGCTTTTACCGGATACAGATCTCGTATGCCAGGTGGGTGACCTGAAGGTCAAGGAGAATCTGGTGCTTCGCTCCCCAAAAGCACAGTCGGTCTATACATATCTTTATCGGACGGACGGCCTTGTGCCTGTGCAGGAGGACGGAAGGATCTCGTTTTATTTGGAAGAGGATGTCCAAGTGTCAGAAGAATCCCCGGTATCTGTGGAAAGTGGCAGGTCAGGACTTTCTGAAGATGATCGTTTGAATGACGGTCTTTCACTGAAGAGAGAACCGGTCTTTACGCTCACAGCTCCCTGCATGACAGATGCTAAGGGGAACCTGTCAGAGGGACTTAAGCTGGCACTGGAAAATGAGGCGGAGACGCGAGATTTCCGGATCATCCTCACAGCGGATCAGAAATGGCTCACTGACCCGGCCAGAACTTACCCTGTGACGATCGATCCCGTGACATCCACCTCCCTTGGTGTGACGGACATCTATGATACCTACATCGACACCAACGCCCCCGGCACCCAGTACCACACCGGTACACGCCTGTATACGAAGGGTGGCACGCGCCTGCGGAGAAGCCTCCTCTATTTTCCACTGCCCGAGCTCTCCTCCGGTGACATGGTAACAGCCGCGAATCTCGTGCTGGTATCCTCCAGCACGGACAATGCGTCAAAGACGGTGGAGGCACATAAGATCCTCACGAAGTGGGACTGGCAGTGGACCAGCGGTACCAGTAATACCTGGACCACCTGGAATAACAGCCCGCTGTATGAGGAGGCGCCGCTGGATGTATGCACATATACTGCCGACACATTAGGAAAAATTGTCACCCTTGACATCACACGGGCCATCAAACAGGCCACGGCAGACAGCCCCTGGTACGGCATCCTGCTGAAGGGAGATTATGAGTTGGCAGGAACGGCGGAATTCCTCTCTTCAGACTATGAATACGGCAGCAGCAATGCAAGGCCCCACATCGATATCGCGTACCTGAACTGCTCGGGTCTTGAGGATTACTGGACCTATCATTCTCAGGAGGTTGGCCGTGCCGGCACCGTCCATGTGAACGACTACACCGGCAACCTGATCCTGGTGCATGACACAGCCTCCCTCGGCGGCTCCCGCCTGCCGCTGGCCTTGTCCCATATCTATAACAGTAATGACAGGAAGAAGGACACAGGCTATGGCTATGGCTGGCGCCTCAGCTACCAGCAGACACTGGAGGGTGAGCTCACCATCGGTGGCACGAAGTACTATAAACACACTGACGCTGACGGCGCGGCACACTATTTTGCGAAAAACAGCAGCGGCGTATGGACGAGCGAGACCGAGCCGGAAACGACTCTGACGGTGAACAGCAGCGGCGCTGACCGTTACATCATCAAAGACCACGAGAATAACCAGCTGGTCTTTGACGCAAACAAGCGGCTGATCAAGATGAAGGATAAGAATTCCAATCAGACTGCGATCGCCTATAATTCCGATGGAAAGATCAGCAGTATCACCGATGGTGCCGGGCGTACGGCTGCGCTCACGTATACAAGCGGACACCTGACCAAGGTGGCCACGCCGCTTGGCAACAAGACCTTCACCTATTCCGGGAACCACCTGGTAAAGATCACCGACGTGGACGGCAAGCAGTCTTCTTACACATACAATACGAGCGGCCACTATCTGACCATTGTATCTGACTGGAGCGGTTATGCCGTCGTTTACCGGTATTATACAAACGATACGGTCCGGGTCAAGGATATCCGGGAATACCGTGATCCGGGGTACGCCTCTGCGGATAAAGGCAACTCCCTGACGCTCACCTACGGGTATAACACCACAAAGTTCGTGGACGGGGACGGTCGGACAGAGATTTATCGCTTTAATAACCAAGGAAACGTCGTCAGTATCCACGACGGCAAGGGCCACGCGGCCAGTGCGAAGTACGGCACCACGGGCAACCATGTCAACCGCCTGCTGAACGCGACAAAACTGCAGGAGACGGTTGTCCAGCTGGTGCAGAATCCCATGATCGAAGCACCGGCAAGCGGCAGCACCGTGCCCAACTGGACAGGAACTGTGTACAACACGACCGGCAGCATGACGCTGAACAGCGACGCCGCGAACTGCAAGGCAGGCAGCCATTCCCTCAAATCGGTCAACAACAGCACGGCTGGAGAGGTCTACTGGTCGCAGGATGTATCTGCCATCCGCGGGAGGAAGTATACCCTTTCCGCCTATGTGAAGGCGGACATCACGGAGGCAGCGGCATCCGGTGGCGTCCGGGTGCGGGTGAAATATAAGACGGCTGCATCTACCTATCAGTATGAAAGCAGTGCGCTGCAGAAGACAACGACCAACGGTTTTATCCGTCTGTCGAAAACTTTTACCTTCTCGTCGACCGCTTACGACAATACGATCACGGTCCTCCTCAGCGTTTCCAGTGCCAAAGCCACGGTCTACTGGGACATGGTCCAGCTGGAGGAGGGCACGGTCCCGAACCGCGTGAACCTGGTGACCAACGGTACCTTCTACACCGGCAGCAACAGTGGCTTTACGAGGAACGCCATGGAGATCGAGGATGCGGTGACGACACTCAACACGAACAACAGTGTCTCCTTCCGTCTCCCGATGGCCATCACTGCGTCTACGGCAAACGTTTACAACAAGCCGGACACGACGGGCACCGTCCTGGAGACCCTGAGCAAAGGAGCCCTTGTCTGCGGCATGTACTATGAGCCCGGCGAGACCAGCGGTACCTGGATCAAGGTACGTACATCTTCCGGAAAGACCGGCTATATCACCAGCACACAGGCGTTCACCTACGCGCCGGGGAGCGAGATCTGGACATCCGGCCGGACAGCCCTGACAAGCACGACCATGTATGCCACCGCCAGCAGCTCGGGTACGGCCGTTGCCTCCGCTATCCCCAAGGAGACAGCCCTCTGCATCAAGGGGAGCACGACAGGCACTGACAACAAGCCGTGGCTGTATGTCGGCCTGACTGTGAACGGGGTCCCGAAGTTCGGTTATATCCCGGACAGGCAGGTGGTCCACATGGCCATGAATGAACCGGTGGCACGGGTCACGGAATCCACGTGTTATTTTGAGGAACCTTCTACCTCAAGTACCCATGGTGCTTCCCTGGCGGCAGGAACAGAGATCGCTTACCAGGGACTCATAACCCTTTCTGACGGGACCGAAATGCTCGCCGTGTGGAGCGGGAACCATTACCGCTATGTGATCAGGATGCTCACGGAAGATGTCACGGCTGCTTCTTATGTTAGAA
>JAFTPT010000042.1 GCA_017463155.1 Blautia sp.
TGATCTACGCCCGGCTCTGCGATCCTCCTTTTAAAAACGCAGGTCGACGGGGCTTAGGTGGATGTTTTGCGCCCTTTTAGAATGAGCCAAAATAATGCGAATTTTTACTCATTCAGGTCTTGACATTTCACCGCTGGACTGTGCATTCTGTACTGACGGCTTTAGTCTATCACAGCAGCAATGCGGATTGCAACGGTTTTCGGGACGGCGGAAGAAGATGATGGTAAAACTGGAATTTTAACTTGCTTTATGTCGTTTATGGCTGTATAATAGGGAAATGTAAGTGTCCCCGGGTGAAGTGCGCCCTTATGCAGAAGGCGCTCCGGCGGGCAAAACCATCATGACAAAGGTGATAAATATGGTAAAAGTCAAGCTGAACGATTATAAACAGAGCTACCAGATGGATGAGGCCTACAAGGCTCTTCGTACAAATCTGCAGTTCTGCGGGGCGGACAAGAAGGTGATCGCATTCACCAGCACGACGCCGAACGAGGGCAAGAGCAACGTCACTTTCCATCTGGCCGCGTCGCTGGCGGAGAGCGGCAAGTCGGTCCTTCTGGTCGATGCCGATCTTCGTAAGTCGGTCCTTCTGGGCCGGGTCCAGGTGGATCAGGAGGTACTGGGGCTTACCCATTATCTTTCCAAGCAGGCCAAGCTTGCGGATGTGATCTGCGCGACCTCCCTTCCCAAATTTCACATTATCTTTGCCGGCATCGTACCCCCGAACCCGGCGGAGCTTCTCGGAAGCCGCCTGTTCAAGGACATGATCCGCACGGTGCGCGACGTATATGATTATGTCATCATCGATACCCCGCCGGTCGGCCTGGTCATCGACGGTGCGGTCATCGCCGATTCCTGTGACGGGATCGTGATCGTGATCGAAGCCGGCGCCATCAGCTACCGGTACGTACAGGAGACCAAGGCACAGCTCGAGATGAGCTCCTGCCCGATCCTCGGGACGATCCTGAACAAGGTGGATTACGCCAAGGACGGCTACGGCAAATACGGAAAATACGGCCGGTACGGCAAGTACGGCCGCTATGGCAAATACGGAAAATACGGTAATTACGGCAGTTACGGAAGTTACGGTGAGAATAATTGATGCAGGGACTATTTGATATGCACTGCCATATTGTCCCCGGGGTCGACGACGGATCCAAGAGCCTTGAGGAATCGCAGAAGATGCTCCGGAAGGAATATGCGGACGGCGTCAGGAACATCATCCTGACACCCCATTTCAGATACCGGATGTTCGAACCTTCCGCAGAGCTCGTGCAGCAGCAGTATGAAAAGCTTCTGGCCATAGCCCCTTCGGTCGGAAAGGACCTGAAGCTTTATCTTGGCTGTGAACTGCATACCAGCATGGACATGGTCGACTGTCTGAAGAACGGGACAAGGCTTACGATGGCGGGTTCGCGCTATGTACTGGCCGAGTTCTCGGGCGGGGATGACAAGGCATATATCAAGGAGCGTGTACAGCAGCTCAAGTTTAACGGTTTTCTTCCGATCATGGCGCATGTCGAGAGGTACAGGGCCGTGATGGGTGACCTGGATTTCATCGAGGAGCTGAGGGACTTCGGCGCCTTTATCCAGATCAACGCGGATACGATCAGCGGGAGAGACGGTTTCGGAATGAAACGCTTTGCCAAAAAGCTCATGAAAGAGGATCTTCTGGACTTTGTCGGGTCGGACGGGCACGGGATCAAGGAACGTACGCCCGAGATAGGCAAGGCCTACGAGCAGGTCGTCAAGGTCATGGGTGAAGGCTACGCAAAGCGGATCTTTGTCACGAACCCCGGCAGGATCGTCGCCGGAGGGAGCAACAGATAAAGCCGTATCCCGGGATCCCGGAATGAAACACGGTTAATATGGATGGAGATAAAGTATGGATAATCAGGAATTCAACAACAGCGAAATTGAAATAGATCTTGGCGAAATATTCCATTTGCTGCTTGGCAGGCTCGGGATCATCATCCTCTCGGGGATCATCTTCGGCCTGGTGTCGATCGTGGGAACGATGCTTTTCATCACACCGCAGTATGTTTCCACGACCAAGATCGTCGTCCTCAGCAAACAGAACAGCGACACGCTGACCACGCAGGACATGCAGACCAGTACGCTCCTTACCAAGGACTATGCCGAGCTGATCAAGAGCCGTACCGTTACGGAGGGCGTGATCGCGCAGCTGGGCCTTGACCTGACCCATGAGCAGCTGCTCAAGAAGCTCACGGTCGACAATGCCACAGATACCCGTATCGTGGCGATCAGCGTAAAGGATCCCGACCCGTATGTGGCCAGTGAGATCGCCAACGCGATCCGCAACGTGGCCGCCGGCCATATCCAGCAGGTGATGGATATCGAGGCCGTCAACGTGGTGGAGACCGCCAACATTCCGGATCATAAAGCCAGCCCCAGCCTTTCGAGGAACGGTATCATCGGAGGCCTGCTCGGCGTGTTCCTGGCGGTGGTGATCATCATCGCGATCTATCTGACCAACGATACGATCAAGACGGCGGACGATGTGGACCGGTTCCTGAAGCTGAGCGTCCTGGGAACCATTCCCATGCTCGAGAAGGACAAGAAAAAATCCAAAAAGAAAAAATCACGTAAGCGTCGTAAATAAAGCACGTTCACTGTACCTTACAGATGAGGAGAAACGATTATGCGTAAGTTATTGATTGCCGTGCTGATCATTCTCAGCATCGGACTGGCCGGCGGGGTAGGATACCTGTTCATGACCTCTGACAGAAAGGGTCCTGAGATCCGGATCCCGGAAGGAAAAGAACTCCGCTATCTGCCGGGAATGAGCGATAAGGATATTCTGAAAGGGATCACGGCGGTCGACGCCGTTGACGGTGACGTGTCCGACAGTCTGGCTGTGGAGAATGTCTTTATCCGGAGTACGGAGGAAGCCGTGGCGGTGATCGTCGCGAAGGACAGCAAAAACAATGTGTCCAAGCAGGAATATGTCATGAGCGCCAAGGGCGTAGACAATCTTGCGGCGCCGGGGCTTGCCGACATCCGCGAGGAGAGTCAGGAGGCCGGGGAAGAGTCCGCCAAAGAGGAGCAGGAAGAGAAGCCTGAGGAAGAACCCGAGGAACCGGAGGAACAGCCTGAAGAGGAACCGGAAGAGCCGGAACCGACTGCCGCTCCGCCAACACCGCAGGAGGAGGCACAGAAGCGCGAAGAGGATAAGATCGCAGCGCTTGATGATGCCGCGCCGCGTTTCTTCCTGACCACCTACTATGTGGAGGTGCCGATCGGCTCGTCCTTTGACAGCCTCAGCTATGTCAGTGACATCCGCGATGACAAGGATGAAACGAGCGAACTGTTCCGCAAGATCCAGATCGAAGGAACCCTGGATACCAATACGGCAGGGACCTACGAACTCACCTATTACGTTGTTGACAATGACGGAAATACGTCCAACCGGGCCGTGCTTACGATCGTGGTCGGCTGACCAGCCCGGGAGCAGAGAACAAATGAAGACAAAGCCCGGAAAGCCGTGATCGGAGATTTCCGGGCTTATTTCAAACAGAAAGGCAAGCAGACTACCATGAATATTGCAGTGGCCGGCACAGGATATGTCGGATTATCCATCGCCACACTACTTTCACAGTACAATCATGTGACGGCTGTGGACATCATTCCCGAAAAGGTCGAGATGATCAACCGCAGGCAGTCACCGATCCAGGACAAGGAGATCGAGGAATACCTCTCGGGCCATGACCTGGACCTCGTGGCCACGCTGGACGCGGAACAGGCCTATGCCTCCGCGGATTTTGTCGTGATCGCGGCGCCTACGAACTATGACAGCGGACAGAACTATTTTGACACCTCGGCTGTGGAGACGGTGATCGACCTGGTCATGAAATGCAATCCGGACGCGATCATGGTCATCAAGTCCACGATCCCGGTCGGCTATACGGAGAATATCCGCAGCAAAAAGAATTCCCGGAATATCCTGTTCAGCCCGGAATTCCTGCGGGAGAGCAGAGCCCTCTACGACAATCTGTATCCCAGCCGGATCATCGTCGGGACGGACAAGAGCGATGAGCGCCTCATGGAGGCGGCCCGCACCTTTGCGGAGCTCCTGCGGGAAGGAGCGGTCAGGAAAGACATGGAGATCCTCTACATGGGCTTTACCGAGGCCGAGGCCGTCAAGCTTTTCGCAAATACCTACCTGGCGCTCCGGGTGAGCTTTTTCAACGAGCTTGACACCTATGCGGAGGTAAAGGGCCTGGATACCAGGGACATCATCAACGGCGTCTGCCTGGACCCCAGGATCGGAAGCCATTACAACAATCCTTCCTTCGGCTACGGCGGATACTGCCTTCCCAAGGATACCAAGCAGCTGCTGGCTAATTACCGGGATGTCCCCGAGAACCTGATCGAGGCCATCGTGGAGGCTAACCGGACGCGTAAAGATTTCATCGCGGACCGGGTCCTCCGGAAAACCGGGTATTACAGCTATATGGAGGACAACGCCTATAATAGCCGGATGGAACATATGGTCACGGTGGGTGTCTTCCGCCTGACCATGAAGAGCAATTCGGACAATTTCCGGCAGAGCAGCATCCAGGGTATCATGAAGCGGATCAAGGCCAAGGGTGCCAATGTGATCATCTATGAGCCGTCGCTTCCGGACGGAACGACCTTCTTCGGAAGCCGCGTCGTGAACGATCTGGAGGCCTTTAAGGCTGAGAGCGACTCGATCATTGCCAACCGGTATGACCGTTGTCTGGAGGATGTGAAGGACAAGGTCTATACCAGAGACCTGTTTCAGAGAGATTAATATTTGGAGGTTTTTAGCGTATGAAAAAGCAAGGCGGAGGCGTTGTCGGCAAGCTCCTGACGGCGGTCCTCCTGATCGCGGCAGCCGCTTTTCTGGGGCTTCTGTACTATACGGACGTGATTCCCCGGCTCTATATGATCCTCGTGGCGGCCGGGCTGCTCCTGCTGGTGGTCATTGTGGGGATCCTGACCTGGAACTATCGTAAAAAGGTCCGCTTTCTGTTTGGCGTGATCCTGTGGATCATCCTTCTGGGAGCTCTCCTCCTGGGATGTCTGTACGTGTACCGTACAAAGCTGACTCTCTCCGAGGTGACCAATGTCAATACGGAGATCTCGCAGGTGGGCGTCTATGTACGGGCGGATGACGCGGCGGCAGGCCTTTCCGATACCGCCGGCTATACCTACGGTGTTCTGGAGAGTCTGGACCAGGAGAATACCCGCGCGGCTCTTCAGATGGTGAATGAGGAGCTGGGAACACAGATTCAGACCAGAGAATATGCGGGCCTCGGGGATCTTGTCGACGGCCTGACAAAGGGAGAAACCGGAGCGATCCTTTTGAACGCGGCCTACATCGATATCCTGCGGGATATGGATGACTATCTGAATATCGATACCATGATCACGCAGGTCGATGTGAAGAACGTGGAATCGGATCTTGTTCTGGCCTCGAGCGTACCGGAACCTGCAAAGGAAGAGGCGGCGCAGTCGGAGGAGAAGACCGAAGAGGAGCCGGAGACGGTCAATGCGGTGGCTGTCGAGAAGCCTTCGCAGGATCATGTCTACACCGTGTTTATCAGCGGCATCGACAACCGGGGCGGCATCGTAGCCCGCAGCCGGAGCGACGTGAACATCATCCTGACGGCCAATCTGGATACCAAACAGCTTCTGCTGGTATCGACGCCCAGGGATTACTTTGTACCGCTGTCGATCTCGAACGGCGTTCCCGATAAGCTGACCCACGCCGGTATCTACGGGATCAGTGTCTGCATGGACACCATGGAGATGCTGTACGACATTGAACTTGACTATTATGTCCGCATGAATTTCGGAGGCTTTGTGAACATCATCGACGCCCTGGGCGGGATCACGGTGGTTTCGGATTATGATTTCAATTCCGCCAATGTGGTCGGCTATCACTTCAACAAGGGCGAGAATTATCTGAACGGCGACCAGGCCCTGGTATTCGCCCGTGAACGGTATGCGTTCTCCGAGGGCGACCGCCAGAGAGGCCGCAACCAGATGGCGGTGATCAGGGGCGTGCTGGAGAAGCTGGCATCCATGGACCTGCTGGCCAATTATTCCACGATCCTTGCAAGCCTCCAGGGCAGCTTTGAGACGAACATCGGTTATGAGGAGATCGCAAGGATCCTCCAGCAGGAGCTGCAGGATGTTTCCGCCTGGAATGTGGTGAGCTACAGTGTCGACGGAACCGGAGACACGCAGAAGCCGTATTCCATGGGACAGAAGGCCTATGTCATGGTCCCCGACATGTCGACGGTGGAGCATGCCAAGGAGCTGATGGCGAAGGTACGGAACGGAGAGACCATCTCCGCCCAGTAAACAGAGCTTTATTAAAAACAAGAAGGCGTATGCACGGTAAGAACACCATGCATACGCCTTTTCTGCTGCTATAGTACGGTCACAGAGCGTCGATATCCAGCTCCTGCAGGTACCGGGCCAGGGCATCCTTCCAGTCGGGAAGGGGAGTAAACCCTTTTTCGGTGATCCCGGAGCGGTCCAGACGGCTGTTGAAGGGACGGCAGGCTTTGGAGATGCCGTACTCCTCGGTCGTGACGGGCAGGACGGTAAGGTGCCCGGCCCCGTATTCCGGGTGGCCGAGAGCGGCGGCCTGCCGGAAGATCTCGCAGGCAAAATCGTACCAGCTGATGTAGCCGCCTTCATTGGTGACATGATAGCAGCCGTACCTGTCCGTTTCGATCATATCCACCAGAAGCCGCGCCAGATCCAGCGTGTATGTGGGCGTGCCGATCTGGTCGTTGACGACCCGGAGGGTATCGTGTTTCTTTCCGATCGTCAGCATCGTCCGGATAAAGTTTTTGCCGCTGAGCCCGAACACCCAGGCGATCCGTACGATAAAATGGCGCGGAACCAGTTCACGGACGGCCATTTCCCCGTCGAGCTTGGACTGCCCGTACACGTTCAGCGGGTTGTAATCGGTGCACTCCGGTTTCCAGGGAGTTTCGCCCTGTCCGTCAAAAATGTAATCCGTGCTGATGTAGACCATGGGACAGTCAAGGCGCCGGCAGGCCGCGGCGATGTTCCGCGTACCGTCCACATTGACAGCGCGTACCTTGGCATGATTCTCTTCATCCTCGGCCGCGTCGACGGCCGTCCAGGCAGCACAGTGGATCACTACGTCCGGTGCTTCGAGGAGGAGGACCTCCTCCGTCGCGGCCGCGTCCGTGATATCGAGAGAGACATAGGGGAGATGCGTGACGGCGGAACCGTCACTGATCCCGCTGTACGCAGGAGCCAGATCGGAACCGGTACAGCCGATCCCCCTCCGGTCCAGTTCATTCATCACATCGTGGCCCAGCTGACCGGCCACGCCTGTTACAAAAACCTTCATATCATGTGCCCCCTAGCGGTTTCCATACATTTTTTCATAGTAGTTCTGGTATTCGCCGGAAATGATGGTTTCCCACCACTTCCTGTTGTCCAGGTACCACCGGATGGTCTTTTTGATCCCGTCGGCGAATTTCGTCTCCGGGAGCCAGCCCAGTTCCTCGTGGATCTTCGTGGGATCGATGGCGTAGCGCATGTCGTGGCCCTTCCGGTCGGTCACATAGGTGATCAGGCTTTCGGGCTTTCCGAGCTCATGGCAGATGATCTTTACGATATCGATATTGCGCATTTCATTGTGCCCGCCGATATTGTACACTTCGCCGACCCTTCCTTTATGGATGATCAGGTCGATGGCCTTGCAGTGGTCTTCCACGTACAGCCAGTCACGGACGTTCTCACCCTTGCCGTAGACGGGCAGCGGTTTGTCGTTCAACGCGTTCGCGATCATGAGCGGGATCAGCTTTTCCGGAAAATGGTAAGGCCCGTAATTGTTGGAGCAGCGGCTGATGGAAACAGGCAGGCCGTAGGTCCGGTGATAGGCAAGGACGAGCAGGTCGGCGCCGGCCTTGGAGGAACTGTAGGGACTGCTGGTGTGGATGGGCGTTTCCTCGGTGAAGAACAGGTCCGGCCGGTCCAGAGGAAGATCCCCGTACACCTCGTCGGTGGATACCTGGTGATAGCGCTGTATGCCGTATTTGCGGCACGCGTCCATGAGTACGGCGGTCCCTTTGATGTTGGTGTCCAGGAAGACCTCGGGGTTTTCAATCGAGCGGTCCACATGGCTTTCCGCCGCAAAGTTGACGACCATATCCGGGTGTTCTTCCTCAAAAAGACGATAGACCGCCTCCCTGTCCGTGATGTCAGCCTTGACAAAGCGGAAACGGGGATCCTCCATGACGGGGGCGAGGGTGCTCAGGTTGCCTGCATAGGTGAGGCAGTCCAGGCATACGATCCGGTACTCCGGATAGGCGTCCAGCATATGAAAAATAAAGTTGCTTCCGATAAAGCCGGCTCCGCCGGTAACGATGATGGTCATGTTTGTTTTCTCCTTTTCAGTGAAGAACGTCCATGTATTTGCCGTCCAGGACATCCTTCAGATATTGTCCGTACTGGTTCTTTTTCAGGATCTCATAGACGCTGAGTACGTCCTCGCGGGTGATCCACCCGTTCAGGTACGCGATCTCCTCCAGGCAGGCGATCTTCCGGTGCTGGTGCATCTCCATGGTCTTGACAAAGTTGGTTGCTTCCACGAGGCTTTCATGCGTACCGGTATCCAGCCAGGTAAAGCCCTGCCCCAGAAGCTCCACGTTCAGCTCCTGGTTTGTAAGGTAGATCCGGTTCAGGTCCGTGATCTCCAGCTCGCCCCTGGCGCTTGGCTTCAGCTCCTTTGCGTAGCGGACGACCCGGTTATCATAAAAGTAGAGGCCGGTGACGCAGTAGTTGCTCTTCGGATGCGCGGGCTTTTCTTCGATGGAGACGGCCTTTCCCTCCTTGTCGAATTCCACGATGCCGAACCGTTCCGGGTCATCCACGTAATAGCCGAATACGGTGGCTCCTTTGCCGGATTCCGCGTTGCTGACAGCCGCTTTCAGACGTTTCTTAAGGCCGTGTCCGGCAAAGATGTTGTCGCCCAGGACCATGGCTACGGTGTCATCGCCGATGAAGTTTTCACCGATCAGGAAGGCCTGTGCCAGCCCGTCCGGGCTTGGCTGCACCTCATAGGAGAGATGCACGCCGAACTGGTGGCCGTCGCCCAGAAGTTCACGGAAACGCGGCGTATCCTGCGGGGTCGAGATGATCAGGATCTCCCGGATCCCGGCGTTCATCAGCACAGACATGGGGTAGTAGATCATCGGCTTGTCATAGATGGGAAGAAGCTGCTTCGAGGTTACCATGGTCAGCGGGTAAAGACGTGTCCCGCTGCCGCCGGCTAATATGATCCCTTTCATAATGATCCTCCTTTTGTGAGAAGTACATTCTGCTTTCCGGAATCATTATAAAAGGTGACCTAAGGTCACCTTCAAGTACTTTTTTCAGTTTTTCTTATTCGCAGAGGAAAGCCCCGGCATCCTTGGTGATGAAAAAACCGGAAGCGGTCTTTCTGGCAGCGGCGGCGCGGAATTCCTGGTACCGGTCGAGCAGGTACTGGTTCTGGTTGCCGTGACAGGAGAGAATGTAGGAGATGAGCGGCTGGGCTTCCGTTACGAGCAGGGAATCATCGTAGGAGACCCATTCCGTCTTCCGGAAGCAGGAGGACAGGATGCCGGCTCCGTTTTCACGTCCGAACCGGTCATAAAGCTGCTCTTTGGAAAGCATGATCCGTTCGTCAAATTCCTGCACGAACCGGCTGATCTCCTGCATATGCTCTTTTCCGTAGGCACTTGCGACCAACCGGCCGCCGTCCTTCAGCACCCGGCGGATCTCCCGGCAGGCGGCTTCAATGTCGTCACAGTAGAAGAGTACATGATTTGCCGTGACGAGATCGAAGGAGTTATCAGGGTAGGGGATGCGGGCACAGTCGAATTCCCGGAAGGTAAACCGACTGTCGTCACTTCCGATCCTGCGGCGGGCATCCCTTAGCATGCCCGGTGATGTATCGGAGAGAACGATGTCGATCCGGCTGGGGACCTTTGGGAGATTCTGGGTCCAGAGGGCACCGTCGCCGCAGCCCACCTCCAGGATGCGCATGCCGTCCCTGAGCCCGAGAAGGCCGAACAGCCAGGGAAACCATCCCAGCTGGTTCTGCGAGTACAGGCGGTGGAGCTGTATGCGGGCCGATATGTTGGAGGCGTCCCGGTACTGGCGCTCCAGACTGTTTTCCATGCCCGTCAGATGGATCAGCGTCCGCATGTGGTCCCAGTCGACGTGGTGCTGGTCACGAAGAGCGGCCCTGGTGTCGCGGATCGCCTGCTCCACCAGCTGCATCTGCTCGATCCGGTCCTGCACGAGCTTCTGCTGGATACGGAGGGAGTCCAGCAGGAAATGGTAATCCGGATCGCCGATGGTCATGGTCCGGATCTCATCCAGGGAGAAGCCCAGATATTTGAGCAGAAGGATCTGCTGGAGCCTTGCAAAATCGGCGTCGGTATAGAAACGGGCGCCGGAAGCCGTGACATAGGAGGGCTTCAGGATATTTTTTTTATCGTAATAGCGGATCGTCCGCAGGGTGACATGCGCCATCCTGGCGAACTGTCCCGAGGAATAGTAGCCTTCTTTTTTCATAAGTCCTCCGGAAGCATCTTTTCTGCTTTCTAAGTATACCATGAGATGTCCCAAACACAAATGCTTTTCTTTGCCGGAAAAGTATGGTAAGATAAGAATGGTGGAGGATGCCTCGATGAACAGGGACCAGGACACAAGAAGTTTCAGGGAAAACATAAAGGGAATGACAGCTTTACAGAAGCTGGAATACTTTTGGACATACTATAAATGGGTATTTGTGATCGTGATCGTGGCGGTCGTTCTGATCCGGTTCGGCATCAGCTGGCTGCATGACCGGAAGATCGAGACGGTCCTGTCCGTGGCGCCGGTCAATTCCGGCCTTCTGGAGAGCGGGGATGCGGAGCTTTCCATCCGGGAAACCCTCGGCCTTGAGAGTGAATACGAGGAGGTGGCCGTGATCCCGACGCTCTATGCCAACGAGGAGACCGGTGAATTCGACTACTACTCACAGATGAACTTCCTGACCCGGACACAGACCGGAAAACTCGATATCCTGCTGATGCCGGAGCGCATGGCGGAGAATTTTTCGGCTCAGGAGATGCTGCTGGATCTTACGGAACTTCTTGGAAAAGATAATTATGAGAGGTTCGGAGAACAGGAGGATCCGCATTATCTGGTGATCAGGGATCCGGGACCCGCCGAACTTTTCGGACTCCTCTATGAGCCGGTCTGTATCGGCGTCCCCATCAGCGCAACGCGCCTCGACGAGGCGAAGGAATGGATCATGAACGGTTTCTGACAGCCAGCGCAGGATGTACGCTGCTGTAAAGATATTATTTTTCAAAAAGGAGAGTGGAACTATGGGACTTATCAGAGCAGGTGTTTCAGCCGTAACAAGTACGATCGGAGATCTCTGGAAAGAGTATTTTTACTGTGATGCACTGGACAATGATGTGCTGGTCGTAAAAGGACGCAAGAAAACAGGCCATAACATGGGCAGCGACAACGTGATCACCAACGGATCCGGGATCGTGGTCGCCGATGGACAGTGTATGATCATCGTAGAGCAGGGCAAGATCGTCGAGGTCTGTGCGGAGCCGGGTGAGTTCACCTACGACACCTCCTCGGAGCCCAGTGTATTCGGCGGCAGCCTGTCCGAAAGCATCGCGAAGACCTTTGAGATCATCGGCAAGCGCTTCACCTACGGCGGCGACGCGGCCATGGACCAGAGAGTCTATTATTTCAACACCAAGGAACTGATGGGCAACAAATTCGGCACCGCCAATCCCATCCCCTTCCGTGTGACCGACCAGAGGATCGGCCTGGATGTGGACGTATCGGTCCGCTGCAACGGAACCTATTCCTACAGGATCGCGGATCCGCTGCTTTTCTACGCGAATGTCTGCGGCAATGTGGCACAGGCCTATGTCCGGAGCGACATCGATATGACGCTTCGTTCCGAGTTCGTCAGCGCCCTGCAGCCGGCGTTTGCCGAGCTTTCCCATGTCGGCCTTCGCCCGAGTGATCTTCCCGCGCATGTGGGTGAGCTCTGCCAGGCTATGAACAGTGCACTGACCCGGAAATGGGGCGAGCTGCGGGGCCTGGAGATCGTCTCCATCGCGATCAATTCCGTGACGCTTCCCGAGGAAGACGCCAATATGATCAAGGACGCCCAGAAGAACGCGATGTATCGTGATCCCGGCATGGCGGCGGCGATGCTGGCGGGAGCCCAGGCAGACGCCATGAAGGCAGCCGCGTCCAACGCGAACGGTGCCATGGCCGGCTTCATGGGAATGGGCATGGCGCAGCAGGCCGGCGGCGTCAATGTACAGAATCTCTATGCGATGGGCGCTCAGCAGCAACAGCAGGCAGCCCAGACCCAGGCCGCGCAGGCACAGCCGGCGGCAGACACCTGGACCTGCTCCTGCGGTTCCGTAAACAAGGGCAAATTCTGCCCGGAATGCGGCCAGCCGAAACCGGCAGCTTCGGCCATCACCTACCGCTGCAGCAAGTGCGGATGGGTGCCGGATGATCCTGCCAATCCGCCCAAATTCTGCCCGGAGTGCGGAGATCCCATCAACTATGAGGATGTTGTCAAGTAAGGAGCGGCAGGCTGTTTTTACGGACTGCGACAAGGAGGCTGATTCGGAATGGCACAGGTGAGGGAATACAAATGCCCATCCTGCGGAGGTACGCTGGAATTCAGCAGCACGATCCAGAAGATGAAATGCAGCTACTGCGGCACGGAGCTGGAAGTAGAGGCACTGGAAGCGCTGAACGCCCAGATGCAGAGCGAGCGGCCGGACGAGATGAACTGGGGCGAGGAAGAGAACCAGAACGGCTCCTGGCAGGAGGGGGAACAGGAGGAAATGCGGGTCTATGTCTGCAATTCCTGCGGCGGAGAACTGATGACGGATTCGACGACAGCCGCCACATCCTGCCCTTACTGCGGCAATCCGGTGGTACTTACCGACCGGGTCGGGGGAACACTCCGTCCGGATTACGTGATCCCCTTCAAGCTTGACAAGGAGGCGGCCAAGGCAGCCTATAAGAAGCACCTGCAGGGCAAGATCCTGCTTCCGCGGATGTTCCATGACGAGAACCATATCGATGAGATCAAGGGCGTCTATGTGCCTTACTGGATCTTTAACGCGGACGCGGATGCGACGATCCGCTATAACGGGACCAAAAAGGCTGTCTGGGACAGCGGGGATTTTGTCTATACCCGGACGAGCGTGTACTCGATCTTCCGGGAGGGCTCGATTCGGTTCGAGCATGTGCCGGTGGACGGCTCCTCCAAGATCGCCGATGATCTGCTGGAGTCCATTGAACCCTTTGATTTTTCGGAAGCGGTGGATTTCCGGATGGCGTATCTTTCCGGATACCTTGCCGACCGGTATGACATTTCCGTGAAGGACAGCATCGACCGGGCCAACTCCCGTATCAAGAGGAGCACGGAGGACTGCTTTGAAAGCACCGTGTCCGGGTACCAGGACCTGCAGATCGCGAGGAGCAATGTGCGGCTTCACAACGGCTCCTACCAGTACGCGCTGTATCCGGTATGGCTTCTGAATACCACCTGGCGTGGGCAGAATTTCATTTTTGCCATGAACGGACAGACAGGGCGGATGGTCGGCGACCTGCCGGCGGATACAAAGAAACTGACATTCTGGCAGCTGGGGATGACGGCGGTGTTTTCGGTGATCGCCTTTCTCATCGTACGGCTGTTGTTCTAGGGAGGGCATGTCATGAGATATCACAAAACGATCGTGCGTGCTTTCCTGACCGTCTATCTTCTGATGATGGTGCTGCTTCCTGCGGCGATCTTTGCCGGGAGCATGCATGACTATGACCGCGTGATCGACCGTGCGGGACTTCTGTCGCAGGATGAATGGCAGAAGCTGGATGCTACTCTTGCGGATATCAGCGAGGCCTGGTCCTTCGATGTGATCATCGTGACGGTGACGGGCCTTGACGGGATCGATCCCCAGACCGGCGCGGATGAGCTGTACGATCGCGGCGGATACGGATATGGTTCGTCCCATGACGGAATACTGCTGCTTTTGTCCATGCAGGACCGGAAATGGGCGATCTCGACCACGGGCTTCGGCATCACGGCCTTTACCGACGAGGGACAGGCCTACATGGTGTCGCAGTTCCGGCCCTACCTGTCCGACGGCGAATACTACGAGGGCTTCAACTGCTTTGCCGGGCTCTGCCGTGATTTCCTGGAGGAAGCTTCCGAGGGAAGTCCGTACGATACGGACCATATGCCTTCAGAGCCGCTTCCGTGGTATGCCTATCTCGGGAGCCTGCTCGGTGGCGGCGGCGTTGCCGGACTTGTAACGTTCGGCCTCAAAAGCCAACTCAAATCGGTCCGCCTCAGACAGACGGCGGATGAGTATATCGAACGGGGCAGTGTCGATATCCGTCGAAGGGAGGATGTGTTCCTGTACAGCCATGTGACACGCGTGCCGAAGCCGAAGAACAACACGCGCGGCGGAGGTGGAGGCAGCTCCACCCACACAGGCCCGTCGGGGACGACCCACGGCGGTTCGAGCGGCAGTTTCTGATGTATGATCAGCAGGAAGCGGGACTTTTATAAAGCCCGCTTCCTTTGTCGATAGAAACGGAGGAATGACAGTTGAAGATCGGAGACATCCTGACACAGGTAAAAGAAGGCAGTCTGACCGTCGATGAGGCGGAAAGGATCCTCCGGAAAGAATCCTACGAGGAGATGGGCTTTGCAAAGCTGGACACGGGACGGAAAGCCCGCACCGGGTTTGCCGAGGTGGTCTACTGCAGGAGCAAGGCGGATGATTTTCTGCTGCAGATCTACGAGCGTCTGTATGAGCAGAACGGAGAAGTATTCGGGACCAGGGCAACGGAGCATCAGTATGAACTGCTCCGGGCGCACTTTCCGGGAATCGTTTATGACCCGGTATCCGGTATCCTGAAGATCGACCCCGAAACGCCAAGGACGCTGTCGGGAAGGGTCGCGGTCTGCACGGCCGGGACGGCCGACATCGGAGTCGCGGAGGAGGCGGCCCAGACGGCCGAGTATTTCGGAACCTATGTGGAACGGATCTATGACATCGGTGTCAGCGGGATGCACAGGCTTTTTTCCAAGGTGGAGAGCCTTGAGCAGGCAAACTGCATCGTGGCGGTGGCCGGGATGGAGGGGGCGCTGCCCAGTGTCCTCGGCGGTCTCACGAGCAGGCCGATCATCGCCGTACCGACCTCGGTCGGTTATGGCGCTAATTTCCACGGGCTGTCAGCACTTCTGACCATGATCAATTCCTGTGCGAACGGGATCGCCGTTGTCAATATCGATAACGGGTACGGCGCCGGCTATATGGCGACCCAGATCAACCGGCTGGCACTGGGAGCAGGCTTTACAGAATGAAAGGGTATTGACCGGAAAATGAAAGAAAAACTATATCTGGAATGCAGCTCGGGGATCAGCGGGGATATGTTTGTGGCAGCACTGCTCGATCTGGGAGCTGATCAGCAGAAGCTTCTGAAGGTGCTTGCTTCCTTACCGCTTGACGGGTATCAGGTGAAGATCAGCCGGGTCCTGAAATCGGGGATCGACGCCTGTGATTTCGATGTGATCCTGGACCGGGAGCATGAGAACCATGACCATGACATGGAATACCTGCATGGAGTCGGCCCGGCCTCCCATGGCACACATGAACAGGACGATGCAGAGCATCATGAGCATTCTCACGAGCACCATCATGCGCATGATCATGCGCATCCTCACGGGCACAGTCATGAGCATCCTCATGAACATCCTCACGAGCACAGGGGACTAGCCGAGATCACCGCGATCATTGACGCCGGTGAGATGACGGACGGAGCGCGCGCCCTCGCGCACAGGATCTTCCGGATCATCGCGGAGGCGGAGGGGAAAGCCCATCATCTGCCTACGGAGGAGGTTCATTTCCATGAGGTGGGCGCCGTCGATTCCATCGTGGATATCGTATCGGCCGCCGTTTGCCTGGATGACCTTGGCTTTACGGAGGTGATCATTCCGGAGCTTTCTGAAGGGACAGGTACGGTGCGCTGCCAGCATGGCGTGCTTCCGGTTCCGGTTCCGGCCGTGACGAACGTGATCGAGGCGTACGGGATCCCCCTTCGCATCACATCTGTCCGCGGCGAGCTGGTCACGCCGACGGGAGCAGCGATCGCGGCGGCGATCCGGACAGGCAGCAGGCTGCCGGAGACGTTCAGCATCCTGAAAACAGGGATCGGTGCGGGCAAAAGGCAGTATGAGTGCCCGGGGATCCTGCGTGCCATGTGCATTCAGGACCGCGTGGAGGAGGAGACCAGGGTCACCCGGCTGGAGACGAACATTGATGACTGCACGGGCGAGGAACTCGGCTATGTCATGGAGCTTTTGTTCGCGGCCGGGGCGAGGGATGTCTTTTATACGCCGATCTACATGAAAAAGAACCGCCCGGCGTGCCTTCTCAGCGTGATCTGCATGGAGAAAGACCGGGAAAAGCTCGAAAAGATCATTTTCCGGGAGACGACGACCATCGGGATTCGAAGGAACTCCATGGAAAGGACCGTGCTGGAGCGCCGGATCCTGCGCGTGGAGACACCGTGGGGGATGGCTCGTGTCAAGGCGTGTACGCTGGACGGTATGGAGAAGTATTATCCGGAGTTTGACAGTGTAAAGGAGCTGGCCGATGCAGGAGGTCTGCCGCTGCGGGACGTGTACCAGCTGGTTCACCGGACCGCCCTTCTGAAATACGGAACGGTCTGCGGGAAATGACCGGTGCCATACAGATGAAATCTGCCGGAATCTGCCATTTCCCTGCTGAAATAAGAAACGCTGAGAACGAATGAAAGAGAAACAGACGATGGAACCAAGTAGAGAAATCAGCTGCAGCGCCGCATCCCGATGCGGCGGCTGTTGTTATCAGGGGCTTTCATACCGGAAGCAGCTGGCACAAAAGCAAAAACAGGCGGAAAAGCTTCTGGGAAAATTCGGCCGGGTAGAGCCGGTGACCGGCATGAAGGAACCGCTGTACTACCGGAACAAGGTACACAGTGTTTTCGGAAGGGATAAAAAGGGACAGATCATCTGCGGAACCTACGAAGAAAACTCCCACAGGATCGTGACGGTGGAGGAGTGCCTGATCGAGGATCAGAAAAGCCAGCAGATCATCCGGACGGTCCGGGATCTTCTGCCTTCCTTCCGGATCCGGGTATATGATGAGGACCTGGGGACCGGACTTTTACGGCATGTACTGGTCCGCAGGGGCTTTACGACAGGGGAGATCATGGTGGTGCTGGTCACAGCGTCGCCGGTCTTTCCGTCCAAAAACAACTTCGTAAAGGCGCTCAGGTCCGCCTGTCACGGGATCACCACGATCGTCCAGAACATCAACAGCCGGCGGACCAGCATGGTACTGGGAGACCGGAATGTTGTACTGTACGGCAAGGGTTTTATCCGGGATGAGCTGTGCGGGCATGTTTTCCGGATCTCGCCGGCTTCCTTTTACCAGGTAAACCCGGTGCAGACGGAGGTCCTGTACCGGACAGCAGTCAGCTTTGCCGGACTTTCCGGTAAGGAGGAGGTCCTGGATGCGTATTGCGGGATCGGGACGATCGGGATCACGGCTGCCGGGAAGGCGGCCCATGTGACCGGGATCGAACTTAATCCGGATGCGGTCAGGGACGCTGTGACCAATGCGAAGGAGAACGGGATCAGGAATATCTGTTTCCGGAGGGGCGATGCGGGAGAGTATCTGCAGAGGATCGCATCCGACGGGAAAAAGCCCGACGTGATCTTTATGGATCCGCCCAGGTCCGGAAGCACAAAGGCCTTTCTCTCGGCCGCGTGCAGCATCCGTCCCTCCAGGATCGTGTATATCTCCTGCAATCCGGAGACCTTAGCCCGGGACCTCACGTATCTGACCGGCCATGGATACAGCGTCGGTAAAATTCAGCCGGTCGACATGTTTCCCTATACCGGAAGCCTGGAGACCGTGTGCCTCTTGAGCAACACCCAAAAATAGATAAGCTGCAGATGCGGAAGTGATCCGGGATCTGCAGCTTGTTTTGTTTCAAGACAAACGATTGAAAAAGGAGGACAAACTCCAAGGTGAAGCTGGTCAGCGATACAAGCTGTGGGAGTTTGTGGGAGGTGAGCTTTGTGCTGAAGGAATGTTAGATTTCGCAACCAGCTTTAACATTTCAGGTATCTAAATGTTCGGTTTGGTTGGTAGACATGGATATGCCTTGCCATTATAATAATGTTAAAAATAATTGCAAAAGTGAGAAAAACATGAGAAAATACTACTTAGACAATATCAGATGGGTCACCGTAGTTTTGGTTGTCATTTATCATGTGATTTACATGTATAATGGCGAAGGCATTCTCGGAGGAGTTGGAAAGATCACTTCTCTTGATGTGCAGTATTACGACATTTTCCTATATGCGGTCTATCCATGGTTTATGCTTCTGTTATTCCTTGTATCGGGAATATGCTCCAGATATTATCTGGACAGTCACACCGCAAAGGAATTTGCGAAAAGCAGGACAAGGAAGCTGCTTATTCCCTCTACCGTAGGACTATTTGCGTTTCAGTTCATCCAGGGATATGTCAGCATGTCAATAAGCGACGCTTTTGATTCCATGCAGGAAGTACCTGCCGTAATCAAGTATTTCATTATGGTGTTAAGCGGAACGGGAGTTCTGTGGTACATACAGCTGCTTTGGCTGTTTTCGATGGTGCTTCTTCTCATCCGAAAAGCAGATAAGGACAGGCTGTGGAAATTGGGTGGAAAGGCTAACATCATAGCGATACTTTTGATGGCTCTTGTCATATGGGGAGCAGCGCAGATACTTAACACGCCGGTTATTGTGGTTTATCGGTTTGGATATTACGGAGCTGCTTTCCTGCTTGGCTGCTTTGTGTTTTCACATGATGAGGTAATTGCGACACTGAAAAAATATTTTGTATGGCTGCTTGTTCTTGGTGCAGGTGTTGGAACAGCCTTCTGCATCATGTACTTTGGTGACAACTATGCGGATGCTCCTGTCAACAGATCGATCCTGTTTACAGCTTTCGGATGGCTGGCAAGCATGGCGATTCTTGGCGGTGCGGCAAAGTATGCTGATAAGCAAAACGCTTTTACGGTATGGATGAGTAAAAACAATTTTGGGTTATATGTATTTCATTACCTTGGGATATCAACAGCAGCCCTGCTTCTTGGAAAACCAGGTAATCTTCCGGCAGCTATGGTTTATCTGATCAGCTTGCTTGCAGGCTTTGCGGCGGCATATGCTTTGAACGCCGTAATCTCAAGAATACCATTCTTCAGATGGGCGGTGCTTGGAATAAAGAAAGAGAGAAAAAACGATGTTTCATGACAATCTCATAACACTTCGAAAAATGAAAAACATGACGCAGGAAGATATAGCTGATAAAGTTGGCGTTTCCCGGCAGTCTGTAGCAAAGTGGGAAACCGGAGAAACTGTTCCCGATCTGGATAAGTGTAAATTACTTGCGGAAATATTTGAAGTGTCGCTTGATGATCTGGCTAATTATGAATCGGAGGACAGCATGGGTATGCCGCTTCCACCAAAAGGAAAACATCTCTTCGGAATGGTAACGGTAGGTGATAAAGGGCAGATCGTGATTCCTGCTAAAGCAAGAAAGATATTTGAGATTTCACCTGGAGATCAGTTGGTGGTACTTGGCGATGAAAAACAAGGACTTGCTATCATGAAACCAGAAAGCATCTTAGCCTTTGCCGATGCAGTCAGGAACGGAACAGTCGTACAGGAATAAACAACGAGGCAATATCAACCTAAGAGGAATCGGCTTTGCGCCCTCCATTCCTGAAGCTGGTGAAGGATATCATCAGCTACTTCCTGATTTTTCATCTGATTCGGAAGATCCGGTTCGCGAAGCAGAGGTCTCGAATAGAAAGACTACTCCTGAAGGTGGCGATGGAGAAACTTGGATTGTAAGCTGAATCACGAACCGTTATCGTGCCTGTGGGCATTGGGAGAAATCCTGATGTTCCGCAGGCTTTTTTCATTTACAGGAAATAGTTTAACGGATATAATAAACATGACATACAGTTGTCATGTTGCGTTTGCTATGATATGAACGGAGCGTGATAGATTATGAAGATAGACAGGCTGATCGGGATATTGTCGATCTTGCTGCAGGAAGAAAAGACAACGGCTCCTGAACTGGCGGAAAGGTTTGAGGTGTCCCGCAGGACGATAAACCGGGATATTGAGGATCTTTGCAAGGCAGGGATTCCCATAAGGACTGCGCAGGGTACCGGCGGTGGCATCAGCATTATGGATGGATATCGGATGGACAGGACGATCCTGACATCAAAGGATCTGCAGATGATCCTTGCAGGCCTGCGGAGCCTGGATAGTGTAAGTGGAAGCAGCTATTACGTACAGCTTATGGAGAAGATCCAGGCGGGATCCTCTGCGTTTATTACTGGCAAGGATTCCGTTCTGATCGATCTGTCATCATGGTATCGGGAATCGCTGGCTCCCAAGATAGAGACCATACAGTATGCAATCGGTATCAGACATTTACTCAGGTTCCGGTATTATGCTCCATCAGGAGAGAGCGAACGGACAGTTGAACCTTATTATCTGGTATTTCGATGGTCAAGCTGGTATTTATGGGGATGGTGTGCAGATCGTAAGGACTACAGATTGTTTAAGCTGAACCGTATGGATCGGGTTACGGAAACTGATAAAGAGTATATATGTCGGAACGCACCTATGCCGGATTTGTCAACTGAAAAGATTTTCCCGGGCGGAATTAAAGTAAAGGCTCTTTTCACACAAGATATGAAGTGGCGGCTGGTTGAAGAATTCGGACCGCATTGTTTTACTGAAGTCGATGACGGAAGGCTGCTCTTTACGGCGGATTACACGGATATGGAAAACCTTGTGACATGGCTCATGACCTTTGGGGCAAAGGCAGAGGTGTTAGAGCCGGCAGAAGCGCGGGATATCATCCGCAGGAATGCTGAAGAAACAGTAAGAATCTATGAAGGATTCACAGAATGAGAGCAGATGGCTTGGGGCTGCTTGTTGAGGACATGGGAAAGATGATTCGTTTTTACAGAGATGTCTTATGAAGAGAAAGATCTGACGGAGGGATAAATTGTATGGCGTTCGATTATAAGAAGGAATACAAAGAGTTTTATATGCCGAAGGGTACGCCATCCATCGTCACTGTTCCGAAGATGAATTATATTGCGGTACGCGGCACCGGTAATCCAAATGATGAAGACGGAGAATACAAAAAGGCCATAGGTCTTTTGTATGGGATCGCTTTTACGATCAAGATGAGTAAGAAGGGGGATCATCAGATCAATGGATACTTTGATTATGTGGTGCCGCCGCTGGAAGGATTCTGGTGGCAGGATGGAGTGATCGGAGTGGATTATGCACATAAAGATGCTTTTAAATGGATCTCCGTCATCCGCCTGCCGGATTTTGTGACGAAGGATGATTTTGACTGGGCTGTCAGAGAAGCAACGGCAAGGAAGAAGCAGGATTTTTCAAAGGTCGAATTCTTCACCTATGATGAAGGACTGTGTGTACAGTGCATGCATATCGGATCATATGACGATGAGCCTGCCACGGTAGAAGCGATGCATCGTTTTATGGAAGAACAGGGATATGTTCTTGATATGACGGATCAGACGCCTACGTGTGCAGGAGAATCGTCCGGTGGACGATTCTGTCGCAGAATGCACCATGAGATTTATCTGAGTGATGCAAGGAGAGTAGCACCGGAGAAATTGAAGACGGTGATCCGGCATCCGATAAAAGTGAAGGGGTGATTGTATGGAGTACATCAGAGTTACAAAGGATAATCTGGAAAAGGAGCACATCTGCTGTGCCATTTCCAATAATAAGGACGTGCAGGTTTCTTCTAAGAAGGCCTGGCTTAACGACAGATTTGATGAGGGACTTGTATTTCTCAAGAGCGTGGAGCGGGGAAAGTGCTTTATTGAGTATATTCCGGCTGAGAATGCATGGGTTCCGATCAACGCCGATGGATATATGTATATTGACTGCCTGTGGGTGTCCGGTTCCTTCAAGGGACATGGATACTCTACGGATTTACTGGATGCCTGCATCGAAGATAGTAAAGAAAAGGGGAAGAAAGGGCTGTGTATACTGGCAGCGGCTAAGAAGAAACCTTTCCTTGCTGATCCAAAGTTCCTGAAATACAAAGGTTTTGCTGTGTGTGATGAGGCGGATAACGGAATCCAGTTGTGGTATTTGCCCTTTGGGAATGAGGCAGAAAGACCTGAGTTCAGGGAATGTGCGAAGCATCCACATATAGAAGAAAAAGGGTATGTTCTGTATTACACCAGTCAGTGTCCTTTCAACGCGAAGTATGTTCCGATTTTGGAGCAGACCGCTGAAGAGAATGGTATACCCTTCCGTGCAATTCATATCGCAAGCAGAGAGAAGGCACAAAACGCGCCGACTCCGATCACAAACTATGCACTGTTCCATGACGGAGAATATATTACGAATGAGCAGATGAACGATAAAAAGTTCCTGAAGCTTGTAATCGGGATGTGACGGAGAGAAGATATGAAATTAACCATGCTGGGGACAGGAAATGCTCTTGTGACGGAGTGTTACAATACATGCTTTGTCATGGAAGATAAGGGGCAGTATTTTATGGTGGATGGCGGAGGCGGGGCAGCGCGATCCTGCATGCAGGATTTCACGTGTTTTCTCAGAATACGTATTACGGCTGGATGGCAAGGAGGCCAGTAATGACAGAAAAGACCTTTGAAACGGCTTCCGGAACGATTCATTACTGGATGAATGATGTTGTTCCGACCCGGAAGACGCTCGTCTTTCTTCCCGGACTGACAGCAGACCATCATCTGTTTGACAGGCAGATCGAAGCCTTTGAGAAGGAATATGGTCTGCTTACGTGGGATGCACCCGGACATGCCGCTTCCCGGCCCTTCCGGCTGGATTTTTCTCTGATGGACAAGGCGGTATGGCTGCATGCGATCCTGGAAAAAGAGGGAATCACACACCCGGTCCTGATCGGACAGTCCATGGGAGGCTATGTCTCCCAGTGCTTCATGCAGAAATACCCCGGTGAGGCAGCAGGCTTCATTTCGATCGATTCAGCTCCCCTGAAACGCAGCTACGTGACAGGGGCGGAGATCTGGCTTTTGAAGCGGACGGAACCGATGTATCGGGCTTTCCCGTGGAATACCCTGAAAAGGATCGGAGCCAACGGGTGCGCAGTGAGCGGATACGGCAGAATGCTGATGCGCGGTTTTCTGGATCCTTATACAAAGGATGAATACTGTAAACTAGCAGGGCATGGAATGAAGCTGCTTGCAGAGGCGATGGAGGCGGACCTGCCGTACGAGATCGATTGTCCTATGATCCTGATCTGCGGGGAGAAGGACCGGGTGGGTTCCGCGAAAAGCTATAACCGAAGATGGGCGAAAAAAGAAGGCCAGCAGATATTCTGGATCAAGGATGCCGGGCATAATTCCAATACGGATCAGCCGAAAGAAGTGAACCGGCTCATCCGGGAATTTGCCGCATCCCTTTAGGAACTCAATATGGATGTATACAGCATTGGAGTGAGGACCCCGGCGCCGGATCAAGGAAGCGCTGACGGCGCCATCAGGAGGATCTGCACGGAAAAAACCTGCTCCTCCGTATCGATCCGGATGCTACCGTTGTATCGGGAGACAATGGCGGAGGCCGAGTGCATGCCGGTCCCGTGTCCGTGGAGGAGAGAGCCGGGCAGACCATCGTTCAGAAGCTGGATCTCGCCTGCGTAGGGGTTTTCGATGGAGAGCCCCAGCATGGATTCGGAGAGCATGCTGGAGGTGACGGTGATCTGGCGGCTTTCTTCGGGCAGGTCCTTGACCGCGTGAATCGCATTTTCGACCAGATTTCCAAGAAGCGCGCAGAGGTCTGCGTCCGCGAACGGGAGAGAGGCCGGGAGGGCCAGAGACCACCGGATCTGACAACCGGCCGCCTTCGCCTGCGCGTTATAGTGGGAGGCGATGGCCGAAATGGCGTTGTTCGGGCAGTACTGCGTAAAGTCGGATTCCGCAAGGCGTTCTAGCTTCTGCACGTATTCCAGAAGAGCCTCATGATCCTGTTCCTTCGCATACCGGCCGATGACCAGCATGTGATGACGGAAATCGTGATGCATGATCCGGGTTTCATCGATGTAGGCCTCCAGGTCCTCATAGCGCTTTCGTTCCATCTCCAGAAGATTGTTGTTGAGACGGAGACTCTCCTTTTCGGAGATCTGCGTCGCGATCCACCACAGGTTGTGGTAATGATAGAGGACAGCTGCCGGAAACAGCGGGAGGACCAGCAGCATGACCGGACGGACACGCCCGGCCATGACCACCTCGGCATGCAGCGGATAGGAATAAAGGATCAGCAGATTGGCGACCAGGGCGACAATGATCTGTACCGGCCATATCCGGTCAATGTGGGAGTTGTCAAGCAGGGCCGGAAGCTTTCGGGAAAGGGTGCGCCAGAAGGCCAGGCCGAGCAGAAACGTAAACAGCAGGGTCAGGAGCGAAGAACGGATCGTAAAGGGCTGCCTGTCCAGGCCGATCTCCCACGGGGCGCTGAGATAGCGCGTATACAGAACACAGAAGGAGCCCAACATGCACCCGTTCAGAAAGCAGAAGGTCTTCTTGATCAGGGAAACGCTGTCCGAAGTCGTCAGAACATACAATAGAAAGAGCAGGGGCAGGGACGGAAACACAAAGACCGCGGAGGAAAGGCCAAAAAGAGCCGAAAGATATCCGCCGGCAGCCGAAAAGAGCAGAAGAGCAGCGGTGGCCAGTCCGTACACGCTGCTTTTTTTGTACCTGAAATGCGCCTGAAGCGGCCGGAGCGCGAACAGGATGGAGGGAAACAGGATCAGCAGTTCAAGGATATGACGGAGCACAGGATCATTCATCGGGACATGCCTCTTTTCATACGGGAGATCTGGTACTGGGTAAAGCGCGCGATCAGCTGTGCGCGGTCCCGGACACGTAAGGCGCAGGAAGGACCGGCCTTCATCAAAAATGCATCACCGTTCAGGGACAGGACGTGATCCATATTGACCAGGATGCCCCGGTTGCAGGTAAGAAACCGCGGATCATCCATCAGCATTTTCTGAAGCTCCGAAAAAGTCATAATGGAGCGGATCACCTGCCGGTCCGTTGTATGAACCTCCAGCGAATGCCCGGAGGACAGAACGGATACGATCTTGGAGAGGGGGACGGACAGGGAATTGTAGGCGCAGCGGATGTCGACGACGGGCTCGGACAGATGGAGGATCCGTCCGGCTTCCTTCAGCACACGGGCAATGTCCTCCCTTCCGCAGGGCTTAACCAGGTAATCGAAGGGATGCAGCGGAAAGGTATCAAAGGCATGCTCCCGAGAGGAGGTTATAAAAACCAGAAGAAGAGCCGGATCCTCCGCCCGAATCGCACGGGCAAGCTCGATGCCGGTCATCCCCTTCATATAGATATCCAGGAAGACAAGCTGAAACATGCCGGGCCGGAACACCCGGAGGAACTCCTCTGCAGACAGATATGGGTGCAGACGGACAGAGGCGTTTTTTTCCTCGGACAGGATCGAGATCTCCTCCTTCAGCCATTCAAGATCAGGCCGGTCATCATCGACAAGGGCTATATGGATCGTATTCACTTGCTTCCTCCTGACTGCAGCAGCTTTTACGCGTGGACACTACATAAAAGTATACCATAGAACAGGCAAATGAAATAGTGAAAAATCAAAACCCACTCGTGAAGGATCGTTGACGTTTATGCGGATGCGGTTGCTAACGATCCTGCAATAATGTATAATTTAAACGTTGTTTAAATTGATTTATCTGCATATGAACTGCAGACAACAGGAGGAATGAAAATGAAAAAACGTTTGGTTATGTTCCTGACACTTGCCATGATGTCCAGCTTCGTGTTCGGCGGGACTTCCGTATTTGCCGAAGCGGCCGAGGAGACCGAAGCGGCCGAGGAGACCGAAGCGACCGAAGCGACCGAAGCGACTGAAGCTGCGGCAGAAGTGGTGGAGCTGAACTGGAGTGATGTCGAGGGTCAGATCAAAGAAAGCGGGATCGAGGGAGATTTCGTGACCTTCGATCAGATCGCCATGAAGGTATGGGTACCTGCCGTCCTGAAGGAAGTGGAGCTGACGGAAGAGGATGTGGAGAACGGCTATATCGGCTACTATGCGACGGATGACCAGGCAGCAGCCATGGCGATCGTCTATGTCAATGTGGACGGCATGGATCTTGATGCGTATACAGAGAAGTTGGCCGAGGATCCGGATGTCAAGGATCCGTCCCGTATGGTCATCAACGGCTATGACTGCCTGAACTATGATCTGGAGAGCAATGATTCCACCAATGTCGCTTTCGCGACAGAGCAGGGCGCGATCCTGGAGTTCACCTTCTCGCCGATGTCCGACGAAGGCTTTGCTTCGACTGCCAGCCTGATGGCTGCTTCGATCCAGCCGGAATAATCAAAGCCTGAAAAGCTGCATATGTTTCGAAAAGTGCCTCTGAAAAGGGGCACTTTTTTGATTGGTGGCATTTTTGGCCGGATTATGGTACGATTACAGGAGAATGCCCGGAAAGGAGTCAGACCGATGAAAGACGATATGATCCACAGCGAAGCAGCGCACGAAGAACGTCTGGACAGCCGCAGTGATTACCGGCTGCTGCACAGCCAGCTTGAGGAACTATTGAAGGAGGAGACCTTTTACGTGTCGGCCATGAGCAATGCAAGTGCCCTTCTGATGGAAAGCCTTCCGGACCTCAACTGGGCCGGGTTCTACCTGATGAAGGACGCTCAGCTGGTCGTCGGACCGTTTCAGGGAAGACCTGCCTGCATCCATATCCCCCTGGGAAAGGGCGTGTGCGGCCATGCGGCAGAAAAGGATCAGACCACGGTCGTTCCGGATGTTCATTCGTTTCCCGGTCATATCGCCTGTGACAGCGCGTCCAGATCCGAGATCGTGATCCCGCTTCATGATCCCCGGGAACATGTGACCGCCGTACTCGATATCGACAGCCCGGTTCCCGACCGATTCAGCCGGGAGGACCGGGAGGGGCTGGAGACCTTTGCGGCCATACTGGAACAGCGGATCCGGTTCCGCTGATCATAATAACAGGAGTGAATAGAAACCAATATGAGTCATCGTCACTTACAGATACCAGATAATATAGAGATCCGGGGCGCCAGAGTCCACAACCTGAAAAACGTGGACGTGGATATCCCGCTGCACCGGATCGTCGGGATCGCCGGCGTATCCGGCTCCGGCAAATCCTCCCTGGCCCTGGGGGTGCTTTATGCGGAGGGCTCCAGGCGGTACCTTGAATCCCTGTCAACCTACACGAGGCGGAGAATGACCCAGGCCGAGCGTGCCCGGGTGGACGATGTCCGGTACGTCCCTGCGGCGCTGGCACTGCATCAGCGGCCCGGCGTTCCGGGCATCCGCAGCACCTTCGGGACCTCGACGGAGCTGCTGAACAGTCTGCGGCTGCTGTTTTCAAGACTTTCGACCTACCGGTGTCCGAACGGACATGAGATCGGTCCGACCCTCGACCATGCGGCCGAGAAGGAGATCCGGTGCCCCGTCTGCCAGGAGATCGTCCCGACGATCGGGGCGGAGGAGCTGGCCTTCAACAGCGGCGGCGCATGCCCCGGATGCGATGGGACAGGCGTTGTGCGGACGGTCGATGAGACGACGCTGGTCCCGGATGAGAGCCGCACGATCGACGAAGGGGCCGTAGCGCCGTGGCAGTCGCTGATGTGGTCCCTGATGAAGGATATCGCCCGGGAGATGGGCGTCCGTACGGACGTTCCGTTCCGGGAGCTGACCGAAAAGGAGCGGGAGATCGTGTTTCACGGCCCTGCCGAAAAAAAGCACATTCTGTACATGAATGAAAAGACCAACACGGCCGGCGAGATGGACTTCACGTACTACAATGCCGTCTATACCGTGGAAAACGCGCTTTCCAGGGTGAAGGACGAGAAGGGCATGAAGCGCGTGGAAAAATTCCTGAAGACGGGGCCGTGCCCGATGTGCGGCGGGACAAGGCTTTCGGAACGCGCCCGGTCGCTGCGGCTTCGCGGGGTCTCCCTTGATCAGGTCTGCACACTTCCTCTGTCGGAGCTGATCGAATGGGTGAAGGGCGTACCGGAGTCCCTGCCGGAGGAGATGCGGCCGATGGCGGTCAGCATCTGCGAGGCCTTTCTGCATACGGCCAGGAGGCTGGTCGATCTCGGGCTTTCGTATCTGTCCCTGGACCGTGCTTCCTCCACCCTCTCGACGGGGGAACGGCAGCGGACACAGCTGGCCAGGGCCGTACGGAACAGGACGACGGGCGTCCTGTACGTGCTGGACGAGCCTTCGATCGGCCTGCATCCTTCCAACCTGGAGGGACTCTCCGGCGTGATGGAGGATCTGGTGGCGGACGGGAACTCCATCGTACTGGTGGATCATGATACACAGGTCCTCTCCAGGGCGGACTGGCTGATCGAGCTGGGACCGGAGGCCGGCGCCGGAGGAGGCAGGATCATTGCCCGCGGGACGGTGGACGACCTGAAAAAGGATCCGGCTTCCATGATCGGACGGTTTCTTGACCCGCAGAGGGCCGCAATCGTCAGGGAACGGGCGGACAAGGAGCACCTGTTCGACCTCGGGACGATCAGGCTGGAAACAAAGGAGATCCATACCGTCCGGCCGCTGTCGGCATGGTTCCCCAAGGGAAGGCTTTCGGTCGTGACAGGGGTTTCCGGCTCGGGAAAAACAACGATGATCCTCGAGAGCCTGATCCCGGCGCTGGAGGCCTCTGTGGCCGGAAAACCACTCCCTGCCCATGTGGTTTCCGTTTCGGCGGAGGGGATCAGGCAGGTCAAGCTGATCGACGCGACGCCCATCGGGATCAATATCCGCTCCACCGTCGCGACCTACGCAAATGTGCATGACGAGCTTCGCAAGGTCTATGCCCGCAGCAAGGCCGCGAAGGAAATGAAATACAAAGCCGGCGATTTTTCATACAATACCGGAAAGCTTCGATGCCCCGTATGTGACGGGACCGGATCGATCAGCCTGGACGTACAGTTCCTTCCGGATGTGGATATCCCCTGCCCGGAATGCGGCGGGTCCCGTTATGCGAAGGAAGCCTACGCCATCCGACGGAACCAAAAGGGCGGGAACGGATGCTCTCTGCCGGAGCTGATGGCCTGCAGCGTGGATGAAGCCATTCCGCTGTGCGATGACCTGAAGACCGTCTGCAGCCGGCTTGAAACGCTGCATGATCTGGGGCTTGGCTACCTGACGCTCGGGGAGGAGACGCCGAGCCTGTCGGGAGGGGAGGCCCAGCGCCTGAAGCTGGCCAGCGAGATGGGCAGGGCACAGTCGGATTCGGTCTTCGTCTTTGACGAGCCCACGATCGGCCTTCATCCGCTGGACGTCCGGACCCTGCTGCAGGTGTTTCAGCATCTGATCGGCCAGGGAGCGACGGTCATCGTGATCGAGCACGATCTGGATGTGATCAGAAATGCCGATTATATCGTGGACATGGGTCCCGGCGGTGGTAAAATGGGCGGACGGATCGTCGCCTGCGGAACCCCGGAGGAGATCAGAAACAATGCGAGCTCCATCACAGGACGGTATCTGTGATGTCAAAAAAGGAAGGGGAATACGTGATGCGATACAGAAAATTAGGAAAAACAGGACTTGACGTCAGCGAGATCGGGTTCGGAGGGGAATGGCTGGAGCGCCATGACGAGGCGGAATCCGTGGAGGTGGTCCGCTATGCGGCTTCGAAGGGCATCAACATCATCGACTGCTGGATGCCGGATCCGAAATCAAGGGATATCATCGGGAAGGCGATGGAGGGGAACCGGGAGCACTGGATCGTGCAGGGACACATCGGCTCCACCTACCAGAACGGGCAGTATGTCCGCACCAGGGACATGAAGCAGGTGGTTCCGGCCTTCGAGGATCTTCTTCGCAGGCTCCGCACGGATTACGTGGACCTGGGCATGATTCACTACGTCGATTCCAAGGAGGAGTGGGACAGATGCATGAATACGGATTATATCCGGTATGTGAAGGAGCTGCATGAGCGCGGCGTCATCCGGCACATCGGCCTGTCCACGCACAATCCCGTGATCGGCAGAATGGCCGCGGAATCCGGCCTGGTGGAGATGATCCTGTTCTCCATCAATCCGGCCTTTGACATGCGTCCGGCCACGGAGGATCTCGATTCCATGTTTGAGGGATATGAAGGGGATTTCTCCGGCATCGATCCAGAGAGGGCCAGCTTTTACCAGCTCTGCGAGGAGAAGGAGATCGGCCTTACGGTCATGAAGGGATTCTTCGGCGGCAGGCTTTTCGATGCGAAGACCTCGCCCTTCGGGACGGCGTTTACGCCGGCACAGTGCATTCACTATGCGCTCACAAGGCCCGGCGTGACTTCGATCCTCTGCGGCTATGACACGAAGGAGCAGGTGGACGCGGCCGTCGCCTACGAGACCGCGTCGGAGGATGAGAAGGATTACGCGTCGGTGATCGCTTCGGCACCTTTGCATTCCTACAAGGGCCAGTGTACCTACTGCGGACACTGCAAGCCATGTCCCGAGAACATCGATATCGCCATGGTCAACAAGTTCTACGACCTGGCCTCGGCCCAGGAGAAGGTTCCGGAGAGCATCCAGGCCCACTATGATGCCCTGGAAACACCGGCCTCCGCCTGCATCGGCTGCCAGAGCTGTGAGACCAGATGTCCCTTCGGCGTCGGGATCGCCGAACGGATGGAAAAAGCGGCGGCCCTGTTTGAAAAGAAGAACTGAGACCGGCCTACGCGGCCGGCGTGCGGAGAGGCTTATCTGAGCCTCTCCGCTGTTTTATACAGATGGCTGTAGATGCCGTCCATGGCCAGCAACTGTTCGTGGTTTCCTTCCTCCTCGATGCCGTTTTCGGTCAGGACGAAGATCCGGTCGGCGTCCCGGATGGTGGACAGCCGGTGGGCGACGGTGATGGTGGTACGGCCCTTTGCCAGGTCATTCAGGGCCTGGGCCACGGCAAATTCGCTCTCATTGTCGAGGGCGGAGGTGGCTTCGTCCAGGATGATGATGGAGGGGTCCTTCAGGAATACGCGGGCGATGCTGATCCGCTGCTTCTGGCCGCCGGACAGCTTGACGCCCCGCTCGCCGATATAGGTATCATACCCGTTCGGCAGGGCACTGATGAACTCGTGCGCGCCGGCTTTCCGGGCGGCTTCGACCACCTCGCCGCGTGCAGCGGAGGGACGGCCGTAGATGATGTTCTCATAGACGGAGCCGGAGAACAGGTAGACATCCTGCTGGACCATGCCGATGTTCTGGCGAAGGCTCATCAGGGTATAGTCGCGGACGTCGGTCCCGTCGATGGTGACCGACCCGTCCGTGATGTCATAAAAACGGGGGATCAGGTTGCACAGCGTGGTCTTTCCGCTGCCGGACGGTCCGACGATGGCGACCTTTTCACCGGGATGGATCTCCAGATCCAGGTGATGCAGGACCTCGGTATGGTCGTCCGCGTATTCAAAGGATACATCGTGAAAGACGATGTCGCCCCTCGGATCCTTCATCTCGACGGCGCCGTCGCGGCTGAAGATCTCCACATCGGCGTCCATGATCTGCAGGAAACGCTCGATGCCGGTCATGCCGCGCTGGAACTGCTCCGTAAATTCGACGATCCGCCGGATGGTGGCGATCATCATATTGACATACAGCACATAGACGACCAGGTCCTGGGGCTCGATCAGGCCCTTGTACAGAAAGATGCCGCCGGCGATGATCACTGCGAGGTACATGATCCCTTCAAAGACCAGTGTGGATACCTTAAAGACGCCCATGTAAAAATAGGTGTCTTTTTTGATGCCCAGGAACTTGTGGTTGTCCTTTTCAAACTTGTCCTCCTCCAGGTGCTCGTTCGCAAAGGCCTTGACCACCCGCTGGCCGAGGAGCGTATCCTCGATCCTGGCGTTCAGCTCCCCGATCTGCACCCGCTGCCGGCGGAAGGCGCTCCGCTGCCAGTGGTTCAGCTTGACGCAGACCACCAGCATGACCGGGACGATGGCGAATATGATCAGCGTCAGCACCACATTGATCCGGGAGAGCAGGATAAAGGAGATTACGGCCTTGACGGCGGCGATGAAGAACTCCTCCGGGCAGTGATGCGAAAACTCCGTTACCTCAAACAGGTCGTTGGTGATCCGCCCCATGATCTGGCCGACCTTGGTATTGTTGTAATACCGGTCGGACAGCTTCTGCAGATGGGCGTAGGCGTCCCGCCGCATGTCGGTCTCGATCCTGGCGCCCATCACATGGCCGGTATACGCCATGTAATAGTTGGCGGCACAGTCGACGATCCGGAGCACGAAATAGACCAGCGCGATGCGAAGGATGTACCGGAGGGTCAGAAGCTCGATATGATTCATGCCCATATCGGTGATCCGGCGGATCATCATGGGCAGGATCAGCTCACACACGGTGGTGAGGGCAGCACAGGCGAGGTCCTTAAGCAGGGTAAAGGCGTAGGGTTTATAGTAGGGCGCGAAACGCCGAAGCAGCGTACCTGTATCATAATGCTTTTCCGGAATGGAAGGTCCGGGAACGGGGTTTTTGCTCATTTCAGAAAGATTCCTTTCCACATACGATGAAGGATCGGCAGGGTTTCCATGAAATCTTATCATAAAGTGGAAGGACTTGCCACAGGAAATCCCCGGCAGCCGGCAAAAGTGAGAGAATTGTAAATATTGTGAATAAATTGTAAAATATCCCATGCAAAGGTTGACAGAAGCCACTGTTATATGGTAATGTTATACAAATTTAAAACATGAAACCGATGAAGCGGAGATAACGGCGGTCATGCCTTTACAGAGAGCCTGCGGTGCTGAGAAGCAGGTGAGAAACAGGTCGTCAAATGGACCGCGGAGGGCGCAGTCAAATGTGGGTTTCCACAGAGTATTCTGCGACGTATAGGCGCACGTTACAGGCCGGGGATATGTTTGTATCCCGCAAGATGCATGGAATCGTCCGTGAAATAAGGTGGCACCGCGGGTAGTGTAAATTATTCGTCCTTGACAGAGAAACAGAGACTGTCAGGGATTTTTTTTGTTTCAAAAAAGGAGGAGGGAAAATGAAATTTTTACCGGAGCTAAAGGAGGCAGCGAGGATCGCGTCCGAAGGGATCTACGATATCCTGCCGGTCAGCTGTGAGATCCTGTCGGACTTTATCACGCCCATCGAGGCCCTCAGGATCCTGCAGAACGTTTCGACCCATTGCTATATGCTGGAATCGGCCCAGGCCAACGAGACCTGGGGACGCTACACGTTCCTCGGGTACGACCCGAGACTGGAGATCACGTGCCTGAACGGGGAGATGAAGGTCGGGGATCTGAAGATCAGGACCGAGGACCCGTCCTCGTACATCCGGCAGATCCTGCGGGAGTACAAAAGTCCGCGCTTTTCGTACCTTCCATCCTTTACGGGAGGACTGGTCGGGTATTTTTCCTACGACTATCTCACCTACAGTGAGCCGTCGACAAGATGCGACGTCGAGGACAGCGAGGACTTCAAGGACGTGGACCTGATGCTGTTCGACAAGGTGATCGCCTTTGACAATCTCCGCCAGAAGATCATCCTGATCGTCAATATGTCTCTTCGGGATGTGCAGGCCGGCTACAACAAAGCGGTCATGGAGCTGAAGCAGATGGCGGATCTTCTGAAGACCGGGGAAAAGAGAAAGGACCCGGGCGGAAGGCTGCTGGGCGAGGTGACGCCGCTCTTTGGAAAAGAGCAGTTCTGCGACATGGTGGAAAAGGCCAGACACTACATCCGGGAGGGGGATATCTTCCAGATCGTCCTGTCGAACCGCCTGTCGGCACCCTTTGAGGGGAGCCTTTTCAATACCTACCGGATGCTGCGGACCATCAATCCGTCCCCCTATATGTTCTATTTTTCCGGGACGGACGTGGAGGTGGCCGGTGCTTCGCCGGAGACCCTCGTCAAGCTGGAAAACGGCGTTCTCCACACCTTCCCCCTGGCCGGCACCCGGAAACGGGGAGAGACGGACGAGGAAGACCAGCTGCTCGAAAAGGAGCTTCTGGCCGATGAGAAGGAACTGGCCGAGCACAACATGCTGGTGGATCTGGGGAGAAATGATCTTGGGAGGATCAGCTCCTTCGGAAGTGTCAAGGTTGAGAAATACCTGAGCATCGAACGCTTCTCCCATGTCATGCACATAGGGTCCACGGTGCGGGGAGAGATAAGGGATGGCAAGGACGCGATCGACGCAATCGAGGCGGTCCTTCCGGCGGGGACGCTTTCGGGAGCACCGAAGATCCGTGCCTGCCAGCTGATCGGTGAGCTCGAAAACAACAAAAGAGGAATCTACGGAGGCGCCATCGGGTACATCGATTTTTCGGGAAACATGGATACCTGCATCGCCATCCGTATCGCATACAAAAAGAACGGCAAGGTGTTTGTCCGGAGCGGGGCAGGGATCGTGGCGGATTCCGTTCCCGAAAAAGAGTACGAGGAATGCCTGAACAAGGCAAAGGCTTCGCTTACGGCGCTCCGGATGGCAGGGGAGGTGGAAGAATGATCCTGCTGATCGACAATTATGACAGCTTTTCCTACAATCTCTACCAGCTGGTCGGAGAGATCGAACCGGACATCAAGGTGATCCGGAATGACGAACTGACCGTGGAGGAGATCGATGCGCTGAAGCCGGAGAGGATCATCCTCTCACCGGGACCAGGGCGGCCCGAGGAGGCCGGCGTGATCATCGAGGTGGTCAGGAAGCTCGGGGCAAAGATCCCGATCCTTGGCGTATGTCTTGGACACCAGGCGATCTCGGCTGCCTTCGGCGCCACCATCACTTATGCCAGAAGGCTGATGCACGGAAAGCAGTCCGAGGTCCGGTTCGACACCGAATGCCCGCTGTTCCGGCGATGCCCGGAGAGGGCGCTGGTGGCCCGGTATCATTCACTGGCGGCAGACCCGGACACGATGCCCTCCTGCCTTCGGGTGACGGCCGTCACCGCGGACGGAGAGGTCATGGCCGTGCAGCACGTCGAGCAGCCGGTCTACGGCGTTCAATTTCATCCGGAATCCATCATGACGCCGGACGGAAAACAGATGTTATACAGCTTTATAAAGGAGATTTGAATCATGATCAAGGAAGCAATCGTGAAGATCGTAAACAAAGAGGACCTGACCTATGACGAGGCATATGCGGTCATGAATGAGATCATGAGCGGCGAGACGAGCGCGACGCAGAACGCGGCCTTCCTGGCCGCCCTGTCCACCAAGAGTGCCCGGGCCGAGACGACCGATGAGATCGCCGGATGTGCCGCGGCCATGCGGGATCATGCCACGAGGGTGGATACGGGAATGGAAGTGTTCGAGATCGTCGGAACCGGCGGGGACAACGCCAACAGCTTCAATATTTCCACGACCTCGGCGCTGGTGGCGGCCTCGGGAGGGGTCAAGGTGGCCAAGCACGGGAACAGGGCGGCGTCCTCCCGCTGCGGTACGGCGGACTGCCTGGAAGCGCTGGGCGTCAACATCAACCAGAGCCCCGAAAAGTGCGTGGAGCTCTTAAACGAGGTGGGGATGTGCTTCTTCTTTGCCCAGAAGTACCATTCCTCCATGAAGTATGTCGGTGCGATCCGCAAGGAACTTGGCTTCCGCACCGTCTTTAACATCCTTGGACCGCTGACGAATCCGGGCTCGCCCTCCATGCAGCTGCTGGGCGTCTATGACGATTATCTCGTAGAGCCGCTGGCCCGTGTTCTCATAAGCCTGGGCGTCAGGAGGGGCATGGTCGTGTACGGGCAGGACAAGCTGGATGAGATCTCCCTCAGCGCCCCCACGACGATCTGTGAATTTCAGAACGGGTGGTACCGGTCCTTTGCCATTACGCCGGAGGAATTCGGCTTTACGCGCTGCACCCGGGAGGACCTGCGGGGCGGATCGCCCCAGGAGAACGCGGCCATGACACGGGCCGTCCTTGCGGGAGAGCAGGGACACAGACGAAACGCAGTCCTTTTAAATGCCGGCGCCTCTCTCTATATCGCCGGGAAGGCGGCCAGCATGAAGGCCGGCATACTTCTGGCCGGGGAGCTGATCGACTCCGGAAAAGCAGCCGCCCTTCTTGACCGCCTGATCGAGGTCAGCAACAGGGGGACAGCCGGATGAGCGGGCAGGGAAAGCAGGGGAAAGAGCCTACGATCCTTGACCAGCTCGCCGCCCATGCCAGGGAACGGACCGAGGAGGCCAAAGGGCGGGTGCCACTGCAGGAGATGCGAAGACGTGCCATGGCCCTCCCCAAAGGAGACCGGGCGTTTGAAAAGGCGCTTGCAAGACCCGGACTCTCCTTTATCTGTGAATGTAAAAAGGCATCGCCGTCCAAAGGACTGATCGCCCCTTCCTTTCCGTATCTGCAGATCGCCAAGGAATATGAGGAAGCCGGGGCAGACTGCATTTCGGTGCTGACGGAGCCGAAGTGGTTCCTGGGCAGGGATCATTATCTCAAGGAGA
This sequence comes from Blautia sp., assembly GCA_017463155.1. Classification (GTDB taxonomy): domain Bacteria; phylum Bacillota; class Clostridia; order Lachnospirales; family Lachnospiraceae; genus Blautia_A. The sequence continues at coordinate 36,691 of JAFTPT010000042.1, forward strand.
TCACCGAGATCGTCCGGATCCCGTGCCTGCGCAAGGATTTTACGGTGGATGAATATATGATCCACGAGGCAAAGGTACTCGGCGCATCGGCCGTCCTTCTGATCGTCTCGATCCTTGAGGAGGCGCAGATCCGGGAATACCTGGAGATCGCCGGGGAGCTGGGGCTGGCGGCCCTTGTGGAAGCCCACGATGAAGAGGAGATCCGCACGGCGCTTGCGTGCGGAGCCGGGATCATCGGCGTCAACAACCGAAATCTGAAGGATTTTTCCGTGGATACCTCGAACAGCCTCAGGATCAGCAGGCTGATCCCGGATGGCGTGCTCTTTGTATCGGAAAGCGGCGTGCGGACGGCCGCGGATGTGGAGGAACTGAAAAAGGCAGGGGCCGATGCGGTCCTGATCGGGGAAACGCTGATGAAGGCCGCCGACAAAAAGGCGAAGCTTTCGGAACTGCGGGGTGAAGGATGACGCGGGTAAAGCTCTGCGGACTCATGCGGCCTGCCGATATCGAGGCGGCCAACCGTCTCGGGCCCGACTATGTGGGATTTGTCTTTGCGCCAAAGAGCCGGCGCTTTATCGGGCATGACAAGGCGGAGGAGCTGCGGGGGAGGCTTCGGTGCGGGATAAAGGCGGTCGGCGTCTTTACGGATGAGGCTCCGGAGGTGGTAGCCGCTCTGCTTGAAAGAGGCGTGATCGATCTCGCCCAGCTTCACGGAGATGAGGATGAGCGGTATCTGGCAGAGCTTCGGCGCCTTACGGACAGACCCGTGATCCGGGCCTTCCGGATCCGGAGCCCGGAAGACATCCGGAGGGCACAGGAAAGCACGGCGGAGCATCTGCTCCTGGATTCCGGGGCAGGCACGGGCGAGACCTTCGACTGGAGCCTCGCCGGGATGAGCAGCAGGCCTTTTTTCCTGGCGGGAGGACTGACCCCGGAAAATGTGGGGGCAGCGATCCGGCAGGTCCATCCCCTGGCCGTGGATGTCAGCTCCGGCATCGAGACAGACGGCAGCAAGGATGAGAAAAAAATGGCGGCCTTTGTGGCCGCTGTCAGAAAGGAAGACAGATTATGAGCAATCCGAACGGACGATTCGGTATACACGGCGGACAGTATATTCCGGAGACACTGATGAACGCGGTGATCGAGCTGGAAGAAGCCTACAACCATTACAAGAATGATCCGGCCTTCAAGGAGGAGCTTTCGGCTCTTTTTAATGACTACGCGGGAAGACCCTCGAGGCTTTACTATGCCGGAAAGATGACGGAGGACCTTGGCGGCGCCAGGATCTACCTGAAGAGGGAGGACCTCAATCACACCGGCGCCCACAAGATCAACAACGTGCTGGGGCAGGCTCTTCTGGCCAAGAAGATGGGCAAGACCAGGCTGATCGCGGAGACCGGCGCCGGCCAGCACGGCGTGGCGACGGCGACGGCAGCTGCGCTGATGGGCATGGAATGCGTTGTATTCATGGGCGAGGAGGACACCATCCGCCAGGCACTGAATGTGTACAGAATGCGGCTTCTGGGAGCCACGGTCATTCCGGTCAAGACCGGGACGGCTACGCTGAAGGATGCCGTATCGGAGGCCATGCGCGAATGGACGTCCCGCATCAGCGACACTCACTACTGCCTGGGCTCGGTCATGGGGCCGCACCCGTTCCCGACCATCGTCCGGGACTTTCAGGCGGTCATCTCGCAGGAGATCAAGGACCAGCTTCTCCAAAAGGAGGGCAGGCTTCCGGATGCCGTGATCGCGTGCGTGGGAGGCGGCTCCAACGCGATCGGTTCCTTCTATCATTTTATCGAGGATAAGGATGTGCGGCTGATCGGCTGCGAGGCGGCGGGAAGAGGCGTCGATACCTTTGAGACGGCAGCCACCATCGCCACCGGGAGGGTCGGGATCTTCCATGGCATGAAATCCTATTTCTGCCAGGACGAGGACGGACAGATCGCGCCGGTCTACTCGATCTCGGCGGGCCTCGATTATCCGGGCGTCGGGCCGGAGCACGCATGGCTTCACGATACGGGCCGGGCCGAGTACGTGCCGGTCACGGATGATGAAGCCGTGGAGGCGTTTGAGTATCTTTCGAGGACCGAGGGCATCATTCCGGCGATCGAATCGGCCCATGCCGTCTCCTATGCCATGAAGCTGGCTCCGCAGATGGAAAAGGACCGGATCATCGTGATCACCATCTCGGGAAGAGGAGACAAGGACTGTGCGGCGATCGCCCGCTACAGAGGGGAGGATATCCATGAGTAATATCAGAAAAGCATTTGCGGACGGGAAGGCATTCATTCCCTTCATCACCTGCGGGGACCCGGATCTGGAGACGACGGCGGCCGTGGTGCGTTCCGCCGCGGAAAACGGTGCGGACCTGATCGAGCTCGGGATCCCCTTCTCGGATCCGACGGCGGAGGGGCCGGTCATCCAGGGGGCCAATCTGCGGGCCCTGCAGGGAGGCGTCACCACGGACCGGATCTTTTCCATGGTGCGTGAGCTCCGGAAGGACGTGTCGGTACCCATGGTGTTCATGACCTACGCGAACGTGGTCTTCTCCTACGGAGCCGACCGGTTCATCGAGACCTGCCGGGAGATCGGGATCGACGGATTGATCCTGCCGGATCTGCCCTTTGAAGAGAAGGAGGAGTTCCAACCGATCTGCGAGCGCTGCGGCGTCGACCTGGTCTCGCTCATCGCGCCGACCTCCGAGAACCGGATCGCCATGATCGCCCGGGAGGCAGAGGGCTTTTTGTATATTGTCTCAAGCCTTGGCGTGACCGGCGTGCGGAACGAGATCAAGACGGACCTGGCTTCGATCATCAAGGTCGTGCGGGAGAACACGGACGTCCCCTGCGCCATCGGCTTCGGCATCTCCACGCCGGAGCAGGCCGCAAGGATGGCGGAGCTGTCGGACGGGGCCATTGTGGGCTCGGCGATCATCCGCATCCTTGAAAAGTATGGAAAAGAGGCTCCCGTACATGTCGGCGCCTATGTTAAGGAGATGAAGGACGCGGTCGCCCGCTGCGGCCGCTGAGCAGGGAAAGGCCTTTCAGAATTGAATTTCCGGCCCGGATCTGGTATATTCTATTCATAGAAACATCGAATTCACATGGATAGGAGGAGACAGGGGATGAGAAAGAACATCAGCAATAAAAGACTGGCAGCTGCTCTGCTTGCTGCACTGATCGGCACGATGGGCGGTGCGTCGGCCGTCGCCGCGGAGGATGTCACACTTTCGGACGATGCTTCGGATTTCGTGCTTCTTTCGGAGGCAGTGCCGGATGCGATCCTGGAGATCCGGTATTATTCCACGTATAATTTTGTCGGAGACCGGATCGACGGCTATGAGCAGCCCACGGCGCTTCTGACCAAGGAGGCGGCAGAGGCGCTCGAGGAAGTGAGCAACGACGTGGAGGCGCAGGGCTACCGGCTGAAGATCTATGATGCCTACCGTCCGCAGATGGCGGTCACCCATTTTATGGAGTGGGCCCAGGACATGGATGATACCCGTATGAAGGATTATTTTTATCCGGAGCTTGACAAGTCCGTCCTGTTTGAACAGGGATATATTGCCGAGCATTCCGGGCACAGCCGCGGCAGCACGGTGGATCTGACCCTGTTTGATATGGAGACGGAGAAGGAAGTGGACATGGGCGGCACCTTCGACTATTTCGGCGAGCTTTCCCATCCGGACTACACGGAGATCACGGAGGAGCAGTATGCCAACCGGATGATCCTGCGGGATGCCATGACCTCCCACGGCTTCCGTCCCCTGGAGGAGGAGTGGTGGCACTTCACCCTGGATGACGAGCCCTATCCCGACACGTATTTTACGTTCCCGGTGAACGAGGACTCCGTAAGCTGACGGGGTGCATTGGCTGCAAACGGTTTCTCACAGAACTGCATAACGACTGACATGAAAAAAGGGGTGAACCGCAAAAAGCGGTCACCCCTTGATCCTTTGTATCAGACGGTTCAGCCGGATATCACTCCACTCGATCACCTCGATGCCGAGCTCCGCGGCGCGAAGGCGCATGGGACTGCGGCTCTTGGTGGCGGTATGGGAGGTCACGATGATGGCGCGGGAGCCCTTTCCGCCAAAGCGGTCCCGCAGAATGGCCAGCTCGTTCAGCGCTTCCGTGCGGATCTCACTGGTCTTGCAGCTGATGAAGACCGGGTGGATGCCCCGGACGGCCATCACGTCGATCTCGTTGGTGACACTGTCCCGCTGGCTGAATCCGCCCTGCCAGTTGACCACGGCGCTCAGGACCACATCGTCAAAGCAGCCGGCTGAGAGGCAGGCACGGAAGACCTGAAGCTCCAGCACGGCGCCGATGTCCCTGAGCCAGAAGCGGACCATCGTATCCGGGAAACGGAAGGAAACATGCTCCTCACTGATGGAGAGATCCAGGATCAGCTCCGCGCGGGCAAGAGCCTGCAGAAGTCCTTCATCTGCGGTGACGGTGCCGTGATCGGCCTTGACCGTACGTTCGCCGGAGGCGTCGAGGTTCTCGCCCTCCGCAGTGGAAATGTTCTGTATGTAGCTGATCTGGCGGTTCCAGATCTTCCGGTAGGCCGAGAAGACCGAGAACAGCCGGTCGATCATGGGCAGCATCTGGCGGAGCCGCTGGTTATCCTCGCGTCCCGGCAGCAGATTTCCGCCGGCCATCAGAAAACAGGATTCCGCATCCAGCCGGATGGTGCAGGGAAGATCGCGGGCAAAGGGCGCGTTCCGGATCTCGAAGAACGCGTTCTTTTTATGACTGTAGGTGTAGACAGGGATCTCACTGTCCAGGCCTCCAAGCACTTTGCCGGCGGCAAACAGCGAGGCGTCCGTGCCGCCCGAGATATCGATCGCGCAGTCCTCGTGGGTCTCCAGGACCTGGCGGAGCCGCTTTTCGACCTTGCCGGCATCCAGCAGGCTGACCGGGACAAAGGTGATCCGTACATGGCAGCCGCGGCGTTCAAAGTACTTCTGTAAGGATTCCCGGAGCGTACGGTCCGCATCGACCTCGGGCGGGCAGATAAAGATGGTCTCTTCGGGATGGAACATTTCGGTTCCCAGCACATTTTCAAGTGGACGTTCATCATACAGTTCGATCAGTGTCTTCATGGCGGTCCTCCGCTTGCGCTTATGCAGTACATGCTACAGATACACAAAAAGCCCACGGCATCAACCGTGAGCTTTTCAGCAGCCAGTACGGGAATCGAACCCGTGTTTCCGCCGTGAGAGGGCGGCGTCTTAACCCCTTGACCAACTGGCCATGTCGTCAACCGACTTGCTTAGTATAAACTAGATGGATTCAAAATGCAAGCACTTTTTGCGAAAAACAGAAAAAGAATTTTGGAATGTGAATGCAGCCGGGTTTTTCAGGGGAAAATCGGCGGAGGCGGGGGCAGAATTAAATCTTGCCAAGAACGGATGTTCTGGAGTATCATAAAAAAGATAGTGTACATAAGATAAAAGGCGCAAGGCCTTGATGTAGAAGGAGATATTTGCATGGCCGGAAAAAATTCCTACGATGCCGCCAGCATCGCGGTGCTGGAAGGGCTCGAGGCGGTGCGGAAACGCCCTGGAATGTATATAGGGAGCACATCCCGGAAAGGGCTGAACCATCTGATCTATGAGATCGTGGACAATGCGGTCGATGAGCACCTGGCAGGATATTGCAGCCGGATCCGCGTGACGCTGGAGAAGGACGGGTCCTGTACGGTGGACGACGACGGGCGGGGGATCCCCGTCGATATGCATGAGAAGGGAGTGCCTGCCGAGCGGCTCGTGTTCACCACGCTCCATGCCGGCGGGAAATTTGACAATTCCGTGTACAAGACCAGCGGCGGACTGCACGGCGTAGGCTCTTCGGTCGTAAACGCGTTGTCCGAATATCTGGACATAAAGATCCGGCGGGACGGCTATGTCCACCACGATCACTACGAGCGGGGACTCCCGGTCCTGGAGCTCGTGGACGGTCTTCTGCCGAAGGTGGGCAAAACAAAGGAGACAGGCACCTGCGTGAATTTTCTGCCGGACGGCGAGATCTTTGAAAAGACCCGCTTTTCCGCGACGGAGGTCAAGAGCCGCCTGCATGAGACGGCCTACCTGAACCCGGCACTTACGATCTGCTTCCAGGATTTCAGGGACGACCGGAACGAGGAGATCGAGTTCCACGAGCCGGACGGGCTTGCGGGGTACATCCGCGACCTGAACCAGAACGAGGAGGTCCTTCATGATCCGGTCACGCTGAAGGGATCGGCCGACGGGATCCAGGTGGAGGCGGCCTTTCAGTATGTCAACGAGTTCCGCGAGAATGTGCTCGGCTTCTGCAACAACATCTACAATGCGGAGGGCGGTACGCACCTGACGGGCTTCAAGACGGTGTTTACCTCCGTGATGAACAATTATGCCCGGGAGATCGGCGTCCTCAAGGAGAAGGACGCGAACTTTACCGGCGCGGATATCCGGAACGGCATGACGGCGGTGATCTCCATCAAGCATCCGGAGCCCAGGTTCGAGGGGCAGACCAAGACGAAGCTCGACAACCAGGATGCCGCAAAGGCGGTCAGCAAGGTGATCGGGGAGCAGATGGTGCTGTTTTTTGACCGGAACCTGGAGATCCTGAAGAGCATCCTTTCCTGTGCGGAAAAATCCGCGAAGATCCGGAAATCCGAGGAGAGGGCCAAGACCAACCTCCTGACAAAACAGAAATATTCCTTTGATTCCAACGGAAAGCTGGCCAACTGTGAAAAGAAGGATCCGGCGCTCTGCGAGATCTTTATCGTGGAGGGAGATTCCGCCGGCGGCTCCGCCAAGACGGCCAGGGACCGCAACTACCAGGCGATCCTGCCGATCCGGGGCAAGATCCTGAATGTCGAAAAGGCGACGATCGACAAGGTGCTCGCCAACGCGGAGATCAAGACCATGATCAACGCCTTCGGCTGCGGTTTTTCCGAGGGCTACGGGAATGACTTTGACATCACGAAGCTCCGCTACGACAAGATCGTGATCATGGCCGATGCGGACGTGGACGGCGCGCATATCTCGACCCTGCTCCTGACGCTTTTTTACAGGTTCATGCCGGAGCTGATCTATGAGGGCCATGTGTATATCGCCATGCCGCCCCTTTACAAGGTCATGCCAAAAAAAGGCGCCGAGGAATACCTGTACGATGACAAGGCTCTCGAGAAATACCGCAAAAGCCATAAACCCGGCAGCTTTACCCTGCAGCGGTACAAGGGGCTTGGCGAGATGGACGCGGAGCAGCTCTGGGAGACGACATTGAATCCCGAGACCCGGCGGATGAAGCGGGTCGAGATCGAGGACGCCAGGCTCGCCTCCTCGATCACGGGTGTCCTGATGGGAAGCGATGTCCCGCCGAGACGGGCCTTCATCTACGAACATGCCCGCGATGCGGAGTTGGACATCTAACAATGAATTGCAGGTGATCAGATGGATACTAAGCAGGATAATATCATTGTGACCGACTATGCGGAGGTCATGCAGAAATCATATATCGATTACGCCATGAGCGTGATCATCTCGCGGGCCCTTCCGGATGTCCGGGACGGCCTGAAGCCTGTGCAGCGGCGGACCCTGTACGACATGTATGAGCTGGGGATCCGCTACGACCATCCGTACCGGAAATGTGCCCGTATCGTGGGCGATACCATGGGTAAATATCATCCCCACGGCGACAGCTCGATCTACGAGGCACTGGTGGTGATGGCCCAGGATTTCAAGAAGGGACGGACGCTGGTCGACGGTCATGGCAATTTCGGCTCCATCGAGGGAGACGGTGCCGCGGCCATGCGATATACGGAGGCCAGGCTCGAAAAACTGACCCAGGAGGTCTTCCTCCGGGATCTTGACAAGGATGTGGTGGATTTTCTCCCGAATTTTGATGAGACGGAGAAGGAGCCGGAGGTGCTCCCCGTGCGGATCCCGAACCTGCTGATCAACGGATCCGAGGGGATCGCCGTCGGTATGGCTACCAGCATCCCGACCCACAACCTCGGGGAGGTGGTGGACGCGGTCAAGGCCTATATGCGGGATAATGACATCAGCGTCAAGGGGCTCATGCGGTACCTGAAGGGGCCGGATTTTCCGACGGGCGGCATCGTCGTCAACAAGGACGAGCTTCTGGAGATCTACGAGACCGGCACGGGCAAAATCCGTATCCGGGGCAAGGTCGAGATCGAAAAGCTGAAGGGCGGCAAAAAGCAGCTGGTGATCACCGAGATCCCCTACACGATGCTTGGCGCGAATATCGGGAAATTCCTGAACGACGTGGCCTCCCTCGTGGAGACTCGCAAGACGACCGACATCGTCGATATCTCGAACCAGTCCTCCAAGGAGGGGATCCGGATCGTCCTGGAGCTTCGGAAGGACGCCGATGTGGACAACCTGACGCGGATGCTGTACAAGAAGACGCGGCTGGAGGACAGCTTCGGCGTCAACATGCTGGCCGTGGCCGACGGAAAGCCCGAGACCCTGAGCCTCAAGAAGATCATCGAGCATCACGTGGATTTCATGTTCGACGTGACGACGCGGAAATATACGACCCTTCTTGGCAAGGAGCGGGAAAAGAAGGAGATCCAGGAGGGCCTGATCAGGGCCGTGGACGTGATCGACCTGATCATTGAGATCCTCCGGGGCAGCAGCAGCCGGGAGCAGGTTAAAAAATGTCTGGTCCACGGCGTGACGGAGGGGATCCGTTTCCGGAAAAAGACGAGCGAGAAGGAGGCCGCCAGGCTTTCCTTTACCGAAAACCAGGCGAACGCGATCCTGGACATGCGGCTCCACCGGCTGATCGGACTTGAGATCCGGGCGCTGGAGGAGGAGTACGCCGAGACCCTGAAGAATATCAGCACCTACGAGGATATTCTGAACAATTATGATTCCATGGCGGACGTGATCATGAAGGATCTGGACAGCATCAAGCGGGAGTACGCGACGCCCCGGCGCACCGCCATCGAAAACGCGGAGGAAGTGGTCTACGAGGAGAAAAAGCAGGAGGCCTTTGAGGCCGTCTTCCTGATGGACCGTTTCGGCTATATGAAATTCGTGGACACGGCGGTGTATGAGAGGAACAAGGAAGCGGCCGACAGTGAGAACCGCTATATATTCCGCTGCATGAGCACCGACCGGATCTGCCTGTTTACCGAGGAAGGGCGGATGCACACGGTCAAGGCGTCGGATATCCCGGTGGTCCGGTTCAGGGACAAGGGAGTCCCCGCCGACAACATCAGCAATTACGACAGCGCCAGCGAGCGGATCCTGTATGTGACCTCCATGGCGGAGCTGGAAAAGCAGACTCTCTTCTTTGCGACGGCGGGCGGCCTTGTCAAGCTTACGGCGGGCCAGGAATTCGTCACCGCCAAGAGGACCGTGGCCTCCACAAAGCTCACGGAGGAGGACCGGCTCGTCTTTGTCGGACCGGCGGACAGCATGGAGCATGTCGTCCTGCAGACGGCATCCGGGTATTTCCTACGCTTCCTCAAGAACGAACTTACCGTCATGAAAAAGAACACCCAGGGCTCCAAAGGCATCAGCCTGAAGCCCGGAGATACACTGGAACACGCGTACATGCTTTCCGGTGTGGAATACACCATCGATTATCATGAGAAGCCCCTGGTACTGAACCGGCTCAAGACAGGAAAACGGGGTGGTACGGGGACGAAGACCCGAAAATAAAGACTCACGTGGAAGACAGCAAGGATAAGGAGGAACAAGTGCGCGTATGAAGATCATTGTATGTATGAAACAGGTCCCGGCCGGGACGACGGCCGAGATCGATCCGGAAACCGGCGCCATGAAGCGCTCCTCGGCGGCGACGAGGACGAACCCCTATGACCTGTTTGCGCTGGAAACGGCGATCCGGATCCGTGAACAGGTGGGAGGGACCGTGACGGCCCTGACCATGGGACCGGCCCAGGCCGAGGAGATGATGAAGGATGCCTACGCCATGGGCGCGGACGATGCGGTCATTCTGTCGGACCGCAAATTTGCCGGCTCGGATGTGCTGGCGACGGCCTTTACACTTTCGCAGGGGATCGCGCTGCTGGGCGGCTGCGACCTGATCCTGTGCGGCCGGCAGACGACGGACGGGGATACGGCACAGGTAGGACCTGCCCTGGCGGAGTATCTGGGCATTCCCCATGCGGCCTGGGTGGCGGAGATCACGGGCGTTTCCGAAACATCGATCTCGGTCCGGCAGGATCTGGTATCCGTTTCGCAGGAGTCGGAGCTTCTGCTTCCGTGCCTGATCACGGTGGATAAGGATATCAATGTTCCGAGGCTTCCGTCCTACAGGCTCAAAAAGGCAACGGAGGCACGGCCGGTCAAGATCTTTTCCTATAAAGATATGCCGGAGCAGGACATGTCGAAATTCGGACTTCTGGGATCTCCGACCAATGTGGTGGAGATGTTTACGCCGAAGCCTGCCGAAAAGCAGGTGGAGATCCCCGGGAGCAATGGAAGCGAGCAGGCACAGGCCCTGTTTGATATCCTGACGGCAAAGAAGATCATCTGACGGGAGGAGACAGGATATGAGCTTTTTGAAATTTGACATGGAAAAATGTACCCTGTGCGGCGTATGCGTGCGGCAATGTCCGTTTCAGGGGCTTACGATCGAATCCGACGGGATCCAGGTGAATGACAAATGCCGCCTGTGCAAGCTCTGCATCAAAAACTGTCCCCAGGACGCGATCATCCTGGAGCAGAAGTCGGATGCCTTTGACAAGTCTGAATGGCGGGATTTCCTGATCTACGCCGAGCAGGTGCAGGGAGAGGTGCATCCGGTGGTATCCGAGCTGATCGGCGAGGCCAGAAAAATGGCGGCAAAGGCCGGCTTCAAGGTCCATGCCGTGCTGGCCGGCGGGCCCGGAACCCGGGAAAACGCAGACCGGCTCCTGCGCTGGGGCGTGGACACGGTCTATGTCTACGAGCATGAAGAGCTGGCGGCCTTCCGGTCGGATGTCTATACGGATGTCCTTGCAGACCTGATCTCCGAGATCCGTCCCTGCTCGGTCCTGATCGGCGGCACGGCCCTTGGACGCTCCCTCGCTCCGAGGCTTTCCACCCGCTTCCACACGGGCCTTACGGCGGACTGCACCACCCTCGATATCCTGGAGAATACCGATATGGTCCAGATCCGGCCGGCCTTTGGCGGGAACATCATGGCACAGATCGCCATCAGCCATTCCCGCCCGCAGTTCGCGACCGTCCGGTATCGTGTCCTTGACAGGGCTAAGCCGGTGGAGCAGATCACCGGCAAGGTCGTCATCCGGCCGATCCCGGAACGGATGATGGATTCCAGGATCCGGGTCATCAAAGCGGAACCGATCAAACGGGTCAGGACCATCGAGGAGGAGGATATCCTGGTGGTGGCCGGCCGCGGCGTCAAGAACGAGAACGGCGTGGAGCTCTGCCGGAAGTTGGCCGAGGCCCTGGGAGGGCAGCTGGCCTTTACCCGGCCGATGGTCGAGAACGGCTTTGGCGACCAGCCTCACCAGATCGGCCTTTCCGGGAGAACGGTCCGTCCCAAGCTGATCATCACCTGCGGGGTCTCCGGCGCGATCCAGTTTACGACCTGCATGACGGGCTCCGAATGTATCGTGGCCATCAACAATGATCCGGAGGCACAGATCTTCAAGGTCGCCCACTACTGCATCAGGGGAGATCTTTTTGACGTGGTCCCCGCGCTGACGCGGCTGGTCGAGAACAGAAAGGAGGATTGACTCATGGCATATCCATACAAGAAGATGACAGACGAAGACTTTGCCTATATCCGTTCCGTGACGGCCGGGGACAGGGTCATCCTCGGGGACGACATTCCCTATGAATATTATCACGACGAGATGCCGGAATACGGGATCTACCGGCCGGATCTGTATGTCGAGGTCCTGAACAAAGAAGAGATCTCCGCGATCATGAAATACGCCTATCAGGAGAATATTCCCGTGACGTGCCGCGGCGCCGGCACGGGCCTAGCGGGCGGAGCGACCTGCAAGTACGGCGGCATCATGCTGTCGGTCATGCGCATGAACCGGATCTTTCCGGTGGATCACAAAAACCAGACCATCACGGCGGAGCCGGGCGCGCTGCTTCTGGATATCCAGGCGGCGGCCTCGGCGGAGGGGCTTTTTTATCCGCCGGATCCGGGCGAAAAGACCGCGTCCATCGGGGGCAACGTCATCACCAACGCCGGCGGCATGAAGGCGGTCCGCTATGGCCTGACAAGGGATTTTGTCAGGTGCATCGAGGCGGTCATGCCGGATGGCTCCATCATGCAGTTTTCCTCCAACGTGGTCAAAAACACCACGGGGTATGCGATCAAGGACCTGATCATCGGCTCGGAGGGCACGCTGTGCATCCTGACCCAGGTGACCCTGAAGCTGATCCCACAGCCGACCTGCTCCTGCACGCTGGTCATGCCCTTCAAGAGCCTGGAGGAGTGTGCGGACATGGTCCCGAAGGTGCTGGAGCTGCCCTTTGTCCCGACGGCCATCGAGTTCCTCGAAAGAGAGCTGATCGATATCGTCGAACGGAACCTGCATAAGATGTTCCCGGTCAAGGAGGGAAACGCGGCGCTGATCGTCATGTACGACGCTTCCTCCAAAATGGAGCTGGACGCGGCCGTTTCCATGGCGGCGGAGGCAGCCCTCGCGAACGGGGCGATCGACTGTGCCATCGCCGATACGGCGGAGCGGGCCGGCTCCGTGTGGGCGGTCCGGGGAGCGATCCTGGAGGGCATGAAAGCGGATTCCGTGTCGCAGGAGGAATGCGACGTGGTCGTTCCGAGATCCGAGATCGCCGAGTATGTCAAGCAGGCCAAGAAGATCGCAAGCCATTACGGACTGCGCGTGGAGCCCTGCGGACACTGCGGCGACGGAAATATCCATACGGAGCTGCTGCGGGGGGCCGATCAGACGGACGAAGAGTGGAAGTCGGCGACACATGCGGCATTGACGGAGCTGTACGCCCTCTCCAAAAAGCTGGGCGGTCAGATGTCCGGAGAGCACGGGACCGGAAACGGACGGCTGGATTTCCTGAAGGAGTTTGTCGGAGACCGGATGATCGAGCTTTACAAATCCGTGAAGCTGGCATTTGACGATAAACTGATCCTCAATCCGGGAAAGATGGTCGAATTCAACTGATCACGGCGCCAAAAACCGTAAAAACACTGTAAAAACAAGGATTTTCCCCTTGCATTCCGTTTGAGTTGGTGCTAGAATATACCAGTAAACTGAAAATGATAAAGCATAAGGAGTGGACCTTTCGGTTCACTCCTCTTTGTTGCAAAAAAGGAGGCGCCATGAGCAGACGCGAAGAATACGAAAAGCAGGCGGAAATGCTGCTTTCCCCGATCGTTTCGGACTTCGGCTTCGAGCTGGTGGATGTGGAGTATGTGAAGGAGGCAGGGACCTGGTACCTTCGCGGCTACATCGACAAGCCCGGCGGCATCACCGTCAATGACTGTGAAGCGGTCAGCCGGCTGTTCAGCGACAGGCTGGACGAAAAAGACTTTATTGAGGACAGCTACATCATGGAGATCAGTTCTCCGGGCCTTGACCGTCCTCTCCGTAAAGAAAAGGATTTCGTCCGCAGCATCGGCAAGTCTGTGGAGGTGCGCACCTATAAACCGATCGACGGACGGAAGGAATTCGCCGGGCCGCTCACGGCTTTCGACGAGGCGACCGTCACGATCGAAGAAGATGGAAACGAGAGGGTATTTTCCCGCAAGGATGTGGCACTCGTCCGCCTCGCGGTGGAGTTTTAATCATTCAGGAGGAAAAAAAAGAAAATGAACAAAGAGTTGATGGAAGCGCTGGATATCCTGGAGAAAGAAAAGAATATCAGCAAAAGCACGCTGCTTGAAGCGATCGAGCAATCCCTGATCCAGGCCTGCAAGAACCATTTCGGCAAGGCGGACAACGTGCATGTGTTTATCGATCCGGAATCCTGCGATTTCAGCGTTTATGCGGACAGAGCCGTCGTTGAGGCGGTGGAGGATCCTGCTCTTGAGATCTCCCTTCCGGACGCGCAGAAGATCAATTCCGCCGCGGAGATCGGCGATATCGTCAAGGTGGAGATCCACTCCAAAGAATTCGGCCGCATCGCAACCCAGAACGCCAAGAACGTGATCCTGCAGAAGATCCGCGAGGAAGAGCGCAAGGTCCTGTATGATCAGTATTACGGAATCGAGAAGGAAGTCGTGACGGGTATCGTCCAGCGGGTGATCGGTAAGAACGTGAGCATCAACCTGGGCAAGGCGGACGCGATCCTGAGTGAGAACGAGCAGGTCAAGGGAGAAGTCCTGAAACCGACCGAACGGATCAAGGTGTACATCCTTGAGGTAAAGGATACCTCCAAGGGACCCAGGATCCAGGTGTCCCGGACCCATCCCGGACTTGTGAAAAGGCTGTTTGAATCCGAGGTGGCCGAGGTGAGAGACGGCACGGTCGAGATCAAGTGCATCGCGAGAGAAGCCGGTTCCCGTACCAAGATCGCCGTGTGGAGCAATGACCCGGATGTGGATCCGGTCGGCGCCTGCGTCGGTATCAACGGGATCAGGGTCAACGCCATCGTAAGCGAGCTTCGGGGAGAGAAGATCGACATCATCAACTGGGATGAGAACCCGGCCATCCTGATCGAGAACGCGCTGAGCCCGGCCAAGGTCATCGCCGTCATGGCGGACCCGGATGACAAGACCGCCCTGGTGGTCGTCCCGGACTACCAGCTTTCCCTGGCCATCGGCAAGGAAGGACAGAACGCGCGTCTGGCCGCCAGGCTGACCGGCTTCAAGATCGACATCAAGAGCGAGACCCAGGCCCGCGAGGCCGGCGACCTCGATGAGTACGAGGATGAGTACTACGACGATGAGGGCGAGTACTACGACGACGAATATTATGAGGACGGCGAGTATGAGGAGGGGTACGAGGAGTATCCCGAGGACGGATATGCCGAAGAGGAGTATACCGAAGGATAACTGCCGAAAGGAGGCCCTGTAGAGGGGGAGCCTTTTCATGAAAACGATCAAGAAGATCCCCATGCGGCAATGTACGGGCTGCAGGGAAATGAAACCGAAAAAAGAGATGCTGCGGGTGATCAGGACTTCGGAAGGAAGCATCCTGCTCGACCCGACCGGAAAGCAGAACGGAAGAGGCGCTTATGTGTGCCGGTCCCGGGAATGCCTCGAGAAGGCAGTCCGGAACCACGGACTGGAACGCTCCTTCAAGGCTCCGGTCCCGACGGCAGTATATGAAAAGCTTAAGGAGGCGTTTGACCGGATTGAGGGAACGGAATAAGGTACTGGGGCTTGCCGGACTGGCAGCCCGGGCCGGAAAAATCTCAAGCGGAGCGTTCTCCGTGGAAAAAGCCGTGAAGAGCGGCAAAGCATATCTGGTGGTCGTCGCGGAGGACGCGTCGGCGAACACCAGGAAACAATTCCAGAATATGTGCGAGTACTATCAGGTGCCTGTCCTTGTCATGGCTGACAAAGAAAGACTTGGACATTCGATCGGAAAGGAACTCCGGGTCTGTATGGCCGTACTTGACAGCAATCTGGCACAGGCAATGATAAAAGAATTTGATAGGGAAAGGGGCTAAAAGCGAATTGGAGACTCCAAAAACCGAAGAAAAGAAAGTAAATGTGAATCCGGAAGAGAAGACAGAGGAAGCACCTAAGAAAAAGAAAAATATCATCCGCGTGTACCATGCCCAGAACGCCAGCGATGCCGGTAAGAGAAGACGCCCGGCAGGCGAGAAGAGACCGGCAAGGCCCGGAGCTCCGGGACAGGCGCGCGGTCCGAGACCTGCGGACGGCACAAGACCCGTGCGGCCCGCCGGGACCGGAAGACCGGTCCGTCCGGCAGGAACCCAGCCCGCCCGTCCGGCGTCCGCTTCCGCTGTGGAAGGGACCCCGGTAAAGAGACCGGCTCCTCAGGCGGCAGCACCGGTCAAGAAACCTGTGCCTGCGCCTGAGCAGGAGGCAGTGGTCAAAAAACCGGCAGCAGTCCCGGCTCCGGAACCGGCAGTAAAGCCGGCTGAGGCTCCGGCTGCGGAGGAGAAAAAAGCTCCCGTCAAGGCCGAAGAACCGAAGAAGGAGACTGTCAAGGCCGCAGCCCCGGCCCCGGCTCCGGCAAAGGAAGAAAAGCCCCCGGTCAAGGCGGCGGCTCCGGCGCAGGAGAAACCGGTTAGGCAGGCGGCCCCGAAGTCCGAGGGACAGACGGGCAGGCCCGTACGCACAGAAAACAAGCCGGCCGGCCGTCCGGAGAGAAGAGAGCAGGAGCGCAGAGACGGATACCGTCAGGGCGGTCCCCAGGGCCGTGCACCGCGAAGCGGCGACGGGCAGAACCGTCCTGTCAGATCGGGTGACGGCCAGAACCGTCCGGCGAGGAGCGGAGACGGAAACCGTCCCGTGAGATCCGGCGACGGCAGGCCACGTACCGGCGGAGCACCGGGCAGGACCGGCGGCTTTGCGGGACGCACGGACGGCGCCCGGAGCGACAACCGCTTTGGCACTCAGAACCGTCCGGCCGGACAGCGTCCGGGGACCCGGAAGCCCGGTGGCGCTGATGCAGGCTTTTCCTCCGATTTCGGCAAGAACGGCAAGGATGCAAGGCGCGACCGCGACAGCAAAAACAAAAAGAAAGAATTCGACAAGACCGGTACGACCGGCCAGAGAAGGCCGAACCAGGGCGGCAATAAGCAGGGACAGCGTCTTCCCAAGGCTCTGCAGAAGCCGCATACCGCGCCTAAGGAAGAGAAGAAGCCGGAGATCAAGGAGATCACCATTCCCGAGAAGCTGACGATCAGGGAGCTGGCTGACGCCATGAAGATGCAGCCCTCCGTCATCGTCAAGAAGCTGTTCATGCAGGGGATCATGGTCACTGTGAACCAGGAGATCGACTTTGACAAGGCCGAAGAGATCGCGATGGAATTTGACATCGTGGCGGAAAAAGAAGAGAAGGTCGACGTGATCGAGGAACTTCTGAAAGAGGATGAGGAGGATGAATCCCTCATGATCCCGCGTCCGCCGGTCGTCTGCGTCATGGGCCATGTCGACCACGGCAAGACCTCTCTTCTGGATGCGATCAGGAAAACCAATGTGACCCGCGGCGAAGCCGGCGGTATCACACAGCATATCGGTGCCTACATGGTGCAGATCAACGGCCAGGACATCACCTTCCTCGATACGCCCGGCCATGAAGCCTTTACCGCCATGCGTATGCGCGGCGCCAACGCGACGGATATCGCCGTGCTGGTGGTGGCCGCGGACGACGGCGTCATGCCGCAGACCGTGGAGGCGATCAGCCATGCCAAGGCGGCAGGCGTCGAGATCATCGTAGCGATCAACAAGATCGATAAGCCCAGCGCGAACATCGACCGCGTCAAGCAGGAGATGTCCGAGTATGAGCTGATCCCGGAGGACTGGGGCGGCAGCACGATCTTCGTGCCGGTCTCCGCGCATACGGGCGAAGGGATCGATACACTTCTCGAGATGATCCTCCTGACGGCGGAGGTGGCCGAGCTGAAGGCCAATCCGAAGCGTGCGGCCAGAGGACTTGTGATCGAGGCCCGTCTTGACAAGGGCAAGGGTCCGGTGGCGACCATCCTTGTGCAGAAGGGAACCCTTCACATCGGCGATTTCATCGCGGCGGGCGCGTGCAGCGGCAAGGTCCGTGCGATGATGGACGACAAGGGACGCCGGGTCAAAGAGGCCGGCCCGTCCATGCCGGTCGAGATCCTGGGCCTCGGTGATGTACCGAACGCCGGCGAAGTACTCATGTCCTTCGACAGCGACAAGGAAGCCAAGAATTTTGCGGGCGCTTTCGTGTCCGAGAACAAGAACCGTCTGCTCGAGGAGACCAAGGGCAAGCTGTCCCTGGACAACCTGTTCGACCAGATCCAGGCGAGCGATCTGAAGGAGCTTCCGATCGTCGTAAAGGCGGACGTGCAGGGCTCCGTGGAGGCGGTCAGGCAGAGCCTCGTAAAGCTTTCCAACGAGGAGGTCGTCGTCAAGGTGATCCATGGCGGCGTCGGCGCCATCAACGAGTCCGACGTAAGCCTTGCTTCCACGTCGAACGCCATCATCATCGGCTTCAACGTGCGGCCTGACGCGACGGCCAAGCAGCTGGCGGAGCAGGAGAACGTGGACATGCGCCTGTACAAGGTCATCTACCAGGCCATCGAGGATGTGGAAGCGGCCATGAAGGGCATGCTGGATCCGATCTTCGAGGAGAAGGTCATCGGCCACGCCGAGGTGCGTCAGCTGTTCAAGGCCTCCGGCGTCGGAACGATCGCCGGCAGCTATATCCTGGACGGTGTATTCCAGCGGAACTGCAAGGTGCGTATCACCCGGGAGGACGAGCAGGTCTACGAAGGCGAGCTGGCTTCCCTGAAGCGCTTCAAGGACGATGTCAAGGAAGTCAAGGCCGGGTATGAGTGCGGTCTGGTATTCGATGGCTTCAACGACCTCAAGGAAGAGGACAAGGTCGAAGCCTACATCATGGTTGAAGTACCGCGCTAAGAAAGGCAGACTATGAGAAAAAACAGTATCAAGAATACGAGGATCAACGGGGAGGTCCAGAAGGAACTGAGCCGGATCATCCGGAACGAGATCAAGGATCCCCGTATCCATCCGATGGTCTCCGTCATCTCCGCGGAGGTGGCGCCTGATCTCAAGACCTGCAAGGCATACATCAGTGTCCTCGGGTCGGACGAAGAGAAGGAGAATACGATCAAGGGACTGAAAAGCGCGGAAGGATTCATAAGGCGGCAGCTGGCAGGCAGCCTGAATCTTCGGAACACCCCGGAGATCCGGTTCCTGCTGGATCAGTCCATCGAGTACGGCGTGGCCATGTCAAAGCTGATCGACGACGTGGCCAGAAAGGACGCCGACGCTCACAGAGAGGATGAAACGGATGAAGCAGATTGAGGAGATCCTGAAGGAAGTACGGACCGTCGGGATCGGCGGCCATGTCAGACCTGACGGGGACTGTATCGGTTCCTGCATGGCTTTGTATCTGTATCTGCGGAAGAACTGTCCGCAGATCGATGCGGACGTGTATCTGGAGGAGCCGCGTGCCATCTTCTCCTATATTGAAGGGATGGATGAGGTCAGGACGGAACCGGATCCGGACAAGGTCTATGACCTGTTCATCACATGTGACGTCAGCTCCAGGGACAGACTGGCGGTCGCAGGCCCCTGCTTTGACAGGGCCCTTCGGACGGCCTGTATCGACCATCACGTGAGCAACAACGGCTTTGCCGGCGTCAACCATGTGGAAGGAGCTGTGAGCTCCGCCTGCGAGGTCCTTTACGGCCTGATGGATCCGCAAAGGATCGACAAAGCGGTCGCGACGGCCCTTTACACCGGAATGGTGCACGATACCGGCGTTTTCCAGTATTCCTCCACATCCCCGGATACCATGCGTATCGCGGGGGAGCTGATGAGATACGGCTTTGATTTCAGCCGGATCATCGAGGAATCCTTCTACCAGAAGACCTACCTGCAGAACCAGGTCATGGGACGTGTGCTCGCGGAGAGCATCATGCTGATGGACGGTAAATGTATCATCGGTTTCCTTCGCAGAAGGGATATGGATTTTTACGGCGTGACCGGCATGGATCTGGAGGGGGTCGTGAGCCAGCTCCGGCTGACGGCCGGGATCGAGGTGGCCATGTTCCTCTATGAGACCAGTACGCAGACGTTCAAGGTCTCGCTGCGTTCCAACCGCAGGGTGGATGTGAGCCGCGTCGCTTCTTATTTCGGCGGAGGCGGACACGTACGGGCGGCCGGCTGCGACATGCAGGGCTCGGTGTACGACGTCATCAACAATGTGATGGAGCAGGTCGAGAAACAGCTTATGGAGGAGCCCGGAACATGATGGACGGGATCCTCGTTGTCAACAAGGAAAAAGGGTACACCTCGCATGATGTGGTGGCTGTGCTCCGGCGGCTTCTGCATGTCCGGAAGATCGGCCACACGGGGACGCTGGATCCCATGGCCGAGGGCGTACTTCCCGCAGCGATCGGGAAGGGGACGGGGCTGATCCCGCTTCTCCCCGAAAAACAAAAAGGCTACCGTGCGGTCATGCACCTCGGGATGATCACCGATACCCAGGACATCACGGGAAATGTGGAGGAGCGGCGAGACGTGTCTGTGACGGAAGAGCAGGTCCGGGAAGCCTGCGCGGCCTTCCTGGGTCCGCAGATGCAGATCCCGCCCATGTATTCCGCCATCAAGCAGAACGGGACCAGGCTTTACGACCTGGCCAGGCAGGGCGTCGTTGTGGAACGGGAGCCGCGGCCGGTCGAGTTTTTCGAGATCACAGTCGAAAAAGTGGAACTTCCACTGGTCTACATGGACATACTGTGCAGCAAAGGGACCTATATCCGGACGCTTTGCCATGACATCGGGCAGAGGCTCGGCTGCGGAGCCTGTATTGAATCCCTGGTCCGGACCAGATCCGGCGATTTCACACTCGACAAAAGCTATACGCTCTCCCAGGTGGAGCAGGCGGCGGCGGAAGGAAGGGCAGAGGAGCTGATCCTCACGACAGAACAGGTCCTGTCCGGCCACCCGGCCGTCAGAGCCCGCAGGGAGGCGGATCGTCTGCTGGACAACGGTAATCCGGTCACGGCAGAGCTAATGGAAAACAGAGAGCCCCTTAAGGAACCGGTGCGGATGTACGACAGCACCGGCAGATGGATCGGGCTCTATCAGTGGAAGGAGAGCCGGGAGCAGTATTTTCCGGTCAGGATATTTAAGAACGATTGAGACCATGCCGCACAATGATCTGCGGCAGCAACAGGGACAGAGCTGAGAACATACATGGAATATCTGAGAACAGACGGGGAGTTTCCCTGTCTTTCCGACAGTGCGGTAACATTAGGAAAATTTGACGGCCTGCACCGGGGGCACAAGAAGCTGGTGGAACAGGTCATCCAAAAAAAAGACGAAGGTGCCCTGGCGGTGCTGTTCGCTTTTGACATGCAGGGCAGTACCCTGCTCTCAAGGAACGAGAGGATACATCTCCTGGAAGAGATGGGGATCGACTATCTGCTGGAATGCCCCTTGAACGAGCAGATCCGCCGGATGGAGGCGGAGGTGTTCGTGCAGGACATCCTGCTTGATCGCCTGCACGCTTCCACGGTCGTCGTGGGAGAGGACTTCCGGTTCGGACATCAACGGAAGGGAAACGCGGAGCTTTTGCTCCGCCTGGGAGAACAGCTGGGGTTCCGTGTGGCCGTGGTTCCCCGTGAGATGGACGGGGAGCGCAAGGTCAGCAGCACGACGGTGCGGGAGGAACTGGAGATCGGCAACATGGAGCGGGTCCGGGAGCTCCTCGGTACACCGTTCTTTGTGGAGGGCAAGGTGGTCCACGGAGCCGGGATCGGACATAAGCTTCTGCTTCCGACGACCAATCTGGTGCCCCCGCCCGAAAAACGCATGCCGCCGAGCGGCGTCTATGTGACCAGGTCCCGGTTCGGGGACCGGATCCTCGGAGGGGTCACCAACGTAGGCTGCAAGCCGACGGTGGACGGGAGCTTTCTGGGCGTGGAGACCTATCTCTACGACTGCGATGAGGATCTCTATGAACAGGACTGCCGGGTGGAGTTCCTGCACTATCTGCGCAGGGAGCAGAGGTTCGCTTCCCTGGCCGATCTGAAACGGCAGCTCCTTGAGGACGCGAGTCAGGGCAGAAAATACCTGCGGTGACCTGTCGATTTGTGCAGAATAGACAGTTTACAGAAGCGTTTCTTTATGCTACACTAGGAAAGGTTAATCTCAGCCCTTATTCAGAGAATGGACAACTCCGACCTTCTCTTAATATGCGGCGGTTTAAAATATCATATTCTATTAAAGGAGGAAATCACCGATGATTTCAAAAGAAAAGAAGACAGCAATCATGCAGGAGTATGCAAGAAGCGAAGGCGACACCGGTTCACCCGAGGTACAGATCGCCGTTCTCACCGAGAGGATCCGTGAGCTTACCGAGCATCTCAAGACACACCACAAGGATCATCATTCCAGAAGAGGCCTTCTGAAGATGGTCGGTCAGAGACGTGGACTTCTGGCTTACCTCAAGAAGACCGACATTGAAAGATACCGTGCACTGATCGAAAAATTAGGATTAAGAAAATAATTGGTATGCGGAAAGGGCGGATATCATCCGCCCTCGTTTTTCGTTGCATTGGAAAAGAGAAAAGGAGAACGGAATATGTACAAAAGTTTTTCCATGGAGCTTGCCGGCAGAACGCTGACCGTCGATATCGACCGCGTGGCCAAGCAGGCGAATGGCGCCGCCCTGATGCACTATGGCGAGACCACCGTGCTTTCGACGGCAACGGCTTCCAAGGAGCCGAGAGAAGGGATCGATTTCTTCCCGCTGAGTGTGGATTACGAAGAAAAGATGTACGCCGTGGGCAAGATCCCGGGCGGCTTCAACAAGCGTGAAGGCAAAGCGAGCGAGCATGCAGTGCTGACCAGCCGCGTGATCGACCGGCCCATGCGCCCGCTGTTTCCGAAGGATTACCGCAATGACGTGACGCTGGTGAACACGGTCCTGTCCGTGGATCCGGACTGCAACCCGGAGATCCCGGCCATGCTCGGCTCCGCGATCGCGACCACCATTTCCGACATTCCCTTCGACGGTCCCTGCGCGACGACGCAGGTCGGCCTGATCGACGGCGAATTCATCATCAATCCGACACTGGCCCAGAAGGATGTATCCGACCTGGCCCTGACGGTGGCTTCCACCCGGGAAAAGGTCATCATGATCGAGGCGGGCGCAAAGGAAGTTCCCGAGGATAAGATGATCGAAGCCATCTACAAGGCGCACGAAGTGAACCTGGAGATCATCAAGTTCATCGATCAGATCGTGGCAGAGTGCGGCAAGCCGAAGCACACCTACGAGTCCTGCGCGGTTCCGGAGGAACTGTTTGAGGCCATCAAGGAGATCGTGCCTCCGGAAGAGATGGAAAAGGCCGTCTTTACCGATGAGAAGCAGGTCCGCGAGGCCAACATCCGCGAAGTGACCGACAAGCTGAAAGAAGCCTTTGCCGACAAGGAAGAGTGGCTTTCCGTCCTGGGCGAGGCTGTCTACCAGTACCAGAAAAAGACCGTGCGCAAGATGATCCTGAAGGATCACAAGCGTCCGGACGGCCGCGAGATCAAGGAGATCCGTCCCCTTGCCGCCGAGGTCGATATCATTCCGCGTGTCCATGGTTCCGCCATGTTCACCAGAGGACAGACACAGATCTGCACCATGACCACACTGGCTCCGCTTTCGGATGCCCAGAGACTGGACGGCCTTGACGAATTCGAGACCTCCAAGAGATATATGCATCATTATAACTTCCCGTCCTATTCCGTGGGTGAGACCAAGCCCTCCAGAGGACCGGGACGTCGTGAGATCGGCCATGGCGCGCTGGCGGAGAGAGCCCTTGTCCCGGTGCTTCCCACCGAGGAGGAGTTCCCGTACGCGATCCGTACCGTGTCCGAGACATTTGAATCCAACGGTTCCACTTCACAGGCCAGTATCTGCGCATCCACCATGTCCCTGATGGCGGCGGGCGTGCCGATCAAAAAGCCGGTGGCCGGTATTTCCTGCGGCCTTGTGACCGGTGAGACCGATGACGACTATATCGTGCTTACGGATATCCAGGGCCTGGAGGACTTCTTCGGCGATATGGACTTCAAGGTGGCCGGAACCCATGACGGCATCACCGCGATCCAGATGGATATCAAGATCCACGGACTGACCAGGCCGATCGTGGAAGAGGCGATCCGCCGTACCAAGGAAGCCAGAGAGTACATCCTGACCGAGGTCATGGAGAAATGCATCGCCGCGCCGAGACCCGAGGTCGGCAAGTACGCACCGAAGATCATCCAGGTGCAGATCGATCCGCAGAAGATCGGTGACGTGGTCGGCCAGAGAGGCAAGACCATCAACACCATCATCGAGCGCACCGGCGTCAAGATCGACATCACCGACGACGGAGCCGTGTCCATCTGCGGCGTGGAAGCCAAGGCCATGGAAGAGGCCAAGAAGATGGTCGAGATCATCGCCACCGATTTTGAGGCCGGCCAGATCTTTACCGGCAAGGTCGTGAGCATCAAGGAATTCGGCGCCTTTGTGGAATTCGCACCCGGCAAGGAGGGCATGGTCCACATCTCCAAGATCTGCAAGGAGAGGATCAACCGTGTCGAGGATGTCCTGACCCTTGGCGACAAGGTCAAGGTCATCTGCCTGGGCAAGGACAAGATGGGCCGCATGAGCTTCAGCATCAAGGACGTGCCGAAGGACAAATGAGAACATCATTCCATCCGGAATCCGGCCCGTTGAGGATATATCGATGAAGTATCATAATATTACCAAGGACGATATGCTGAACGGCGACGGACTCCGGGTGGTGCTGTGGGTGGCAGGCTGTTCCCACGGCTGTCCGGGCTGTCAGAATCCGGTCACCTGGGATCCCGACGGAGGCCTTCCCTTCGGGGAGGCCGAAGAGAAGGAGATCATGGACGAGCTTGAGAAGGATTATGTTTCCGGGATTACGTTCTCGGGAGGAGATCCTCTTCATCCGGCCAACATCGGGGAAGTCACGAGGCTTGCCCGGAAGATCCGCGGAACGTATCCGGACAAGACCATCTGGCTGTATACCGGATACCTCTGGGAGGAGATCCGGGACAAGGAGATCGCAGCATATCTGGACGTCTGCGTGGACGGGGAATTCGAGATCGCGAAAAAAGAACTGAAACTGCACTGGAAGGGTTCGTCCAACCAGCGGGTGATCGATGTTCCGAAGACCAGAAGCAGCGGACAGATCGTTCTTCATGAGGAAGAAGCATGAGAAGAGTAGCCAGGTTCCACAAGGTGAGCTTTGAAAGGTTCCGAAACGACTGGAGTGACGCTTTCCCGGGCTCCGGGGAAGACATCCGTGCCATCTATGACGGCATCCGCCTTCCCGAGCGCGCGACGAGCCGGAGCGCGGGATATGATTTTTTTGCGCCCGTGGCGATTGAGCTCGCCCCGGGAGAGACGATCCGTATTCCCACGGGCATCCGTGTGGAAATGGAGCCGGAATGGGTCCTCACCTGCTATCCGAGGAGCGGGCTCGGGTTTAAATACCGCCTGCAGCTCAACAATACCGTGGGAATCATTGACAGTGATTATTTTTACTCGGACAATGAGGGGCATATCTTTGCCAAGCTGACCAATGATTCCAACGAGGGAAAGACCGTACATATCCCGGCCGGTACCGGCTTCATCCAGGGGATCTTCCTGGAATACGGGATCACCTTCGACGACGACGTTACGAATGTGCGGAACGGCGGCTTCGGAAGTACGACAAGGTCATAAGAAAAAGACAGGGGACGGTTCTGTGTCTTGTTCGCTTTAGCTAACAAGACACAGAACCGTCCCCTGTCTTTTTCTGTCAGATCACTGTTCTACGCTGTCATCCGGGTCTGCGGAGGCGACCATCTGCGCGTTTTCGAGGATCTGGTTGAAGGCGTCGACGGCGCGGTCGTATTCATCGCTGTCCTCGATGTTGCTGAGCATGGGATTTCCGTCGATCTGCTGAAAACCGTACAGGTAAACTTCATTCCGGGTCCCCTGGCCGTTTTCGTCCATCGGCAGCAGCGCGATGTATTCCTTGTCCTCGATGGGGAACACGGTCAGGACCGCGCAGTGAACTTCCGTATCATCATCCAGTGTCAGTGTGATCGTCGGCGGGATCTCGGACTTGCCGCCGGCAGAGGGGCATCCGGCGCTGCAGGATGCACATTCATTCGGGTCGCAGCTAAAAAAGCCTTTGTTCTCGTCACTCATAAAAAGAACCTCTCTTTTGTATATTTCAGATTAGTATAACACCGGTTTTTGGATAGTGCAAGTCCGCCCAAAGTATGTTATACTTGAAATTGACATATACAGGAAATGACAATGATGGTAAAAGGAGCTGCCCATGAAACTGATATCCTGGAATGTAAACGGAATACGAGCATGTCTTACCAAGGGTTTTGAAGAGAGCTTCCGGATGCTGGATGCGGATATCTTCTGCCTGCAGGAGACCAAATGCCAGAAGGGACAGGTGGAGCTTTCCCTGCCCGGCTATCACCAGTACTGGAATTACGCCAACCGAAAAGGATATTCCGGGACGGCTCTTTTCTGCAGGGAGGAGCCTCTGTCCGTGTCCTGCGGGATCGGGATCGAGGAGCATGACAAGGAAGGCCGGGTGATCACGGCGGAATTCGGGACATTTTATCTTGTGACCGTCTATACGCCCAATTCCCAGGAAGGACTCAAACGGCTGGATTACCGGATGGAATGGGAACGCGATTTTCTGGCGTACCTGCTTTCCCTCCAGGAGAAGAAGCCGGTGATCTTCTGCGGCGACCTGAATGTGGCGCATCAGGAGATCGACCTCAAGAATCCGGGGACCAACCACATGAATGCCGGATTCACGGATCAGGAGAGAAACTGTTTCAGCCATGTGCTGGAGACCGGATTTATCGATACCTACCGGTACTTTTACCCGGAGCAGACCGGGGCCTATTCCTGGTGGTCGTACCGCTTTCACGCCAGGGAGAAGAACGCCGGCTGGCGCATCGATTATTTCGTTGTTTCCCCATCACTGCGGGAAAGACTCTCCGGAGCGGCGATCCATACGGAGATCATGGGATCGGACCATTGTCCGGTGGAGCTTACCATCGACCTGCAGCCATGAGCAGGGGCGGAGAGGAAACCCTTCCGGCATCAGATAGAAGCATTGGAACAAGGAGGACTGTCAGATGAAGAATCAGAAAGACCGGATCCAGGCTGAGCCCGGTTTTGCATTATTTCAGGGGGTTTATCCTCTGAACGGCGGTTTTCATTTTACGATCGACGTACCGGAGGATTCGGATGTATCACTGGTACTATATAAAAAGCACGCGAAGGAGCCATATATGGAGATCCCCCTCACGGAAAGGTTCCGTTCGGGCCGGATCCGGGCGGTCCTTGTGAAGGGGATCAGCGCCGGGGTTTATGAATACAACTACCGGATCAACGGAGAGATCAGGCAGGATCCCATGGCAGCCGAGATATCCGGAAGGGAAAGATTCGGTATGCCTTTCCCGGAGGACAAGCACCAGATCCGGTGCGGTCTCCTGGGAAGTGCCTATGACTGGGAGGACGACCGTTCCCCGGAGGTCCCCTACGAGGACATGATCCTGTACAAGCTCCATGTACGAGGCTTTTCGAAGACGGCTCCCGGGCGCAGCTCCCGGAAGGGCACCTTCGCCGGTCTCATGGAGATGATCCCGTACCTGCAGGCGCTGGGG
This sequence comes from Blautia sp., assembly GCA_017463155.1. Taxonomy (GTDB): domain Bacteria; phylum Bacillota; class Clostridia; order Lachnospirales; family Lachnospiraceae; genus Blautia_A. The sequence goes on from JAFTPT010000042.1 coordinate 64,023, forward strand.
ATCAACGCGGTGGAACTGATGCCGGCTTATGAATTCCTGGAGGTGCAGGAGAAGGTGAGCACGTCCGGAATGGTCTCGCACCGGAAAGACCAGAGCCGGGTCAACTACTGGGGATATACTGACGCGTACTATTTTGCACCGAAGCGGGCTTATGCGAGCACAAAGGATCCGGAGCGGGAGTTCAAGGACCTTGTCAAGGCCCTGCATAAAGCCGGGATCCTTTGCATCATGGAGTTTTATTTCCCGGCGGATGTCTGTACCTTCAAGGCGGTCCGGGCCCTGCAGTTCTGGAAACTCTACTATCATGTGGACGGTTTCCACGCGCGGGGGGATGGCCTTCCCCGGAATACGGTCCTGCACGACGGGATCCTGAGCGGAACCCGCCTCCTCGTAGACGGCGGGGATTTTTCGGGCGCCTACGCGAAAAACCGGCCGGAGGGGCGCACGGCGGCGGAATATACGGGGTCTTTCCAGCAGGATATGCGCCGCTTCCTGAAGAGCGACGAGGACATGGTCGAAAGCGCGATCCGTCATATCCGCTGCAACTATCCGGATCATGCGGTCGTCAATTACATAGCCAGCCAGGACGGATTCACGCTGTCCGACATGGTAAGCTATAATTACAGGCACAACGAGGAGAACGGGCAGGACAACCAGGACGGAAGCAGCTACAACTATTCCTGGAACTGCGGCGTGGAGGGACCGACCCGCAAGGCGGCTGTCCGCCGTATGCGGGAGAAACAGATGCGGAACGCCATCCTGCTGCTGATGCTGAGCCAGGGAGTCCCCATGCTGTACGCGGGGGATGAGTTCGGCAATTCCCAGAACGGAAACAACAATGCGTGGTGCCAGGACAGTCCGGTCGGATGGCTGGACTGGAAGAGCATCAAGAAGAACCAGGCGCTTTTTGATTTCGTGAAGGACGCCATCCGTTTCCGCAAGGAGTATCCGATCCTTCATATGCCTTCCGGTCTTACCGGGACCGACAGCCGGGCCCTGGGATTTCCGGATGTCTCCCTGCACGGGGAGAGGGCCTGGTATGTGAATTATGAAAACACGAGCCGGATGTTCGGGATCATGTACAATGCGGCCTACGGTAGAAAAACATCTGCCCGGGAAGCTGACGAAGGCGAAAAAAAGAGTGATTACATCTATATCGCCTACAATTTCCACTGGGAGGAGCGTTCCTTTGCGCTGCCTGACCTTCCGGAGCCCTATGTGTGGACGAAGGCGGCCGATACAGCGGAGGGCTTTTATGCCCGGACAGGTACAGACGGCGGCGCCGTTCGGAAACAGATCGGGGTCGGGCCCCGGTCGATCGTGATCCTGACCGGAAAGGAGATGCATGATGAAGGCGTGGAATCACTTTCAGACGATCACAAAGCATAAGCTGATGGTGATGAACTACTGCTTCCGGGTAGGACTGTACCGGCAGGGACTTCTGCATGATCTGTCCAAGTATTCTCCTTCGGAATTCCTGGTCGGCTGCCGGTATTACCAGGGAGACCGCAGCCCCAACAACGCCGAGCGGGAGGCGACCGGCGTCTCACGGGCCTGGCTTCATCACAAGGGACGCAACAAGCATCATTTCGAGTACTGGGTCGACTACGCGCTGAATGACGAGCATATCATCAACGGCGCGAAAATGCCGAGAAAATACGTGGCCGAGATGGTGATGGACAGGATCAGCGCGAGCCGGACCTATATGGGGGACGCCTACACGGACCAGGCACCGCTTATGTATTTTCTGAAAGGAAAAGAAAAGCTGTGGTTCATCCATCCGGAGACAAGCCGGGACCTGGAAGCGCTGCTCCGGATCCTGAGCGACCACGGTGAAGAAAAGATGCTTCGCTATGTCCGGAACGTCTATCTGAAAAAATAAGTTGAAATTCCTACGTTGATGTGGTAAAGTCTTAAATAATCACAGTAACATAGGAGGAAAGAGTTTTGAGTATTAGCAATGTGATCATTCTGGCTGCCTTCGCCGTATATCTGCTGATCATGATCGGCGTAGGTGTATTCTATCGTCATTCCACCAAAAGCTCCGCGGATTATTTCCTCGGCGGCCGTGGGCTGAACGCGTGGGTGGCTGCCCTTTCGGCGCAGGCCTCCGACATGAGCGGCTGGCTGCTGATGGGACTCCCGGGCGCGATCTACGCCATGGGTACCGGGCAGGTCTGGATCGCGGTCGGTCTGTTCATCGGTACAGTCCTGAACTGGATCCTGGTGTCCGGACGGCTCCGCAGATACACCATCGAAGCAAACGATTCGCTGACGCTTCCCGCGTTCCTCTGCAACAGGCACAGGGACAAGAAAAAGATCCTGCTGCTGGTCTCCGCCATCATGATCGTGATCTTTTTCCTGGTCTATACGGCTTCGGCACTGGCGGCCGGCGGCAAGCTTTTCAACACCGTTTTCGGGCTTGACTATCACATGGCCCTTCTGGTGGGCGGACTGGTCATTCTGGTCTACACGCTGCTGGGCGGCTTTATGGCGGTCAGCGTGACGGACTTCATCCAGGGAACGCTGATGCTGATCGGACTGCTGATCGTTCCGATCGTGGCCTATTTCATGCTTCCGGGCAACCTGAGCGATCTGCTTGGCGAGGCCAAGGTGGCAGGCGGGGCGGCTTCGTTCCTGAATCCTCTCATGAACGGCGAAAGACCTTACACCTTCGTGGAGATCTTCTCGCAGCTGGCGTGGGGCTTCGGATACTGCGGCATGCCGCACATCCTGGTCCGCTTCATGGCGGTCAGGGATGAGAGAGAACTGAAAAAATCCAAATACATTGCCATTATCTGGGATATCCTTTCCCTCGGCGCCGCCGTATTCATCGGCGTGGTCGGACGGGCATTCCTTCTTCCCGTGATCCTCGGGGAGGAAGGCGCGGCTTCTTCGGAGAGTGTCTTTATCGAAATGATCCGGAAGCTCTTCACCTCGGAGCTGGCACTGCCGTTCATCGGCGGCATCTTCCTGTGCGGGATCCTGGCGGCGATCATGTCCACGGCGGATTCCCAGCTGCTGGTCACAGCCTCCGCGGTCGCGGAAGACCTGTACCACAACTACGTCAACAAGAAAGCCGACAACAAGAAGATCGTGCAGGTCACACGGATCACCATCGTGGCGGTGGCCGTGCTTGCACTTCTGATCGCCTGGGATCCGGACAGCAGCATCATGGGACTGGTCTCGAATGCCTGGGCAGGCCTCGGCGCTTCCTTCGGACCGACAGTCGTCATGTCGCTGTTCTGGAGAAGAACGAATCTGCCGGGCGCCATCGCGGGCATCGTTTCCGGCGGCCTTACCGTCATCGTATGGGACTATATCCCGCTGGTCGGCGGCCAGACACCGGGGGCGGCTACGGGCCTTTATTCCCTGGCTGTGGGCTTCCTGCTCAGCATCGTGGTGATCGTGATCGTAAGCCTCGCGACCAAGGCACCGTCCAAGGAGATCACGGATGAATTTGACCGGGTCGCGGCGATGAAATAACTACCATTTTGCATAAAACTGTGTTATGATGATACCGGTACGGTTTTTTAAGCCGTACCGGTATCATTGTATATAAGACATTCAGAATACAGGGGGACTACATGGATACACCGACGATCGCGGAATACTATCGTGAAACGAAACCCATGAAGCGCTTGGAACTGCTCGAGAAGTCCATCGCTGAAAATGAAGATCCGGAAGGAAACGCCATCCGGAAGGAGCTGTGGGATATCCGGTACAGCAAGGCGTCCAATGCGGAGCCGGGCTCCAGGGCCGACGGCTTTCTCGGCCTGTGGATGAACATGGAGTTTAACAAGAACAATGCCGGCAAGCTTTTCGGCGCAGGCCGTGCGGCCAGGGGGATCCGCCGGGAAATGGAAAGGCTCAGGATCCCGGAATTCTTAAACGGGTCGGAGGTGCAGAAGGAGCTTATCTACAGGGAGATCTGCCACATGATCCGGACCTATATGCATCTGTGCAAGACGGACCGCTCATACAATACCGCCTTTGCCGGCCTGATCCATATCAAGGAGGAGAATTCCCGGCTGAAGCTCAAGAACGACATCTTTGAGACCGCCGTGGAGCTTCCGAAGCAGCTCAAGATGGAGGAAGAGCTCGCGGTGGTGACCCGGGCCGCGGCGGAGGTCTTCGAAGAATACTTCCCCGGGGAGGGCGGCCTTCCGACGGAAAGACGCAAATAAGAGGAGGAACCAGTGAAGAATACAATCTTACAGGTATACGAGATCGTCCGGGAGGAAAGCCTCCCGGACATTCATTCGCAGGGAACGATCCTGCGGCACAAGAAGAGCGGCGCCCGTGTGATGCTGATTGCCAATGACGACGAGAACAAGGTATTCAGCATCGCGTTCCGGACACCGCCCTCCGACAGTACGGGCGTGGCGCATATCCTGGAGCACAGCGTCCTGTGCGGATCCAGGAATTTTCCGCTCAAGGACCCCTTTGTGGAACTGGTAAAGGGCTCCATGAACACATTCCTGAACGCGATGACCTACCCGGACAAGACCTGCTACCCGGTCGCCAGCTGCAATGACCAGGATTTCCAGAATCTGATGCACGTCTATCTGGACGCGGTCTTTTACCCGAACATCTACAAGCGGGAGGAGATATTCCGGCAGGAAGGCCATGATCTCCATCTGGAGGATCCGGAAGGACCGCTCACCATCAGCGGCGTCGTCTACAATGAGATGAAGGGCGCCTTTTCTTCTCCGGACGAGGTGTTGGAGCGGAACATTATGAACACGCTTTTCCCGGACACCTGCTACGGCCTTGAATCCGGAGGCGATCCCGAGGTGATCCCGGAGCTTACGTACGAGCAGTTTCTCGATTTCCACCGGACCTATTACCATCCCTCCAACAGCTTCATCTACCTGTACGGGAACATGGACATGGAGGAAAAGCTCGCCTTCATCGACAGGGAATACCTGTCGCATTTCGACAGCCTGGATGTGGATTCAAAGATCCCGCACCAGGCGCCCTTTACGCAGGTCGTAGAGAAGGAGATCCCGTATCCGGTCGCGGAGAACGAGAGCGAGGAGGAGAATACCTATCTGGCCTGGTGTATGACCACCGGCGGGGACGGGATGGACCCGGTGCGGAGCCTGGCCTTCGAGGTGCTGGACTACGCGCTGCTCAGCGTCTCCGGCGCACCGCTTGAAAAGGCTCTTCTGGACCACCAGATCGGCAAGGACATCTACGGAAGCTTTGAGGACGGGATCTTACAGCCCTACTTTACCGTGATCGCCAAGGACGCCAGGAAGGACCAGAAGGAAGAATTCTGCCGGATCATCCGGGAGGTCCTGACGGACGTCGCCGACAAGGGCGTTGACAAAAAGGCCGTCGAGGCCGGGATCAATTCGCTGGAATTCCGGTACCGTGAGGCGGATTTCGCTTCATACCCGCGTGGACTTATCTACGGACTGGACCTTATGTCCGACTGGATCTACAGTGAGGAAAAGCCGTTTGCCGCGGTGCAGAAGCTGGAAGTCTTCGCGGCGCTGAAGGAGGCCGTGAAGGACGGCTACCTTGAAAAACTGATCCGGGAAAGCCTGCTTTCCAACACCCACGGCTGCATCCTGACCCTGGTCCCGCAGAAGGGACTTGCTGTCGAACGAGATAAGCAGCTTGCCGACAGGCTGCAGGCACAGCTTACAGAGATGACGGCGGAGGAGAAACAGCGTCAGATCGAACGGACCGCCGCCCTTGCGGCCTACCAGGAAGCTCCGGAGGAGCCGGAGGCACTCCGCTGCATTCCGATGCTGACAAGGCAGGATCTCGGAAAGAAAGCCCAGAAGCTTTTCAACCGGGAATATGACCTGGACGGAACATTGCTTCTGCATCATGATGTCTGCACGAACGGGATCGCCTATCTGGACCTGATGTTCCGGACCCCGGACCTTACCAGGGAGGAGATCCATTATATGGCGCTTCTCAAGGGCGTGCTCGGCAGCATGGATACCGAAAATCATACCTACGGCGAGCTGGCCAACGAGATCAATGCAGGCTCCGGCGGCATCCTGACGGGAATGGAGATCTTTGACGATCCGGCCTCCGAAAGAGGATATCAGGTCATGTTCTCACTGCGGGGAAAAGCCCTGTATGACGGACTCGGCTTCCTGTTCCGCATGTTCCGGGAGATCATCGAAAGGACCGATCTCTCCGACAATAAACGATTTCATGAGATCGTAGCCCGGGCCGTGGCAAGAGGGCAGGAATCACTCATGAGCGCAGGCCATCTGACCGCGGTGCTCCGTGCCTCCTCCTACGGGGCGGAGGAATCTCTCTTCCAGGATGAGATGGCGGGCATCGGCTTTTACCGGTTCATTGAAGAACTGGAGAAGAATTTTGACGAGAGGGCAGAGAAGACCCGCGAGGGGATCCTGCATGTGATGCACAGGATCCTCCGCCCGGAGAACCTGATCGTCAGCCTGACGGGGGAGAAGGAGATCCTGGAGGAAGTGAAGGAGCTTTCCCTTGCCCTTCGTAGCGGCCTTTATACAGAACCGGTTGAGCAGCATGCTTCCGATCTTAGCGTAACTGTTAAGAACGAAGGCTTCAAGACTCCCGGACAGGTACAGTATGTGGCCCAGACCGGCAATTTTGTCAGGAAGGGACTAACCTACACCGGCGCGCTCAGCATCCTGAAGGTGATCCTCGGATATGATTACCTGTGGACCAACGTCCGCGTGAAGGGCGGCGCCTACGGGTGCATGAACGGTTTCAAGAGAGACGGGCAGTCCTTCTTTGTGTCCTACAGGGATCCGCATCTCAAGAGAACGCTGGACGTCTTTGCCGGGATCCCGGATTACATCCGCAATTTTGAGGCGGACGAGCGGGAGATGACCAAATATATCATCGGCGCGATCAGCGCGAAGGATACGCCCAAGACGCCATCCGGGCTGGGCAGCTTTTCCAAGACCGCGTATTTCAGCAGGGTGACGGAGGAGATGCTGCAGAAGGAACGGGACGAGATCCTCTCTGCGACGCCGGAGGATATCCGCGCCCTGGCCCCCATCACGGAGGCCATCCTTTCGGACGGACATATCTGTGTGGTGGGAAGCGAGACGGCGGTACAGAATGCGTCGGACGTCCTGAAGGAGATCGGACCTCTGACGACCGGAGGCGGCTATGAATAATCAACAGGAACAGAACAAAAGATCCGGGTTCGTGGCGATCATCGGGCGGCCGAACGTGGGAAAATCCACCCTGATGAACCATCTGATCGGCCAGAAGATCGCGATCACCTCGAACAAACCGCAGACCACAAGGAACCGTATCCAGACGGTCTACACGGATGAACGGGGACAGATCGTGTTCCTGGATACGCCCGGGATCCACAAGGCAAAGAACAAGCTGGGTGAGTACATGGTCCAGGTGGCACAGCGGACGATCCGGGATGTGGACGTCATCATGTGGCTGGTGGAGCCGGGAACGTTTATCGGTACCGGTGAAAAAAAGATCGCCGAGGAGCTGAACGGCCTGGGCGTTCCCATCCTGCTGATCATCAACAAGATCGATACGGTCAAAAGGGAGGAGATCCTTCCGGCCATCGATACCTACCGGAAGATCTGCGATTTTGCGGCGATCATCCCCTGCTCGGCTCTCCGGGAGCAGAATACGGAGGATATCATCCCTACGATCTTTGAGCTTCTCCCCTACGGCCCCATGTTTTATGATGAGGACACCGTCACGGACCAGCCGAAACGGCAGATCGCGGCGGAGATCATCCGGGAGAAATCCCTGCACGCGCTGGACGAGGAGGTCCCGCACGGGATCGCGGTCGCCATCGACCGGATGGAGGAGCGTCCGGGGAGGCGGAAGATGACCGACATCGACGCCACCATCATCTGTGAAAAGCCCTCCCACAAGGGGATCATTATCGGAAAAGGCGGCTCCATGCTGAAGAAGATCGGCAGCACCTCCCGGTTCGAACTTGAGAGGATGCTGGAATCCCAGGTCAACCTGAAACTCTGGGTCAAGGTCAAGAAGGACTGGCGGGACAGTGATTTCCTTGTCAAGAACTTTGGATATGATAAAAAAGAGATATAATGATCTTGTAAAGGATCTGGTTTGTGATGAGTGATCTGATCAGTGTACAGGGAGTCGTGATCTCTTCGACACCCGTAGGAGAATATGACCGGCGGATCGTCCTCCTGACGAAGGAGAGAGGGAAGATCCCGGTGTTCGCGAAAGGGGCCAGGCGTCTGAACAGTCCGTTCATGGCTGCCTCCAACCCCTTTGTGTTCGGCACGTTTACCCTGTACGAGGGACGGACGAGCTACAATCTGAATCAGGTCAGCATCCTGTACCAGTTTTCCGAACTGGCACAGCTGCAGCCGGGCGTATACTACGGCTATTACTTTCTGGAGCTGGCGGATTATTTCGGACACGAGGGAACGGACGAACGGGAGACCATGAATCTTCTGTACCTGACGGTGAAGGCGCTCCTGAAGCCGCAGATCGATGACCGGCTGATCCGTTGCATCTACGAGCTGCGGCTGATGTGTGTACAGGGAATGATGCCGGATCTTCTGAACTGCAGCGTCAGCGGGAAGGCACCGGAGGAAGGCGACGGGGTCTGGTTTTCCTGGGAAGCCCACGGGATCTGCCTGGAGGAATACCGCGGGCAGCTGCCGGACGCGGCCAGGATCAGTTTCGGCACGCTCACGACCCTCCGGTACATTGCCTGGTCCCCGATGGAAAAGCTGTACACCTTCGCGGTGGGCGGGGACGTGCTTCCCCAGCTGGAGATGGTGTGCCACCGCTATACGGCCCGGAACACGGACCGGAAATTCAAAAGCCTGCAGATCCTGGAGATGATGAAGGGCTGAAAACAGCCGGAAAAGCCACATTTTTGTGGCTTTTTGCGGTTGAAACTTGCGTAGTCAGCCTGTATAATAGGATTGTTGTGAAAAAAACCAGCAGCGAGGAGAAATTGTTATGGAAAAAACGATGGAAAAGATTGTAGCGCTTGCCAAGGCGAGAGGTTTTGTCTATCCGGGTTCCGAGATCTACGGAGGCCTGGCCAATACCTGGGATTACGGCAACCTCGGCGTAGAGCTGAAGAATAATGTCAAACGAGCCTGGTGGCAGAAATTTATCCAGGAGTCTCCCTACAATGTAGGCGTGGACTGCGCCATCCTGATGAATCCGCAGACCTGGGTAGCCTCCGGCCATCTGGGCGGTTTCTCCGATCCGCTGATGGACTGCAAGGAGTGCCATGAACGTTTCCGCGCCGACAAGCTGATCGAAGACTTCTGCGCGGAGAACGGCATCGCCCTCGAGGGCACGGTCGACGCATGGTCCCAGGAGGAGATGATGAGCTTCATCCGGGAGCACCAGGTCCCCTGTCCCACCTGCGGCAAGCATAACTTTACCGACATCCGTCAGTTCAACCTGATGTTCAAGACCTTCCAGGGCGTCACCGAGGATGCCAAGAACACCGTATATCTCCGTCCGGAGACAGCGCAGGGCATTTTCGTCAACTTCAAGAACGTCCAGCGTACCTCCCGCAAGAAGATCCCCTTCGGGATCGGTCAGGTCGGCAAGTCCTTCCGGAACGAGATCACGCCCGGAAACTTCACCTTCCGTACAAGAGAATTTGAGCAGATGGAGCTGGAGTTCTTCTGTGAGCCGGGGACGGACCTTGACTGGTTTGCCTACTGGAAGAAATTCTGCCTTGACTGGCTGAGCTCCCTCGGCCTCAAGGAGGACGAAGTCCGCTACCGTGACCATGAGCCGGAGGAGCTGGCCTTCTACAGCAAGGCCACGACGGACGTGGAATTCCTGTTCCCCTTCGGCTGGGGCGAACTGTGGGGCATCGCGGATCGTACCGATTATGACCTGTCCCAGCACCAGGAGGTATCCGGACAGGATATGAGCTACTTCGACGACGAGAAGAAAGAAAAGTACGTTCCCTACGTCATCGAGCCGTCCCTGGGCGCCGACCGCATGGTGCTGGCGTTCCTCTGCAGCGCCTACGATGAGGAGGTCCTGGACGCGGAGAAGAACGACGTTCGTACCGTGCTTCATTTCCATCCCGCCCTGGCCCCGGTCAAGATCGGCGTGCTGCCTCTTTCCAAGAAGCTTGCCGACGGCGCGGAGAAGATCTACCAGCAGCTGTCCAAAAAGTACAACTGCGAGTATGACGACAGAGGCAATATCGGCAAGAGATACCGCAGACAGGACGAGATCGGCACACCGTTCTGCGTCACCTACGACTTCGACTCCGAAGAGGATCAGGCCGTGACGGTGCGCTTCCGCGACAGCATGGAGCAGGTACGTGTGAAGATCGATGAACTGGAGCAGTATTTTGCGGATAAGTTTACGTTCTAATCTTGACGAATACGATCGAACTTGTTAAAATATCTCGGAATTTAAGCGAGGTTTAGGAGGTTTTTTATTATGGCTAAAAAGAGAAACATTATCGTTGGACAGTCCGGCGGTCCTACATCCGTCATCAATTCCAGTCTTGCCGGCGTGTACAAGAACGCCATCGAGAGAGGATTTGACAAGGTGTACGGCATGCTTCACGGTGTGCAGGGACTTCTTGATGAGCAGTATATCGACCTTTCCACACAGATCCACACCGAGCTGGACATCGAGCTCCTGAAAAGGACCCCGTCCGCGTTCCTCGGCTCCTGCCGTTACAAACTGCCGGAGATCCATGAGGAGAAGGAGATCTATGAGAAGATTTTTGAGATCCTGAACAAGCTGGATATCGAAGCTTTCATCTACATCGGCGGAAATGATTCCATGGATACCATCAAGAAGCTGTCCGATTATGCGATCCTTACCGGCCAAACCCAGAAGTTCCTGGGCGTTCCGAAGACCATCGACAACGACCTGGCCCTGACCGACCACACGCCCGGCTTCGGCAGCGCCGCCAAGTATATCGGAGCTTCCACCAAGGAAGTGATCCGCGATGCGGAAGGCCTTACCTACAAGAAGAACATGATCACCATCATGGAGATCATGGGCCGTAACGCAGGCTGGCTTACCGGCGCGACCGCACTGGCGAAGCAGGAGGACTGCGAAGGTCCGGATCTGATCTACCTTCCGGAGATCCCCTTCGATATCGACAAATTCCTTGCCAAGGTCAAGGAACTTCTGAAGAAGAAACCCTCCATCGTGATCGCTGTCTCCGAGGGCATCAAGCTCGAGGACGGCCGTTATGTGTGCGAGCTTGGAAGCGTTGGCGACTATGTCGACGCGTTCGGCCACAAGCAGCTGCAGGGAACCGCCACGTACCTTGCCAACTTCCTAGCCGGCGAGATCGGCTGCAAGACCAGGGCCGTTGAGCTTTCCACCCTGCAGAGAAGCGCTTCCCATATGGCTTCCCGTGTGGATATCGACGAAGCATTCATGGTCGGCGGCGCGGCTGTCAAGGCTGCGGACGAAGGCGACACCGGCAAGATGATCGTCATCGACCGTGTCTCCGACGATCCTTACATGGCTGCCACCGGCATCTACGATGTGCACCGCATCGCCAACGAGGAGAAGCTTGTTCCGAGGAACTGGGTCAACAAGGAAGGCAACTATGTGACCGAGGACTTCATCGATTACATCCGCCCGCTGATCCAGGGACACTATCAGCCGATCATGGTGAACGGTCTTCCGAGACATCTGATGCTGAACACAGGCGCCAAAGCACCGAAGAGACGCGGCAGAAAAGCAAAGACCGAGGAGTAATCGCTCTTGACTATTCCGGGCTTAGAATTTACAATAAATGTGTGTATGTATCTCAGTAACTAAACAATTATGTAGGAGGAAAATGTAATATGGCAAAATGGGTGTACATGTTTACCGAGGGCAATGCCGATATGCGGAATCTCCTGGGCGGCAAGGGTGCCAACCTGGCAGAGATGACCAATCTGGGCCTTCCGGTACCGCAGGGCTTTACCATCACGACGGAAGCCTGCACACAGTACTATGAAGACGGCCGTGAGATCAACGATGAGATCATGGGTCAGGTGCAGGAAGCCATCGTAAAGATGGAAGGCATTACCGGCAAAAAGTTCGGTGACAAGGAGAATCCTCTGCTCGTTTCCGTTCGTTCCGGTGCAAGAGCCTCCATGCCCGGCATGATGGATACCATCCTGAACCTGGGCCTCAACGAGGACGTTGTACAGGTCCTCGCGGACAAATCCGGCAATCCCCGCTGGGCGTGGGACTGCTACAGAAGATTCATCCAGATGTACTCCGACGTTGTTATGGAAGTCGGCAAAAAGTACTTCGAGGTCCTCATCGATGAGATGAAGGAGAAGAAGGGCGTCAAGCTGGATGTCGAGCTGGATGCTGATGATCTGAAGGAACTGGCCAACCAGTTCAAGGCTGAGTACAAGGAAAAGATCGGCCAGGATTTCCCCAGCGATCCCAAGGAGCAGCTGGTGGGCGCCATCAAGGCCGTGTTCCGTTCCTGGGACAACCCGAGAGCAAACGTATACCGTCGTGACAACGACATCCCCTATTCCTGGGGTACCGCTGTCAACGTACAGATGATGGCCTTCGGCAACATGGGCGATGACTGTGGTACGGGCGTTGCCTTTACCCGTGATCCGGCAACCGGTTCCAAGGGTCTGTTCGGTGAGTTCCTGACCAATGCACAGGGTGAAGACGTCGTGGCCGGCGTCCGTACGCCGATGCATATCACCGAGATGAAGGATAAGTTCCCGGGCGCGTTCGCGCAGTTCCAGGATGTCTGCAAGATCCTTGAGGATCATTACCGCGATATGCAGGATATGGAGTTCACCGTCGAAGGCGGCAAGCTGTACATGCTGCAGACCCGTAACGGCAAGAGGACCGCACAGGCCGCTCTGAAGATCGCCTGCGATCTGGTCGACGAGGGTATGAGGACCGAGGAAGAGGCAGTTGCCATGATCGATCCGCGTAACCTGGATACACTTCTTCATCCGCAGTTTGATGCCAAGGCACTTAAAGAGAGCGAGCCGATCGGCAAGGGCCTCGGCGCTTCTCCGGGAGCTGCCTGCGGTAAGATCGTTTTCTCCGCCGAGGATGCCGTTGAATGGGCAGCCAGAGGTGAAAAGGTCGTCCTGGTCCGTCTGGAGACTTCTCCGGAGGATATCACCGGTATGAAGAGCGCGCAGGGTATCCTGACCGTCCGCGGCGGCATGACCTCTCATGCGGCTGTCGTTGCCCGTGGTATGGGTGAGTGCTGTGTTTCCGGATGCGGCGACATCACCATGGATGAGGAAAACAAGAGATTTACGCTTGGCGGCAAGGAATTCCACGAAGGAGATTACATCTCTCTGGATGGTTCCACCGGCAAGATCTACGATGGTATCATCCCGACCGTGGATGCTTCCATCGCCGGTGAGTTCGGCCGCATCATGGGCTGGGCTGACAAGTACAGAAAGCTCAAAGTCCGCACCAACGCGGATACGCCGACCGACGCGAAGAAAGCCCGCGAGCTGGGTGCCGAGGGTATCGGCCTGTGCCGTACCGAGCATATGTTCTTCGAAGGAAACCGTATCGATGCGTTCCGTGAGATGATCTGCTCCGAGACCATGGAAGAGAGAGAAGCTGCTCTCGAGAAGATCCTTCCCGAGCAGCAGGGCGACTTCGAGGCTCTCTACGAAGCTCTCGAAGGCAACCCCGTCACCATCCGTTTCCTGGATCCGCCGCTTCATGAGTTTGTTCCGACCACCGAGGAGGAGATCAAAAAGCTGGCTGACGCGCAGGGCAAGAGCGTGGAGACCATCAAGGCCATCATCGATTCCCTGCATGAGTTCAACCCGATGATGGGCCATCGTGGCTGCCGTCTGACCGTCACCTATCCGGAGATCGCGAAGATGCAGACCAAGGCTGTCATCCGTGCAGCGATCAATGTCAAGAAGGCTCATGCCGACTGGAACGTCTGCCCCGAGATCATGATCCCGCTGGTAGGCGATGTCAAAGAGCTGAAATTCGTCAAGAAGATCGTCGTTGAGACGGCTGACGCCGAGATCGCGGCGGCAGGCATCGACCTCAAGTACGAAGTCGGTACCATGATCGAGATCCCGCGTGCGGCCCTGACGGCTGACGAGATCGCGAAGGAAGCTGATTTCTTCTGCTTCGGTACCAACGACCTGACGCAGATGACCTTTGGTTTCTCCCGTGACGATGCAGGCAAGTTCCTGAACGCGTACTATGACACCAAGATCTTCGAGAATGATCCGTTCGCAAAGCTTGACCAGACAGGTGTTGGCAAGTTGATGGATATGACCATCAAGCTCGGCAAGCCGGTCAATCCGAACCTTCATATCGGTATCTGCGGCGAGCACGGCGGAGATCCGACATCTGTCGAGTTCTGCCACAAGATCGGTCTGGACTATGTGTCCTGCTCACCGTTCCGTGTTCCGATCGCCCGTCTGGCAGCCGCACAGGCAGCGATCAACAACAAATAAAGCTTGTGACTGGCAGCAGCCCTCCGCGTAACGGCGGGGGGCTGTTTTTAGTAAGCCGCTCGCAGTTGGATGGCAGAGGATTGAGGAAGGACGCTGCCTGCAGATGAAGATCTCTCCGTAAAACTGTGAGCGATACTATATTATACGAAGGAGGTGATCGCTGTGGCAGATCGTTTTAAGGAGAAGATCCGGAGACAGGCACAGCAGGTAGTGGACATCCGGAGAGTGATCGATAAGGACACGGCGGGGCTTGCGGCTTTTCTGGAGCAATACAGGGCCCGGCGGAGGTACCGGATCCCCGAGGAACGGTTGAAGAAGATCTGCCGGTACGAGGTGGAGATCCTGGCCGGACGTCCCTGCATCATGCTGCGGCCGACTGGCCGTGAACCGGAAAGAGCGGTCCTGTTTTTCTATGGGAGCGGGTACTTTCAGACGCCGGACAAGGATGATTTTCTCTTTGCGGCGGAAACGGCAGACAGGACCTGCTCCGAGGTGTGGTTTCCGCTGTACCCGCTGGCACCGGAAGCGGATATATCCGTGATCATGAAGCATGCGGAAGAGCTGTACCGTGAAATGCTGGGAAGATGGGGCAGCGAACGCATCGTATGGCAGGGCAATTCATCGGGCGGCACCACCTGCCTGTACCTGTGCCTGAAGATCCGTCATGACGGCGATGCGCTTCCTTATCCGGCCAGGATCCTGCTGGTATCGCCGGCCGTGCAGATGCCGCCGTCGGATGAACAGGCCGAAAAGATGAAAAGCATCGAAGAAAAGGATCATCTGCTGCCGGTGAGCTACTGCTTCGGCATTTCAGAGATCCTGTCACATCCGGAGTATGAATACCTGAAGGACCTCTTCGCGATGGACTGGACCGGCTTTCCGCGGATGATGGTGGTGTACGGGACGGACGAGATCTTTTATGCTTTTCTGGATGAGCTTCGGGCGAAGGCCAGGGAAAGCCATGTGCCGATGCGCGGGATCACGGGAAAGCAGAAAGAACACTGCTGGCCGTACAAAGGGAGTTCGGAGGACGCCCTGAGAGCCCGTAAAAAGCTGCAGGACTATGTCCGGGACGACGAGTGGCGCATCGAAGAAGAGACATCCGTAGAGATCCCCATCGTCCATGTCTACACGGCCGGAGACGACCTGGAAGCCCGCATGGTGATGAAAAGTCTGGAGGAAAATGACATTCCCTGTTTCCGGAAAGAGGAGGGCAGCGGAGGATTCATGGCGCTGTACGGCGGACATGCGAGCGTGACCGTCTATATCTATGTGGCCCAAAGAGACGCGGAAAAAACCGAAGCACTGCTGAACGGGATCGGACGCCTGGCAGAGTGGGAGGAACCTGTGGAAGAACTGCGGGAAGAAGACCGCCGGCAGGCCGGAGCGAAGGCAGAAGCAGAGAAATCAAAGCCGGAGGCGGAACAGGACGAGACAGGATCGGAAAAGCCGGAGCCGGAGAAGGCGGAACCGGGAGAGGCCGAAGCACAGAAAACGAAGTCCGGCGAGGAGAAAAGGGAGGGGTGCGAGCTCAGCGTGGCCCGCTGCAGAACCTTCTACCAGCAGTACCTGCAGGGGTTCGACACCTCCGACGACAAGATCCGCCTGAAGATCGTGCACACCGAGGGCGTGATCCGTTTCGCAAAGGAGATCGCGGAACGGGAAGGACTGTCCGAGGAGGACAGGAAGCTGGCGGAGATCATTGCCATGCTCCACGACATCGGAAGGTATGAACAGATCCGGCGCTATGACAGCTTTGAGCCTTCTACGATGGATCACGCGTCCTTCGGCGCGGAGCTTCTGTTTGAGCCGAAGGACGGTGCGGAGCCCTGGATCCGTTCTTTCATCGGGACGGATGCCTATGATGAGATCATCCGGACCGCCATCGCCCTTCACAGTGATTACGAGCTCCCGGCGATCGAAGATCCGCAGGTGCGTCTGCATGCACAGCTGATCCGCGATGCGGACAAGCTTGACAACTGCAGGGTGAAGCTGGTGGAGAGCGTGGAACTGCTTCTGGGGCTTTCCGCGGAAGAGGTGGGAAGGCAGAAGATTTCGGACAAGGTCTGGCAGGCTTGTCTGGAGAGAAGATCCGTCTACTCGCCGGACCGGGTCACCCGGATGGATTACTGGGTTTCCTATGTGGCCTATCTGTTCGACCTGTTTTTTGTGTCTTCCAGAAAGATCGTGATGGAAAAAGACTTTGTAGACCGGACCATTGACCGGATCCCCTACTCGGATCCGGATACAAAGGAAAAGATGGAAGAGCTGCGTGAAATGGTGAAGGAAGCACTCGCCGGTGAAGCAAAGATAGAAGAGAAGAGCTGAAGGACCGCGCATCAAAAATGCAAAGGAACAAAGGATTCCAAAGGACGGATCATAGAAAAAAGGCCGGAGCCTGATGAGTGAAATATACTCACCGGGCTCCGGCTTTTCTGCCGGAAAGGCAGTAAACGATCTGATCTTTTTATTGTCCGGGACTTGCTCTTGTCAGCCCATGCAGACCGTCACGTGGTATTCTTTCTTTCCTTCTTCCATCGGGATGCAGCAGCCTTCGTATTCCGTGCCGTCCACGATGATCTTTTTGACGCCCTTCTGTACATGATCCGGGTTCTTCACATCAATGTAATACATGGCGCCGCGGTACAGCCTGGTCAGCGAGAAGTCGCCGAAATCCTCCGGCACGCAGGGATCGATGCAGAGCCCGTTGTAGGAGGGCTGCACGCCCAGGATCGCCTGGGAAAGATTCCAGAAGGTCCAGGCGGCCGTTCCGGTCAGCCAGCTGTTCTTGGCTTCGCCGTGGAACTTGGCATCCGCGCCGGCGATCATCTGTGAATAGACGTAAGGCTCGGTCCGGTGGATCTCGCTGATCTCCTCGGTGTAGGAGGGACAGGTCTTCCGGTAGATCTCAAACGCACGGTTGCCGCGTCCGATAACGGTCTCCGCGATGGAGATCCAGGGATTGTTGTGGCAGAAGATACCTGCGTTCTCCTTGTATCCCGGCGGGTAGGAGGAAATCTCACCGAGATTCAGATAATACTTTGTGTAGGCGGGCTGCAGGATCATGATGCCGTATTTGGAATCAAGACGTTCCTTGACGGAATCCAGAGCCTTTTCGGCAAGGCCTTCCTTGACGCCGATGCCGGCGATCACGCAGAAGCCCTGCGGTTCGATAAAGATCTGGCCTTCCTCGCAGTCCTTGGATCCGACCTTGTTGGATTCGGCATCATAGGCGCGGAGGAACCATCCTCCGTCCCAACCGGCATCAAGGACCGCCTGGTACATATCCGCGACAGCCTTGTCGGCCAGCTCAGCCTCGGCGTGGTTTCCGCGGATGCGGCTGATCTCGGCAAATTCGGTTCCGTACTTGACAAACATGCCGGCGATGAACACGGATTCGGCGACAGGTCCCTCGGAGGGTCCGGTGGTCTGGAAGGACTCGCCCGGCTCCTCGGAGAAGCAGTTGAGGTTCAGGCAGTCATTCCAGTCCGCACGGCCGATCAGCGGGAGCTTGTGCGGGCCCAGATGGGTGCGGATATAGTTGAAGGAACGGTTCAGGTGTTCGTACAGCGGCTGTGCCAGTTCCACCTTGTTGTCGAAGGGGACGCTCTCCTCGAGGATCGAGAAATCGCCGGTCTCCTTCAGATAGGCGGCGGTCGCCGCGATCAGCCAGAGCGGATCATCGTTGAAGCCGCTTCCGATATCCAGGTTGCCCTTCTTGGTAAGGGGCTGGTACTGATGATAGGCGGAGCCATCCTCGAATTGGGTCGCCGCGATATCCAGGATACGCTCGCGCGCACGCTCGGGGATCAGATGGACAAAGCCGAGAAGATCCTGGCAGGAATCACGGAAGCCCATGCCGCGCCCGGTACCGGACTCGTAGTAGGAAGCGGAGCGGGACATGTTGAAGGTGATCATGCACTGGTACTGGTTCCAGATGTTGGCCATGCGGTTCACATGCTCGTTTTCACTCTTGACGCCGTAGCGGGAGAGAAGACGGTTCCAGTCGGCACACAGCGCGTCAAAGGCTTCGGCGACCTGCGCGGAGGTGCTGAACTTTTTGATGATCTCGTGGGCGGGATCCTTCCGGATCACATTCGGGGCCACAAACTTCTGATCCTTCGGGTTCTCACAGTAGCCGAGGATGAAGACCAGCTCTTTTTCCTCGCCGGGCTTCAGCGTGATGTTGAACTGATGGCTGGCGATGGGGTACCATCCGCTGGCCACGGAATTGCGTGCTTTGTTCTCGACGACGGCAACCGGGAAGGCGTTTCCGTTGTTGAGTCCCAGAAATTCGTCCCGGCTGGTATCGTAACCGTCGGCCTCGGCGTTCACGGTAAAGAAGCTGTAGTGATTCCGGCGTTCACGGTACTCGGTCTTATGGTAGATCGTGCTTCCCTCGATCTCGACTTCTCCGATGCTCAGGTTCCGCTGGAAGTTGGTGGAATCATCTACCGCGTTCCACAGACAGAATTCGACGTAGGAGAAGAGGGAGAAGCTCTTGTCGTGATCGGAGTTGTTGCGGAGGGTCAGGCGGTTGATCTCGCACGGAGTCCCCAGGGGGACAAAAGCGAGAAGATCGGCGGAAAGGCCGTTCTTTGCACCGTGGAAGCGGCTGTAGCCCAGCCCGTGGCGGCATTCATACTCGTCTAAAGGAGTCTTGGACGGCATGGTTCCGGGATTCCAGATATCCTCGCCGTCATGGATATAGTAGTATTTACCGTTGGAATCGACGGGGATATTATTGTAGCGATACCGGGTGATGCGGAGAAGCTTTGCATCTTTATAGAAGCTGTATCCTCCGCAGGTATTCGAGATCAGCGAAAAAAAGTCCTGCGATCCCAGGTAATTGATCCAGGGAAGCGGCGTATCCGGTGTTGTTATGACATATTCTTTGGATATATCATCAAAATAGCCGAATTTCATGGTGACCCTCCTTAAATTATGAGATTATTTGGCTACGAAAACGAATAAGTACTGATAACAGACGCATAATATGCAGAAACAAATGCTCTGTTTCCTATGTAGAATAGCAGAAAACATGCGTAAAATCAACAGTTTTTAGAGGAATATCGCGGTTTCGCACACGTTTTCGGGATCTGGAGGCGACGGCCCGGGCGGGGAAAGAGAGTGTTTGAAAACCGTTTGCGAAAACATTTCGATGTTTTCGATAAACTTCCATAAAAAACCACCAAACGATGGTGCATTTGCAGGCATCTGATTTAATGCTATTTACTAAAAATGGACGAAATCACCAAAAACACGAAAAAAAGGCTTGCGTTTTAGGGTAAATCGCGCTAAGATAAAACCACGAAAACGATTAAGGAGCCAACAGGAAGGATTGAGGCACGCTATGGTTTCCATGAAAGAAATCGCAAAGAGATGCAATGTCTCAATCGCCACAGTCAGTAAAGCCATCAATGACTATTCGGATATCGGCGAAGAGACAAAGAACTACATACTTAAAACCGCTTCCGAAATGGGCTATCTGCCGAATTCATCTGCAAGAGCCTTGAAAACGAAACGCAGCTACAATTTGGGCGTTCTCTTCGTGGATGAAGGGATGAGCGGACTGACGCATGACTATTTCAATCACGTTCTTGAGAGTTTTCGGAAGACAGCGCAGGAGAAGGGCTACGACATCACCTTCGCGATCGGCAAGGATTCCGGCAGGAAGATGAACTACTATGAACACTGCCGGTACCGCGGGGTCGACGGAGTCGTGATGGCCTGTGTGGACTTCTACACGGAGGAAGCACAGGAACTGGTCCGGTCCAATCTCCCGGTGGTCACCATCGACCACGTGTTTGACGGAAGGATCTCGGTCGTCTCCAATAATTCGCAGGGCATGGAAAAGCTTGTGGATTATGTATATGAGAAGGGACACCGCAAGATCGCCTACATTCACGGGGAGGATACCTCGGTGACAAGAGCGCGTCTGACAAGCTTCTTCAGGACGACACAGGGACTCGGCCTCGACATTCCGGAGGAGTACATCCGCACCGCCCCCTACAGGGACGCGGACGCGGCGGCGGAAGTGACCGGAGAGCTTTTGAATCTCCCGGATCCGCCGACCTGCATCTTCTACCCTGACGATTATGCCGCCTTCGGCGGATTCAACGAGATCAGGGAGAGGGGACTCAGGGTTCCGGACAATGTATCGATCGTCGGGTATGACGGCATCACCGCTACCAGGATCCTCGAGCCGAAACTGACCACCATGTGTCAGGATACGGAGGCCATCGGAAGGATCGCAGCCGAGAAACTCATCGAGCTGATCGAAAATCCAAGGACAGCCCTGGTCGACAAATTCACGGTCAACGGGTCACTGTTCAAGGGAGCGTCGGTCAGGACACTGAACGCATAGGCTACGTAAACGGCGAAGGCCGTTTGCAGATATAGCAACAAAAACAATTTTTTATCAGGAGGGTAACAAAA
Source organism: Blautia sp. (assembly GCA_017463155.1). Lineage (GTDB taxonomy): Bacteria > Bacillota > Clostridia > Lachnospirales > Lachnospiraceae > Blautia_A. Next base: position 84,869 of record JAFTPT010000042.1, read on the forward strand.
TGAAGAAAAAAGTTATCAGCGGACTTCTTGTAGCTTCCATGCTGGCAGGCATGACCATCGCTGCAGCACCGGTTATGGCAGAAGACGCAGAGGGTTCCGTACTGAACATCTACTGCTGGAATGAAGAGTTCAAATCCCGTCTGACCGACCACTATCCGGGATATGAGGAAGTGGATGCGACCACAGGCAAGATCGGCGATGTCACCGTAAACTGGAACATCACCCCGAACCAGGACAATGCTTATCAGAACAACCTGGATGAGAACCTGCTGAAGCAGGCTGATGCAGCTGCTGATGACAAGATCGACCTGTTCCTTGTAGAAGCTGACTATGCTCTGAAATATGTTGACACCGAGTTCACCGCTCCCGTTACCGACCTTGGCCTTACTGAGGACGAGCTGGCTGACCAGTATCAGTATACCAAAGATATCGTTACCGACGGCAACGGCGTTCTGAAGGGCGTTTCATGGCAGGGCTGCCCGGGCGTTCTGATCTACAACCGTGCGGCTGCTACCGAAGTTTTCGGTTCCGATGATCCCGCAACCGTACAGGAGAAGGTTAAAGACTGGGATACCTTCAAGGCTACCGCAGCTGAACTCAAAGAGGCCGGCTATCAGGTTGCTGCTTCCGCAAACGATATGTTCCGCGTATTCTCCGACAACTCCTCCAGCAAGCTGGTCGAGGATGGCAAGATCGTTGTCAGCCCCGAGATCCAGCAGTGGATCGACCTTTCCAAGGAACTGGTAGACGCTGGCGAAGTCGGTACCTTTGATCTGTGGTCCGATGACTGGAACAAGGGATTCTATCCGGATGGAAAGGTATTTGCTTACTTTGGACCGGCATGGCTGATCGACTTCTGTATGGCAGCTGATACCGAAGGCTCCATCGCTCATGACGGCGGCTGGGCAGCTACCGAAGGCCCGCAGGGCTTCTCCTGGGGCGGCACCTGGATCTGCGGCGCAGCTGGCACCGACAACCCGACTCTGGTAGCAGACATCATGCGTCAGCTGACCACCAACCCCGAGATCATGAAAGACATCGTTACCGCTGACAACGACTTTGTAAACAACAAGACCGTCATGGAAGAGATGGCTGCTGACGAGTCCTATGGCGATGCTGTTCTTGGCGGACAGAACGCACTGGCTATGTTCTGCGCAGGCGCTGACAAGATCGACAGAAGCACCATGTCCAGCTATGATCAGGGTTACACCGAGGAACTCCAGAAGGCTATGAAGGACTACTTCGAAGGCAATGCTACCTACGAAGATGCTCTGCAGATGTTCTATGACAACCTGATGGTGAAATATCCGGAGCTGACTGTTGCCGAATAATTCAGAACTGACAGTTCACATGAATAAGTAACCTAAAGGACATGCCTGCCTGGTACGCCGGGCAGGCATGTGTTGTAAGGAGGCTGTATGAACAACTCAAAGGGAAAGGTGGTACGCTACAATAAATGGGGCTACATTTTTCTGATCCCCTTTATTGTTGTATATGTTGTCTTCCAGCTGATCCCGCTGGTCAGTACCATTTACAATAGTTTTTTTGAAAATTACCGGTCCGGTCTGACGCAGGTGGGACCAAACTTTGTGGGACTTGCCAACTACGCAGCACTTTTCAGTGGCGGTAAGATCTGGATCTATCTGAAAAACACGATGATCATGTGGATCATGGGCTTCATCCCGCAGATCGTTATCTCGCTTCTGCTGGGCGCCTGGTTCTCCGATCCGAGCCTTCGTCTGAAGGGACAGAGGTTCTTTAAGACCGTAATCTATCTGCCGAACCTGATCATGGCATCTGCCTTCGCCATGCTGTTCTTCACATTATTTGCCGACACGGGCCCCATCAACTCGATCCTGATGAATCTGGGGATCCTCTCGAGCCCGTTCAAGTTCATGTCGAATGTCTGGAGTGTGCGCTCTCTGGTGGCGTTTATGAACCTCCTGATGTGGTTCGGTAATACGACCATCCTTCTGATGGCCGGCATGATGGGTATCGATACCTCGCTGTTCGAAGCGGCGCAGGTGGACGGTGCCACCTCCACGCAGATCTTCTGGCGGATCACGCTGCCGCTGCTGCGTCCGATCCTGCTGTACGTGATGATCACGTCCCTGATCGGCGGCCTGCAGATGTTCGATGTTCCGCAGATCCTGACCAACGGTACGGGTCAGCCTGCTGAGACCAGCATGACGCTGATCATGTTCCTGAATAAGCACCTGTTCAGCAAGAACTTTGGTATGGGCGGTGCGCTGTCCGTATTCCTGTTCATTGTCACAGGTATCCTGTCACTCATCGTATTCCGCATCAACAGTGTGGGCAATAAGGACTGAAAGGAGGAGTGAAGCATGTCGAATGATGTCGTCAAAGGCCCGGACAAGGGCATGGGAGTTCACGGCAGAAGGGCAGTATCCTATATCGTGCTGATCCTGATCAGCTTCCTCTGCCTGTTCTGGTTCTATGTACTGTTTATCAACGCGACCAGGTCCCACGCGGAGCTGACAAAGGGCTTTACCCCGGTTCCGAGCTCGTTCCTGATCACGAATCTTAAGAACGTATTTACCGGTACGCTGCCGGTGGTCCGCGGTATGCTGAACAGCTTGCTGATTGCAGCGTGCAGTGCGGTGCTCTGCACCTATTTTTCCACGATGACCGCATATGCCATCCACGCCTATGACTTTAAGCTGAAGAAATTCATGTCGACCTTTATCCTGGCCGTCATGATGATCCCGGCCCAGGTCACCGCGCTTGGTTTCCTGCAGTTGATCGGAAAGATGGGGCTGGATGACAGCTTTATCCCGCTGATCGTTCCGTCCATCGCGGCTCCCGTTACCTACTTCTATATGAAGCAGTATATGGAGAGCGCTCTGCCGCTGTCCCTGATCGAGGCCGCTCGTATCGATGGCTCCGGTGAGTTCCGTACCTTCAACAACATCGTGCTTCCGCTGATGAAGCCGGCTATCGCGGTACAGGCGATCTTCACTTTTGTATCAAGCTGGAATAATTACTTTACTCCGGCCCTGGTTCTTCATACAGATACAAAGAAGACCCTCCCGATTTTGATCGCCCAGCTGCGAAGCGCGGACTTCCTGAAGTTCGATATGGGCCAGGTGTATGCCATGATCGCATTCTCGATCTTCCCGGTCATCGTGGTCTATCTGCTTCTATCCAAGTACATCGTCGGCGGTGTGGCCGTCGGTGCCGTGAAGGGCTGATTTTGAAAAGAACCTTTTGGGGTTCCTGTTTATGATGAAGGAGAGACCCGTACAGATCCTGTGCGGGTCTTTCTTTTTTAAGTTACAATCTGTAACATGTGAGGAGAGTTTCCGTAAAAGGTCTTGACAAAAACGGTATTCTTCGTGCATAATGCTTGAAAGGTTTTACGTAGCCACGATGCTGTCTGCGATCAGGCGGCATGAACGATCACACTTATGCAGAAAGCGAGGATGGAAGAATGACCCGAAAGATCAGATTTCAGGATCCGGAAGAGGTACGTGAGTTTGTTCGCGCAGCCAGCAAATGTGATTTTGATATCGATGTAAGCTACAACCGCATCGTAGTCGACGCAAAATCCTATTTGGGCATCCTGGGAATGGACCTCTCCAACAACCTGACAGTCACCTGTCATGGTGAAGACAAAGAATTTGAGAAATTGCTTCAGAAGTTTACCGTAGCATAAGACCTGAGAAGTTATGAATACGCCGGAGATGGCCTGGTGCCGCTTCCGGCGTAATTTTTTGCCCTGCCATTGACAGAAACGGAAAAATGTGTAACTATTCAGATAGTTCAAAACAGCTTCCGAGGAAGATGTATGAGAGTAAAAAGAAAGTCAGGCTGAGATGAAATTCGGAAAAGTACGGATCGAAAACGGATCCTTTATTTATTTGAGACATATGATGCCCAACAGCATTCCCTGCACGGATATCCTGTGGGCGTATATACAGCGGGGCGACGACCTGGAAGGCCGTGCCCGGTTCGGAAGGCAGCTGCTGCAGCATTATCTCGTGATCCATACCCGCCGGGGCAAGAGATACCGGTTTGAGATGAAGGAGGAGGAAGCGGAAAACTGTATCCGGCTTCTCAGGGTCCTTCACCCGGAGATGGCGTACGGGTTCCCCGAGGGAGGCAGGGTCGAGCTTCTGCAGACCTCCAACACCAGGGATCTGGGCGGCCTTCGGACGACGGATGACCGGCACATCCTGCCGCACCGGCTGCTCCGGAGCGATGCGCTGTACCATCTGGCCGGGGCTGACCAGAAGAAGCTGGCCGAGGAGTACAGGCTTCGGAGAGTGGTGGATTTCCGGGCCAGCGTGGAGGTGGCCAGAAAGCCGGATACCATGATCCCCGGCGTTGAGTATTATCATATCCCCCTGCTGGATGAAGAGATGGCGGGGGTGAGTCCCATGAGCAGCATGGAACAGGCGATGAAGAGCTTCTCGGGCGATACCTCGGAGCGGATGGAGACCTTCTATGAAGCGATGATGAGTGATCAGTATACGGTCAAGCAGCTGGCAAGATTTGTGGATCTTCTTCTGCAGCCTGTGGACGGAGCTATTCTGTGGCACTGCAGCGCCGGAAAGGACAGGACCGGGATCGCGACGGCGCTCGTCCTCACGATCCTTGGCGTACCGAGGAGAACCATCCGGGAGGATTACGTGCGCAGCAACGCGTTTCTGGAGCCGGACCTTCAGTACATGACCAGACTCATGGACAGCCGTCCCGGCAGCGATGAAGCGGAGAAGGAGGCGCTGACGGCGGCATTCCGCGTGGAGGAGAGTTATCTGAATAAAGTGTTCTACAGCATCGACCGGAATTACGGATCCATGCAGAACTTTCTGAGGAAAGGCCTCTACCTCTCTCCGAAAGCGATCGACAGGCTGAGGGAGAAATATCTTCTGTGACGTTTACTTGACAAAACCGTACCAATTGCTATAATTGTGAAATATACAACGTTGAAAGCAGGTGCACTATGCAGAAAAGAATCATTTCCTTGCTCGTTGACAACACAGCGGGCGTTCTGAGCCGGATCGCCGGCCTTTTCAGCCGCAGAGGATACAACATTGACAGCCTGACAGTCGGCGAGACCGCAGATGACCGGTTCTCCAGGATGACCGTTGTCTGCAGCGGGGATGTCATGATCCTGGAGCAGATCACCAAACAGCTGGCCAAGCTTGTGGACGTCCGGGACATCAAGATCCTGGAGCCGGAGGAGAGTGTCAGCCGTGAGCTGGTCCTTGTCAAGGTGGCAGCGACGCCGGAGCAGAGGCAGGGGATCATCTCTGTAGCCAATATCTTCAGGGCCAAGATCGTCGATGTGAGCCAGGATTCCCTGGTGGTGGAGATGACCGGATCCGCCAGCAAGCTGGCGGCCTTCATCGACCTGATGGGCAGCTATGAGATCCTGGAGCTGGCACGCACGGGCGTGACCGGTCTTTCAAGAGGCGCGAAGGACGTCAAGTTCTTCTAATAGTATATGTAAGTTTTCATGCAGGAGGTAAAAACACATGGCAAACAGAATTTTCTATCAGGAAGACTGCAATCTCAGCCTTCTGGACGGCAAGACGATCGCGATCATCGGATACGGCAGCCAGGGACATGCCCATGCCCTCAACCTTAAGGAATCCGGCTGCAACGTGATCATCGGACTGTACGAAGGCAGCAGATCCTGGAAACGTGCCGAAGAGCAGGGATTCGAAGTATTCACCGCGGCTGAGGCAGCAAAGAAGGCTGACATCATCATGATCCTGATCAATGATGAAAAGCAGGCGGCGCTTTACAAGAATGAAATCGAACCGAACCTGGAAGAAGGCAATATGCTCATGTTTGCCCATGGTTTCAATATTCACTTTGGCTGCATCGTTCCGCCGAAGAACGTGGACGTGACCATGATCGCCCCGAAGGCTCCCGGCCATACGGTGCGCAGCGAGTACCAGGCCGGCAAGGGAACTCCCTGCCTGGTCGCGGTAGAGCAGGATTATACCGGCAAGGCGCTTGACAAGGCCCTGGCTTACGGCCTTGCGATCGGCGGCGCAAGAGCAGGTCTTCTGGAGACCACATTCCGTACCGAGACCGAGACAGACCTGTTCGGCGAGCAGGCCGTTCTCTGCGGCGGCGTCTGCGCACTCATGCAGGCAGGCTTTGAGACACTCGTCGAGGCCGGCTACGATCCCAGAAACGCCTATTTTGAGTGCATCCATGAGATGAAGCTGATCGTGGACCTGATCTACCAGTCCGGTTTTGCCGGCATGCGCTATTCCATCTCCAACACGGCGGAATACGGCGATTATGTCACAGGCCCGAAGATCATCACCGATGAGACCAAGAAGACCATGAAGAAGATCCTGAAGGATATCCAGGACGGCACCTTTGCCAAGGAATTCCTGCTGGATATGTCCTCCGCGGGCGCTCAGGTACACTTCAAGGCCATGCGTAAAAAGGCCAGCGAGCATATGTCCGAGAAGGTCGGCGAAGAAGTCCGCAAGCTCTACAGCTGGAGCAACGAAGATAAGCTAATTAACAACTGAGGACTTTGCTGCGAAGCAGCAAAGTCCGATATCCAAACGTAGCTGTGCGAGTGCACAGCGGAGTTCGGATTTCCCGAGATGCCCAAACGGAGCACGGCAGAGCCGCGCGGAGTTCGGGCTTCCCGTATATCAGCCCGTCCGGTTTTCCGGGCGGGCTTTTATCAGATTTCAGCAGACACAGGAGATAACGATGGATTTTTCCAGATTGGAAACAAACATTATGGAGACGATCAAGGAGGAGCAGATCAAGCTCGGCTACCGCCGCGAGGTCATACGGCTGTACTATCCGCTGAAATCCCTGAACCGTTTTCTGGGCACGCGGCTTCACAGGGAAGAGATGCAGGCACTCCTTGATGAGTTTAAAGAACAGGTGCGGGATACGCTCGGCCGTATCGGCGTTGACGTTGACGGTAAACGGTTCTGCTTCCTGATCCCGGAGGAGGGCGTCGCCTACGTGCATGAGCACACCGAACCCTCGGATTTTCTGTATGACCTGATCCACACCGTCTCCCGGCATGGCATCACGATCCAGGACGTGCTGGATCAGTTTTACCGTCACTCCGAGCATGTGCATGTGCAGAAGATGGAGCATGACGATTATGATTATCTGGTTTATTTTGAAGACGGAGTCCCGGATGATTTCCGGTATTGCCTGACCGACGAGGGCCCGCATATCATCTATCACCGGTTTACCAGGGAGGACTACCAGGATTTCCTGTAACTGGAAAAGGCTGCACCGGGAAAGCCTGCGATGATCGGGGTTTCTTAATGGATGGGAATGTGTTATACTAAAAAAGAACGAAGTACTTTCCCGTGAAATAAAAAACCGCATGCGGATCTCTCCACATGCGGATCATCGGGGCAACAGGATTTGAACCTGCGACCTCTCGGCCCCCAGCCGAGCGCGCTACCAAGCTACGCCATACCCCGTAACGATAGCTATTATACATCGGATGTAAGCAGAAATCAACCATTTTTTTTCGACAAGAGAAACCAGTTTTTCGTTATGATGAACCCTGGAAAATACGGTAGACAATATTTCATGCCGCCGGTCCGGTGCACGGACTGGACGCAAAAAGAATACATCGATCACGCACCCGCCTGGTGCTCGGTGGACCTGCGGGACGGAAACCAGGCATTGGTCATCCCCATGACGCTTAAGGAAAAGCTCCGGTTCTTCCGCCTGCTGGTGAGCATCGGGTTTAAGGAGATCGAGGTCGGCTTTCCGGCCGCCTCGGAGACGGAATTCAAATTTGTCAGGACACTGATCGAACAGGACCTGGTGCCGGAGGATGTGACCATCCAGGTGCTGACCCAGGCGAGGGAGCACATCATCCGGCGGACCTTTGAGGCTGTAAAGGGTGCCGGAAACGCCATTATCCATCTGTATAACCCGACCTCCGCAACCCAGCGGCAGCAGGTGTTCCGCAAATCAAAGGAGGAGATCCTCTCCATTGCCGTAGAAGGGGCGGAACTGATTCAAAAACTGTCAGAAGAAACACCCGGGAACTACCGTTTTGAGTACAGCCCGGAGAGCTTCAGCAGTACGGAGCCGGAATATGCTCTGGAGGTCTGCAACGCCGTTCTTGACGTATGGAAGCCGGTGCCTGAGCATCCATGCATCATCAATCTTCCGGTCACCGTGGAGTACGCCATGCCGCACGTGTATGCGAGCCAGGTGGAGTATATACACCGGAACCTGGCTTTCAGGGACAGTGTGATCCTGTCCCTGCATCCCCACAATGACCGTGGCTGCAGCATTGCGGACGCGGAGATGGGGCTTCTCGCCGGGGCACAGCGGATCGAGGGGACCCTTTTCGGGAACGGGGAGAGGACCGGGAACGTGGATATTGTCACCCTGGCCATGAACCTGTATTCCCAGGGCGTGGATCCGGCGCTCGACCTGTCCGACATGACGCATATCTGCGAGGTCTACGAGGCCTGCACGGGCATGACGATCGACGAGCGGAGTCCCTACAGCGGCGCCCTCGTCTTTGCAGCTTTTTCGGGATCGCACCAGGACGCCATCGCCAAGGGGTTCCAGTACCGGGAGGAGCACGGCCGTCAGAAATGGAATATCCCGTATCTGCCGATCGATCCGGCGGATGTCGGCCGCAGCTATGACGCGGACGTGATCCGGATCAACAGCCAGTCCGGCAAGGGCGGCGTCGGCTATATCCTGGAGAACAAGTACGGCCTCAACCTGCCGCCGAAGATGCGGGAGGCCATGGGATATATCGCCAAGGCTGTCTCGGACCAGCAGCATAAGGAGCTGTATCCGGACGAAGTGTTCGGACTGTTCAAGAGGACCTTCGAGAACGTGGTGGAGCCCTACAGCATGGAGGAGTTCCACTTCTGGCAGAAGGACAGCGGCTTTATCGCACAGGTGACCGCCTGCTTCCGCGGAAAGCTGAAGAGAACGGAAGCCTACGGAAACGGCCGGCTGGACGCCGTCAGCAATGCGCTGAAAAAAGCGTATGAGCTCCGGTATGAGCTTTCCACCTACCAGGTGCATGCGCTCGAGAACAGCTCCAGCGCCCGGGCGATCGCCTACGTGGGGATCAAAAAGCCGGACGGCAGTATGGCCTGGGGTGCAGGCGTTCACGAAGATATCATCCGCGCGTCCGTCGACGCGCTGGTCACAGCTATCAATAATCGCTAAGCAAAAAGGAAAGGATACGATCATGAAGAGAAGAACCGGAAAACATATACTGACGGCACTGCTGTTCGGCCTTATGCTGCTCGCGATGACTCTGCCGGCACAGGCTGCGGCCAAAAAGTGCGTATGGGTAAAATCGGGCGGCTACTATTACTATTACAACACCCAGGGCAAGAAGTTTACGGGCTTTCACACGATCGGCAAAAAGCAGTACGACTTTGATTCCAAGGGACGGCAGCTGACGGGCTGGCGGAAGGTCGGCAGTAAATATCGCTATTTTACGATCGCGAACGGTAAGAACGGCAGCATGGTGACCGGGAAGAAGGTCAACGGGATCACCCTGGACAAGACCGGGGAGGCCGTGGTGACCTCCGCCAACAAGGCAAAGCTGAATCTGCTGGTGCAGGCCCAGAAGAAGGTGGATTCCCTGGCAAAGCCGACGGCCTCAACCTCTGCAAAGCTATTCGCGTGTTATAATTACGCGAAGAACAAGAGGGAGAAGCAGCTGGGCAAATTCCGTAAATCGAACAAGACCTGGGATGTGTACTATGCCAAATACGGCCTTGACAACACCTCCGCCGACTGCTACACGAGGGGCTGCCTGTTTGCGTATCTGGCAAACGCGGTCGGAATGACCAAGGTGAAATCCATCTCGTCGGGGCAGCACGGCTGGTGCGAGATCAACGGTAAGATCTATGATCCGAGCTTTGAAAAAGCAAAAGGTACATCCAAAAACTATTACGGAAAAACATATAAGCAGCTTCCGGCCTGGAACTGCCGGTTCTATGTGATCGCCGTATAAATACACGTATAAGAAAGCAGAACAAAGAGCCGCAGAGAGGCTCTTTGTTCTGCTTTCTGCCGTTTTTTACAATCGTTCTGCCGGCTTTTTTCACCATATCCTGTGAAATAAAACGAAAATATAGAAAAAATCTCTTGACAATCCCGAGTCATATACATATAATTTGCTTATAAGTTACAGAAATGTTACAATTATTAAGATTTTATGTAAACTTATTAAAAGCAAGGATGTATAGGATCATGAATGCAAAAGTGGACAAGAGAAAACGGATAAAACCTGGAAGAAAGGGGAAAGGATCTCTTGAGACCGTTCTGATCATTTCGATCTGTGCCATCATGGTACTGGCGGGAGCGATCGGGATCGGTTTTCTGAAGAGAGGCAGCCGCGGCAATGTCTATGCGGCCGCGGGACAGGAAGCGCTTTCCTCCGGGGTATTGCCGAGCGGCATGGAGGGGATCATCACCAGCGTGGATGACGCTCATGCACCCGGCAGCAAGGTGGGGCGGATCGGAACCTCCTGCGAGAACGTACTCGTCGGGCAGAGACTGTCTCCGGCGGAATATACGACGCGGGTCGATCTGGCGGGAACCATGTCCAATTCGGTCAACGGTCTTGCCTATACGGCGGACAGCCTGGTCAAAAACGCGAAGCTGATGTCCGATCAGGACTATGAGACGCTGCTTCGGATCGTGGAGGCGGAAGCCGGCGAAGACGACGTCAAGGGACGTGTCCTCGTCGCCAACGTCATCATGAACAGGGTGAAACGGGACGACTTCCCGAACTCGGTATATGACGTGGTCTTCCAGTATGTGAACGGCGTTCCGCAGTTTTCACCTACCTACGACGGAAGCATCTACGACGTGACGGTCACGGATGATACAAAGGAAGCCGTCAAGATGGCTCTTGAGGGAACCGATTATTCGGACGGCGCGCTCTTCTTTATCCAGAAGTCCGCGGCGGAGGAGCACAATGTCTCCTGGTTCGAGACGGACCTGAAAAAGCTCTTCAAGTACGGCGTGCATGAGTTCTATACGTATCCCGAGGATATCGATATGGTAGATACGAGGGCCGCACAGGCCGACACGGCCGAAGAGTCCGAGGAAGACCAGAAGCTTGCAAAAAATGATTGATGAACAATGAAAAAGAGGGCTGCTGTGCAGACAAAGCGGACATACTCCGCAAAAAGCTGCACGGTGGTCCTTTTTGGTTCACAGGAGATCCCGCTGCATGATCTGCTTTACAACATCCCGAAAGCATATGGCTTTTTTCAGCGGGGCATGGTATGATGGTACGTGAAATTGCTGCACAGGAAGTCCATGTATGGCCTTGTACAGGGGCAGAAAACATCATTCAGAAAGAAGGAGTATATCTATGCAGGTACTTTATAAGAGCACCAGAGGTAACGGACAGGAGGTAACCGCGTCCCAGGCGATCCTGAAGGGACTGGCGGCCGATGGAGGCCTGTATGTACCCACCAGTATCCCGAAGCTCGATATTTCCCTGGAGGAGCTGGCAAAGCTTGACTACAAAGGCGTGGCCTACGAGGTGATGAGCCGGTTCCTTACGGATTTTACGGAGGAGGAGCTGAAGGGCTGCATCGACAAGGCCTATGACGCCAAATTTGATACGGAGGAGATCGCGCCGCTCCATAAGACGGCGGACAACGTGTGGTATCTGGAACTTTTCCACGGCGCCACCATCGCCTTCAAGGATATGGCTCTCTCGATCCTGCCGCACCTGATGACGACGGCCGCGGCCAGGAACAAGGAAGAGCATGAGATCGTGATCCTGACGGCTACCTCCGGCGATACCGGCAAGGCAGCCCTGGCCGGCTTTGCGGACGTGCCCGGTATCCGGATCATCGTTTTTTATCCGAAATACGGCGTCAGCGCGATCCAGGAAAAGCAGATGGTCACCCAGAAGGGCGGCAATACCTTCGTGGTCGGGATCACCGGGAACTTTGACGACGCGCAGACGGGCGTCAAAAAGATGTTCAACGACGCGGTGATGACGGAGGAACTGTCCCGGGTCGGCTTCCGGTTCTCCTCGGCCAACTCCATCAATATCGGGCGGCTGGTTCCCCAGATCGCCTACTATGTATATGCCTACACAAGGCTTCTTTCGAAGGGAGCCGTGAAGAGCGGTGAAGAGATCGATTTCTGCGTGCCTACGGGCAATTTCGGAAATATCCTGGCCGGCTATTACGCAAAGCTGATGGGACTTCCGGTGCACCGCCTGCTGTGCGCGTCCAATGAGAACAAGGTCCTGTTCGACTTTTTTGCGAACGGCGTGTATGACAGAAAGAGGGACTTTATCCTCACGTCGTCCCCGTCCATGGACATCCTGATCTCCAGCAACCTGGAGCGCCTGCTCTACCGGATCTGCGGGGAGGATGCCGAAGCCTGCCGCGGTAAGATGGAGAGTCTTTCCGGGGACGGCGAGTACGCGATCACCGACGCCATGCGGGACGGCCTTCGGGACTTCTACGGCAATTATATGACAGAACAGGAGACCGCAGGCGAGATCAAAAAGGTCTTTACGGACTATGGCTATGTCCTTGACCCTCATACCGCGGTCGCATCCGGCGTGTACCGGAAATACAAAGAGGAGACCGCAGACGGCAGGCAGGTCGTGATCGTCTCCACAGCGAGCCCGTACAAGTTTGCCAGAAGCGTGATGGATGCACTGGGTGAAAAGACGGAGCAGCTGGATGATTTTACACTGGTGGACGAGCTGTCCCGGAAATCGGGCGTAAAGGTCCCGGCCGCCGTTGAAGAGATCCGCACCGCACCGGTGCTTCATGACCGGGTCGTGGACGCGGCCGATATGCCGGATACGGTCAGGGAGATTTTGGGAATTCTGGTATGAGCATGAACTGGAAGCAGCTTCTGTCCCCGAAAAGAATCAGGAGCTATGAAAACACCGCTTCGGCGGGAAGGGGCGGGAGTGACCTCCGGAGCGAGTTCGAAAAGGACTACCACCGGATCATCGGGAGCTCCTCCTTCCGGAGGCTGCAGGACAAAACACAGGTTTTTGCCCTGGACAAGAGCGATTTTATCAGGACAAGACTGACCCATTCGCTGGAGGTTTCCTCCTTCGCAAAGTCGCTTGGACAGAACATCGCCCAGTATATCCTGGACAACCGGCTGGATCCGGATTTTACCCAGCAGACAAAGTCCGATATCTGTGACATCCTGCAGTGCGCCGGGCTGATCCATGATATCGGAAATCCCCCCTTCGGGCACTTCGGGGAGGAGGCGATCCGGGACTGGTTCGTCCGGAACATGGCGGGCCTCACCTACAAGGGCCGCCCCGTGACCGAGATCTTTACCGGGCAGATGCTGCAGGATTTCTATCATTTTGAAGGAAACGCACAGGCGTTCCGCCAGGTGACCAAGCTCCATTTCCTGGTCAACGAGAACGGGATGAACCTGACGTACGCGCTCCTCAACACGATCGTCAAATATCCGGTGGCTTCCACGCGGATCCGGCCGGACAGCGGCAATGTCAAGGACAAAAAGATGGGCTTTTTCCATGCGGAGCAGGATCTCTATGAAGAGATCGCATCCGAGACAGGGACCTTGGGAGTCCGGCATCCGCTGACCTATATCCTGGAGGCGGCGGATGACATCGCCTACCGGACAGCGGACATTGAGGACGCCTTCAAAAAAGGCTTCCTGAATTATGACCAGCTCCGGAGCGAACTCGTAAAGGCAAAGGAGAGGGCCAGGTATGCCCTGGACCTTCTGGATCCGGTGGAGATGCTGGACCATCAGATGGACACGGCGCTTCGCCGGCACATGGAAAACCCTGCCCAGTACGCGGTCCAGAATTTCCTGGTACGGCTCCAGAGCCGGCTTTTGTACTGCGCGACCTTCGGGTTCACCTCGAATTACCAGAAGATCATGGACGGGACCTACGGATCGGACCTGTTCCACGGGACCTACGGGGACTGGGTCATCCGGGCGCTGGGCGACATCGCCTACCGGTACGCGTTCCTCTCCCGGCAGATCCTGCAGATGGAGATCTCGGCGGGCACCATCCTGGACGACATGATGAACCGGTTCATCCCCGCGGTCATGTACTATGACACGGAGGTTCCCCTGCAGATGATGGAAAAGAAGCTGGTCCGGCTGATCTCGGAAAACTACCGGCAGGTCTACCATATCTACAGCGCCAGGGCCCGGCAGGAGAACGAGCGGCTGTATCTCAGGTTCCTGCTGGCGACGGATTTTATCAGCGGCATGACCGACAGCTATGCCAAGGACCTGTACCAGCGGATGAACGGGATCGTGTAAGAGGGGATCCCGGGTTTACGAAAAGTATTGTGCGTACAGGAACAGACATATGTTAAGAGTTTGTGAAATGGTTGACATTTACAGCGGAAAATGCGATAATATCCCTGATTTGCCACAGATTACTTATCAGGCGGTGCAGACTGTCTGTGAGGGTTTTTATTTTAAAGGAGGTCATAGTACATGGCAGCAATCGATTTAAGCAAGTATGGCATCACCGGTACCACAGAGATCGTACGGAATCCTTCCTACGAGCTCCTGTTTGACGAGGAGACCAAGCCGGGTCTGGAAGGCTTCGAAAAGGGCCAGGTCAGTGAGCTCGGTGCAGTCAACGTTATGACCGGCGTTTACACCGGACGTTCCCCCAAAGATAAATTCATCGTCATGGATGAGAACTCCAAGGACACCGTATGGTGGACGACCGATGAGTACAAGAACGACAACCACATCGCGACCGAGGAGACCTGGAAGGCCGTCAAGGATATCGCCATCAAGGAACTCTCCGACAAGAAGCTGTTCGTCGTGGATGCTTTCTGCGGTGCCAACAAGGATACCCGCATGGCTGTCCGCTTCATCATGGAAGTAGCCTGGCAGGCACATTTCATCAAGAACATGTTCATCCAGCCGACCGAGGAAGAGCTTGCCTCCTTCGAGCCGGACTTCGTCGTGTACAATGCTTCCAAGGCAAAGGTCGAGAACTACAAGGAACTGGGCCTCAACTCCGAGACCGCGGTCGTCTTCAACATCACCAGCCGTGAGCAGGTCATCATCAACACCTGGTACGGCGGCGAGATGAAGAAGGGTATGTTCTCCATGATGAACTACTATCTGCCGCTGAAGGGCATTGCCGCCATGCACTGCTCCGCCAACACCGATATGGAAGGCAAGAACACCGCCATCTTCTTCGGACTTTCCGGCACCGGCAAGACCACGCTGTCCACAGACCCGAAGCGTCTGCTGATCGGCGATGACGAGCACGGCTGGGACGACAACGGCGTCTTCAACTTCGAGGGCGGCTGCTATGCAAAGGTCATCAACCTCGACAAGGATTCCGAGCCGGATATCTACAACGCCATCAAGAGAAACGCTCTGCTTGAGAACGTGACCCTGGATGCGGAGGGCAAGATCGATTTCGCCGACAAGAGCGTGACCGAGAACACCCGTGTTTCCTACCCGATCGAGCACATCGAGAAGATCGTCAAGAACGTGAGCCCTGTTTCCGCAGGCCCCGCTGCCGACAACGTGATCTTCCTTTCCGCCGATGCGTTCGGCGTACTGCCGCCGGTCTCCATCCTGACTCCGGAGCAGACCCAGTACTACTTCCTGTCCGGCTTCACCGCAAAGCTGGCCGGCACCGAGCGCGGCATCACCGAGCCGACCCCGACCTTCTCCGCCTGCTTCGGCCAGGCCTTCCTGGAGCTGCATCCGACCAAGTATGCAGAAGAGCTCGTCAAGAGAATGGAAAAGAGCGGCGCCAAGGCTTACCTTGTGAACACCGGCTGGAACGGAACCGGCAAGCGTATCTCCATCAAGGATACCAGAGGCATCATCGACGCGATCCTGAACGGCGACGTCCTGAAGGCTCCGACCAAGAAGATCCCGCTGTTTGATTTTGAAGTTCCGACCGAGCTTCCGGGCGTGGATCCCGCGATCCTCGATCCGCGTGACACCTACGCTTCCGCTTCCGAGTGGGAAGAGAAGGCAAAGGATCTTGCACAGAGATTTATCAAGAACTTCGCGAAGTACGAAGGAAACGCAGCCGGCAAGGCTCTCGTTTCCGCAGGCCCCAAGCTTGCCTGATCAAAAACGACATAAAAATATGCAGGGCTGCCTTATAAGGCAGCCCTGTTTTGCTTCACGGGAAAGTACTCTGTACTATTCCCGTGAAACAAGAAAAAATCACGACTTTTCGGCAAAGTAAACATAATTTTCTGTTGAAATAGACAGCCGCTTCATGTATAATAGAAGCAAATCAAGGAGCAAGTATCCTGGGATGTGCGAAGCCCCTTCTTATTTTGAACCTACATCGACATTACGGGAATCCTATATCGCAGTCTGGATGTCAGGCCTCTCGTCGTGGAAGGCAGAAGGTCTGCTGCGGACACCCACCTGGCTTCGGCTAGGCGTCAAAAAAAGGGAACGGCATTCCGGGATCTAGATAGAAGGAGCCCATATAAGGGCTCTTTTTTTCCGTACAGTAAAGGAGAAAGATCATGGGTGTATCGACCAGAAAATTCGGAGAACTGACAGGAGCAGATGAGATTACGGCCTACAGGCTGGAGAACAGGAACGGAGCGTTTGCGGAGGTGATCGATTTCGGCGCCATCCTCGTAAAGCTCTGCGTGCCGGACAGGAACGGTGTCCTTACGGATGTGGTCCTCGGCTACGATGATCTTCAGCAGTATGAGGTGAACAGCTGCTTCTTCGGCGCGACGATCGGCCGGAACGGGAACCGGATCGCGAACGGCCGGTTCATGCTGAATGGAAAAGAGGTCGTTCTCGCGCAGAATGAGAACGAAAACAACCTGCACAGCGGACCGGACGGCTTTGAAAAGAAGATCTGGAAGGCGGAGATCTCGCAGGACAAAAACAGCGTGACGTTCCAGCGGGTCAGCCCGGAGGGGGAGAACGGTTTCCCGGGCGAATTCAAGATCTCCGTGCGCTACGAGATGACGGAGGAGAACGAGCTCCGCATCGTCTATGACGGCATCAGCACAAAGGACACGGTCGCCAACCTGACCAATCACAGCTACTTTAACCTGGCGGGCGAGGGCAGTGGAGATGTGCTTAAACAGATCCTGAAGCTGAATGCATCTCTTTATACGCCCGTAAAGGACAGCCATGCCATTCCGGTGGGAGAGAATGTCACGGTCAAAGGAACGCCCATGGACTTTACAGAGCCGAAGGCGATCGGCCGCGATATCGAGGCGGATTTCGACCAGCTGATCTATACGGGCGGCTTCGATCACAACTTTGTGACCGACAATTATGCACCCGGTAACGTGCGCACCATCGCGGAAGCCTGCTGCGAGGAGACGGGGATCGTCATGACCGTGTCCTCCGACCAGCCCTGCGTACAGTTCTATGCGGGCAATTTTGTCTCAAAGCAGACCGGCAAGAACGGCCATACCTATGACAAACGTCATGGCTTCTGCCTGGAGACGCAGGTGGAACCGGATGCGGTCAACCAGGAGAATTTCCACTCTCCGGTCCTCGCGGCCGGCGACCATTATCGCACACAGACGGGGTATCGTTTCTCCGTGATGAAATAAAAAAGGAGCACCATGGAAGAACGGCAGGAAAGACCAGGATTCAAAAAGCGCCTGTTCGGCTTTATAGATCGTACGTATGCGGATCATGTCGGGGCCTACGCGGCACAGGCTGCCTATTTCCTGATCCTGGCCTTCATTCCGTTCATCCTTTTTCTGACGACCCTTTTAAGGTACACGCCCCTTACGTACAATGACATGCGCACGGCGATCGTGAGCGTCATGCCGCAGAGCTTTCAGAGCTTTGTGCTGCAGATCGTGGTGGATGTGTACCGCCGGAGCGACGCCATCCTTCCCATCGCGGCTCTGGCGGCGCTGTGGTCCGCGGGCAAGGGCCTGCAGGCGATCACCAACGGGCTGAATACGATCTACCACATCAAGGAGACGAGAGGATGGCTGATCATCCGGATCTATTCCGTGGCATACACGCTTCTGTTCAGCGTGGCCGTCATCCTGACGCTCCTGCTTCTGGTGCTTGGCAGGCAGATCCAGCTGCTGGTGATGGAATACAATGAATTTCTCAGCAATCTGATCAGCACGCTTCTGGGGCTCCGGCTGCTGCTGGTGTTCGGGATCCTGTTCCTGGTCTTCCTGATCCTGTTCCGGTATCTTCCGAACAGACGGGCGACCTTCAAGAGCCAGGTGCCGGGCGCTTTCCTGACGGCGGTCGCATGGATGATCTTTTCCTACTTCTTTTCATTGTATTTTGAAGTGTTCCCGGCGTTTACCAATATGTACGGGAACCTGACTGCACTGATTCTGATCATGCTCTGGGTCTACTTCTGCATGATGATCATGCTGTTCGGGGCCGAGATCAACAGTTATTTTGAAAGCGACCTGCGTAAAGCCAGGGTCGCCATGAAAAAGATGCTGCGTGTGGAGAAAAAGAATGAGCGTATTGCAAAAAAACGGGCGGAAAAAGAAGCAAAAGCAAAAGACCTGGGAGTTCAGCCTGGGGAACAGAAGAGCGGTGATCACGGCACAGGTGTCTGAAAGGACGTCAAAAAAACGGACGCTCGGCCGGCGGGTAGGTGCCTCCCTGTGGGGCGTGGCGAAGAACCTCATCAAAAAGGAATTCCTGAAGCCCTATGACAGGAAGTTCCCCGGCAGGTCATGAACGAACGGATATTACAGAACAGTGAATTTGTTATGATAAGATAAAGTAACTATATCATGTACGGGAGGCGAAGTATGGGGAAAAAAATCACGAATCTGCTGCTGTTCCTGCTGGTGACAGCGGCCCTCGTCTGCATGACGCTGTACATCGGACGGGGACAGACAAATGTTATGATCTATAACTTCTGTTTCATGGGAGTCATGGTCATCCTGTATCTTGCAGGCATGTTCGGAGGCATGTTCCGGATGGATGATCTTGCCGGCGCGCTGGGGAGAGCGGCGGAGGAGGTCACCTCGATCTTCAAGATTCCCGGCAAGGTCAAGGCCGACGATCTGAACGTGCTGGAGGGTGTTTTTGACAACCGGTACCTGGACAAGAAGCTCCGTGATTTCACGGATGATATCAGCAAGACCCAGGAAGGCATCGGGGATATCGAGGACTATATCAACGAAGACGAGCTGGACATTCATGTCCACAAGCGCCTGATGGAGATGGTTCCGGATATCTTTACCAGCCTTGGTATCCTGGGTACCTTCGTGGGCCTGGTATGGGGCCTTAAGAACTTTTCTCCCAACGATTACGCGGCGATGACCAGCTCGGTCGCATCGCTCGTGGACGGCATCAAGGTGGCGTTCCTGACCTCCATCTACGGTATTGCCTTCTCGATCGTCTATTCCTACGGGGCCAAGAGCGAATACTCCGCCATGGCGGAAAAGCTGCAGATGTTCCTGAACCGTTTCCACAGCTACGTCATGCCGAACGCCGAGAACGATTCACGGAACCTCCTGGTATCCAGCCAGAAGGTGCAGACGGACGCCATGAACAAGATGGCGGAGCAGTTTTCGGAGCAGATGGCGGACAGCTTTGAAAAGGTCATCACACCGACCTTTGTCAAGATGAACGACTCTCTGGACCTTCTCGCGTCTTCCGTCACACGGTGCCAGACCGACGCGATCCAGGAGATCGTGGACGGCTTCATGAAGCAGATGCGGGATTCCTTCCAGCTGCAGTTCGACGACTTCAACGTCGCGCTGGACGAGATGACGAATTCCATGAAGCAGACCACCGAATACAACGCAAAGCTGTACCAGTCCCTGAGCCGGCAGCTGTCCGACAGCTACCAGCAGCAGGACAAGGCGATGCGCGAATCCGTGACGCAGATCGGCAATCTGCAGAACCGCTACATGCAGACCGCGACCAAGATCACCCAGGACAACCAGGCGATCCAGCGGGCGCAGCAGCAGGACTACGAGCATGTGATGCAGTACATGAAGGAGGCGGAATCCTCCGCCGCCAAGTTCTGGGTCGCCTGCAACCAGACCATGAAGCGCTACGTGGAAGCTGCGACGGCGGGCATGGAAAGCGTCAGCACCACCAACCAGGCCGGCATGCAGGTCGTGGACACGAACAAACGGCTGGTGGCCGATTTTACGCAGAAGATGCAGGAGTTCGAGCGCTACCAGAAGCTCTCCTACGAGACCATGGACGAGGTGCGCCGCCTTCTTACGGATATCTCCGCCAACAGTACCGGCGATGTGTATCTCGGCAGCGGGCGCAACAGCAGTCTCGCCCAGCAGCAGACCCTCGACCGGATCGAGCAGCTGCTTGAGACCCAGAACGAGAGCCAGCAGGAGATGGCCAGGAACGTGCGTGATCTCAAAAAGGAATCCGCACAGAAAGGAAAATTCAATCTGTTTAAATCATAAGGAGAATACATGCGCAGAAAGAAAAAATCAGAGGAAAGCGGGTTCAGTATCTGGCGTTCCTATTCCGATATGATGGCAGGCGTTCTGCTTCTTTTCGTTCTGATCATGTGTGTGACCCTGTTTCAGGCACAGAAGAATTATGATGACAGCATAAAAGAACGGGATGAGAAGATCGCGCTGCAGGAGCAGTACACGGTCGAGCTTCTCGCCAAGCAGAACGCGCTGGATGAGAAGGAAGGCCAGCTGTACGCCCAGAACGAGCAGCTGAAGGACCAGGATGAACAGCTTGCGACCCAGGAAAAGCTGCTGGCCGAATACGCGGCCCAGCTGAAGGAACAGGAGGAGAAGCTTGCCGCCCAGGAAAAGACCCTGGGAGAACAGCAGGTCGCGCTGGATGAAAAAACGGCTCTTCTGGCCGACCAGCAGAAGAAGATCGACAAGATCATCGGCGTCAAGGCCGAGGTGGTCGAAAACCTCAAGAACGAGTTCGCAAAGAACAATGTGAACGTGGATATCGATTCCCAGACGGGCGCGCTGACGCTGGATGCCAACGTCATGTTCGATTATGATGAGACCGAACTGACGGAGGAAGGCGAGGAGGCGCTCCGCAAGGTCCTTCCGATCTACTGCAAGGTGCTGCTGGAAAAAGAGACCCAGCCATATCTTGCGGAGATCATCATCGTCGGTTACACGGACGATGACGGCGACTATACCTACAACCTGGAGCTTTCGCAGCAGAGAGCCTTCGCGGTTGCCCAGTACCTGCTGGATATCCAGTATGAATTCCTCGACGAGGACCAGCAGCTGGATCTGCAGGAGTACCTGACGGTCAACGGCCATTCCAAGGCGAACCTGGTGACGGATGCCGAGGGCAATGTCGACAAAGATGCCTCCCGCCGTGTGGAGGTCAAATTCCGGCTGAAGGACGAAGAGATGATCGACGAGCTGAACACGATCATGTCCGACGTGGAAAAAACAGAATAACAAAGGAGATTGGATGCAAGATGGCTGTTAAGATCGGCAGAAATGATCCCTGCTGGTGCGGGAGCGGACAGAAATACAAGAAGTGCCACGAAGCTTTTGACGAGAAACTGACCCTGCTTGAACAGAAAGGACATCCGGTCCTGGAGCACAGACTGTACAAGACACCGGCGCAGATCGAAAAGATTAAGGAAAGCTGCCAGATCAACATGGCGGTCCTGGACTATGTGGGAGAACACATAAAGGCCGGCGTGACGACACAGCAGATCGACGACTGGGTCCATGAGATGACCGTCAGGCAGGGAGGGATCCCCGCACCGCTTCATTTTCAGGGATATCCGAAGAGCGTCTGCACCTCCATCAACGAGGTGGTCTGCCACGGGATCCCTTCCGACCAGGAGGTCCTGAAGGAGGGAGACATCATCAACGTGGACGTCTCCACCATCTACAACGGGTATTTTTCCGACTCTTCCCGGATGTACTGTATCGGGCAGGTGAGCCCCGAAAAAGAGGCCCTTGTCCGCTGCGTCAAGGAATGTGTGGAGAAGGGTGTGGCCGAGGTGAAGCCCTGGACCCCCATCGGAAATATGGGCGCTGCGGTCCATGAACATGCCATGGCCGGCGGCTACAGTGTCGTCCGGAGTATCGGCGGACACGGCGTCGGGCTTGAATTCCACGAGGATCCGTGGGTCAGCTACACCTCGGAGAGAGGCAGCGGCGTGATCATGGCTCCCGGGATGATCTTCACCATCGAGCCGATGGTCAACATGGGCTCGGAGGACATCTGGACGGACGAAAAGGACGGCTGGACCGTACGGACCAGTGACGGACTGCCCTCGGCCCAGTGGGAGGTCATGGTCCTCGTGACGGAGACCGGATGCGAGGTCCTCTGCTGGTAAATGCGCACCGCAGCCTTCTGTTTTGAAAAAAAAATCTTGCATATACGGATGATCTGTTGTATAATTCATTCGTTGTCTAAAAAGATGGTCCGCTGTTACCGGTCATGGCCGTTTCCTTTACTGGTCATGGGTAAGTAAGAACATCCACATGAAAAGGAGAGAAACCATGAACGAAATCATCAAAAACATCGAAGCCGCTCAGCTGAAGGCGGAAGTGCCGCAGTTCCGGGTGGGAGACACCGTACGAGTACATGCCATGATCAAAGAAGGCAACCGCGAGAGAGTCCAGGTCTTCGAAGGTACCGTTCTCAAGAGACAGGGCGGAAGCAACCGTGAGACCTTCACGGTCCGTAAGAATTCCAACGGCGTAGGCGTCGAAAAGACCTGGCCGCTGCATTCTCCGCATGTCGTCAAGGTTGAGGTCGTCCGTTACGGTAAGGTTCGTCGTGCGAAGCTGTTCTACCTGAGAGACCGTGTCGGTAAAGCTGCCAAGGTCAAAGAGCGCATGAGATAAGCAGATAATTGCATAATCGGAAAACAAAAGGGACAATAACAATATTGCTATTGTCCCTCTTTTCCTTATGAGGGCATGTTCGATGAGTATCAGACGTAAGTCCTGGAGGGACAACCTGGCGGCCGGCGCCAGGGAAAAGCTGGAAGACAAACAGGTGCGGAGCCGCCTTCTGCTGCTTTTTGAGATCGCGGTGACGCTGATCTTCGCGGCGCTCGTGGCGATCACGTTCTTTCAGTCGGTCACCATGCAGGAAAGCTCCATGGAACCGACGATCTCCGTGGGAGAGCGCTTTTTTATGAACCGGCTCGTCTACAGGGTGATGGATCCGAAACGCGGGGACATCATCGTATTCAAGACCAACGGAAGTGACGACGCGGCCCTGCATATCCGCAGGATCGTAGGCATTCCGGGAGATACGGTCCAGATCGTGGACGGACGCGTCCTGGTCAACGGCGGGACCCTGAAGGAAAAAGGCGATTTTCCGTCCATCTCCAATCCCGGCCTCGCGGCCAGTCCGGTGACGCTCCAGTCCGGAGAATATTTTGTGCTGGGCGACAACCGGAACAACAGCGAGGACAGCCGGTACGGGGATATCGGGACCGTCAACAAGAAGTATATCGTCGGAAAACTGTGGTTCCAGATCGGCCCCATGACAAAAATGGGCTTTATGGGCTCCTGACGCAGGAAAGCCGGAACGGAGGCAGCCGCAGACGAAAGGAATGTGACACATGAACGTACAATGGTATCCAGGCCATATGACAAAGGCCAGAAGGCAGATGCAGGAGGATATAAGTCTGATCGACCTGATCATCGAGATCGTCGATGCCCGCGTCCCGCAATCAAGCCGGAATCCGGATATCGATGAGATGGGCAGAAACAAGGCAAGGCTTATCATCCTGAACAAGGCGGATCTGGCGGACCCAAGGGAAAACGACGCCTGGATGCGCCATTTTAAGGACAAGGGCTATTTTGTGGTGCAGGCGGATTCCCGGAACAGCAGGGATATGAAGGCGATCCAGAACGTGATCCGGGAGGCCAGCCGCGAAAAAAAAGAACGGGACCTGAAGCGGGGAATCCGGAACAGGCCCGTGCGGGCGATGGTGGCGGGGATCCCGAATGTCGGAAAATCCACCTTCATCAACACCTTCGCCGGAAAGGCCTGCACGAAGACCGGCAACAAGCCGGGCGTTACCAAGGGAAAGCAGTGGATCCGCCTGAATAAAGAGGTGGAACTATTGGATACGCCGGGGATCCTCTGGCCGAAATTCGATGACCAGCAGGTGGGCATCCGGCTTGCTTTTATCGGCTCTATCCGCGATGAGATCCTGAATACGGAGGAGCTTTCCCTGTTGCTGATCCGTCTCCTCAGGGACAGGTACGCCGGAAATATAAGCGCCAGATACCAGATCCCGGAGGAAGGGACGGACGCGGAGCTCCTCGGAGAGATCGCAAAGGCGAGAGGCTGCATCAAGAAGGGTGAGGAGCTGGATTATGCCAAGGCAGCCGCCCTGTTCCTGGACGATTTCAGGAGCGGCAGGCTCGGCAGGATCACCTGCGAAAGCCCCGGAGAGTAAAGAAAAATGAAAACGATCACCGAGATTAAAAAGGAATTCGAGACGTTGTCGGAGTCGGATGCCGCGGCCTTTCTCGACATGTACGCATCCGATGAGAGGAGCGGGGTCCGGGCACTCTGTGAACGCATCCGCAAAAAACAGACGGCGCTCGAAAAAGAGATCCGGCGGACGGAGAGCCTGAAGGTCTTCGAAAAAAAATACGAACATCTGGGATATGTGTGCGGGATCGACGAGGTCGGCCGCGGGCCGCTGGCCGGTCCCGTCCTGGCCTGCGCCGTCATTCTGCCGAAGGACAGCCATATCCTGTATCTCAACGATTCCAAAAAGCTGTCCGCGGCAAAGCGGGAGGAGCTTTATGAGGTCATCCTGCGGGAGGCCGTGGCGGTCGGGACCGGCATGGCAAGTCCGCAGCGGATCGATGAGATCAACATCCTGCAGGCCACCTACGAGGCCATGCGGCAGGCGGTGGATGCCCTGCCTGTTGCGCCCCAGGTGCTAGTAAACGACGCGGTGACCATTCCGGGAATCCTTCTTCCCCAGGTACCGATCATCAAGGGCGATGCGAGATCCGTCTCCATCGCGGCGGCCAGTATCGTAGCCAAGGTGACCCGGGACCGGATGATGGATGAATATGATAAGCTGATGCCGGAATACGGCTTCGCTTCCAACAAGGGGTACGGGACGCAGGAGCATATCGATGCCCTCAAAAAGTACGGCCCGTCTCCGATACACAGACAGACCTTCATCACGCATTTCGTATGACGAAGGACCTGTACCAAGGATACCGACACTGCAAATGAAGGAGTGACGCCTGCGGTGAACAAGCGCAGGACAGGCAGCCTCTACGAGCAGACGGCTGCCGACTTTCTGAAGAGCAAAGGCCTTCGTATCCTGCAGAAGAATTTCCGCTGCAGGAGCGGGGAGATCGATCTGGTGGCCCGGGACGGCCGCTATCTGGTGTTCGTGGAGGTCAAGTACCGGCGCACAAAGCATCAGGGAGAGGCAGTCTGTGCCGTGGATCTTCGAAAGCAGCAGAAGATCCTGGATACGGCCGGGTATTATCTGCTTGTCAGGCACCTTTCGGCTGATACGCCCTGCCGTTTTGACGTGGTGGGGATCGACGGGCAGAAGATCCACTGGATCCGGAACGCTTTTATGGGACAACGTTGACAGGGGACAGACATGAAGATACGATGGAAAAACGATCATAAGACCGGGATGGAGCTGCGTGAGAGGGAGGGTGTTCCCTACCTCGTATTCCCGAAGCTTGACGGGATGTCCTGGCTGTGCCATGGCTTCAGCACGCGGCTCGGAGGCGTGAGCCGGGAGCACTTGTCTTCGATGAATCTGAGCTTTTCAAGAGGCGACGAGGAAGCGAATGTGCGGGAAAATTTCCGGCGCTTCGGCAGAGCGGCCGGGTTCTCACCGGAGGATCTGGTCATGTCCGACCAGACCCACACGACCAACGTGCGGGTGGTCACGGAAGCCGAACGCGGAAACGGGTATTCGTATCCGAAGACCTGGCGGGATGTGGACGGCATGATCACCGACGTCCCCGGCCTTGTGCTCATCACTTTTTACGCGGACTGTGTGCCGCTTTATATCGTGGATCCGGTGCACAGGGCGGTCGGGCTTTCCCATTCGGGATGGCGCGGAACGGCCGGACGGATCGGGGAAGTGACGGTCCAAAGGATGCATGATACCTACGGAAGCAGGCCGTCCGACCTGCTGGTCGGGATCGGTCCTTCGATCTGCCGGGACTGCTACGAGGTGAACGGCGAGGTGATCGAAGCGTTCCGGGATGCTTTTCCGGCAGAGGTACACGGGAAGCTGTATGAAAAGACCGACGAGATCCATTACAGACTGGATCTGTGGGAGGCAAACCGGGAGATCTTCCTGGAAGCCGGCGTGCCTGAGAAGAACATCTTTCTGCCGGAGATCTGCACCTGCTGCAATCCGGAGTTTCTTTTCTCCCACAGGGCTTCACACGGAAAACGCGGAAACCTGGCGGCGGTGCTGGGGATCCGGAAGTCATATGAATAAAAAAAGAGCCGATTGCGGCTCTTTTTTTGCGGGTCTGTGTGTCAGACAGATTGTTTTTTGCTGATCTTTTTCATAAGGCCCATGATCTTGTCGTTGCTCGAACGGACCTTATCCACGGAGACATCGTGGTTGATGATGTCCATGATGCTTGCCAGGTATTTGCTCATGTTGGCCTCGATGTAGTAGGGCTTCGTGAGCAGTTCCGGCGGACGATAGTTCAGGTTGGTGGTGATCAGCTTGTCCAGCCACCCTTCCTTGTAATACTCGTCGAATTTGGAAAGACCGTCCGTAAACAGCCCGTAGGTCGTACAGATGAATACACGGTTCGCCTTGCGCGCCTTGATCTGCCGGGCGACATCCAGCATGCTCTCGCCGGAGGAGATCATGTCGTCGATGATGATGACGTCCTTTCCCTCGACGGAATCGCCCAGGAATTCATGGGCGACGATGGGATTCTTGCCGTTGACGATGGTGGAGTAATCCCTGCGCTTGTAGAACATGCCCATGTCCACGCCAAGGATGTTGGAAAAATAGACGGCCCGGGACATGGCACCTTCATCCGGACTGATGATCATCAGGTGATCATTGTCAAACCGGAAGCCCGGCACATTTTTGACCAGCGCCTTCAGGAACTGGTACGTGGGAAAGAAGTTGTCAAAGCCGCTTAAGGGGATGGAATTCTGCACGCGCGGGTCATGTGCGTCAAAGGTGATGATGTTGGACACGCCCATGTCGCTGAGCTCCTTCAGGGCCAGCGCGCAGTCCAGGGATTCCCGCTTGGAACGGCGGTGCTGACGCCCCTCGTAGAGGAACGGCATGACGACGTTGATGCGGTGTGCCTTGCCTGTGGCGGCGGAGATGATCCGCTTGAGATCCTGATAATGATTATCCGGGGACATGTGATTCTCATGCCCGCAGACGGTGTAGGTCAGGCTGTAGTTGGTGATATCCACCATGATAAACAGATCGACACCGCGGACCGATTCCTTGATGTAGCCTTTGCCCTCGCCGGTGCCGAACCGCGGGCATTCGCAGTCGACAAGGAAGGATTTTTCGTAGTAGCCCTGTGGGATGGTGCCGATATTCTTGCGCGTCAGTAGTTCCTTGCGGTATTTGACCAGCTTTTTGTCGACCTCGTGGGCCAGCTCCCGGCAGCCATCCAGGGCGGCAATGCGGATCGGGGCAACAGGTGCGGACTTCTCAAGCAATTCGATGTTTGACATTGATCTTCCTCCTGCTTTGGTATTCGTGATCATCAGAAATGATAATGCACATAGACAGACACCCTAATCATAGCATCCCCCAAAAACATCGTCAAGGAGAATACGAAGAAAACACCCTGCCGGATCATGGCCTCCTCTGGCCCCGCAAAGATCCGCAGTGGTTTTCCGCCCTTGCAAACTTTGAGTGAAATTGGTATGATAAGGAGAATGCAGCAGCGAGTAAAGGACAGGAGGCAGGGACCACATATGGCGAAGTCCAGAAAGCATGTGATCGAAAAGATACTGCCCGGAAGCATCGCCGAGGAGCTTGAGCTTCAAAAGGGGGATGCGATCGTACAGATCAACGGGCAGGATGTGGAGGATGTATTTGACTACCGGTATCTGCTGAATGACGAGTATGTGGAAATACTGGTCGAGAAGGCGGACGGCGAGCTCTGGGAGCTCGAAGTGGAAAAAGAATACTCCGAGGATCTGGGCGTCGAATTTGAAAACAGCCTGATGGACGACTACCGTTCCTGCTCCAATCACTGCGTTTTCTGTTTTATCGACCAGATGCCGCCGGGGATGCGGCCGACGCTTTATTTCAAGGATGATGATTCGCGGCTTTCGTTTCTCCAGGGTAACTATGTGACACTGACCAACATGTCGGAGCACGACATCGACCGGATCATCCATTACCGGCTTGAGCCGATCAATATCTCGTTTCAGGTCATGGATCCGGAGCTTCGGTGCCGGATGCTTCACAACCGCTTTGCGGGGGAAGCCCTGAAGAAAGCCGAGCGCCTTTTTAAGGCCGGCATACTGATGAACGGACAGATCGTTCTGTGTAAGGGCCTGAACGACGGTGAAAAGCTGGAAGAGAGCCTGCGCATCCTTTCGGAGTACGCGCCGGTCCTGCAGAGCGTGTCCGTCGTTCCGGTCGGCCTTTCAAGGTTCCGTGAAGGCCTGTATCCGCTCGAAGCATTTACAGGGGAGGACGCGAAGAAGGTTCTTTGCTGTATTCACGGATGGCAGGACAGGATGATGAAGAAGCACGGGATCCATTTTGTCCATGCATCCGACGAATGGTATATCCTCGCGGGAATGCCGCTTCCGGAGGAGGAAAGCTACGACGGATACCTGCAGCTGGAGAACGGCGTTGGTATGCTCCGGCTTCTGCAGGTAGAAACGGAGGAGGCGCTCCGGAACCGTACCGGGGATGACCGGAGGATCTCCGGCACCATCGCGACAGGGGCGCTGGCGGCGCCGTTCCTGAAGGATCATATGGAACGCATCCGGAAAAAGTTTCCCAATGTGGACTACCGGGTGAAGGCGATCCGCAATGATTTTTTCGGAGAAAGCATCACGGTCTCGGGACTTGTCACGGGGCAGGACCTGATCCGGCAGCTGAAAGGGCAGGAGCTCGGGGAGAGACTTCTGATCCCCTGCAACATGCTGCGGGACGGGGAGGATGTATTTCTCGATGATATAACTGTACAACAGGTGATCGAAGAGACGGGGGTTCCCCTGGTGGTCGTGGACGAGGGCGGCGGCGAGCTGGTCCGCTGCGTGCTGGAACCGGAGGACCCGCATGTGAGAAAAAGGAGACAAAGTTATGAGCAGACCGGTAGTAGCCATCGTGGGGAGACCTAACGTCGGAAAATCCACCTTGTTCAATGCGCTGGCCGGAGAGAAGATTTCCATCGTCAAAGATACGCCCGGGGTGACACGTGACCGGATCTACGCGGACGTGACCTGGCTGGACAAAAAATTCACGCTGATCGACACGGGAGGGATCGAACCGGAGAGCAGCGACGTGATCCTGTCCCAGATGAGGGAGCAGGCGCAGATCGCCATGGATACCGCGGACGTGATCATCTTTATCACGGACGTCCGGCAGGGGCTGGTGGATTCGGATTCCAAGGTGGCGGATATGCTCCGCCGCAGCCAGAAGTCTGTGGTGCTGGTGGTCAATAAGGTGGACAGCTTCGAAAAATACCAGATGGATGTGTATGAGTTTTACAATCTGGGCATCGGGGAACCTGTCCCGATCTCGGCGGCCAACATGCAGGGGCTGGGTGATATGCTAGACATCGTGACCAGCTATTTTCCCGCGGACACAGCGGAAGAGGAAGAGGATGACACGCCCCGCATCGCCATCGTCGGAAAGCCGAACGTCGGCAAATCCTCCCTGGTCAACAAGCTTGTGGGCGAGGACCGGATCATCGTGTCCGACATCGCCGGGACGACCCGCGACGCCATCGACACGCGCGTGCGCTGGCAGGGAAGGGAATATGTGTTTATCGATACCGCCGGCCTCCGGCGGAAAAGCAAGGTCAAGGAGGACATTGAGCGCTACAGCGTGATCCGGACGGTGACCGCCGTGGAGAGGGCCAGCATCGTCGTCGTGATGATCGACGCGACGGAGGGCGTCACGGAGCAGGACGCCAAGGTCGCCGGCATCGCCCACGACAGGGGCAAGGGCGTGATCATCGCGGTCAATAAATGGGACGCGGTGGAGAAAAACGACAAGACGATCTATGAGCACACGAACCGGATCCGGGAAGTCCTGTCCTACATGCCTTACGCAAAGCTTGTGTTCATCTCGGCGAAGACCGGCCAGAGGATCCACAGGCTGTACGAGGCGATCGATATCGTGATCCAGAATCAGAACATGCGGATCCAGACCGGCGTGCTGAACGAGATCCTGACAGAGGCCGTGGCGCTGCAGCAGCCGCCCTCGGATAAGGGAAAACGCCTGAAGATCTTCTACATGACGCAGGTGAGCGTCAAGCCGCCGACGTTCGTGGTATTTGTCAACGATAAGGAACTGATGCATTTTTCATATTTACGTTATCTGGAAAACCGGATCAGGGATACCTTCGGATTTGAGGGAACGCCGCTCCGGTTCATCGTCCGGGAACGGGGAGAGAAGGGTTGATCTATGTACAGACTGGGGTGTCTTCTGCTGGGATATCTGTTTGGCCTGATCCAGACAGGGTATCTGATCGGAAAGATCAGGCATAAGGATATCCGGCAGTATGGAAGTGGAAATACCGGTGCGACCAACACACTGCGGACCTTCGGCAAGAAGGCCGGTGCCCTCGCGCTGCTCGGTGACTGCCTGAAATGTGTCCTGGCCATGTCCGCGGCTGTCATGCTTTTCAGGAATGTCGGCGGGGCCGAGCCGGGACTGGTACAGCTGTACGCGGCCGCGGGGTGCATACTTGGGCATAATTTCCCGTTCTACATGAATTTCAAGGGAGGGAAAGGCGTGGCGGCCTCTCTCGGTTTTGTGGCTGCCTATGACTGGCACCTTGTGATCCCGATCCTGCTCGCGTTCGTGCTGGTCGTGGCGGTGACGCGGTATGTTTCCCTGGGGTCCCTTACGGCCTATACGGTGGGGATCACACTCGCGGTCATCTTCACGATCCGGGGAAACTATGGAATGAATACGGCGGGGCGGGTGGAAAGCTGCATCCTGTTTGTGCTGCTTCTCTGCCTGGCCTTCTGGCAGCACAGGGAAAACATCCAAAGACTCAAAAACGGTACCGAGAATAAGCTTGGACAGAAGAAAGGCGGGTGACCGATATGGCAAAGATCAGTGTTCTTGGAGCGGGAAGCTGGGGAACGGCTCTGTCGCTGCTCCTGTATCACAACGGGCACCAGGTGACATTGTGGTCCGTGATCGAAGAAGAAGTGGAGATGCTTCGGAAAAAGAGAGAGCATGAGGCGAAGCTTCCCGGCGTGAAGCTTCCGGAGGATATGGAGATCACGACGGATCTTCAGGCCTGCCTTCGTGATCCGGACGTGGCTGTTCTTGCCGTCCCGTCACCCTTTACCCGGAGCACGGCACGTTCCATGAAGGAATTCACAAGGGACGGGCAGATCATCGTCAATGTAGCCAAGGGAATCGAAGAGACGACGCTCATGACCCTCAGCGATATCATCGAGGAGGAGATCCCGCAGGCGAACGTCTGCGTGCTTTCCGGGCCGAGCCATGCGGAGGAAGTAGGCCGGGGCCTCCCGACGACCTGCGTGGTCAGTTCCCATGACCGGAAGACGGCCGAGTATCTGCAGGGGATCTTTATGAGCCCGGTCTTCCGGGTCTACACGACGCCGGATATGCTCGGGGTGGAGCTTGGCGGCTCCTTAAAGAACGTCATCGCCCTGGCGGCCGGCACGGCGGACGGCCTGGGATACGGCGACAATACCAAGGCGGCCCTGATCACAAGGGGGATCGCCGAGATCACACGTCTCGGCGTCAAAATGGGCGCCTCCGCCGAGACCTTCTACGGCCTGTCCGGGATCGGCGACCTGATCGTCACGTGTGCCAGCGTTCATTCCCGGAACAGAAAGGCCGGCTATCTGATGGGGCAGGGGCTCACCATGGAGGAAGCCATGAAGGAAGTGAAGATGGTCGTCGAGGGCGTCTATTCCGCAAAAGCGGCACGGCAGCTGGCCGCCAGATATGAGGTGGAGATGCCGATCATCGACGAGGTCTGTAAGGTCCTCTTTGAGGATAAGAAAGCCTCGGATGCCGTCTATGACCTGATGGTCCGCGACAAAAAGGTCGAAGCTCCGATGCTTCCCTGGGAATAAGAAAAAAAGAACGGAAACAGAAAACCTCTCCCGCGTCCGCGTGAAACGGAACGGGAGAGGTTTTTGTACGCTGTTATGCTATATCAGAACTGTATATCCCGGAGATCCTCGGGAATGCTGGCGGCCCGGTAATTCTGGTTCAACGTATCGATGATCGCCATATCCTCGTCTTCGATCTCGAAATCAAAGATCCTCGCATTGCCGCGGATCCGCTCCGGATCCTGCGACTTGGGGATCACGCACAGCCCCTTCTGCACGGCCCACCGGAGACCGACCTGGGCGGGCGTGTGGGCATATTTGGTACCCAGGACACACATGACATCGTTGTCGAGATAGGCGCCGCGGGCCAGAGGGGCGTAGGCCTGTACCTGGATGCCGTTGTCCCGGCAGTATTCGATCAGCTCCTGCTGGTACCAAAGAGGATGGTTCTCGATCTGGTTGACCGCCGGGACGATGCCGGAGACCTTGCGAAGTTCCTCCAGGTGCCGGATCTCGAAATTGCTGACGCCGATGGCCTTGGCGCGGCCGTCCGCGAGGAACCGTTCAAGGGCACGCCAGGTGCCGGCATAGCAGCCGGGGACCGGCCAGTGGATCAGGTAAAGATCCACATAGTCAAGGCGGAGACGTTCAAGACTCCGGGAGAAGGCCCCTTCGATATCGCCGAGACGCTGCGCGTTGTTCCAGACCTTGGTCGTGATGAAGAGTTCCTCACGTGGGACCGAAAGCCTTGCGATGGCTTTGCCCACGAGTTCTTCATTCTTGTAGGCGGATGCTGTATCGAACAGACGGTAGCCCGCATTGGCAGCAGCGCTGATGGCGGTGATGGTCGCCGCCTCATCGGTGAGCTTATATAGGCCGAGCCCGAGAACGGGCATCTCTTTTCCGTTATTCAGTGTTACTTTTTGCATAAAACGTACTGCCTCCCGGTGTTACCTGATGATCTTTTTTCTTGTGCAAGTATAACACACAAATATGAAAGAATCGCATCATTTGTATTAAATCTTTGCTACAGCGGCGGATGGGGGTGGCAGGACGGCTGCAGGAGGGCAAAAACATACAAGCACAATGGAAAAATCTGTACGTTTTGACCGTCACATTGTACGATTATGACCTTGCGAAAACCCGTGTATGGTTGTATAATACCAATATATTGACAAATTCTTGTCACAGGTCTGCCCTTTTTAGGGAATCTGTGTGCGGACGATGAAAAAAGGAGTACAAGCAATGCACATCATCAAGGACGAAAACGGTAACCTGATCCCTCATGGGGCTCATCATGATCATGAGCACGAGGGACATCATCATGACCATGACCATGAGCATGAGCATGAGGGGCACCATCATGATCATGGCTGCGAGCAGGGACACTGCGGCAGCTGTGAAGGCGGAGACTGCCGGAATGAGACGGTTGCGCTTCTGACCTATATGCTGCAGCACAACGAGCATCATGCGCAGGAACTGGACCAGATGGCGGATAACCTGGACAAGCTGGGAATGACGGCTGCGGCCAAGACGATCCGCGAAGGCGTTTCCGATTTCCAGAAGGGAAATATGCGCCTCGGCCTGGCCCTGACGCTTGTCAAGGAAGAACTTGCGGACAAAAAAGACTGACAGCTGCGACGAAAGGGGGGCGATCCCAATGTGCCTGGCAACGGTTTACAAAGAACAGGACAACTCCGTGATCTTCAAAAATGTCAGCCGCATCGATGTGGATGGCAGCACCATCACTCTGCGGGATATCATGGGTGACGAGCGGAAGCTGAACGGAAAGATCCTGATGGTGGATCTGGCAAACAGCATTGTGAAACTGGATATTGACGAGTGATCTCTAAAGACCTGCAAAGGTTTGTGGGATAAATAAACATGGAGGTACTGAACAACATGAAGCTTTCAGAGGCTATGAAGGAGAGAATGCTTCTGTCCTTCGAACTGTTCCCGCCAAAAACAGACAAGGGAATGGCAAATCTTCCGGGCACGATCGAGCATCTGTGCAAGTACAGACCGGAATACATTTCCTGCACGTACGGGGCCGGCGGGACCAACGTAGGCAAAAACATGGATGTCTGTCAGATGATCAAGGAGGCGGGGACCATTCCGGTCACGCATTTCACATGTATCGGGAATACGGCGGATGGCATCAAGGAACAGCTGCAGAAATATCTTGATAACGGGATCGATCATATGCTGGCACTTCGCGGTGATCTTCCCTTCGGATGGGAAGGAACCGGCGGTGATTTTTCCTATGCGACAGATCTGGTAGCTTTTGTTCGCAAAACCTTCGGCGACAAGATCGAGATCGCTGTCGCCGGATCTCCGGAAGGCCATATCTCCTGCCGCAGCCTGGACGCGGACATCGCGGTCCTCAAGCAGAAGCAGGACAATGGCGCCGATTATATCATGACGCAGCTCTGCTGGGATATGGAGCAGTTCAAGCGCTGGCTTGACAAGATCCGTCAGGCGGGCGTGACCATGCCGGTGGATGTGGGCATCATGCCGATCCTGGATCAGGCGGCCACGATCAACATGGCACTGTCCCGGAACGCATGCGTGATGCCGCGGGCACTTTCCGAGATCATCTCGCGCAACTGGATCTTCCCGAACCCCTTCGACAAGGAGCCGTTCGACGCCGACGTCGAGGGCAAAAAACAGCGGTTCAGGGAAGAAGGAATGGAATATACGATCCGCCAGATCGACGAATACCGGGCGCTCGGTATCAACGGCATTCATCTCTACGCACTGAACAAGTGGAAGGATGTGTCGGAGATCATCGACCGTTCCGGCATCCGGACATTGGTATAAGCGGACAGGTAACAGGAGGTTTTTGATCTTATGGCACATGTGATCGCCGTTGCCGGCAAAGGCGGCGTTGGAAAGACGACTCTTTGCGGAATGCTGATCCAGTATCTCTGCGAACAGGGGAAAGGTCCGGTCCTTGCGGTGGACGCGGACGCCAATTCCAATCTGAACGAGGTCCTGGGAGTAAAGGTCGAGACAACACTGGGGGATGTGCGTGAGGAGATCGCACGCGCCGAGCTCTCTGCCGAGAACCCGATCCCCGCGGGCGTTTCAAAGGCAGATTATGCGGAGATGCGCTTCGAGGATGCACTGACCGAGGATGATGATTTTGATCTTCTGGTTATGGGCAGGACCCAGGGGAAGGGATGCTACTGTTACGTGAACGGACTGCTGCAGACGCAGCTGGCCAGGTACCAAAACAGTTATCCTTACTTCGTGGTCGACAACGAAGCCGGCATGGAGCATATCAGCAGGGGAGTCCTTCCGACCATGCAGACAGCCATTCTGGTGAGCGACTGCTCCAGACGCGGGATCCAGGCCGTCGGGCGTATCGCCCGCCTGATCGATGAATGCGAGATGCATCCCGATACGGTGGGACTGATCGTCAACCGTGCCCCAAAAGGGGAACTGAACCCCGGGATCCTGGAGGAGATCGAACTTCAGGGCCTTCATCTGCTGGGCGTGCTACCGCAGGATGAAATGGTCTATGAGTTCGACTGCGAGGGGAGGCCGACGGTGGAACTGCCGGCGGACAATCCCGTCAAGACGGCAATCAGGGGGATCGTGGACAAGCTGGGATTGTAAAAAAGCTTGTTGTATACGAGACTTAATAAAGCCGGATCGCTCCGCACAGAGTGCTCCCGCGATCCTGAAACGATGATTCGGAATTCGTTACGCTCGCAAGGCTTCGCGTAACTGTATTCCTCATATCGCTTAGGTCGTCACGTGCACAATCGTGACTGCCTGCAAGCAGGCGTTCCGATGTTCACGGACGACACTTTATTCATTATAATATCCCATGGGTGGGGATGGGTTCCTGTCGTGGGTATTTATATGTAACCAAAAACAAGTACCTAAAGTACTTACATTTAAGGAGGTCTAAAATGAGTGAATTCAAACTGACACCGATTGAGGATATGGAGGCCGCTACTCAAAGACTGCTTGAAACCGGCGCAAAGGTCGGAGCAGATTCCTGGCAGATGCGCGTGAAGAACCAGACTCCTCACTGTAAATTCGGCGAGCAGGGTATCTGCTGCCGGATCTGCGCCATGGGCCCGTGCCGTATCACCCCGAAGGCACCCCGCGGAATCTGTGGCTGCGATGCCCATGGTATCGTAGGCCGTAACTATCTTAAGTTTACTGCCGGCGGCGGTGCGACGCATTCCGATCATGGACGTGAGATCTGCAACACCCTGTATCATTCCGAGCCGGGCGGCGCATATCAGGTCAAAGATCCCGAAAAGCTGAAAAAGCTGGCGAAGGAGTGGGGCGTTGAGACCGAAGGCAAGGATATCTATGATCTGGCTCATGAGATGGCTCTCCTTGGTCTGGAAGAGTATGGTAAGGTTTTCGGATACCAGAGATTCCTCGACAGAATGCCGGAAGGCCAGAAGGAAAAGCTGATCGAGCTGGAACTGGCACCCCGCGCCATCGACCGTGAGGTTTCCGCTTCCCTGCATACCACACATATGGGATGTTCCTCCCTTCCGGAGCAGCTGGTCCGCCAGTCCATCCGTATGGGTATGGCAGACGGCTGGGGCGGTTCCATGGCAGGTACCGAATTCTCAGATGTTATGTTTGGAACCCCGAAACCCGTTGATACCGAAGCAAACCTTGGCGTCATGGTCGCCGAGAACGTAAATATCATCGTACATGGACATGATCCGAGCCTTTCCGAGAAGGTCTGCGACTGGGCAGAGGATCCCGAAATGCTTGCTCTGGCCAAGTCTGTCGGCGCCAAGGGCATCACCGTATCCGGTGTCTGCTGTACCTCCAACGAGGTCGCGATGCGCCGCGGTATCCCGATGGCCGGCAACTTCCTGTCCCAGGAGAACGTCGTTCTGACCGGTGCCTGCGAAGCCATCGTCGTCGACGTGCAGTGTATCTTCCCGGCTCTTGGACCGCTTTCCAAGTGCTTCCACACCAAGTTCATCACCACCTCCCCGATCGCGAGAATGCCAGATTCCGAGTTCATCCGCTTTGACGCCGGTACGGCCAACGAGAAGGCAAAACAGATCGTCGAGATGGCTGTCATGAACTTCAAGAACAGAAAGCCCGAGCTGGTTCACATTCCGCAGCTGAAG
Source organism: Blautia sp. (assembly GCA_017463155.1). Lineage (GTDB taxonomy): Bacteria > Bacillota > Clostridia > Lachnospirales > Lachnospiraceae > Blautia_A. The sequence continues at coordinate 122,152 of JAFTPT010000042.1, forward strand.
CAGAAAGCAACCGTCGGCTACTCCGTTGAAGCCATCGTCAAGACCCTTGACGGCGTTACCAACAGCCAGGTCGACGAGACCGGAACCACCAAGCCGCTCCTCGAGTGCATCACCTCCGGTGTTATCCGTGGTGCTGTCGCCATGGTCGGCTGCAACAACCCGAAGGTCCGCCCGGACTACGCACACATCGAACTGATGAAGAAGCTGATCGCCAACGACATCATCGTCATCTCCTCCGGCTGCGCTTCCCAGGCAGCTGCCAAGGCAGGCCTGATGGACAAGAGAGCCAAGGATCTGTGCGGCGCCGGCCTCAAGAGAGTCTGCGAGCTGGCTGACATCCCGCCTGTCCTGCACATGGGCTCCTGCGTGGATATCTCCCGTATGATGGTCCTGGCCGCTACGCTTGCCAAGGATTCCGGCCTGCAGATCAATCAGCTTCCGGTCGTCGGATGTGCTCCCGAGTGGATGTCCGAGAAGGCTGTCTCCATCGGTAACTATGTCGTAGGTACCGGACTTGACACCTTCCTTGGCGTTGATCCTTATGTGGAGGGCTCCAGCGAGATGCAGTGGTGGCTGACCGAGGGCGTACGTCAGTGGACCGGTTCTGCTTACACTGTCGAGAAGGATATCGAGAAGCTGACCGATCTCATGATCGAGCGGATCGAGGAAAAGAGAGCAGCTCTCGGCATCTAAAGAGAACTATATCTGTATAATCAAAAGTAAGGTGGATAAGACATGAAGATAGCGATTACCGGCAAGGGCGGCGTCGGAAAGACGACCTTTGCCGCGACACTGGCCCGGCTCTATGCCGACGAAGGACATCACGTCCTGGCGGCTGACGTGGATCCGGACGCGAATCTGGGCCTGGCCCTTGGATTCACGGAGGAGGAGCTGGACAAGATCGTACCCATCAGCAAGATGCGTCAGCTGATCGAGGAGCGTACGGGCGCAGGTCCCGGAAACCAGTTTTACAAGCTGAACCCCAAGGTGGATGACATTCCGGATGCTTACGGGCAGGTGAAGAACGGCGTCAAGCTGCTTCTTCTCGGCACCGTGGAGACCGGAGGCGCCGGCTGTGTCTGCCCGGAGCACGTGATGCTCCGCCGGCTGATCAGCAACCTGGTGCTGCACCGGGGGGATGTGGTGATCCTCGACATGGAGGCGGGACTTGAACATCTGGGACGCGGCACGACGGAGGGCATGGATCAGTTCATCGTCGTGATCGAACCGGGGGCCAGAAGCGTGCAGACGTACAAGAACGTAAAGCGGCTCGCATCCGACCTGGGCGTACGGCAGGTTCACGTAGTCGCGAACAAGGTCCGGGATGAGAAGGATGAAGAATTTGTCCGGTCACATATCCCGGCCGAAGATCTTCTCGGTTTTATTCACTATAACACGGAGATCATGGACGCGGACCGGCAGGGTCAGTCACCCTACGACTACAGCCGGACCGCCGTCGAGGAGATCCGTAAGATTAAGCAGACCATCGACCAGATCGATGAGAGAAATTGAATAGGAGGACAAAGCATTGACACTTTTTGAGAGAGTATTTAATGGTAACGACGCTGTATATGGACTTACCGAGCAGGCCATCGACGGTGCGATCGCACAGTACGGCGAAGAGAAGGCTGTCAGCTTTCCGGATACCGCGTACTGCCTTCCCTGCTACTATGCAGTAACGGGCGTAAAGGTAACGACTCTGAAGGAACTGAAAGAGGCCCTTGGCGTTGTCAAGACTCTGATGACCAGGAACAACCGCCTGAACGACGCGTTCATGTCCGGTGTCGCCACCGCTCTTTGCGCCGAGTTTATCGAGGCCCTGAAGTACATCGACGGACAGACTCCGTATGAGATGCCGCTGTACGGCCATCTTGCCGACGCTGTCATCCGTAACCTCGGTGTTCCGCTTGTTACCGGCGATATCCCCGGCGTTGCCGTTATCCTCGGCGCCGCACCGACCGTTGAGGAAGGTGTTGCTCTTGTTAAATCCTATCAGGCACAGGGTATCCTGGTCACACTGGTAGGCGGTATCTGCGATCAGGTCGCAGAGGGCGGCATGACCACCGGTGACGCAGTCCGCGTGATCCCGCTGGGCAAGGATGTTACCTCTGTTATCCATGTTGTTTCTGTTGCAGTCCGTGCAGCCCTGATCTTCGGTAATGTAAAGCCCGGCGATGCGGCAGCACTGATGGAGTACACCTTCAAGCGTGTACCGGCCTTCGTAAACGCATTTGCACCGCTTGACGATGTGATCGTGGCATGTGGCGCAGGCGCGATCGCCCTTGGCTTCCCGGTCATCACCAACGAGACCGAGAACATCTTCCGCGTACCGAAGAGCCTGATCGTACAGGAAGACGTCAGCAAGTTCAACGCTACCTCTCTTGAGGCCCGCGACATCAAGATCAAGATCACCAACGTTGACATTCCGGTCGCATTCGCATCCGCATTCGAAGGTGAGATCATCCGTCGTAAAGAGATGCAGGTCGAGTTCGACGGCTCCCGTGTGGACTGTGCAGAGCTTGTGCATACCGTGGAAGCTTCCGAGATCGAAGACCACAAGATCACCGTGGTCGGACCGGAAGTCGATGAGATGGAGCTTGGCTCCAAGAATTCCATCGCTTACGTCGTCAAGGTCGCCGGCAAGAACATGCAGCCCGACTTTGAGCCCGTTATCGAGCGTAAGTTCCATAACTACATTAACTGTATCGAGGGTGTGTACCATACCGGTCAGAGAGATATGCAGCGTATCCGTATCTCCATCAACGCCTTCAACGCAGGCTTCCGTATCAAACACATCGGCGAAGTCCTGTACACGCAGGTCAAGAACGAATTCGACGCCGTTGTTGACAAGTGCGAAGTTGTGATCTACACCGATCCGGCCGAGTGCACCAGGATCCGTCATGAGGTTGCTATCCCGATCTTCAACAAGCGTGATGACCGTCTTGCGAACCTGACTGACGAGTCCGTTGACGTATACTACAGCTGCATCCTTTGCCAGGCATTCTCCCCGAGCCACGTATGCGTGGTCACTCCGGAAAGACTTGGCCTCTGCGGTGCCGTTTCATGGCTTGACGCCAAGGCGACCAACGAGCTGGATCCCACCGGTCCGTGCCAGGTGATCACCAAAGAGCGTCCGATCGACGAAGAGCTCGGCTCCTACGAGGATGTTGATGAAGCCGTCAACAAATTCTCCCAGGGTGCTCTTGAGCATGTTACCCTGTACTCCATCATGCAGGATCCGATGACCTCCTGCGGATGCTTCGAGTGTATCTGCGGTATCGAGCCGTTCTCCAACGGTGTTGTTATCGCGAACCGTGAATATGCAGGCATGACTCCTCTTGGAATGACCTTCCCGGAGATGGCTTCCATGACCGGCGGCGGTGTGCAGACTCCCGGCTTCATGGGCCATGGCAAACACTTCATCGCTTCCAAGAAGTTCATGAAGGCTGAGGGCGGTATCGAGCGTATCGTCTGGATGCCGAAGGAACTGAAAGAGTTCATCGCAGACCGTCTCAACAAGTCCGCACAGGAACTGTACGGAATCGAGAACTTCAGCGACATGATCGGTGACGAGACCATCGCGACCGATCCCGAAGAGCTGGTCGCATTCCTTACCGAAAAAGGACATCCGGCACTCGGCCTGGATCCCATGATGTAAGCGTATAAGCTCCTGCACGGCGGGAGCCCACGATGCAAGCTCGCTTGCAATCGTGGGCTCACATCGGGCAGGGCAACGGATATGAGTATGAAGGACCGTAGGTCCGGAATACGAATAATCCGTTGGAATTGCGAGAGTTGCGAAGCAACGGAGCAATTCGAAAGCTTAAGGCTCCGTCCGTACGGAAGGCGGGCAGGGCGGCGAAGCCGGAA
>JAFTPT010000055.1 GCA_017463155.1 Blautia sp.
GAAGGATCTTTCAGAGACAGGGAAAGACAGGGGACGGTTCTGTGTCTTGTTTGCCGCGTCAAACAAGACACAGAACCGTCCCCTGTCTTTCCCCCCTCGTTCCGCATTACCCGGTTTTACCCAGGGCGAACACGTCCTCGAGGATATTCTTCCTGTCAAAGATATCATTGTACTGCACGATGGAATACTCCGCCAGGATGTCCTTGTACTGCTCCGGCAGATCCTCGTAGGAGTACCATACGCCATCACTGTCCCGGACGGATCCGTATCCGAGGATCGGAAGCCGGTCCATCACGTCCAGCACGTACCGGTTGTAGGTGGTCATGTCAAGTCCGGCTGCCTGCAGGATATAGGCCCCCAGATAGTTGGAGCTCATGTCCTGGTAGACGTTGGGCTGGTCATAGTTGGTCCAGATCACATACGGCGTGACATAGCGTTTTTCGGAGTAAGGTACCGACATGTCACCGGTGTGAGTCTCCTTGAGTTCCCGGTAATAGTCCGCCTCGATATAGGGCTGATGATCGCCGAACATCACGATCATCGTAGGCTCATCGACCTTCTCGAATTCCTCCAGGAGATACTTGAAGGCTTTGTCCGACTCCTGCATGAGAGCCAGATACAGCTCCGCCTTCGGCATGTCCTCGTCATAGTCGAGCTTCACGCGGCCTTCGTAGCCTTCCCTGGACTCATCCAGATAGGAGCCGTGATTCTGCATGGTCACGCAGAAGGTGAAAAGCTTTTCTCCTTTTTTCTTTTCCTTGTATTCCTTGACGATCCGCTCATAGCAGGACTGGTCGCTCATGACCGTCCGCAGGAGCTCGTAATCCGTATCCCAGTTGTCAAGGCTCAGGAACTCGTCAAATCCCATCCACGGATAGACCTTGTTGCGGTTCCAGTTGGAGGCTTCCTTGGGATGGACAGCCCAGGTACGGTAGCCCTGCGCCTTCAGCGTCAGTGCCATCCCGTATTCGGGATCCTGACAGTAGGATTCGTAGGGCGTGACCTCCATGGGGATAAACGCCCGGCAGTTGCTGGTGAGAAGTTCATATTCCGTGTTGGAGGTGCCCGCGCCGACGATCGGGACGAACAGATCTCCGCGGATCACGTTTTTGTCCAGGGAACGCCAGAACGGGATCAGTTCCTCGTCCGTCGCGGCCGTCCCCATGTATTCCGGATCGGAAAAGCTTTCATTCATGACGATGATCAGGTTTTCCGGAACGACCACATCGTCCTTTTTGGCGGCAGCCGCAGCTTTTTCAGCCTCAACCTGCTCTTCCCTCGCATCCGCCACGATCTCCTCCACCTTATCGACACTATAGTTTGCCGGCGGGTCGACCTTCATGTAATTGATCTCCGCCAGCATGGTGGAAACGGTTCCCTTGCGCGCGTAGGTACGCTGCAGGATCCAGAAATCGCTGGCCTTCAGGTAATCGTTGCACAGAGCGAGCCGGTACACGACCAGGATCAGCAGCACGCCCGCGATCACACCGTTCAGACGGAACAGGAACGATTTCAGCCGGATCACCGGGAACCGTACCATCTGGAACTGGTGCACCAGCGTATACAGCGCCAGAATGCAAAGCAGCGGGATCACCACGGACAGGTCGAAGGTCACACGGTAGGTCATCATGACGGTGGTGGCCGTCTTGGCGCCCCACACGTCAAAGATCGTCAGCGGCTTCCCGCGGAATTCACAGACGTAATAATTCAACACAAACAGGAAGGTCAGGAGCACGATAAAAATCTTGGAGCCCGTACGGAGCTTCCGGAAGATCATCGTCAGGATCAGCAAAAGACCGTAATAGATCAGCAGGTTGATCACGATCTTGTCCGTTTTCAGCTCCCATTCATACTGCAGCATGTTCTGCCCGGCGGTGAACATGACCAGCGGCGTAAGGATCCACACGAACAGGCCCATCACCAGCCGCAGCGGTGCATACTCCTCCAGAAGGCTCTGCACCGGCCGCCGCAGCAGCATCAGCACCAGGATCAGCCCGTCCAGGGCAAATACGTACGGCAGGCTTCCGTTCCCCGAGACCACACCGGCCGCTATATAATTCTTACGGGTAAAATAGGCTCCGACCGACAACGCCGCCATCGCAGCGATCATAAAGATCCAAAAGATAATTGTCCGGACTTTGCCTGTAGTTACTGCCATACAATTGCCTCCCACTGTTTGCTATTTACATATGTATACCAAATTTATAAAATAACGCAAACAAAATTATAACATTTTTGTTGCAAAGAGGCAACCTTTTATGGGGTTTTTTGCGTAAAAACACCCGGCAGCGGATTGGCTGCCGGGTACACGGTCATTTTCTCGGAAGAAAAGCTGCCTGGATCGCAGGCTCATCGAGGTTCTGCCCGATCACCACGAGCAGGCCACGCCGGATATCCGATACGGGCCGGATCTCCCCCTTCTGCGGCGTACTGTTGACTTCGTACCAGTTTCCTTCCAGATCACGGATATGTCCTTTGACACGAAGAACATTTCCCCGGGAAGGATCTTCAAAAAGTCTCCGGATCCGCTCTTCAAGGTCCTCTTCTCCCGCACAGCGGCCTGCCAGCATCATGCTCATGAAGATCTCCTGATGCGCCATTTTGTGGCGTGCATGTGCCGGATGGCGGTATCCGCTCATATTGAAGCGCTCAAAATCCTCCGGCGTAAATGCGTCCCATTCCTTTTTACACACGTCTCCCGGGTGATCTTCTGCCGGAGTATCCTTAAGGACACGGCCGCCCCCGTCCTCCTCGATCAGGCGGTTCAGCCTTTTGATCGTCTCTTCCGCCGTTCCTTCCGGGTAGAGCTGCGTTTTACTCACGATGACCGTCCCCGCGGCCAGCAGCTGCGCATACATAAGATACCCGGACTCTTTTGTCAGATGCTTCTCATCCATTCCGGCGTCCACGATCGTCAGGATGCTGCCGATCTCGCAGTGCGCTTTTACGGCATCCGCGCTCATGACGCTGAAAAACTCATCGACATCATAGATGCCGGAAGGCTCTACGAGGACACGGTCGCAGCCCTCCGTAGCGGAATTGATCAGCATGGCCATGAACTTGTCCCGTCCCGTGCAGCACATGCAGCAGCCGGAAAGATCGTCGATGGTGCAGTCTTCTTCACGTAAAAGACGCGTATCCACGCCGACGCTTCCGAATTCATTCTCGATAATGTGTACTCTCTCGCCCTGGCTCTTCAGATAGGCAAGATACCGGCGGATAAATGTGGTTTTGCCGGATCCCAGAAATCCGGTGATCAGATCAACTCTCATACGCTTCTCCTTTTTGTCCGTGCACTCCGCTCTGCACATCTCTCTTTCAGTGTTTGCCAAGAACGTAAAAAGCCACCGCGCTGGCTGCCGCCACGTTCAGTGAATCAACCCCATGCGACATGGGGATCTTAACGATATAATCACAGGCCTCCTGCGTTTCCGGCAGAAGCCCGTCCCCTTCCGTCCCGAGGATCACGGCCAGCTTTTTCTCCTGCAGAAGGGCCGGATCCGAAAGCGCCACTGCCCTGTCCGAAAGCGCCATGGCCGCCGTCGCGAACCCGGCTTCCCTAAGGATACAGATACTCTCCCTTGTCACGCCCGTCGCGCTCTGCCTCGTTTTACCACCCGGATCCAGGTATGTCCAGGGAACCTGAAAGACCGTTCCCATGCTGACCCGGACAGCCCGCCGGTACAGCGGATCACTGCAGTCTCTTGACAGAAGCACCGCATCCATCCCAAGGGCAGCCGCGGACCGGAAAACCGCTCCTACATTGGTCGGATTGACGATCCGTTCGAGCGCAGCCACACGGGAGGCGCCCCTGCAGATCTCCTGCACCGATGGAAGCGCTCTCCTTCGCATGGCGCACAGGATCCCCCGGGTCATGGGATAACCGGTAAGATTCCGCAGGATCTCATGCTCCGCCACAAATACCGGCACCCCGGCGCATCCGGCCAGAAGCTCTTTTGCTTCGCCTTCGATATGTCCGGGCTCCATCAGAAAGGATATCGGCTCATAACCGGCTTCCAGCGCCCGCTGTGTCACCTTCGCACTCTCCGCGATGAACATGCCCTCCGCAGGGTTCTCCCGGCAGAGGAGCTGGTTTTCGGTCATCCGGGCATAGACATCCAGCCGCGGATCCAGAAAATCCGTGATCTCAATAATGTTCGCCATGATCAGGACAATGCCTCTTTGTACAGACGCAGCACGTTTTTGGAAAGGATCGCTTCCGTCTCATCCAGGCTGAACCCATGGGCGAGAAGATATTCCGGCAGCATCTGCATGCCGGATGCGTCCTGCATCTCCAGGTTTTCATGACCGATCCCGTCAAAATCCGTGCCCAGGCCGATCACCTCGCGGCCGCCCACGTTCATGATATGCCGTGCATGGCGCGCCAGGATCTCGCAGGTGCAGCGGCATTTATCCTCCCGGTCCTGCGGGTCCAGGAAGGCCGGACAGAAGTTGAGTCCGATCACGCCCCCGTGCTCCGCGATCGTCCGGATCATGTCGTCCGTCAGATTCCGGTTGCAGCCCGCCAGGGCCCGCGCGTTGGAGTGACTTGCCACGAAGGGGCCCTTTACCGTGCGGGCCACATCGTAAAAACCGGCGTCAGACAGATGGCTCACATCCGGAATGATCCCCAGCGACTCCATGCACTCCAGGGCCTCAAAGCCCTTTGGCGTAAGGCCGTTGTCGTTCCTTGGGACAAAGGCAAAGTATTTTGTATAATCTTCTTTGTAGCCCTCCAGCGGCTCGTTCGGGCATCCAAGTTCATTGTAGTAATTCCACGTCAGGGTCATCATCCGGACACCCTCGTCATAAAGCCGGGGCAGTCTCGAGATATCTCCCTGCAGGACAGCGCCTTCCTCGACGGTCAGTACCGCCGAAAGCCGCCCCTCCGCCTGATTCTTCTCATAGTCGGCCCAGGTCCGCACCTCGCCGATCCGATCCCGGTTAAGGGCGATCTCCTCGTGATAGACCTTGATCATCTCCTGCAGCTGGTACCAGGGATCCAGAAAATGCTCCTTCTCCTCCAGGCTCCATTTCTCCGTAATCGATTCCTTCCGGCCGTCAAAGTCCTTCGGGCAGGAAAGATTCACGAACATGGCAAAATTCTGCAGGGTATAATCCCCTTTCACAAGCTTTTTGAGATCGATGTGCAGCTCCCGGCTGCTTCCTTCGGTATCCGAAAGGCACAGCGGCTCGCCCCGCAGGCGGGAATACCAGATCTGCTCGATCGTATCACAATGCATATCCGCGATCTTCATCGTACACCTCCCAGCTTCCGAAGGATCTCATCGCACATGTCCGCCGTGATCTCGCCCCAGCCCTTGGCAATGCTGCCGTTGTTGATCCAGCGGCCATGCTCCCGGACAATCTCCTCCTCATCGATCGTGACATGGACGTCCTTCAGAAGCTTTGAAAGCAGGGCTGTCAGCTCCTCGCTGCCATATCCGATCGCTGCGAGGAAAGCCTCGGCAAGCTCCGGCCTGATCCTTTCGTTGATGGACAGGAACTCCGGCAGGAACATGGCGCACGCAAAGCCGTGGGGCAGTCCGTGCTGCTCCGTCAGCAGATAGCCCATCGCGTGGGGAAGGCATGTCCCCGTAACGTTGATCGCCATTCCTCCGTAGATCGACGCGTGATAGAGTGTTTCGCGGTCCTCTGCTGAAAGCTCTGCCGCTCCCAGGGCCAGCTTCTCCAGCACCGGCAGGGCGATCCGGATCCCCTGCACGGCATAGCACCTGGAAATCTCGTTGGCCAGACGGCTGAAATAGCTCTCCATCGAATGGGAAAAGGCGTCGATGGCCGTGGAGATCGTAAACTCCATCGGCAGTGAGTGTGTGTAGAGAGGATCCCCGAAGGCAGCGACCGGGTAGATATCGTCATGCCGGAAGCTGCTCTTGCGTCCGTTCGGCGTCGTGATCACCGCCACCTTTGTCACCTCGCTGCCGGTCCCGGCGGTCGTTCCCACGGCAATGACAGGGAGCGGTTTTTCCGGCCAGACGAGGCTGTAAAGCTCCTCCTTTGTCATGCCCGGATTCGCCGCGAGGACCGCGATGCATTTGGCCGCATCCAGCGGTGAGCCGCCTCCGATCCCGATCACAAAATCACACCTTCCGGCAATCGCAAGCTCCGCTGCCTTCATGCAATCTGTCAGCAGCGGATTCTGCCCGATCCCGTCAAAAAGCGCAAAGCCGATCCCGCAGGCATCCAGCGTTTCTGCTACGTCCTGATAAGCTCCGCAGGCTTTGGCGGAATGACGTCCCGTGACCAGCAGCGCCTTCGTGCCGGCCTTTTTGAATTCACCTTCGTTCTGCCGGACACAGCCGGCACCGGTGTACACCCTGACCGGCATATAACTGTTCATATTCTGAGCCATTTGCTTTATCTCCTCGTACGTTTTACCTGTTCGCCGGCCGGATCCGCTTCCTGACATGATTCCGGAAGATCGTCTGCCTTGAACAGGAACTTTCAACCGTTTTCATAATAGCACAAGGTCATTGACCCGACAATGAAAATTATTTATACTGGAAATGAACAACCATCATTGCCATATGGAAGTGCAGGCAGTTCCGTACGGCTCTCACTTACTGAATGAAGAGGAAATCCCTCAGGAGGTATACCATGATCAGAAAAGCAGACGAATGTACCGTCGAATACCGTGAGCACATGCGGGACGGGGAAGGCACCATCGAGATCACAAACTTTGTGGCGGCTCCTTCCGAGATGAACGACAAGGGCCGGCTGTTCGCCAGGATCACGATCAGGCCGGGCTGCAGCATCGGTTTCCATATCCACGAGAAGGACAGCGAGCTGTTCTATATCATGAAGGGAACCGGCGTCTACAATGACAACGGGGAGAAAAAGACCGTCACGGCCGGGGATGTGACCTTCTGTCCCGCCGGCACGGGCCACGGCATGGCCAATGAGACCGACGAGGTCCTTGAGATCATCGCCGTGATCGTGTACGCGTAACGGCTTATCGTTTCTGCTTTCTCCAAAGCATCTTCCATCGCATATCATTTGTGCCGATAAACCGGAAAAGAGTCCTTCCACGATCTCGGGCATTCCCTCAACATGAAGACCGTTGATCTCTTCGATGAGCTTTTCCTTGAAAGTCTCGAACTGTCCGCCGTCGCCGAGTTCCTCATATCTCTTCCAGTAATCAAGTGTGGGAAGCATGGAAGTCCATTTTTCTCATATTGACCTGTGATTGTGGTTTTATTGACAAGCATGTGAAATACTTTTTATAATAATGTTAGTTCTAACGAACTAACATTATTATAAGGAGGAATCCATCATGAACAAAAAAATCATGGCACTTTTTCTTGCACAGTCACTGGTCTTCGGAATGAGCGGAGCTGTCTTTGCGGAGGCTGCCGACGCTGCAGATCCCGCACAGGAGCTTCTGGAAGCCGTCGCGGGAACCTATGAGCCCCTTTTCCCGGTCACGAACCAGCCCGAATACGACCAGCTGTGGATCGATGACTGCGCTGCCGTCGTCGGTGAGGAAGCCGCGGCAGCAACAGCCGACGTCCTGAAGAACGCCTGCTACGGCGACATCTACGGTGAGGAGGCGATCGAGGCCTATTCCGCGGAGGATGCGTCCCCGCAGTTCAAGTGCGACTTTATTGAAGGGGTTTCACAGATCACCTTTGACGGGAATACCATCAGCGGTGTGGATGCGGACGGAAACGAAGTGTTCAACCATGAATACACTCCGGCCGGTGAGTTCTCCATCGCCGGTATGATGAACGGGTATCTGTATGAGACGGCAGATGCGGACGCCGGAAGCTTTGCCTACTTCCTGCTGATGCCGGACACCCCCGCCACGACGTACCACATCGAGTTCCGTTACGGCGCCAACACCGATGATCTGGCCGAGTACGCGGAAGGACCTCTGGCTTACTGGCTTGCTGCAGGTATCCCGGTCGACCGCGACGAGCAGATGGTAGAGGATGTGATCAAGCTTTTCTGTGACGAGAATCTGGCCGAAGCAGAGGCTGAGGCTGCAGAGGACGGTGCAGCAGAAGAAGCCACTGACGACGCAGCGTAAGAATTGTTAAAAAAGTGTCTCGCTTGCGAGACACTCGCGCCGAGCGCGGTCGCGATAGCGACACCTTCTTTACGCGCGCAGTGCGCATCCTCGCGGAGCGTTTTTCGTATCATAGGAACAGTA
>JAFTPT010000043.1 GCA_017463155.1 Blautia sp.
CCTCATGCCTCTTGTCAGGGCGTGCATGGATCCGGAGGTGGTTCACACCATCAGAATCTTGAAAAAAATCGTGTCCAGTGACAACTGCAGACTTGACACCGAGCAGTTGTTTGCATAGTGTATTAGTTGAAGCCATCTGTGAGTACTCCTTTGTGTAAAGGTTTGGTCGCTAATACACTATCGGAGCACAGATGGCTTTTCAATATGTAATTGTCAATTCAGGTGGCACGAGTACCCACTATCATGCCAGAAGCCTCTTATAATACGAGATTATTTTATTATCAAAGCCCTGTAAATAAACAATGCAACTAGATGCCTTCAAGTTACTCTTTGCAATATCAGTTAACTTTGTTATTTCCGTTTCAAGGTTTTTTCCTGTATCAAATAACTCAACAATTCCAGATATCGCATTCAAGGTACTTACCAGGGTTGCTGAAGATTCCTGGTTTTCATATCCCATCAGTTCAAGGAAGAGCTTCTGGGGATTCTTTTGAACCTCTTCTGTAGCTATTACTGTATATGAGTCATGAATCCTATTATACAATATAAATTCACTGCATATCCCCAGCATATCCTCCCAACGATTCGTCAGGATTATCACAGTACACCCTTTCTCTTTCATCACAGATAATAAGTTGCAGAACGTATTATATTCATAATATCCAAGAAACGAAAGAATATAATCGATAACGATTACTTCCGGAGCCAAAACAGCTAGTCTCATCAGTTCAACCGTATATTTTTCCACGACATCCAGCCTGTTTACCGGGAGATCCAGGTTGATGTTCGATCCAATCTGGGTCTGCAGATCCATGAGCAAAGTATACTGTTGTTTTCTTTTCTTCCCTCGCGGATGATTCTTTGTCAGAACGATATTTTCAAATGCAGACATATTCTCAAACAAAGAACGGTCCGCACGGCAGATGCCAACATTCTTCCCACGTTTACTGATCTTATCCTGTATACTTGTAAGGAGCGTGTCTATATCCCCTTCATTAGCACAAATAATAACGCTTCGTTTTCCGGGTACTATATTCTGATCCAATATCTCTGACAAATTCATATCAATATCCTCAGTTCAGTAACAATCAACGGTATCAATGTAGCGGTACTGATTCATGGTAAGCGTATCCTGTAAATCCTGTCCAACAAACAGATTCTTCTATATTACTAGTCTTAACACTCGCCTGGCATATCTTTGTCTTTACTACATACGCCCTTCCACAATTGTATATCGGCTTTATTTTCCTGTGGATCCCTGAAGATCTTCGTAGATCGTATCCACGATAACTGTCAGGTTTGTCCCGTGTATATACCCGAACGGCCTCTTTTTCTCCTGGGCTGCCTTCAGGAATTTATAATACATGCTGTGGCTCAGAATGTCCGTATAGAAATAGATCTTCTCCACACTTGTCACAGCGGAATCCACACTCAGGCTGTCTCTTGCCCCTATGTACGTCCATTCCGGCAGGATCCGGCGCATCTTCTTGATCCAGTTCTCATGGCCGCCGATGATTGCGATGCTATGGCCCTGCAGCTCCCGGAGCTTTTCGTCATCGGACTGTTCCTCCGTATCCACATCCTCCGAATCCATCTGATGCACAAACCTGCGCAGGGCGACCAGTTCGTTATGCTCTTTACGGCTCTCTTCCAGCTGTTTCTCCAACGTATCCGCGTACTCCTTGCTTTCCTTATAGAGATCACGTTGCTGCCGGATCTCGGCCTCTGTCATGGTAAGCTTCTGCTTTGCGTCTGACAACTGTTCCTGCAGGAGGGTTATGGTCCTGTCCTTTTCATCCCCTACGTCCGTATGCGCAGGAGCAGCTTCCCCATTCTGTGCCTTCCGTTCCTTCCTGACTGTTTGCTTCGGTGTCATGGACGACAAGCTGTGGAGAAGCTTTTCCGTTCTTTCATCACGGATAACTGGATCTCTCATGCCTTGCTGCATCACTGTACGAACCTGTTCACTCTCTTCATTCGTGAGGCTGCGGTGGATATGATCTTCCATCTCTTCATCTTCGATCAAATCCCTGATATCAACGCCCAACAGGTCGTTCAGCTCACTGTTCCTGATCGTAATCAGGCGGGCCAGAGAAGCCGACAGGTAACGGATGACGGCAAAGAGTATGATCTGTTCCAGGTCTTCTGTCTCTTCGAACATTTCAGGTCTGATCGCCTTAGCGGCTTCACGCAAAAGTGTAAAAGGCCTGTCCCCGAAAACAGCTCCGGTACCTGCTCCGTTTTCATCGAAAGCCCTTTCTATCACATTTTGTATATCCTCCAGGATCGAATACCTTTCATCATCAGAATCTATATCATCCATGCTGACCCAGCCGATGTCAGGAAACGTTTCAGAAAGCCACTCCCTGCTTTCTTTTTCCCATTCGCGCCTGTTTTCAACAATGTCTTTTTCAAGGAAAGAAATATGGATCATCTTCCAGAGGGCATAATTCCTGAGGGATTCATCGTTCAAAAGCTGGATTGCCCTGTTCCACATCTTGTCCAGCTCGATCCCCATCAAGCCGGCCATTGTAAAGATCCGGGCTGTGATTATGTCCTCCCGGGTCTCCTCATGTTCATCTTCCCCGCTATAAATAAATGCATCCAGGGCTTCCCCAAGCGGAAGGCTCTTCATTCTTTTCAGGACATTGTACTCTTTCCTGTAAAAAGTCTTATACAGGGAAAGCAGTATCTCCCGGCTGAAGTCACTTCCTGTTTCTGCGCACAGAAGGATCATGCTTAAGACACGGAAATCATACGCATCTTTTAAAGAAGCCTCTTCCCTGTGCGGATATAAAAGCTCCTGAAAGCAGCTTTTGTATGATGGATCGGAGAGCATCGGCTCCTTCTGCAGAAATTCCCTGGCAAAAACATGGAAGGCCGGCCTCATTTCCGGGGTTATAAACGAGGAAATAAAGCAGAGATCCATCCCCAGATGTTCATCCGGCTGTTCAATCGGCCCAAACCTTTCTTCGTCGGCCATTCTCTGCAGCTCTTCGTCAAAGAACAGCTTTTCCCCTCCGCCGGAAGAAAACACTTCTTTCTTTATCTCTGCAAACTGTTTTTCGATACGGACATCTGTATCCGCAGTCAGAATATTTCTTTTCATATAGTTGTACCCATCAGATAGTCTTTCAATACCTGCAGACCGGCTCCTTGTATACATAGACTTTTGTCACTTCGTTATCACGGAACGGTTTTCCGTGAAATACTTTTCTTCATGAGTTACGCTCTTCTTCTAATAAAGTCGTTCAGACAGGTCACAGAAATATGATGCATGTTGATTCGGTTTTTACATGACTACTCAAATACTTCTTGAATAGCGACATTTGGGATAAGAACTACATCCAAGAAATTCACCATTTCTTCCATTTCGTTTTATCAGTTTGCAACCGCACCATGGACAAATATTTGTATCTACCAGGGTCTTTTCCACTTGCCTGGATTGTGATAATTGTTCTTTAACTAAAGGGATTCTTTTACTTCCGCACTCTTTACATTGACCGCGATTCCATTGATAAGTCCAGAACTCACCTTCTGTAGCAATCTTTCCACAGGTTTCGCACTGAATCCAACGACGTTTATGTGAGTCAATGACCCGTTGGCCAGGAATCTTGATTTGAGCCTCAACCAGCGCACGGTCATCTGCTTCTCTCTGAGCTTTCTCCAACCGACGTTTATCTTGTTGTTCTTCTTCTGCGGCTTTCTGACGTTCCGGCAGCTGCCGTCTACGTAATTCCTGTTCCCGCCGATGCAATTCTTCCTGCCTTCTTCGCACTTCTTCTTGCCGGATTCGAATCTGCTCCTGTTCTTTCTGGTAAGCCTGGTATGCTTCTTTTCGTTCCGAATTGATTCTTTCAAATGCTGAGAAGACCAAAGGGCTGTTAAGCCATCTGTAATTGTTGACATCGGAGAAGATCGCGTTCATCATCTCCGTATTCGCCCGACTGATCAGATCCGTCTTTTTTGACAACATGATCTCCAGTGTTGCAATATCTTTATATGGCTTTGCCGCAAAATCCTTGCAGACCGTATCGGACGGTGATATGACAAATGCGATTCGTCTCCCATGATAAGTTGCGATCACCGCCTCTGGTCGTTTGGCTTTACCTATCATGATCTCTGCCGAATCAAAAAGAAGCTTCACTTCTTTTGATAATAAGATCTTCCTTTGGCTCAGTCCACTTGACGGGTAATAGGTTATCTGTTCAGTATAATTGAATGGTGTTACTGTTGCATCTGAACTCTTATCGATTTGATAATAAACACACAGTTCCGGGATTCTGCAAATTGTCGAAGCTGCATAGTCCCTGAAAAAGCCATATAAGCCCATGAGATAGGAAGCAACTTCATCACAGCCTTCACCACTATGTGCAAAATGATGGATACGTACTGTTCCAAGACGAGCCTCGAATGGATCTTTACACAATGGACAGACACAGTTGCAAGCAAGGCCTCGTTCGTCCTCACGCAAGTCATTCACTGTGATATGTTTCCCATTTCTTAATCCAAAGGGATTTTTAACCTCCCCGTACATGAAACATCCTCCCTATGAACCTCACAACCTAAAATGACTGATTCTCCTGTCGAATTAGTTTCAGTTCTGCATTGGTCCTTGCAGTAGTCTTAGAGAATCCATTCAATAATATCAACAGTCAAGAGACTTTTCTAATATACATTTCTCCGGAACCGCTGATAAAAAACTCTGCCTTGTTATGAATGGATTCCAATGATTGTTCCAAAGCTATACGGAGTGGGGAGTCATTGCCATCATCGTATGGTTCCCTAAGCTTGAGAATTCTATTGAGATACTCTTTCCTTCCTTCGGTTTTTTCCAAAGGATTTGCTATATAATCAGTCACCTTGCCATGGAAGATTCCAAGAACCGCAAGGATCTGATGATCGCTTTTGTTCACATAGGAAATCATATCATCTTGTATATAATCAATGTATGCCTGTTCATAATTTTGCGAATAATATAGTTCCAAGATACCGCTCAGAACGTAGAGTTGGCGGGACATTTCGATACTCTTGATCGTGTCCAGGGCCGTTTCCAGCAAGCTGCATTGCCTCCGTAAGATCCTGACCGACAGAAAGATCCTGCTTCGTCGCAGGGTCAGATTTTTGTCCAAGGAAAAATATGTCTCTGACGATCGGTCTGATCATTCGTCTGTATCCTCCGTAAGCCCGTAATAGAGCATTTCATTATACCGGGCATTGGCCTCTTCGCTGGCTTTCTTTTCTTTCCATGCATCGATCTCGCTCCGGATCGCCAGCATCTCATCCACCACCAGTTCCTCGGTCTTCGGCTTCACATAGTCCAGATAAGATATCATCCGTTCCATGGCCTTCGGGCTACCCAGATGCTTTGCGATTACCTCGCCGAACTCCGCCGGGAAGCCGAGGCTTTTTACAGTCCGGACAAGGTCGTCCCTGGTCCGGCTCCAAAGTTTCTGATCGGGTGTCATATGTTCCTCCACAGCACTCTCCTCTCTAAATATATTATACCATGAAATGACTCTTTTTCTACCTTGTGTCCCGTTCATCCATACCGACTATTTGACAATTTCACCAATAATGAAGATATTTGCAACGAAGGGTACCTATATAAACACTCGCGCTCAGATCTATAGGCTTCTATAGGCTTTTTTCTGCGTAATTTAGCGGTAGAGCATTGAATATTGCGGCCTTCTATGCTACACTGTTATTGGGGGTGATCATATGTTCAAACCGAATCCGTACCGGCCGGGTGCCGGCATGATGCCGCTCTATCTGGCGGGACGTGAATCAGATATCTATGATGTTGAACAGCTCTACGCGGGTATTCTTGCCAATATTCCGGTTCAGTCTGTTGTATTTATCGGACTCCGAGGTGTCGGAAAAACAGTACTGATCAATCAATTGCAGCGAAATGCAGAAAAAAAGAGCATATTCTGTCGTCATATCGAAGTGGAAACCAGAAATGATTTTATTTCCCAGATAGCCGCATGCTCCCAGGCCTTTCTGCGGGAAGTCAGCACGCTCGAAAAGGTACGCAGTCTGATCGATAAATCCATCGACTGCATTAAAGCTCTCGTTGTCTCCTTTGATCCGAAAGGCGGAACTTTTTCCCTGTCCATGAAGGAAAAAGAATTATACCAGTCCGTGAATCTCACGCAGACACTTACGGATGTTTTCACCTCCATCGGTGAAACCGCCTATGAAGCAGAGCGTCCTATCTGCTTCTTTATCGATGAGATGCAGTATATGAAGTCAGAGGAGCTTGGTGCCTTGATTGCGGCACTTCATCGCAGCAACCAGCTGGGATATCCCGTGATGATCATTGGCGCCGGTCTTCCCAGGCTTTACAAGATGCTTGCAGATGAAAAAACCTATTCCGAACGGCTGTTTATTTATAAAGAAATATCTTCGCTGACTCCGGAGCAGGCCGAAAAGGCGATACGCATGCCGGTTAAAAAGCTGGACATCGATTATACAGAAGAAGCTGTCAGCAAAATAATTGCCATTACAAAAGGATATCCGTTTTTTATCCAGCAGTTTTGTGAAATCATCTACAATAATGTCGACGGCGATATGATTACTGCGGATGATGTCGATTTGTATATCCATGATTTTTACAATGTGCTGGATACGGGATTTTTTAAGGTTCGCTATGAGCGGTGCTCTGATATGGAAAAAAGGTTTATCTTCGCGATGGTCGACTGTGGACAGCTTCCATGCACGATCTCGCAAATTGCCCATAATATGAAGAAGGATGTTTCAGCCATCTCCACGATCAGAGCCCAGCTCATCAACAAGGGGATCATCTATCCGGTACGCCACGGTGAACTTGATTTTACTGTCCCTGAATTTGATGGATTTATCCGGAGACTTGAGGACTTCAAATATCAATAATGTCCTTCTGTCATTCCTCCACGAACCGGATGCTGGCGTCGCGTTTCAGCGCGAGACTCGCCTCCGCCTCGATACATTTGATGATCCCGTTGATGGCGGGACATGCCACATGAACCGGGAAATGCGCCTGTGCATATTCATAGAGCGGGCCTTTTCCCGGTTTTTGGAGGCAGACCTCCATGGGATCATAGATATTGCCGAGCTCCTTCATCATATTGCGGATGCTCTCGCAGCCGGTGGCCACCTTGATTTCCACTTCCTCATCTTCATTCATCTCTGCGGACACCTTCATGGTAAAGCCACAAATTCCAGGCTCCACGATCACTTTCGTCATACTATCTTCTCCCTTTCTCACAGACTTCCTCTGTGCTTCCTTTTCCTTCAGCAGATGGTGGATTGTTCCTGCCGCTGTCACACGATTCAACAGCCTAGCATCTTCCGGTATACTTCCTCCGGGTCGATCCGCCTGCCGTCCACGAACCGCTCCCTGATATTCCGGTCGTCACCGATATAGCAGAAACGCTCCAGTCTCTCGAGGGGCGTCAGTTCCTTGCCCTCGTTCTCCATGCTGTCGATGACCAGCGCGTCAAACCGATAGCCGGGCGCCAGCCTGCCGGCCTTTCCGAACACGCTTCCGCCCTCCGCCGTCGCCATGTAAAAGGCATTTGCGAAGGCCAGCCGTTCATTCTCCGGCTCGTAGAATTCCTTCAGCTTGGACAGCTGTACCGCCCTCGCCGCCTGGGTATAGACGCCGGTATGATGTCCTCCGCCAATATCCGAGCCGGCAGCGATCCGGAAGCCCTGCTTCTGCATACGGCGGACCGGCATGATCCCGGCTGTGATGTTGGTGGTGGCGTCCGGACAGTGTACCGAGACCACATCATATTTTTCCAGGATCCGCTCCTCCACCTCCGTCGGGAAGATCACATGAGCCATGATGGCGGGACCGTGTCCCAGAAGCCCGCAGCCCTCGTAGATCGCACCGTCGGACCCGTACTGCGGGAAAAGCTCCGCCGCCCAGGCCGCCTCCGCCCTGGATTCCACCAGATGCGTGTGCACACCGACATGATACGATTCCGCGATCCGGCCGAGGCCCTTCAGCAGCTTTTCGGAACAGGTCGGTGCAAACCGCGGCACAAGGATCGGCTTCACATGGTCATCGCCCGGATGCTCCGCCACAAACCGTTCCGTATCCGCGATGGCCTGCTCTGTCTCCTCCACCAAATAGTCCGGAGAATTCATGTCCATGTTCAGCTTGCCCGCAAAAGCATAGAGCCCGCTCTTCTGCAGCATCCGGAAGAAAAGATCCGATGCGTCATAATGGATCGTCGTAAAGAAATTCGCATGCAGCGTGCCATGCCGTAAAAGATCCCGGATCACCTGTGCGTACGCTGTGCGGGCATAATCCGTGTCTGCAAACCGTGCTTCCTCAGGGAAGGTGTAGGTGTTCAGCCAGTCAAACAGAAGGCAATCCATTCCGACACCGCGCTCATGATACTGCGGCGCATGGATATGCAGATCCGAAAACGCCGGGATCAGAAGGCTCCGGCCATAGTCGGTCACCGGAAGATCCTTGTATGTATCCGGGATATTGTCTCCGATGCTCCGGATGACGCCATCCTCCACGGTAAGATATGCGTCTTCATACACCTCCAGGGTATCGATGGTCTCCGAAGTCACGATCGTTCCCTTGTAGATCTGCACACTCATGGCAGTTCCTCCCTTCTTTTATACGTGCATCCAGTATAACACAAAATCCGACTGAACGAACATCTGTATTCTCTCCCATTCCGGGCAATATGATCCCGCTGTTGGTTTCTATCCGTTTTATCATCTTTTTCAAGGATAAATCCGCTTTATCTGGATGTTAATTGGATATATAAAGGATTATTTAAAGAACCTTTCGTTCCATGTTGACATTTGGATAGATTTGAGGTAAGATAGTTCCAGAACAAATAGGGCCTCTCTGCTATTCGGGCTTCAGAGCGGCGTTTTATACAGCGATGTTTTGAAAGGAGAGATTCCCTTGACGATCCAGGAAATGCGTGAACGCAAAAAAGAACTGGGCTACAGCTATGAGACGATCGCACGTCTGTCAGGCCTTCCTCTCGGCACGGTCCAGAAGGTACTCGGAGGCATAACACAAAATCCCCGCCAGGCCACGCTCGAAGCGCTGACCAAAGTACTTCGGAAGGCTCCTTCTCTGGTCCGGGATCCCGGTATACCTTTTGGTGAACCGAGGACATACACAATCGAAGATATTTATGCTTTACCTGACGGTGTCCGCGCGGAGCTGATCGACGGACGTCTTTATTTCATGGCAACGTCGACGCGCACCCACCAGCTGATTGCCGGAGAGATGCATTTTGCTGTCGCCTCCTATATCAAAGCCCGGGGTGGGTCCTGTGAAGTCTACATGCCTCCTTTTGGCATCTTTCTGAATGGCGACGATTCGATCTATGTGGAACCTGACTTAAGCGTCATCTGCGACACGGACAAGCTGGATGAGAAGGGCTGTCATGGGGCCCCTGACTGGGTCGTGGAGATCGTGTCTCCCTCCTCCACAGCCCACGACCAGATCCGCAAGCTGAACAAATACAAGGCCGCCGGTGTGCGGGAGTACTGGGTCATCCGGCCGGACAAGCGGATCGTGATCGTCTATGAATTCGTCTCTCCCGACCCGGAGAGTGCTGAAGACAAAGTCATGCTGTACTTCTTTGATGACGAGATCCCGGGGATCGTGTTCCCGGACTTCCGCATCCGTCTGTCCGATGTTGTCTGAATGGTTTTTTCACGGAAAAAGCCCTGCCGGAACCGGCAGGGCTTTCCACGTATCTATTTGTGTCTCCTCGGCCGTTTCTCCTTGATCGCTTCCAGGATCCGGCTCATCTTTTCCCGGCTGATATTGTTATATCGGAATTCCGCCACACGACGGAGTGCTGCCCGGCCGGTATTTCCGATCGTGTCGGGCAGACGTTCCAGCGTCTGCTCTGCTTCCCCGATCTTCTTTTTGGTCCCGATGACCTTCTCCTGCACATTTTCAACGAGGTTTTCCATATGTCTGTCAAAGGAATCACTGGTATTGACTATGATCCGTTCAAAGCTGGTGAGTGCGGAGACCGTCAGCGTGGCATCCACCGTGATCATTACCACCCCTGCGAACGCCGCGATCTGCGCGGCAAGCTCCGGGATACGGTCGAGAAGACCGTCCGACACAGGTGCCAGCACGTAGACGATCAGAAGGCCTCCGATTCCGAACCCGATACTGGTAAACAGGCTGATCCTTCCGTGCAGATTAAACGGCAGATGGCTGTAGTCCCACCATATCGCATGAAACAGCTTCTCCAGGCTCCAGGATGTCACATACTCCAGCACTGCACTCCCGAGCATCGAGATCAGAAAAACCTGCCACGCCTGAAGCTGCAGGGCGGCGGAGTCTGTAAACCGATGGGAAAGAAGGATGACAATGACCGCCCCGACCCCGTAGATCGGGCAGACCGGCCCGTACAGGAATCCCCGGTTGTCCCATCTCCTGTCCTTGATCGTACAATAGGTTGATTCATAGATCCAGCCGATAAAGCTGTAGATTAGAAAGATACATATATAAATATTGATCCACATAGTTCCTCTTAAAACGGGATAAAACGGATAGCAGAGCTATGGAAACAGCTCAGAAATCCTGCCCGGGGATCCAGAGCATGGAGGGTTCCGCATCCTCCGGCCGCAGGCAGCCGGTATATCCCATGACTGTCGTCAGCTCCTCATTCATCCTTGTCAGTTTCTTTACAACGCCCTCAACACCCTCGTTGACCAGCGGTGCCATCATGGCCCGGCCGACGGACACCGCATCCGCGCCGAGTGCCAATGCCTTGAAGGCATCCACACCGTTATCGATATGGCAGTCCACAAAGATCCGTACATCCGTACCCGCAAGAGCTTCCACGATCTGCGGCAGGACCAGAAGCGGAGGTACCGCCGAGGGAAGTCTTCCGTGATGATGGCTGACGACGATCGCGTCCGCTCCGCAGACAGCCGCCTTGACGGCGTCGGTGACGCTCAGGACACCCTTGACGACAAAGGGCACATTCGCTGCTTTGACAAAGTCCTTCAGCTCCTCCTGGGAGACCGGACGCATCTCGTAGCCGTCCACCACATCGTATTTCCCGTCGTTTCCGTAGGGATGATCGATGTCGATACCGACCGCGATCGCACCATGCTCCTCGGCGAATTTCATCTGGCTGTAGATCAGATCCCGGTCGGCAAAGATCTTGATGATCCGGACCGTCTTCGGATTAGCGGCAAGCACCTTTTCCATGTCCTCGTCCGTCTCCATGCCGATCCAGTTGAGCGCGTTCACCTGCTTCGCAGCTCTTGCGTATTCCACGATTCCGGCTTCACGTCCCTCGCCCAGCGCCTTCAGATGGGAAAAGGCCGGCGTCATGATCGGCGACGCGAAGGTTTCTCCGAAGATCTCAGTGCTGATATCCGGCAGATCCGAATCCAGGATCCTCTGTTCAAGCAGGATCGAATCCAGATACTGGCGGGTGATCTCGTTGGGGTCAACCTGTTTTCCTGTGTATTTTTTGTCTTCCATCTCGTTCTCCTTACATTCTACCACGCACCGGCGTAACCAAGGGTCACCGCGCTACTCTCGGCACCTGCTCTCATACAGGCAGGAATCGCCCCGGCCGCGCTGGCTTTTGTACCGGCCATTATTCCGCCGGAGACGTCCTCTGTACGATTCATCTCCAGCCACTTCATCAGAAAACCGGCGATAAAGCTGTCCCCGGCGCCCATGGTGTCGACCACCTTGCAGGGAACGATGCCTTCCTCATAAAAAACCTGTCCGTCAAAGGCCATGCTTCCCTTTTCCCCGCGGGTCGCGACCACGATCGACGGACCCTGCTGCCAGAGGGCTGCGAGGACGCTTTTGAGCGAAGCATCGTCACTCTTGTCATCGGAAAGGAACAGGATGTCCGTGTGCGGGATCGCGATCTGCACGGCCGGTTCCTCCAGGGCGTCCGAAGCATCAAAAGCGACCGTTACGCCGGCATCCTGTATCCGCGCAAGGTCATTCTCACAATGCCCCCAGACTCCTGATACCGCTAACGGGAAACGACTGATAAAGAGGTGATCCTCCTCCCGAAGCCTGAAATCCGCCATGACGCCTTCCTCGTAGTCACCAAAGACTCTGTCTCCGTCCCGGATCGTCACGTGCGTCAGGGCGGTCCGGCCTTCCTGCACCTGCACATGGCTCACGTCCACGCCTTTTTGGGCGATGGCTTCCTTCATCTGTGTCCCGAAGGAATCTGTCCCGACGGCCCCGAGGTATGCGGCTTCGCCACCCAGGCGGGAAACGTAGACAGCGACATTGACCGGATTCCCACCGAAATACGGTGTTCCGGTCTCATCGTAATAATCCACGCAATTATCTCCCAGACAGACGATCCTGTACTTTTTCATACCATTCTCTCATTCCTTTTCACTGTGCAGCCCCCGGAGTGCTTTTTTTCATGCCTGTTCTGCCTTCACTTTCTAAGGCTTCACTCCGGAAGCATACTCGTAAGCCGCCGGATCGCTTCCTCCGCGGCCTCCGTCGGCCTGTCAATGTAGTTCGTCACCAGCTCGATGGTCGCGCTGCCGTTATAGCCGTACGCTTTCATCCTTTGCAGGATATCCGCAAGCGGCATGATCCCTTCACCCGGGATCAGATGTGTGTCACTCTTCCCGTCACTGTCGACCACATGCAGATGAAGGAGCCTTTTTCCGAGAAGACGGGCATATTCCGCGGGATCCTCCCCGCAGGTAAAAGGCGCGACGACATCACACATGCCCGCAAGGTACGGAGAATGCACCTCGTCAAGCACCTCCGTGAGCTCCGCAAGCGTCGTGCAGGTATTGGATTCATATTTTGTCAGCGTCTCCAGAAGCAGGACTCTGCCGGCATTCTTTGCCTCCTCTGAAAGCCTCCGGAGGCTTCGCACCAGCCGTTCCCCGCGTTCTTCCGACGGCTTTTCCCCTCCGTGACCGACCGAGATCAGCATATAGGGCGCCGAAAGAAGTGCCGCAGCCTCAAGCGCCTGCGTAAGATACCTCATGCTCTCCTCCCACTGCCGCTCCGTCCCCAGCATATAGTTGAAGGGATAGGCGTTGTGTTCCGGCGTATAGATCCGGACCGGCATCGCATAGGCATCTGTCAGCTCCCGGATCAGCCGAAGCTCCTCACTGCCTGTCCGGCAGAGATCCGGCGCATAGGCGTGCGGCCTGCCGCCCCAAAGCTCGATATAATCATAGCCAAAGGCCTTTGCATCCGCAAAGGCCTTTTCGATCGTCGTCCGCTGGTATCCGCAGGTAAACAGCCCGAGCTTCATTATACGTCCACCTTCCGGTAATAACGGCGGATCTGCATATCATGTCCGGTCTGTTCCTCCAGATTGCAGTCGATCCTGTTGGTCACCGCGTGCACCACCAGGTGAGATACAGACCCCCTGTATTCTTTGGGGATCCCGGGCAATTCATACTCTCCGGAATCGATGACGGTATAGTTCCTGCTGTATTTTTCGAGAAAACGGACCACACGCTCCGTGAGCGGCCGCTGGCTGTCTTCTCCCTGCAGGACGACCACCGGCGTATCCTCGTCGATGATCTCCAGCATGCCGTGGAAGAATTCACCGGCATGGATGGATTTGGTCCGCATCCAGTGCATCTCCTCCCAGTAGCACATGGCGTAGGAGTAGGTGGCCCCGTACAGGGCACCCGCCCCGACAAAGTAGGTCAGGGGATCCTCCTTATGTTCCTTCACGAAAGAAGCCGCAAAATCATCCGCCTGTTTTTCGATGGCCGCAAGAGCCTCGGGAAGATACTGCTCCAGCGTGTCATAGTATTTCTCAAACTCCGGGAAAACGCCCTCCCGGTACATAAGCCGGTCCGCCGCCAGAAAGAACTTGATCTGCTCATTCCTGGGTGACGTGATGCAGTGATCCACGAGGGAAGCCAGGTCCGTATCCGGCGTATCGATGAAGCCGAGGACCTCGGCTCCGTCCTTCTGCGCCTTCTGTACGGCAGCCACCATCTCTTTGGTGGTCCCCGTGACGGAGGAGATGATCATCAGCGTGCCTTCTCCCACGCGGCGGTTCCCCGTGGTCAGATACTCCGCCGCATTCTCCACAAGGATCTCAAGTGCGGACTTTTCCCGCATGTGCACGTCTGCCTGCAGGCAGCTTGCCCAGGTACCCCCGATCCCCATCCAGCAGATGTTCCGAAGGCCTTTGTCCCAGGCCGCGTCGATCAGCGTTCCGACCTGCCCCCGGAGGGCCAGGCCGGAACGGTACATTTGTATCAGTTCCTGTTCATTGTATTTGTACATGAAATCATCCAACCTTCAGCATCTGATAATACTGGTCATAGACCGGAAGAGCGTCGCCTACATCCTCCTGGAAGAAGATGTTCGTCTTGTAATCAAAATCAAAGGCCGGGCCGTTCTTGTACTCATCGCTGGCCGCCTCGATGGCCGCGTCATTCGGGCAGGAATAGGGGAATTCCACCAGGTTCGCCGCCATCACTTCCGCGTCGCAGATGTAGTCCAGGAATTTGTATGCAAGCTCCTGATGCTGTGCGCCCTTCGGCATGACATACAGGTCGATGCCCAGCTGTACCGGATCCTCGGTAAACGGAGCGATCACGAGCGGGTTGTCCTCGCCCATCTGGTCCATGGCCCATGCGGTATTTCCGTCGTAGGTGAACATGACGGAGATGGCGCCGCTGACCATGTTCTGCTCGGTGCTGCCGTAGGCGACCACGTTCTCGTTGTACTTGGTCAGCCATTCATAGGCCTCCGCGATCTCATCCTCGTTGGTGGAGTTGGGGTCGTAGCCGAGGGCCACCAACGCGATCGGGAACAGGTTGCGGGCTCCGTCGACAGAGCCGATCTGTCCGGCAAGCTCCGGTTTGATCAGATCATTGTAGCAGGTGATCTCGTCAAGCGGGCAGGTCTCGGTGTTGTACACGACGTAGATGTAGTTCATCAGATACGGGACGCAGTAGTTGTGGATGTCATCCGTCCAGTAGGCCTTGTTCAGGTTCGCCTCCGCATTCGGGACCTTGGACGTATCCAGCTCTTCCAGATATCCGCCGTTGATCAGGGATTCCATGTAGGCGTCGCAGGTCATGATCAGATCATAATCAGAGCCAGCACCGGCCGTCAGCTTGTTGATGGCGTCCGCGTTGTCCGACATGAAGCTCAGGTTGACCTTGCAGCCGTTGGCCTCCTCAAAGCCGGCGATCAGATCATCGGAAATGTAATCGCCCCACATGTAGATGTTCAGCTCGGTCTCCTCCGCATAAACAGGAAGCGACGCAGCGCCTGCCAGGACAGAGAGTCCCATCAGAAGAGCCAGTCCTTTTGCCATTGCCTTTTTCATGTTCATACCTCCTTGGTGTGTATATTCTGCAGGCCGGCTGCGAAATGCCGTGCGGCCGCGGCCTGTCAGGTTCGTTTGTTCAGCCTTCCTCCTGCGGAAGAAGTGCTCCTTCTTTTGCGCGCCTTTTCGAGATCAGCCGGCGGATCAGGCTCTGCACCAGAAGCCCCGCCACCATGCACACGATCATCACCGTCGTCAGCGCGTTTACGTCCCCCGAAAGGCCCGTCCGGTTGAGGGACAGGATCAGGACCGGAAGTGTTGACTGGCTGGCTCCGGCCAGCATGTTCGACATGACCACATCGTCGATGGAGAGCGTAAAGCTTAAGAACGCCGCCGACATGATGCCCGGCATGATGCTGGGGATCGTCACCCGGACGAAGGTCTGGATACGGTTGGCTCCCAGATCCATGGAGGCCTCCTCCAGCGTCTCGTTGTCACCCGAGATCCTTCCCTTGATCGTCACCACCGCATAGGGGATGCAGAAGGTGCAATGCCCGATCAGGATCGTGCCCATGCCCATTTTGATCCCCACCGTGATAAAGATGATCAGCATGGCTACCGCCAGCACGATCTCCGGAACGATGATCGGGACGTAGATCATCATGTTGATGAATTTCTTGGTGCGGAATTCGAACTTCTTGAGTCCGATGCCGCCCAGCACCCCGATCACGGTGCTGATGACCGTCGCGAGGACCGCGATGATCAGGGAATAGACGAGCGCATCCCACAGCGTCGTATTGCTGAAGGAAAAAAGCTTGCCGTACCAGCCGGTCGTGAAGCCCTCCCACGAGTAATTCCGCTTGGCGTCGTTGAAGGAGAACACGATCATGACCGCTACCGGGATATAGAATAAGGTGTACATCAGAACGGCGTACAGATCCGCCAGGAAGGCGAGCCGCCTTTTTTTCCGCACTCTCTTCAGATTCTGCTCCGTCATCAGACCACCTCCATATCTTCGATCCCCGCGAACCGGGAGTAGATAAAGATCAGAAGGGCCGTGATCACCAGCAGCAGCACACTGAGCGCCGCGCCGAGCGGCCAGTTGCGGATCGTCCCGAACTGGTTCTTGATGATATTTCCGATGTAGAGGACCTTACCGCCGCCGAGCATGTCCGTCACCGTGTAGGTGCCGAGGGCCGGGATAAACGTCAGTATGATCGCCGAAAAAATCCCCGGGAAGGTCAGCGGAAGCGTCACCTTCAGGAACGTCCTGACCGGATCGGCGCCAAGGTCGGAGGATGCCTCCAGAAGAGACTTCTGCAGCTTCTCGATGGACGAATACATCGGAAGCACCGCGAACGGCAGCATGTTCGTGAACAGGCCGATGTTCACCAGCCAGTCCGTGTACAGGAACATCACCGGCTTTTCCACGATCCCGAGATGCGTCAGGACGTAGTTGACCGGACCGTTGACCTGGAAGAACAGCATCCAGGCGTTCAGCCGCATCATCCCGTTGGTCCAGAAGGGGATCATCAGCAGCATGATCAGCTTTGAGGCTGTCTCCGGCGGTTTTCTGGCGATAAAGTACGCCAGCGGATACCCGAACAGAAGACACAGGATCGTGGTGACCGCCGCGACCTTGAGACTCTTCAGGATGACAGAAAAATACATGGGGTCCAGGATCGTCCGGTAGCTTTCCGTCGAGAACGTATACTCGATCCCGCCGAAGGTCCCGCGCGTCATGAAGCTGACGTAGATGATGAAAAGTAGCGGCAGCGTCACGAACAGGATCATCCACACGGATACGGGGCCCGCCTGCGCAAGCACCGGAAGCCTGTTCTTTTTCTTTTTAGTTCCGGAGGAACGATTCATCCTTATCCCTCCCTTGCTTCACCGGCCGGTATCACAACGGCCTTTTCAGGATTCCAGTACAGCCAGACCTCTGTCCCCTCGGACAGGCCTTCTGTTTCCTCGAACCGGGAGAACTTGATCTCCTGCCCGTCCTCTGCCTGCAGCAGGACCTTGGTCAGCGTGCCCATGTAGACGGAGTCCGTGACGACCGCCCGGAAGGAGAAGCCTTCCTTCGGCTCGAAGGACACATTCAGAGACTCCGGCCGTACGGAAACGTAGACCTCGTCGTCCTTTCTGCACCCTTCGGCTTTCGCCGTCACCAGGCCGCCGGGCGTGCGGATCCTGAGAAGACCGTCAGCAGCCTCTGCCACCGTTCCGGCAAAGATATTCGATTCCCCGATAAAGTCCGCCACGAACCGGGTCTTCGGCCTCTGGTAGATGACCGACGGCCTGTCGATCTGCTCGATGACGCCGTCCTTCATGACCGCGATGCGGTCCGACATGGTCATGGCCTCCTCCTGGTCGTGGGTCACATAGACAAAGGTGATCCCGAGCTTTTTCTGCAGCCGTTTCAGTTCGAACTGCATCTGTTTGCGAAGCTTCAGGTCGAGCGCTCCGAGGGGTTCATCCAGCAAAAGCACCCGCGGCCGGTTGATCAGGGCCCGGGCGATGGCGACCCGCTGCTTCTGGCCGCCGGACAGCTCGTCCGGTTTTCGTTTTTCGTAGC
This sequence comes from Blautia sp., assembly GCA_017463155.1. Taxonomy (GTDB): domain Bacteria; phylum Bacillota; class Clostridia; order Lachnospirales; family Lachnospiraceae; genus Blautia_A. The sequence goes on from JAFTPT010000043.1 coordinate 17,833, forward strand.
CGGACATCTGTACGAGCTCCAGCATCTCCCTCACCTGGCGGCGGATCTCGTTCTTCGGCACCTTTTTGATGCTGGGACCGTACGCAACGTTGTCGTAGACCGTCATGTGCGGGAACAGGGAATAATTCTGGAAGACCGTATTCACATCCCTCTGGTAGGGCTCCTTGTCTTCCACCCGCTCCCCCTGCACCAGGATCGTTCCCTCCGTGGCGTTTTCAAAACCCGCGATCATCCGGAGCGTGGTCGTCTTGCCGCAGCCGGAGGGGCCCAGGAGTGTCAGGAACTCACCTTCGGCGATCTCCAGATTCATATCCTTCACCACATGGTTGTCGCCGTACCATTTATCCACATGCTGAAGGGTCACGATCGTCTCGCTCACACAATCACCTCAAATCTGTCTGGTTTAAAAGATGCAGGGAACAAAAAGCCCTGTAATAATCTTATGTCTCGTACACCCGGTCAGACCAATCACTTTTTGTTCCCTGCATCTTTATTTTTATTATACCGTACACCCATGGATTTCATAGTGTAGCCTGAAGGATACGTGTTTTTATATAGACCCTTTTTAAGGGGTATCCGCAGCTCTGCCGCCGGAGCGTCAGGCTTCCATGCTTTTCAGGATCCGCCACATGGTGGAGCGGCTGATGCCCAGCCGGTTCGCCGCGTTCGTCCGGTTGCCGTGCTCCTCCTCCAGGACCTTACGGATAATGTCGTAATTGATCTTGTCCAGAGGTTGGTTCAGATCGATCAGGACGTCCGCGTCCTCCGCCTTGTCGTTGACCACGGCGACCGTCCGCTCCTTCCGGAGCACGGACCGGACATCCTCCTCATGGATCACGCCATGATCGTTCATCGTAAAGATCTCATCCAGCACCCGCTGAAGCTGCGTGTAATTGTGCGGCCAGTCATAGCTCATCAGAAGCTTCATACTCTCCGGAGTCAGCTTGGTCAGGGGATCCGGGAATCGGACGTTGGAATAGTTCAGATATTTGTTGACGATCAGCTCGAACGCCTCCTGCTTGTCCGGAAGCGGAGGCAGATAGAGTGCCATGCAGCTGAGGGTCTCCAGAAGATCCCTCCCGGCCGCGCTCATGATGCCCTGCCGGTCCGAAACGCAGGAGAAGATCACCCGGTTCCGCCGGCAGACATTCATCTCCAGCAGGTTCGCCAGCAGCTGTTTCCGCTGGATCGCCGTCAGCACGTCCACATTCTTGATGAAAATGCTGCAGTCGCTCTGGGCAAGCGGCGAATTGTGATGATCCATCAGATAGTCCCAGGCCTTCTGATTCAGCATAAAGCAGTCCACGATCACCAGGGGCCGCATGCGCCAGCGGCTGTTCAGGTAGATATACTTGACCGCCTGTTCCTTGCAGGTGCCGTCCTCGCCGAAGATCAGAAGAGGCTGGTCCCCCTGGTTCAGAAGGCCGATCTTTTTGATCGCCTCCTCCGGAAGCCCGGCGATCCCGTACATGCTCTCGTTGTACTCTGCCTCTGCCTCCGGCTGCCCCATGTAACGAACGCCGCGGCGGATATCCGGAAGCGAGACCTTGCTCTCCGTGTAGCAGTATACCGTGTACTCCGTGTTGTCGAAATAGTCCTTGGACATCCGGATCGAATACCGGACATTGCTGATCTGCTTGATGATGTGGTTGTCCTCCCCGCTCATCTCCCGGCCGCATTCGGACCGCAGATAGGCAACGATCGGCGCGTTGTTGTTCTCCAGGGTGGAAAAGAAGATCGACCCGTTCCCGTCAAAGACGATGGTCTTGTTGATCTGCTTCCAGATCAGGCTTCGCAGGAACCGGTTCTCCTCCCGGAGCTTCTGGTGCGCCATGTAGAGCTGCCTAGCCCGGAAAAAGGCATTCCGGATGCATTCCTGCCCGGACTGCAGCAGCACGGGATTCAGGCCGAATTTTCCCGCGATGGTGTAGGCGCACATGTCGCACAGGATCGCGTGGGCGCCCTTTTCGGAGATCTCGTGGAGGATATCCTCCACCTCGTCCACATCGTGGATCGAGTAGATATCGATCTTCGTATCCATGATCTGGCAGATCATCTGGGCGTCCCGGGTGATATTGGGAAAGCCGATCACCGCGTACTTGTTCGCGATATCCTCGCCCATCTTCATGGCCCGGAGGATGTCAAGGGGCGACACCTCGATCTCCACGATCGGCAGATTCAGGCGCTCCTTCAGCATGGAGGCCGTTCCGCCGCGGGATACGATGATGTCGTAGTCGTTGTAGAAGTTGTCCTGCGCGATCAGGACGCCCTGGACCAGATCTCCCACAAAAACGGTCAGATCGATCTCCTCGAATTCCTTCACGGTCTCCAGCATCACGGTGCGCATGCTCTCGTAGGGCGCGATGGCCAGTATCCGTATCTTCTTGTTCATCATAGCTCTTCCTGCTTTGCCCTAAGGCCAGAAATAAAACTCGTATTCTGCCGATGTTCTTCAGTCAAAGTCTTCCAGATATCCGTCCTCATCGAACTGCCAGTCATAGGGTTCACTCAGTACCTTGATCATATCATTTCTTTCGATCAAAGGCAGCATGCTTTCGGAAATTTCAAATTCATTCAGCGACAGCGTATCCTTGATCCGTACGACCTTCGCCTTTGCATAGTCGATCTTGGTACAGGTCCGGATCGCGACCCGGATCGCTTCGTAGTCATTGTTCTGGTACATGGGGATCTTGCCCCCGTCGATCATGGTATTCGTGGTCAGGTTGACCCAGGTGCTCTCCCAGTCCACGGAATTCAGGCAGCGCCGGGTCGTGATATCCGCAAGGCCCAGGCCGCAGGCATTGTGATGGCTCTGTTCCGAAAGTCCCCGGATCAGCAGGCGCCGCGTGTGGAAATCGTCCTTGAAATAAGGCATGAACCCCCGGCCGGTCACATTCGGGTCGGCTCCCTCACCGGAAATGTTTTTGCCGATACGGTCGATGACCAGCACGTCGATGTTGTCGAACTTGAACCGCGGAAAGCGTTCCTTGGCAATCGTGAGCAGTTCACTGTCCCCCTCGATGATCTTCTCCTTCGGATAGACCCGGATTTCGGAGATCTCGTCGTAGGCGTTCTGCACCACGCCGACGGCGAACAGGACCGTGGCCTTCCGAAGGAAAACCTCCGCCACCTTCGGGATACGTTCCGCGAAGGTGTCAAATCCCTGCTTGTGGAAAAGGGAGCAGCCCTTATGCTTGGCAAGTCCAATGGCCATCATTTTCAGCAGGCCGCTCTCATGCGGCCCCTTGAAATCCGTGTGGGGCTTTACTTTGTTGTACAGGACGATCCCGTCCGCCTCGGCCGCGTATTTGTCGCAGTAGACGGGCGTTCCTGCCCCGTCGTCGATCTCGCCGATCCGGACCACCTCCATGCTGGCCAGAATCGGCACGCCGATGCTCTCCTCCGTGATCCCGTAGCCGTTGATGATCTCCAGATTTCCTTCCACCGTGCCCCCGCCGTGGCTTCCCATGGCCGGCACGATAAAGGGCTCTGCGCCCCGCAGCTTCAGCTCGTCGCAGATCGTCCGCACGAGCAGCGGATTGTCCGGGATCCCGCGGCTTCCGACCGTCACGGCGATCCGCTTGCCGGAGAGATCGCCGGAGGGCATATTCTCACTCAGCTCTTTAGTCAGATGCGCCCGTATATCCTCGATCCTGTCGTCCGCGTAGATCTGCCGCACGCGAACCATCCGCGGGATCTTTACCTCGTCGATCCCCTGAATGGGAAACTGTATTTCCGGAAAATCGATCATTTTCATATGTTCTGTTCTCCTGGTCATTCATCACAAAGGGAGGGCGCCCTTTTCCGGTCAGTCCTCCGGTCGAAGCGCCCTCCGTTTCACTTGTCTTTAGTCCTTCACGATCGCGTAGGCTCTGCAGGGAGATCCCCCGCAGCCCAGAAGCTTCAGCGGTACCGCGTGCAGCTCGACGGTCTCGTATTTAAGGACCTCATCCGGGAAGTCAAGCTCCTCAAGAAGCCAGACCTCATGGGAAAGAAGTACCTCATGGCAGGGTCTTCCGGTGCCTTCATACCAGCCGCCCATGCTCATTCCGTCGATGCCGACGCCCTTGACGCCCTTGTCAAGAAGCCACTCGGCTCCTTCTCCGGACAGATACGGCCAGTCATTGTAGTATTCCTTTGAGAAGCCTCTCTTCTTGCTCCATCCGGTGCAGAAAAGCACGATGCTGTCTTTTCCGATCTTTTCGCTGTAGGGCTCCAGATCGGCGGGCCCGATCGCATGGCAGGCTTCGACGCCTGTCAGATTCACGATCACGGCCTCCCCCACGAACAGCTCCAGCGGCATCTGGTCGATCGTCTTCATGTCCGCAAAGAAATGGAACGGTGCGTCCAGATGGGTGGCCGTATGCGTGTTCAGCTTCAGGATCTCGGAGGTGTAGCCGTGAATGCCCACCACAGTCTCATGCGTCACGGTCGTCTCCTTGTAGGTCGGCCAGCCGGGGCACGAGCTGAAAATCGGCTGTGTCAAATCAATGATCTTCATAGTGAAGCTTCCTTCCTGTTGGATTATTCAGCCTTGCTTTCCGGGAAAACATTGGCTGCCAGCTGTTCCTGGATCTCGGCGTCGTTGCAGTTCTCGGAGGTGACCAGCAGGGTCGGGACATCGATCTGCTCTTCGCTGACTTCCTCACCGGCAAAGATCTTGGCTGCGCATTCCACAGAGAGCTTGCCCATCAGGGCCGGCTGCTGAATGGCTGCTGCCAGAAGGGTGCCCGCCTCGATCTCCTCGATGGTCTCGGGAGTTCCGTCAAAGCCGCAGGCCAGAACCGCATCGCCCTTGTCGGCGTTCTGGATCGCCTTTACAAGGCCCAGGGTCGGCTCATCCATGTGGCAGAATACCACGGCAAGGTCAGAGTAGGTGGTCAGAAGGTCCTGTGCGATGCCTTCGGCCTCGGCACGGGTGAACTGGCTCATCTGACGATAGTCGGCAAGCTCGACGCCTGCTTCCTCAAGAGCTGCGTTGAAGCCTTCGTATCTTGCTTTGATGTTGTTCCGGGCCAGCGGTCCGGTGATCTGGGCTGCCGTACCTTCGATGCCGTTGTCCTTCATGTACTGCATGACGAAATCGCCAAGCTCCTTGGAGCCGTCCGCGTTCGGGGTCACGATGAAAGCGTCATACTTGCCGGCTTCGGTTCCGAAATCGGCGATGACGACGGGGATTCCCGCATCCTCGGCCAGGTTCAGAACGGCCGGGCAGGAGGAGCTGTCAGTCGGGGAGATGACGATCAGGTCGGACTGTTTGGAGATCGCGTCCTGCGCGTTCTGCAGCTGGGTCTCTGCGCTGTTGTTGGAGTCATAGACCTGTACGGTGGCGTTCATGCCGGAATCGATGACTTCGTTCTCGATACCGTTTGCCAGATATCTCCAGAACGGAAGATCAAGGCTGGGGGTCAGGTAAGCGATGGCCTTCGCTTCGCCGTCAGCTGCCTCTTCTGCATGGACCGGCATGCCCATAGCTGCTACCATAGCGCCTGCCAACAGCAATGCAATCATTTTTTTCTTCATGTGAATACCTCCTTTAAAAATGTTTGCTTTATTTATTTCTCTTACTGGCAAAGCTTTCCGCCAGCACAGCAACAATGATAACCACGCCCGTTACGGTACCCTGCCAGAACGGGTTGATGCCCAGCAGGTTCAGGGCGTTTCGAAGGAACGAATACAGAAGGATACCGACGAAGGTACCGGGGAGCGTTCCTTTGCCTCCCGCCATACTGACGCCGCCGATGACCGACGCCGCGATGGAATCCATCTCCAGGCCGCCGCCCGTCGTGGGGTCGACCGCCATCAGACGGACCATGTTCACCAGAGCCGCGAGACCGACCATCAGTCCGGATACGGCATAGCAGAGCATGGTGTATTTGCGGGTATTGATACCGGAGAGCCTGGCTGCTTCGGAGTTGGAGCCGATCGAGTAGGTAAAGCGCCCCAGCTTGGTGCTCGACATGACCCAGGTCATGAGGATGTACAAAAGCACCATAAAGATAATGTAGAACCGGATCCCGAAGAACTTATGGTTTCCGATGGTGTCCAGCATCCTTGGGAAGCCCGAATAGGAGTTTCCGTCGGAGAGCACATAGGTCAGGGAGTTGCAGATGACCTGGCTGCCCAGCGTCGCGATGAAGGCCGCGATCCGCAGATACCCCACCAGAAAGCCGTTGAAAAAGCCGATCAGGCAGGCGACGCCGATCACGATCAGCACGCCGACCAGCAGGTTGCCTGTCTTTGACATGTACATGGCGCCCAGCATGCCGGAAAGGCCGACCGCCATACCGACGGCCAGGTCGATTCCGCCGGACACGATGACGAAGGTCTGGCCGATGGCCAGGATGGCCACGACGGACATCTGGGAAAGCACATTCAGCACGTTGACTTTGGTGTTGAAGGCCGGTGACGCGAAGCTCATGACTATGTAGAAGATCACGAACACCAGCAGCATGGATAGTTCAGAACGGTAGGTCCTGAAAAAGCGGTTCATTCTCTCATTCTTCATTTTTCTTTTCTCCCGACTCGATGGTAGCTAATGCTGTGATCCTCTGCTCCGAAACCTCTTCGTGACTCAGTTCTCCGGCCAGGACGCCCTCCCGCATCACCAGGATCCGGTCGCACATGCCGATGATCTCCGGCTGTTCGGAGGAGATCATCAGGATCGTCACGCCTGCCCTGGAAAGATCGTTCAGGATCGTGTAAATCTCGGACTTGGATGCGATGTCGATGCCCCGTGTGGGTTCGTCGATGATCAGGATCTCCGGATCCGTCAGCATCCATTTGCCGAGCAGGACCTTCTGCTGGTTTCCGCCGGACAGGCTGTTGACGCTGTCGTAGGAGCTGCCCATTTTGATGTTGAGCTCCTTTTTCATCCGCTCCGCCTCACCGACGCTCTTCTTTTTGCTGATCACGATGCTCTTCTGCATGTTCTGCAGCACCTGGGAAATGTTGTCGGCGATGCTCTCATTCAGGATCAATCCGTCATACTTGCGGTCCTCGGGCACAAATCCGATTTTTGCCTCGATGGAATGGCGGATCGTCACGTTCGGGATCTCCTTCCCGTGGATGAAGACCTTTCCGCTCTTCTTGTGATCGATCCCGAAGATGCACCTGGCAAGCTCTGTCCGGCCGGCACCTACAACGCCGGTCAGCCCGACGATCTCGCCCTTCCGAAGCGAAAGACTCACGTCCTTGACCCGTCCGTGCACATCCGTGATGTGCTCTGCCCGGAGCACCTCCTCGTTGTCCTTGCAGGTTCCGAATTCGCGGCTTCCGTACAGGTTCGTGATCTCACGGCCGACCATCGATTTTACCAGATCGTTCTCGGTCAGGGTGGAAAGGTCCACCCCGTCCAGGATCTGTTTGCCGTCCCGGAACACGGTGACCCGGTCCGCGATGGCGAAGATCTCTTCGATCTTGTGGGAGACGATGATAAAACCGATGTTCTTTTCCCTCTGGAGCCTCCGCACGATCTCGAACAGCTGGTCGACCTCGTTTCCGGAGAGAGCCGCTGTCGGCTCATCCAGGATGATGATCCGTGAATCCGCGTCCACGGCTTTCAGGATCTCGAGGATCTGCATCTGCGCAATGGTCAGGTCCTTGACCTTTTCGTACACATCCAGATTGGCCCCCAGCTTGAAAAGGCTGAGCAGTTCTTTGGAATGGCTGTACATCTTGCGCTTGTCCAGCACTCGTTTTCCGAATTTATAGTACTCGTCGTTGCCGACGATCAGGTTCTCCGCCACGGACAGATCCGGAAGCAGGTTGAATTCCTGCAGCACGATCGAGATGCCCTTTTCCTTGGCGGCTCTCGGATTCTCCACATGGATCTGCTGCCCGTCCAGATAGATCTCGCCGCCGTCCGGCTGATGGATCCCGGCCAGGATCTTGCCAAGCGTTGATTTACCCGCGCCGTTCTCGCCCATCAGCGCATGTACCTCACCGGCCTTCAGGGTAAAGGAAACACCGCTGAGGGCCTGTGTGCCGCCGAAATGCTTGGATATATTCTCTGCGACCAATACGCCTTGTCTGTTCGTCCCCATATTTTCTCCTTACCTGCCGTGTCCTCTTCTGCTGCCGTGTCTATGCCTTTTTCCGGTGATTGGCCAGGGTGATGGCATAATCGATGGCGTTTACGAGGCTCAGCTCGTTGGCATTCCCGGATCCTGCATGGCCGAAACCGGTCCCATGGTCGACGCTCGCCCGGATGATGGGGAGCCCCAGCGTCACATTGATGCCGGCAACCGCGTCCCAGTGGCCAAGCTCCTTGTTATAGACAAAGCCCTTTACCTTCAGCGGGATGTGTCCCTGATCGTGGTACATGACCACCACGATGTCGTACCAGCCGCCCAGAGCTTTGGAAAAGACCGTGTCAGGGGGCGTCGGCTTCTTTTCGGGAATATAGATCCCCTCCGCCATGGCCTCGTCGATGGCCGGCTGGATCTCCTCGATCTCCTCCGTGCCGAACATGCCGTTCTCCCCGCAGTGCGGGTTCAGGCCGGCAACGCCGATCTTCGGACGCTCGATGCCCAGCGCCTTGCAGCCTTCGTTGGCGATGCGGATGCATTCCAGCACCCTCGCCTTCTTGACCCGGTCGCAGGCCTCGCGGAGCGACACATGGGTCGATACGTGCACGACGCGCAGATCATGATGGGCCAGCATCATCGTGTACTTGTCGGTTCCTGTAAAATCCGCATAGATCTCGGTGTGCCCGGAATAGTGATGGCCCGCCATGTTGATGGCTTCCTTGGAGATGGCGTTCGTGACCGTCGCGTCCACCACATCGTGCATGGCCAGGTCGATGACCTTCTTTATATACTGGAAGGAGGCTTCGCCGCCTGTCTTGCAGGCGCCGATCCCGAAGGGCTCCGGCTTATCCGCGGAAAGGCTGTCCGGAATCTCCTCTGCCGGAACCAGCCCCATATCCAGAAGATCGATGGTCCCGTAGGTAAAGAGCGCCTCGCTTACGTCGTTGATCCGGTGGATGGAAAGCTTTGAGCCGCGGATCTTTTCCGCGACCTTGCGGGCATACTCCATGCTCGAATAATCTCCGATGACGACCGGGTTGCAGCGCTCGTAGATCGTCTTGTCCTCCAGGGCCCTCATTGTGATCTCCGGGCCGTTCCCGAAAGGATCGCCCATGGTGATCCCGATGATTGGTTTGTTCTGCATGCTCTTTTCCCCTTTCTATGCCTCTCTCGCCTGTATACCTGTATTCTGCCCGACACGGTCCGCAAGCCTGATCAGGATATCCTCCTGGCCGAAGCCTCCGGATTTGGAAAGCAGCCGGTAGCTGCGTCCCCGGTAGGATAGTTTCGAAAGCACCACGCCGGGCGCCATTTCGCAAAGCGGAACCAGCGTATCCACGCCGATCTCCTGCATAAAAGCCAGAAGTGTATCGCCGCCGGTCACCAGAAGCGTCGCATCCGCTCCTGCATCCAGCATCCTTTTGAGGATCCCGCCCATCGCCCCGGATATGCGCTTTCTTGCTTCCTCCTGGGTAAGTCCGTTCTCTTTGATATACACCGTTGTTCTTTCAAGATCATGAACACCGCATTCGATGATCAGGCACTGCTCCGCCCGGAGAGTGTCCTTCCACACGGCAATACTGCGGCTGCCTTCTTCCGAATCGATCCAGCCCTCCGAGAGCTTCTGCTCCGGTGTGAGGACGACCCGCTTCATGCCGTGCCCGGAAGCATGATCAAGCTGCCCGGCCGTCACCGCGCTGATGCTGCCGCAGATCGTGAGAAGACCACCCGGAAAGCACGGATCCGTCTCCTCCTCCACCGCCAGGCCGAGAAGCCTGAACAGGACCGCCGCAAAGCCGGCACAGCCGGCCATCAGGTGAAGCCTTCCCTGCTCTTTCAGCAGGCAGCCAAGCCGGAACATGTCGTCATCCGTCGCGCTGTCGTACACACAGATTCCTTCTGTTCCCTGTTCTGCGGGTTCGGTCCCACAGAGAGACACCGGAACACGGCTCTGTCCCTCGATGATCTCTTTTACGGACGATCGAAGCACCGGTTCAAAGGGATCCTTCCCGAAGACGCTTTCCGCCACCGGAACACCGTCGATAAAGTGGACCCCGTTCCGGGTGATCCGTCCCATCTTCGGGAAGGCCGGAAAGAAATGAACAGCTTCTTCCGTGGAGGCATCCAGAAAAGCGGTCAGCTCACTGCCGATGTTGCCCCGAAGACCGGAATCGGTCTTTTTGTACAGGTAGGGCACTCCCATCTCCGAGGCAAGCTTTGCGATCCTGTAAATGATCCGGTAGGCTTCCTCCGCCTTGAGATGCCGCGTCTCCGCATCGACGATCAGTACCTGCAGATCACCGGCCAGCTTCTCCTTTATGCTCTTTTCACGGTCGTTGCAGACAAATACCTCGGAATCCTTCGCATGAAACTGTATGCCCGTGTCCAGGGCTCCTGTAAAATCATCCGCTATCACGACTAATCTGACCATTTTTCATCCTCACTGCGTTCTGATTTGCAACGCTTCGAATTATCTGTCAAATTTCCGCAGGATCCGTTTAAAAAAGAATCTATCAAGGCACCCTCTGACCTGTGGTCAGATTTTTATGCAAACTGGACAAAACAAATTTAATTCTTATCATTTTTATAGCAATTATCAAACATGGAATCAATTCTACGGACAGGTGATTTTTGTCTTAATTTGAAACAGCTGCTGGCGCAGGGCTGCGAGGGGCGCTGCCGCGAGGCTGCGAGGGGGACCCTCGCAGGCTTTCCTTTTCAACGGGGAGGGAGGGCGCTCTGAGTTGCAAAGCCCGCTCTCCCTCCCCGTACCCCTCCCTCCCGGGCACGCATGGCATAAGACAGGATGGTACATGGCGTAGCATTTCCTGTCTTCACTCCGTCTGTTCCTTCATCTACACAAAGGCGTGGGCTTGTGATATAATGGCTGCAGCAGTTATTGTATTGTTATCCGTGGAGTGAGGAGCTGGCTCTGTGGTTCAGTTTGCAAGGAGGTTGTGGTTTATGGAAGAGAATAAAAAAAGAGCGGGGTTCCGGTGGTGGAAGATCCCGCTGGTGATCCTGCTGTTGGTTGTGCTGGTGGCTGGCGGCTATGTCGCCTATGTGTTTGGTACCTACTCGAGGATCGAGGATAATCTGGAGCTCGAGGTGAAGGGAGATGCGCAGGAGGCTGCCGCCATGGACAGGGATTACACCATCGTCAGCTACAACATCGGCTTCGGTGCGTACACGTCGGATTTTACGTTCTTTATGGATGGGGGTAAGGAGAGCCGGGCCAGATCAGAGGAAAGTGTGATCGAGTGCGTCAACGGAACCACGGAGACGGCGTTGTCCTACGATCCTGATTTTGTCCTGTTCCAAGAGGTGGACACGGATTCCACCCGGAGCCACCATGTGGATCAGGCGGCACAGATTCTGGAGAAATGCGGCGAGAAAGGCACTTTCGACAGTGTCTTTGCCCAGAACTATCATTCCGCATATCTCATGTATCCGATCCTGGAGCCTCACGGTGCCTCTAATTCCGGCCTTCTGACCGTAAGTAAGGCGGACATCACCTCGTCCCTCCGCAGAAGCCTGCCCATCGCGACCGGCTTCAAAAAGATCCTGGACCTGGACCGCTGCTACAGCATCTCCCGGATCCCGGTGGAAAACGGAAAAGAACTGATCCTCGTCAACCTGCATCTGTCCGCCTACGGGACGGACGCCTCCCAGGGCAACGCCCAGCTGGAAATGCTTTTTGCCGATCTTGAGGAGGAATACAAAAAAGGGAACTATGTGGTCTGCGGCGGTGATTTCAATCACGATTTCACCGGGAATTCCAAGGAATACTTTAATCCCGGCACCACCGAGGATCACAGCTGGTGCCAGCCTTTCCCGGAAGACGTGATCGCGGAGGGCTTCTCCCGATGCACGGATTACGCGGAGGGCATGGTCTCAACGAGCCGGAATACCGATATTCCCTACTCCGCGGACAGCTTTACCGTGATCCTGGACGGCTTTATCGTATCCGATAACGTAGACTGCAGCTATGTACAGAACATCGATACCGGTTATCCGTACACGGACCACAATCCGGTCGTGATGCGGTTTACGCTGAAGGACGCCGCATAAAAAACGGTGTGCGGAACGCTGGAAAAGACAGGGCAGGCTGTCCGAAAACTAGCCATCCCTGTTGTTAACCAGTGTTAATGATATTCTAATCATGCAGATCAGCCTAAACGTCAGTTCTGGCTGGTCTGCTTTTCTTGTGCGCCCGGCGGCGCACGTTTCTAAC
>JAFTPT010000044.1 GCA_017463155.1 Blautia sp.
AGACTGATACAGAGCGGCTTCTATGATTTGGCCACAGCGTACCAGTCGGTGCACGTCAACTATTGAAAGCGCCGTATACGAGAACCGTACGTACGGTGCTGTGAGAGGACGGGGGGTAATCACCCCCTCCTACTCGATTTGCGGGAGGCGGTTTATGAAACCATCTAACATCGGAGGCCAGGCGGTCATGGAAGGCATCATGATGCGCCATAAGGATAAATATTCCGTCGGCGTGAGAAGGCCGGACAAGGGCATCGAGATCAAGATCGATGATTACAAATGCACCTTCGGCAGCTCGCCGATCTGGAAAAAACCGGTGATCCGGGGCGTTTCAAGCTTTGTCGATTCCCTGGTGATCGGGACAAAATGCCTGATGTATTCGGCGGAGATCGCCGGAGACGAGGAGGATGAGGAGGAGCAGAAAAAGCTCGCGTCCATGACGGAGGAGGAGAGGGCCAAAAAGAAAGCAAAGGATGACAAGCTGTTCAAGGTGCTCCTCACCGTGACGGTGGTGATCTCCATCCTTGTATCGGTGGCGGTCTTCATGTTCCTCCCCTACACGCTCGCAAGCCTTCTTCGGAGGGTGGGGGCGTCCGAAGTGCTGGTCACCGTCGTGGAGGCCATTGTCAAGCTTTCGCTCTTCATGCTGTACATGATCCTGATCTCACGGATGAAGGACATCCAGAGGACGTTCATGTATCACGGCGCGGAGCATAAATGCATCAACTGTGTGGAGAACGGACTTCCGCTGACCGTGGAGAACGTGATGAAGAGCTCCAGGCAGCACAAGCGCTGCGGGACCAGCTTCCTGTTCCTGGTCATGCTGGTAAGTATTTTCCTGCACTTTATCTTTGTGCTGGTGCCGGTGTTCTGGGTACGGCTCCTTGGCCGCCTTCTGATGGTGCCCGTGGTCGCCGGGATCTCCTTTGAGATCATCCAGTGGGCCGGGCGTCACGACAACGCCTGCGCAAACATCATGAGCAAGCCGGGTCTTGCCATGCAGAAGCTGACCACGAGAGAGCCCACGCCCGATATGGCCGAGGTGGCGATCAAGGCCGTGGAAGCCGTCTTCGACTGGAGGGCTTATCTGAAAGAGGAATTCGGGCTGGACGTCCCTGCGGAAAAGGAGCCGGCGGAAAAGCCGGAGAACACGGCGGCCGCGGCGGCTGCGGATCCCGCGTGAAGGGGACTCCCCTGCCGGAGCTCTGGCAGGAGGGAAAGCATTATCTGGAAGAATGTCAAGTGACAGAGGCCGGGCTGGATGCCTGGCTTCTGCTTGAATATGTGACCGGTGTGAGCCGGGCGGTCTTTTATGCTCATCCGGAGAAAACCGCCCCGCCGGACCAGACGGAGGAGTACAGAAGGCTGATCCGGCTGCGGGGGAAAAGGATCCCCCTGCAGCACCTGACGGGCGAGGCCTGGTTCATGGGATACCGGTTCACCGTCAATGAGCACGTGCTGATCCCCAGGCAGGATACGGAGACCCTGGCGGAGGAGGCGCTGAAGGTGCTTCGGCAGGTCCGCGAACCACGGATCCTCGATATGTGCACCGGCAGCGGATGCCTTCTGGTCAGCCTGCTTCTTGAGCGGCCGGACGCGTCCGGGACCGGCGCCGACCTGTCGGCGGACGCCCTTGCCGTCGCGCAGAAGAACGCGGAGGATCTCGGATGTGCAGAAAGGGCCGTATTTGTAGAGAGCGATCTTTTTTCCCATCCCTGTTTTTCGGAAACAGGTGGAAATGAGACGCCCCGCTATGATGTTCTGGTCTCAAACCCTCCCTATATCGCGGAGGCGGAGATCGGGACCCTCGCCCCCGAGGTGAGGCTTCATGACCCGCGGATGGCCCTTTCGGGCGGTGATGACGGGCTTTTCTTTTACAGGAGGATCACGGAGCGTGCCCCGGACTATGTGCAGGACGGAGGATGGCTTCTCTACGAGACCGGCTGTTCCCAGGGGGAGGCCGTGGCCGGCTTCCTGCGGGAAAAAGGATTTACGGAAATCAGGATAACAAAAGATCTGTCGGGACTCGACCGCGTCGTGTCCGGCAGATGGCGGAGGCTGCATGTTTGATACACTGGACGACCTGCTGCTGCGGTTTGAGGAGATCATGAATGAGCTTTCCGAGCCCGGAGTCGCCGATGATCCGGCGCATTTCCAGGCGCTCATGAAAGAACAGAGCGATCTTCTGCCCATCGCAGAGGCATATCGTGAATACAAAAAGAATAACGAGACCATCCGGGACAGCTTGTCCATGTTGGAGGAGGAGAGCGACGAGGAGATGCGCCAGATGCTGAAGGAGGAGCTTTCGGAGGCGAGAGCCCGGACCGGTGAGCTGGAGCAGAAGCTCAAGGTACTTCTTCTTCCCAGGGATCCGAACGATGACAAGAACGTGATCGTGGAGATCCGGGCCGGCGCGGGCGGCGAGGAAGCGGCCCTTTTTGCGGCGCTCGTGTACAGGATGTACGTCAAATACGCCGAGAGCATGCACTGGCATACCGAGATGATGACCCTGAACGAGAGCGGGATCGGCGGCTTTAAAGAGGTCACCTTCATGATCAAGGGAAAGGGCGCCTATTCCAAGCTGAAATACGAAAGCGGCGTCCACCGGGTGCAGCGTGTACCCGAGACCGAGTCCGGCGGCAGGATCCACACCTCGACCTGTACCGTGGCGATCATGCCGGAAGCGGAGGAGATCGATTTTCATCTGGACTTAAGCGAGTGCCGGTTCGACGTGTTCCGTGCCTCCGGAAACGGCGGCCAGTGCGTCAACACCACGGATTCCGCCGTGCGTCTGACCCACATCCCGACCGGGATCGTGATCTCGTGCCAGGACGAAAAATCCCAGCTGAAGAACAAGGACAAGGCGCTCAAGATCCTTCGTGCCCGGCTGTATGAGCGGGAGCTGGCCCGCAAGCACGAGGAGGAAGCCGAGGAGAGGCGGAGCCAGATCGGGACGGGGGACCGTTCCGAAAAGATACGGACGTACAATTTCCCGCAGGGGCGGGTGACGGATCACCGGATCAAGCTGACGCTCCACCGGCTGGACAGTGTGGTGAACGGTGATCTGGAGGAGATCATCAGCAGCCTGATCGCGGCGGATCAGGCGGCAAAGCTCAGCAGCGGTGATAAAACCGCGCAGGCATAACAGGCAGACTTATTGCAGGAGGATCGGAATATGAAAAAGACAGCACTTGTGATCATGGCCGCCGGGATCGGCAGCCGTTTCGGGAAAGGGATCAAACAGCTGGCTCCGGTGGGCCCGCACGGAGAGATCATCATGGATTACTCCATCCGGGACGCCCTGGAGGCAGGCTTCAACAAGGTCGTATTCATCATCCGCCGGGACCTGGAGGAGGAATTCCGCCGGATCATCGGCAGCCGGATCGAAGGCATCACCGAGGTGGCGTACGCCTTCCAGGAAGGTGACGATCTGCCGGAGGGCTTTGTTAAGCCCGAGGGACGGACCAAGCCCTGGGGGACCGGTCAGGCCGTGCTGGCGGCCAGAAAGGTGCTCTCTGAGCCCTTCGCGGTGATCAACGCCGATGACTACTACGGGAAGCAGGCCTACGTGAAGGTCCATGAGTATCTGGTGCAGGAGCAGCCCTCCGACGGGCTGCTGCATATCTGCATGGCCGGATTCCGGCTCGGGAACACGCTGAGTGAAAACGGCTCCGTGACCCGCGGGATCTGCCGGATCGAGGACGGGTGCCTGACGGGCGTCTGCGAGACCCACGACATCTACAAGACGGACGGCGGTGCCGAGGAGCGAAGAGCGGACGGGACAAGTGTTCCGCTCGATCCGGAATGCCTGGTCTCCATGAACATGTGGGGCCTTACCCCGGCCTTTATGGACACGCTCGAGAAAGGCTTCATCGAGTTCCTCGGGAGCATCCCGGAGGGAGATATCAAAAAAGAATACCTGCTTCCGGTGCTGATCGACCAGCTGATCCGGGAAGGAAGGGCCCGTGTGGACGTCCTGGAGACCTCGGACGCCTGGTTCGGCGTGACCTACCAGGAGGACAAGGCGGCCGTGCAGGCGGCGATCCGGGAGCTGACGGACGCGGGCGTGTATCCCGACGGACTGTACCGCTAAGCAGTTGTTGATCAAAGAGGACCGGCAGGATAGAGGATATGAAACTTTTCAGCAGGAAAACAGCAGCGGCTGCCATGCTGTGCATGGCCGTTTTGTTCTCAGCCGGCTGCGGAGAAAACCAGGAAGTATACGAGCAGGCGGGAAAGGATCTGGAGCAGGGCAGCTACGAGTATGCCCGGTCCGGCTACGAACAGAGCGCAGCGGACGGCATCAGGGTCATGGAATCATGGCGCGGTGCCGGGATCGCCAGCCTCCGCCTCGGAGAATATGAGAAGGCGGCAGAGGAGTTTACCAACGCGCTTTCCCAGGAGAAGGTGCCGGACAGCTTCCGCAAGGACATCCTGTCCTACAGGGCCGTGGCCTGGATGAAGGATGGGAATCTGGAGAACGCCATGCTGGACTGCCAGACGCTGGCGGAGGAATTCGATAAGGACGCGGATATCAGCTTCCTGACGGGCACGGTGGCTCTCGGAATGGACGCCTACGACGAGGCTGACCGGGAATTCCGCGCGGCTTACGAGAAGGATCCGTCCTATGAGATGGCGATCCGCATCTATCAGGAATACCTTAAGAGGGATATGGAGGCCGACGGCACGAGCTATCTGGAATCCGCTCTTGACAATGAACCTAAGACCGCGCAGGACTACTGCGACCGCGGCCGCGTCTATTATTATATGGAAGATTACGACAAGGCCGCCCAGGAGCTGATCGAGGCGCAGAGCCTGGACGAAAAGGACGCGGATGCGTACCTGCTGCTCGGGATGGTCTATCTGGCCCGTCATGACATCTCCAACGCGAGGGCCATGTACCAGCAGTATATCAGCCTGGATGGCAGCTCGGCCCGGGGCTACAACGGGCTGGCGCTTTGTGACATGGAGGAGGGGGATTACTTCGCTGCACTGACCGATATCGGAAGCGGGATCAAGGAAGCTTCCACGGAGGAGATGCAGATCCTTCTCTTCAACGAGATCGTTGTATATGAGAAAATGCTGGATTTTGCCACGGCCAGGGACAAGGCCGAGGAGTACGCAGCCATGTTCCCGGACGACGAGGAGGCCGTAAAGGAGCTTGGTTTCCTGAAGTCCAGGACGGGCATGACCGGCATTTCCGAATGAGAGGATAATGGAAGAGATTACAGACAGACAGGAAGAAAGAGTGATCCTTCTGGGAGTGCAGTTCCGTGAAGGCGAGGATACGGAGGAATCCCTGGACGAACTGGAGGAGCTGGCTTCTACGGCCGGCGCCAGGACGGTCGGAAGGATCATCCAGAAAAGAGAAGCGGTGCATCCGGGCACCTATATCGGCAAGGGAAAGATCGAGGAGGTCCGCGCGTATCTGCAGATGACGGACGCCAACGGGGTGATCTGCGACGATGAGCTTTCCCCCGCCCAGATGAACAATCTTGAGCGGGAGCTGGAATGCAAGGTCATGGACCGGACCCTTCTGATCCTCGATATTTTTGCCGGCCACGCCACGACCGCGGAGGGCAAGATCCAGGTCGAGCTGGCGCAGCTGAAATACCGCGCGGCCAGGCTGGTCGGCCTTCGCGCGTCCCTTTCGAGGCTCGGCGGCGGCATCGGGACCAGGGGCCCCGGTGAAAAAAAGCTGGAGACGGACCGGCGCCTGATCCGTTCCAGGATCACCGCCCTCAAGGAGGACTTATCCCAGGTCGACAGGCACCGGGAGCTTTTAAGGGCCGGACGGGCCAGGGGAAACCGGCGTACCGCGGCCATCGTAGGCTACACGAACGCCGGAAAATCCACGCTGCTGAACACGCTGACGGGAGCGGACGTGCTCTCGGAGGACAAGCTGTTCGCGACGCTGGATCCGACGACACGGCTCCTTGAACTGGAGGATCATCAGCAGATCCTCCTGACCGACACGGTCGGTTTTATCCGCAAGCTGCCGCACAACCTGGTGGAAGCCTTCAAAAGCACGCTGGAGGAAGCGCGGTACGCGGATTATATCATCCATGTGGTGGACGCCTCCAACCCGCAAGCCGAAAAGCAGATGTTCATCGTCTATGAGACCCTGCGGCAGCTCGGTGCGACGGGGAAGCCCGTGATCACCCTGCTGAACAAGCAGGACAGAGAGAATGTGCTGCGGCTGCAGGACCATCAGGCGGACCACCTGCTGAAGGTGTCCGCGAAGACGGGGGAGGGACTTGCGGAGCTGAAAGCGCTCCTCGGGCAGCTCCTCTCGGAGGACATGATCTATATCGAGCGGCTTTTTCCGTACGGGGAGGCCGGAAAGATCCAGCTGATCCGCCGGAAAGGGCAGCTGCTGGAGGAGGAATACAGGGATGACGGGATCGCCGTCAAGGCACGGGTCCCGCGGGAGATTTATGAAAGCGTAACATAATAATAAAGCCACGGATCACTTCGTGCAGCTGCAGCATGGGGCTTTATTGGGACATATGTTGTGTTTGAAATAAAATTGTAACACAAGATATGGTGTTTTTTAGTTGACGTAACTTATCGGTTCTGCTACAATAGTCCTGCAGCGTTCTTTGTGGGGTATCCACAGAGACGCATCTCCCGGCTTTTCGGCGCCGGGGTTATGTCAGCGGCATGCCGCGTAATCAGGGAATGGAGGCAGTTGGTAGTATGTTTCAGGTAGTAAAGAGAGATGGAGAGATCGCCGATTTCCAGATGAACAAGATCACGGCAGCGATCAGCAAGGCGTTCAATGCCAAGGAGAAGAGCTACAGTCAGGATATGATCGAGCTCCTCGGGCTGCGCGTGACGGCGGATTTCCAGAATAAGATCAATGAGAACAAAGTGACCGTGGAGGACATCCAGGACAGCGTGGAGAACGTGCTGATCCAGGCCGGGTACGCGGATGTGGCCAAGGCTTATATCCTGTACCGTAAGCAGCGTGAAAAAGTCCGCAACATGAAATCCACGATCCTTGACTATAAAGAGATCGTCAACAGTTATGTAAAGGTCGAGGACTGGCGTGTCAAGGAGAATTCCACGGTGACCTATTCCGTGGGCGGCCTGATCCTCAGCAATTCCGGGGCGGTCACGGCCAACTACTGGCTGTCCGAGATCTATGACAACGAGATCGCGGACGCGCACCGCAATGCGGATATCCATATCCATGACCTGTCCATGCTGACCGGTTACTGCGCGGGGTGGTCCTTAAAGCAGCTGATCCAGGAAGGCCTCGGCGGTATCCCCGGCAAGATAACCTCCTCCCCGGCCAAGCACCTGAGCGTGCTTTGCAACCAGATGGTGAACTTCCTCGGCATCATGCAGAATGAGTGGGCCGGTGCCCAGGCATTCTCCTCCTTTGACACCTATCTGGCTCCCTTTGTCAGGACGGACAACCTTTCCTACGCGGAAGTCAAGAAGTGCATCGAGTCCTTCATCTACGGCGTCAACACGCCCAGCCGGTGGGGCACCCAGGCACCTTTCTCCAACATCACGCTGGACTGGACGGTACCGGATGACCTGGCAGAGCTTCCGGCCATCGTCGGCGGCGTTGAGCAGGATTTCAAGTACAAAGACTGCAAGCGCGAGATGGACATGATCAACAAGGCCTTTATCGAGACCATGATCGAGGGTGACGCGAACGGGCGCGGATTCCAGTACCCGATCCCCACCTACTCCATCACCAGGGATTTTGACTGGTCGGATACGGAGAACAACCGTCTCCTGTTCGAGATGACCGCCAAGTACGGAACCCCGTATTTCTCCAACTATATCAACAGCGACATGAAGCCCAGCGATATCCGCAGCATGTGCTGCCGGCTCCGCCTGGATCTGCGTGAACTCCGCAAGAAGAGCGGCGGTTTCTTCGGCTCCGGTGAATCCACCGGTTCCGTCGGCGTTGTCACCATCAATATGCCGAGAATCGCATATCTGTCCAAAACACCGGAAGAATTCTACCGCAAGCTGGACCATATGATGGATGTGGCCGCCCGTTCGCTCCACATCAAGCGTGACGTGATCACCAAGCTGCTGAACGAGGGTCTGTATCCCTACACCAAGCGTTATCTTGGCACCTTCAGCAACCACTTCTCCACCATCGGCCTGGTCGGCATGAACGAGGTCGGACTCAACGCGAAATGGCTCGGCCATGACATGACCGACGAGCGCACCCAGGAGTTCACCAAGCAGGTGCTGGATCATATGCGCAGCCGCCTGTCCGACTATCAGGAGGAGTACGAAGGAGAACTGTTCAACCTGGAGGCCACTCCGGCCGAATCCACGGCCTATCGTCTTGCCAAGCATGACCGCAAGCGCTGGCCGGATATCCGCACCGCGGGAAGCAAGGGCGATACACCCTACTATACCAACAGCTCCCATCTGCCCGTCGAGTACACCAGCGACATCTTCGATGCACTGGATATCCAGGACGACCTGCAGACCAAATATACCTCCGGTACCGTTTTCCACGGCTTTATCGGAGAGAAGCTTCCGGACTGGTCCTCCGCGGCCGCACTGGTGCGCAAGATCGCCGAGAACTACAAGCTTCCGTATTACACCATCTCCCCGACCTACTCCGTATGTCAGGAGCATGGCTACATCAGCGGCGAGCATTTTACATGTCCGAAGTGCGGCAAGACCGCCGAGGTCTACAGCCGTATCACCGGTTATTATCGTCCGGTCCAGAACTGGAATGACGGAAAAGCCCAGGAGTACAAGAACCGTACCCTGTACGACGTGATGCATTCCGAGATCACGCCGAAGGAAGGCCGCTCCGTGGACGTCCGCGATATGAGCAATATCAGTGTGACCAAGGTACATACCAATATGGTCACCATCACGGATACGGATGTGAAGGTGGAGCCGGTGCAGGCCCACAAGTACCTGTTTACCACCAGCACCTGCCCGAACTGCCGTATGGCAAAGAAGATGCTGGAGGGTGAAGAGCTGGAGATCATCGATGCGGAGCAGAATCCGGAGCTGGCCCGCCGGTTCGGGATCCGGCAGGCACCGACCCTTGTCATCACGGACGGGGAGCATATGAAGAAATATGTGAATGCCTCCAACATCCAGAAATATGTGGACGAAAAAGTCCCGGAGGATCTCAGGGCCTGAAATCCTCCGGAACCGGAGCAGTCACCGTAACAGAAGTGTTTGTGAACGGATGCATGAACTGAATCGATTCACAGTGCAGAAGCGCCCGGGTGGTCCCTTTCGGATCATCCGGGTTTTCTTTTTGGCTGCGTGGATTGTAGATCGGATCACCGAGAAGCGGATGCCCTGCGGCTGCCATGTGGACCCGGATCTGGTGTGTGCGGCCGGTCTCCAGTGTGAGCCGGAGAAGAGTAGAGTCCCGGCCGGTAAAACGCTCCAGGACACGTCCGTGGGTCACGGCTGTCTTTCCGTCCGGGGATACGATCATCCGGTTCAGTACATCGGTCTCCTTTTTGAGCGGCAGGTCGATGGTGAAGGTGTCCCGTCCGACCAGCCCTGAGACAAGAGCCAGATAGGTTTTGTGCATGGTCCCCTGTCCGGACAGCCTCGAGGCCGCGGTGCGGTTTTTGGCAAACAGGATGGCACCGGAGGTATCCTTGTCAAGGCGGCCGACAGAGCGTGGGACTAACGTGAGGCCCTGCTTCTGGTAAAAACCGCAGAGGGCGTTTGCCATGGTGTCGGCGTAGTGGCCGTGGCTGGGATGCACGGGGATACCGGCCGGTTTATTGAGGATGACCACGTCCTCATCTTCCCAAAGGATATCGATGGGAACAACAATGCTTTCATCATGCCATACCTGCAGTGCGGAGGGAGGTTCCTTTTCCTCCAGAAGCACGGAGAGCGCATCTCCCGGTACCACGGGATGCCGTACGGTGATACGCTCCCCGTTCAGAAGAATGCCGCCCGGCAGGTATTTGGAGGTGCGGATCTGACGGACGGTCAGGCGCAGCTCTTTTTTTAATACGTCCAGCGCAGTCCGGTAAGTGCCGGCATCCTCCGGCTGCAGCCGGTATTCGATCCTTCGCTCCATATCAGAAGATATCCCTGATCTTCAGACTCTCCAGGATGTTTGTCCCGGCGGAAGCGGCCGGATCGATGATGATGCTGACACCCGAGCCGATCAGCAGGCCGCCGGTCGAAGAGTCCGGGACGTCCGTGGTGCGGCAGGTGACCCGCATGCCGTCATCCGTAAGCACGGTGACGGTATCCTTTGTATAGCCGACGACAGTGCCGCTCACCGTTCCGGTCAGCTTGGCCGGCTTGACCTTTTCGGGATTGTCGCCGGCGACGGACAGGATGGAGATGCCGCTCAGACTGTCCTTCCCGGTCATCTCGCCGGTATAGCGGATGTTGACGCCCGTGTCCGGCAGAAATCCGCCGTTGAAGAACGAGATCTCACCGGAGATATCCAGATCTATATCCTTGTCAAAGCCGTTGACGTTCAGCTTCAGGAGATTGCCGCTGACGCCCAGGATGGAAGCGTGGACATTCTTGAAATGATTGCTGTCAAGGCCGTCCACCAGTTCTTTCCAGGGCGGGGCCTTGTAGGGATCGATGTCCGAGATGCTGACCACCTTGACGTGGGAGGCATCCTGAATGGGATCGCCGACGGAATCCTCGGTGATGATCTCACCGATATAGTGCAGATACATGGTGCTGGAACCGTTCAGTCCCTTCTGGTAATACTGTTTGGCCCCGGCCGTGGGGAAGGTGATGGTCTCGCCGTCCTCCGTCCGGAAGGTGCAGGAGTAGGTCGTCATGTTCAGGATCGTGCCGGTCAGCAGATGGTCCGCCGCTTCTTCCTTCGGAAGGATGACGTCCGCTACCTTCAGCACCGTGACAGAGCTTGTGTCGGTCTCAGACAGGCGGCCTTCGTAGATGACGCTGATGTCCGTTCCGGCCAGCATTCCGTGGGTGCATTCCAGCATCGCCTCCGACAGGTCGAACGTGTAGTGCAGGTTGTCGGAGAGGAGCGTGAGTGTCATTCCGTCAAAGGACTGCAGCTGTCCGCTGATCTCGTCCATATAGACCCGCTCCCTGGGGGAGGGGGATTCGGTCGGAGATGCATCCCGCCCAAGCAGGTACCGGTCGGTCAGATCGCCGAGGGCACAGCCGGAGGAAACAAGGATGAAAGACAGACAAATCAAAGGCAGGATCGATCTTTTCATGGATAACTCCTTCTTTGTTCACAGACAATTCACAGATTTCTTGCCTCGAAACAGGAAAAGCCTATTGATAATTCTTTATAGTGTGTTATAATGCAGATAAATAAATAATAGCGAAGTAGGAATTTGTGCGTCAAGTGTTCATTGGCTGGGGAGTCGCCGTGAAACGAAAAACAGCCTGCCGGCTGTTTACGATACATTTTCCGCACCCGTTGCTACATATGAGGACATCTCATAATGTGGAGGGATTATTATTTATCGTAACTCTATGTTCTTTGCATTATGGAGGTGTTTTTATTATGCAGAAAAACAGAAGCTTTTTCAGTGTAACGACCCTTGTTTACATGGCGCTCTTTACGGCTCTGCATATCGTTCTGACCAGAGTCCTCGTGATCGATCTGGGTTCCTACCGGATCTCGGTCGGCACCGTAGCGACGATCATGGCGGGCCTGTGGCTAGGTCCGGTGGCCGGCGGTACGGTCGGCCTGGTTTCCGATATCCTCGGATGTTTTATCAGGGGCTATGCCGTCAATCCGTTCATCACGGTGGCGGCGATCCTCTGGGGTGTGATCCCGGCGCTCGCAAGGCCGATGATGGCAAAGTACGGGCGGAAGGGCAAAACAGCCGTGCTCTGTGCTTCCATTGCCGTTACGGCCGTGTTCAGCACACTGATCATCACAACGGCCGGTCTGGTCCTGCTGCTGGGATATAATTTCTACGCGATCATGCCGGGACGTCTTGTGCAGTTCGCGATGCTGACCCCGATCTACTGCGTGCTGAGCTGTCTTCTGTATTTCAGCCCGCTGACAGCACTGGTGACCGGCAATACCGCGGTTTCACGTAAAGGTCTTCAGAAAACGACCGTCTGATCACGCGCCGCCAAGAGGCTGCACCCGGAACCAGTAGGTATACATGTTTTCGAAACCAAGTGATCTGTACAGATGCTGCGCCGGGTCATTGCCGCTTACGACCTGCAGGTACGCATTGGTTGCTCCCCGGTTATAACCTTCCTGCAGAAGGCCGGTGCAGATCTGTCTTGCATATCCGCATCTGCGGTGATCCTCCCGCACGTGGATGGCGTAGATACCGATATAGTCGCGGTCAAGGATGCCAAGGCCTGTGGCGATGATCTCGTTATTTTCGGAGATCGAAACGCACAGGGTCTCCTTGGGGATCGCCCGGTACATGGACGGAACCACAGCCCGGTGGACCGGGTCGACCGTTCCTTTCAGGCGGAAAAGCGCCTCGATCCATTCCCCGTCGATCGTTTCACGGAAACGAATGTCCGGGCAGGGCTCTAAAGGGCCGAGACCGTCGAGCGACCGTGTCATGACGTCGGTCATATGTTCCAGATGATACCCCCTGTTTTCCAGCATGTAATCAAAGTCCTGGGAAACCAGGGGGCTTATTTTAAATATGGCAGGCGTTCCAAGCCTTTTGTAGACCCCCTCACAGTAGGGGATCTTTTCACGCCAGGGCAGGACGGAGGCGCCAAACTGCTCCACACTGTTCGTTCTGTGCGTGTAGAAATAGGAAAAACGCAGGATCCATCCGTCATACAGTTCCATCTTGTGGGATGGCCAGGCGTTCAGAGACATATCTTCGATCTTTTTCATCTTTTCATTCATCATTTCTCTATTTTAAACCTGCGGTGGCAGAACCCTGTAACCGGCAGTTCATAGCATTCCATTTATAACCGGCAGCAGCTGTGAGGTGAGGACGGCGTGACCTTTTCCGGTCAGGTGAACGCCGTCGATGGTGAGGGCGGACGCGGGTCCCGCAGCCATGAGGGGCTCCTGGAGAGCCACGAAAGGACATCCGGCTTCCTCGGCCAGCGAACGGATCCGATCCGACATCCGCATACGCAGAGACTGCCAGGTACGCATCTCCCAGGGCTCGTCAAACAGGAATGGTTCCATGACGAGAAAGGGGATCCTTTCTTCCCGGAAAACAGACAGAAGATGCCGGTAATTCTCCTCGAAGCGGTCAAGCTGCTTTTCCACAAAGCGGGGCGAACCGTGGGCGTCCATGATCATGGCCACGTCGTTGATCCCGATCAGGATCGTGACCAGGTCAGGCTCCGAATGGAGATACTCGGAGGCGGCTCTTTCCAGAAGCCGCAGCACGGTAAAGCCGTCCACGCCTTTATTGATGAAACGGATCTCGGAAGAGCGTTCACGAAAATGGCTGGCAAGCAGGCTTACATAACCGTTTCCAAGCGGCGGAAAGTCAAAAAGCCGGCCGCAGTCCGTAATACTGTCGCCGATGCAGAGGATTGTTTTCATGGTATTCTCCCCGGACGGTTATTGGTTTACGTAAGTATGGTAGCATGGAAGAACGAAGCGGTCAAGTGTCGAATATTGTCGAAAAATAGGAGAAAATGTCGAAATTTTTATGGCGATTCGACAAAATCTCCTATGGACACGAGGATAATTCATGGAGTATACTGAAAACCATCCACCCGCCGACGCAGGAACCACACAGCAGGTATCCCGCCGGCGGACATGCAAAGGAGTTGTCTATGGATCTCTCTTTCTGCTTTCCGGCTGTGGTATCCTCCGTGGCCATGGTGATGGACCTTGACAGTGACCGGGTCGATAACGGATGGCTGTTCTTCTCGGCAGCGGCCGGCGTCCTCCTTCATCTGGCCGGAGGCACATTTCCGCCCTGGAGTTCCTGCCTTGCAGGGATGCTGCTGCCGGTCCTCCTTCTCGGCCCTTTTTTCTGCTTCCGGATGCTGGGGGCCGGGGACGTCAAGCTTTTCTGTACTCTGGGCCTCATGCTGGGAGCCGACCGCATCCTGACCTGCATGTTCGTGTCGTTTCTTTCCGGCGGCATCTACGTGATCGTCCGGATGGCAGCGGACCACTTTGTACGCCGGCAGATCCGTGCCGGAACCATTCACTTCACCATACCCATCTGTCTCAGCATCTATCTTCACCTTGGAGGTGTCTTTTGAAAAGAAGTATCTTTGCCGTCTGTGATCTTGAGGCGTCCTATGCCGTCAATTTCATGGAATTCCTGAATCAGAAAAAGAACATCCCGTTTGAGATCCAGGCCTTCACAAGCGTTGAAACACTGATCTCCTACGCGGCTTCGAACCCGATCGAGCTTCTGCTGATCTCGGATAAAGCGATGTGCCGGGAGGTGCGGGAGCTGAAGATCGGAAAGATCGTGATCCTGTCGGAGGGGGCCCGTATGCCCGGACTGGATCAGTACCCAAGTGTATACAAGTATCAGGCCTCCTCGGATGTGATCCGGGAGGTGATGAGCTGCTACGGGGCAAGAGAGGAGGAAGTTCAGGCAAGGTTCCCGGTATTGAAGAAGACTACGGAGATACTGGGCGTCTATTCGCCGCTCCGGCGATGCCTGAAAACCTCGATTGCCCTGACGATCGGACAGATCCTGGCACGGCAGAAACCGACCCTGTACCTGAACATGGAGGAGTATGCAGGGTTTGAGGAAATGTTCGGGAGAAGCTTTGACGAGAATCTGAGCGATCTTCTGTACTACACCGGCCAGGAAAATCCGAATATCGTCCACCGCATGAACGGTATGATCCAGAATGTGGGGAATCTTGATTTTATCCCGCCGGTCCGTTCTCCCTGGGATATCCGGAGTACGGGCTATGAGGACTGGAAAAGACTTTTGACGGAGATCATCGGGAACAGCTGCTATGAGGTGCTGGTGCTGGATCTCGGAAGTGAAGTGGATGAGCTTTTCAAGCTCCTGAAGCTCTGCGACCGGATCTACATGCCGGTACTGCAGGATACGATGTCCCAGTGCAAGCTCCAGCAGTATGAGAAACTGCAGAAGGCCTGGGACTGTGAGAAAATCATGGAAAAGACGACGAAACTCACCCCGCCGTTCCATGCGGGGAGGCAGACCTCCGGCACGACCTACGCGGAGCAGCTCCTGTGGAGCGAGCTCGGGGATTATCTGCGGCAGGTCCTGCGCCGGGAGGGAAGAAAGATCATATGATCACAGGTCACTGCTCCTGTGTGGGAGTGACCGGGATGGAGGTAAGCAGACGGAAATACTTGTCGTGTTTCTGCTCGAATTCCGCGTGGTACTGCTGGTCATCCGAATGATGCAGATTGTGGATGTACTGGTGCTCCTTACCGTTGATGGAATCGTCCGTCTTTCCCAGCATATAGACGCCCAGGTCCGAACACTGGTCGGAGATGCGCTCCATATGCAGCAGGATATTCTGGAATTCGATCCCGTTGAAGACGTCACACAGATCGTGGGTCATCCGGTACACATGGCGGTTGCGGAGATCATCGATCAGTTCATCGATGACTTCCTCGAGAGGCTCGATCCTCCTGGCGAGCCTGGCCTGACCGGTCTTGTAGGCTTCGGCGGAAAGCTCGAGGATATCGCGGATCGCGTCGGAAGCCACGTGGAG
Source organism: Blautia sp. (assembly GCA_017463155.1). Taxonomy (GTDB): domain Bacteria; phylum Bacillota; class Clostridia; order Lachnospirales; family Lachnospiraceae; genus Blautia_A. Next base: position 15,595 of record JAFTPT010000044.1, read on the forward strand.
CTCGTCCTGCGCCGTTCTGGAGAATTCTTTTCCGGTCTCCCGCTGGGTGCGGATGTTCTCGGTAATGTTGACAGCCAGGTCACCGATCCGCTCGAAGGCGGTGAGGGCTTTCAGCTGGAAGCTGATGTTCCGGTTGTCTCTCTCCAGCGTGACATTGGGAGAGATCTGTACGATGTACTGGTTGGCCGCGTCGGCCATCCGGTCGAGCAGGTGTTCACGCTCATCGATCCGGGTGTAGCGGTTCTCATCAAATTCGAACAGCTGCTGCATGCAGGCGTTGAAATTGTGGATGGCAACATCCGCCATGTTCCCGATCACATGCTCGGTCTCGTTGAGAGCCAGTGCCGGGTTGCTGATCAGATGCTGGTCAAGCTCGCGCAGGCTCTTTTCGATCTCGTAGTCTTCTTCGTTTACAGGCTTGTCGGGAACGATCTTTTCCGCCAGCAGTGCAAATACATTGCTGAAGGGCAGAAGCACGACGGCCGGGATCAGACGGAAGAGGCCGTGGATATTGGCCACGCCGCCGGAATTGAGGCTGCGGTGCCAGAGCTCATCGTTGATGATGCCGGTCCCGCGAAGGATCCCGATCACGATAAAGATGAGGGCGGCCGCACAGACATTATAGATAATGTGGATGAGGCAGGTCCGGATCTGCTCCGACTTGGCACCGATACGGCAGACCAGGTAGGTGGTGATGCAGTCACCGATGTTGACGCCGACGATCACTGCGAACACGCCGGAGAAGGTGACGCCCACGCTGCTGGCGATGGACTGCAGGATACCGACCACGGCCGAGGAGCTCTGGATGATCCCGGTCACGCCGGCACCGGCCAGGAATCCGAGGAAATGGTTATCCTCAAAGGAAACAAGGAGCCGGCTCAGGGCGTCGCTCATCGTTCCGACGGCGCTGCTCATGTTCATGAGGCCGACAAACAGGATGCCGAATCCGATGCAGATCGTGCCGACAGAGCTGACGGTCCGTTTGTTCTTTCCGATAAACATCAGAAGGAAGATGCCGATGACCAGGGCCAGGGGGGCCAGGTTGTCCGATTTAAAGAAATACAGGATACTGCTGCTTCCGGCGTTGACATCCATCAGACGGATGATCTGAGATGTGATGGCCGTACCGACGTTCGCGCCGAATACGATCCCGATGGACTGGCGGAAGGTCAGGAATCCGGCACCGACCAGACCGACGGTCAATACGATCGTGGCGGTGGAGCTCTGGATCATGCACGTCACCAGGGTGCCCAGGATAAAGCCCATGACGGGTTTGTTGGTCACCTTGGCCAGGGCCGTTTTCATCGCCTGGCCGGAACAGCTCTTCAGGCCGTCCCCCATCAGGCGCATACCGTAGAGAAACATGGCGAGTCCGCCAAGAAGTGAAACAATACGATAAAAAATATCCACTGTTTTTACTCTCCTGCATTAAGCCGCAAATTTTTTTAATTGTACCATATAGATAAGGATTTGTCGATGTACTTATGTAAAGTGCAAAGCATATGACTTGTATAAAAATCCGTACATGCTTCGCATACATTCGGGAAGAAAGGATGGAAGAAATGGAAAAAAAGACCTTCCGGCTTCTCCGGGAAAAGCTGATGGAACAGCTGGACATGGCCCGGGAGCTCTCGGATGAGGAGATCCTCGACCTGATCGACCGGCTGATCACGACAGAGCTTCGGGACCCTTCCCATACCCTGAGGGAGAAGCTGCATCTTCGGCAGGAACTGTTCTATTCCGTCCGGAAGCTGGATGTACTGCAGGAGCTTCTGGAGGACGACAGCGTGACCGAGATCATGGTCAACGGCCCCGACCACATCTTTATCGAGCGGGAGGGACGGCTGACAAAATGGCATGAGACATTCACCTCGCGTGAAAAGCTGGAGGATGTGATCCAGCAGATCGCCGGCAAATGCAACCGGGTCATCAACGAGTCCATGCCGATCGTGGACGCCCGTCTCAAAAGCGGCGAAAGAGTCAATGCCATCGTCCCGCCGGTGGCGCTTGACGGGCCGTATCTCACCATCCGCCGTTTTCCGGAGCATCCGCTGACGATGGACCGCCTGATCGCGATCGGAAGCATCACGGAGGAGTGCGCGGCTTTTCTGAAGCGGCTGGTCAAGGCCCGTTATTCCATTATGGTCGGAGGCGGGACAGGCTGCGGGAAGACCACGTTTCTGGGGGCGCTTTCGGAGTTTATTCCCCGTGACGAACGGATCATAACGATCGAAGACAACGCGGAGCTCCGCCTGCAGGGGATCGACAATCTGGTGCGGCTGGAGGCCAGGATGGCCGGCGTCAACGGGAGCACGCCCGTGACGATCCGGGACCTGATCCGTACGGCGCTCCGGGCACGCCCCGACAGGATCATCGTCGGCGAATGCCGCGGGGAGGAAGCCCTGGATCTTCTGCAGGCTCTGAACACAGGACATGACGGAAGCCTGTCCACCGCCCATGCGAACAGTACACAGGATATGCTTTCAAGACTCGAAACGATGGTGCTGATGGGCGCGACGCTGCCGCTCCCGGCGATCCGCCGGCAGATCGCCTCCGGAGTCGATATCTTCATTCACCTCGGCCGGATGCAGGATAAGAGCCGGAAGCTTCTGGAGGTGGCGGAGGTGGAGGGCTTTACGGAGGAAGAGATCCGGCTTCGTCCTCTTTACGTCTGGGAATACGGGACGGGCCTCGTCAAAAAGAATGAACTGCTGCATCGCGAGAAGCTCAGGAGAGCAGGAATCCATGAAGAAGGATAACAGAGGCCGGATCCGGCGGGAGATCTTATCCGCCGCGGACCCGGAGATAAACAGACAGGATTATGACGAATATACGCCCATGCTCCGCGAATGGGCCATGTGGACGGCCAGGGGGATCCTCCTCGCCGCCGCCGCTGCCTGGCTTTTTTACGAATCGCCCTGGGCGCTCCCGGCCTTCTGCTGGGTGCCCTGGTTCTACGCAAGGCAGCAGAAAAGGCAGAGGATCGCCCGGCGTAAGAGAGAACTGGATCACCAGTTCAAGGATGCGCTTTCCTCCATGAGCGTGGCGCTCCAGGCCGGCTACTCGGCGGAGAATGCGGTCGTGAACTGCGCGCGCGAGATGGAAAAGCTCTTTGGAAAAGAAGCGGATATCACCAGGGAATTCCGGTATATGGAGAAACAGCTGCACGTCAGTGTACCGGTGGAGACACTGCTCCTTGATCTGGGAAACCGGAGCCATGTGGAGGACATAAGCGACTTTGCCGCCGTTTTCTATACGGCCCGTCATACCGGCGGAGATCTGGCGGGGATCCTCAAAAAGACCGGGGAGATGCTGGGGGACAAGATCGACGTTTCCAGAGAGATCGAGGCCGTCCTGGCGGCAAAACGGTCCGAACAGCGGATCATGAGCCTGATGCCGGCCGGGATCATCGTCTATCTGAAGCTGACTTCCCCGGGCTTTCTGGGGATCATGTACGGGAATCCTGTGGGGATCGCGGCCATGACAGCCGCGCTGCTTTTATATGCCTTTGCCTGGTGGCTGGGCAGGCGAATCGTCGAGATCGAGGTGTAAAGCATGTGGATACATATCATTTTGTTTCTGGGGATCCTCCTCGCAGCGGCCGCCGTGCGGTTTCACGTTTTCCCGGGGATCGGGGAGCTCCCCGATCTGAAGCTTGCGCTCCTGGTCGTCTTTCTCGGTAATCTGCTGGGAGCGGCCGTCACCTGGCAGTCCATGAGCAAAGCCGCCTGTCCGGCGGGAACAGCCTTTCCGAGGGAGGAGATGCCGTACGAGGAAACCCTCCTCGTGCAGCGGGGGACCGAGGAGATGTCCCTGACGGTGCGGATCCCGGAAAAGGAAAGGGAGGAAGAGCCTGTACGTGAGCCGGAGAAAGAAAAGGTTGAAAGCCCCGCCGGACGGCTGCAGGAGGAGATCTTCCGCTACAACCAGGAGAAACAGGACCCGGATTACTTTTACCTGCCGGATTCCTGGGAGGGCGATGCCATTTACTGGAGGAAACCGAAGGATAACAGCGGCCTTCTGCTGGCCGCGCTTGCCCTTCTCGGCGGTACTTTTCTGCCGCTTCTAAAGGAGCGGGAGAAGGAAAAACAGAAAGAGAGGCGGCGGGAGCAGATGCTGCAGGATTATCCCGGGATCCTGCTCAAGTTCACCTTGCTCATCCAGGCCGGAATGCCTGCCCGCTCCGCCTTCCGGAAGATCGCCGGCGACTATGAAAAAGGACAGCCGGGTAAAAAAAGAGAAGCCTACGAGGAGATCCGGCATACCTGCCGGGAGATGGATACGGGGATCAGCGAGGCCGAGGCCTACAGGCATTTCGGCGAACGCTGCCTGCAGGCCCGGTACCGGACCTTTTCGATCCTGCTGGTCCAGAACCTGCAGAAGGGAAGCCGGCAGATGGCGGCGCTTCTGGAAAGAGAGTCCACGGAGGCCTGGGAGGAACGGAAGCGGAATGCCCGGGTCATGGGCGAGATGGCCGTGACAAAGCTGCTGGTCCCGATGATGCTGATGCTGCTTGTGGTGATGGCCGTGGTCATGGTCCCGGCGCTTCTGTCCTTTTACGGGGGCGTGTAGGTCATGGCCTGGACATAGAGAACGATGGAGGGGGTGAGAATGATGGATGCCGTATACGGGTATGGAAGACGCAGAAGGGCAAAGGACCTGCTGCGGGACTTCCTGCGGGAGGAGGATGGCCTCGGGACGATCGAGGTCGTACTGATCCTGCTGGTGCTGATCGGCCTGGTCGTCATATTCAAGGACCAGCTGACCAGCCTTGTCGGTACGCTGCTTTCGAAGGTGACGCAGCAGAGCAATTCGATCTGAGAACGGAGGACAGGGCATGCAAGGATGGAAAAAAGGCAGTATCACGGTTTTTCTGGCGCTGATGCTGGGACTTCTGGTGTCGCTTCTGGCAGCGTCGATCGAGTCCGTACGGATGGCGGCGGCCCGCGCCCAGATCCTCTGCGGAATGGACGCCGGCCTTTTTTCCCTCTTCGGGCAGTATGACCGGGAGCTTTTTGACCGCTATGACCTTCTCGCGCTTGCCGGGTCGGCCGATGGGTCCGATCCCGGTCTGGCTGCCCTGTACCACTGCTTCATGGATTACATGGAACCGGTCCTGTCCGAAAATTCGCAGATGCTTTCCGCTTCATTCGGGGGCTTCTCCGGGTACGAGCTGATGACGGACGACGGCGGATCGCCGTTCCTTTCCCAGGTGCGTGACTGGGCAGAGAAGACATCCGGCGAGGAGCCGTCTCTCCCGGATTCCGAAGCCTGTTCAAAAGCCGGGCGATGGCTCCGAAAGGGCAGGAGACGCAGGAACAAAAACTGGTATGCTTCCTATCAGGCCGTCCTGGTCGAAGCGCTCGCGGCCGGTGAGGCGGCGGCCGAAGGAGAACTTACGAGCGGGGAGGCGGGCTTTCTGTATGCGGGGAACGGCGGGGATCCGCTGGGCGTCGTGTACCGGTACGCACAGCTGGATCTTCGGGCACAGGTCTTTTCGAAGGGCATGCATCTTTCCAAAGAGAGGATCACCGCGCCGCTTGCGGATAGAAGCCTGCGTACGGGGATGCCCATGCCGGCGCCCCGGAGGAGGACGGCCTCCAGGAGGGAGCTGACAGCCTATCTTTCCGCCCACCTGGGGGATTACCGGTCACCGGCACTGTCCGGGCTTTCCTGCCAGCTTGAATACGTGCTCTGTCAAAAAGGGGCGGACCTTCCGAACATGGAGGAGACGATCCGTACGCTGTATCTGCTCCGCCTGGGCGCCAATGAGGAGAGCATGAAGAAGGACGCCTATGCCGGCAGGGCCGTCTCTGCCGTGGCGGAAAACATCAGCCGCGGGTATCTGGTCCCGCCGGATCAGGACAGGCTTTCCGAAGCGATCATGGACGCCTGGATCTATGTGGAGAGCATTCTGGACGTCCGGCAGCTCCTTCTGGGAGGATGCATCCCGGAGGAGAAGGGAGGGAGATGGCAGGCTGTACCCTCGGCCCTTGGGGACGCACTGAAAAAAGAGCAGGACATCCGCGGGAGCGGCAGGGATTACAGATGGTACCTGCAGCTGCTTTTGTTGCGGATGCCGGTTAAAAAGCTGGCTGAAGGCGGAATGAGCATCATCGAGCACGCCGTCAGGAGCAGCGGACGGTCCGGCTTCTGTCTGGACGCCTGCGTGACGGCCGCCGAGCTGTCCGCCGATGTGACAGCCAACCGGCGAAAGACCTTCGAGGTGACCAGATCCCGGCGCTACGACCCGTGATGTGTGGAAATATCTTTCCGGAGAGGCTGCCGTACGGCAGGGAGGACTCCTGAAGCATGGAATGTACAGGACAGGGTGTACCTGTCCGGAAAGGATCAAAATGAAAATGACGAAAGGAGAAGAGAAGAAAAAACGCCGGATTCCGGTTTCGGCTCCGAAGAGACCGGTTCCGCTTTCCGGAAGGATATTTCTGCACATCCTCGGAAAACTGCGAAAAGGGTCGCTGACGGTGGAGGCGGCGCTGGTGCTCCCGCTGTTTCTGTTCGGCATGATCACCATGCTGTCCCTGATGGACGTCTACCGGCTGCAGACAGAGCATCTGCTCCTGGCGCTTTCCGCGGCCGAAAGCGCGGCCGCGAAGATCACGGATCCGGGTGGACAGACGGAGGTAAGAAAGACCGAAACCTACGTATTCAGTCCCCCGGGCGGCTTTTTTATGTCCGGAGGCATTCCGCTCTCGACTTCGGTCACCGTCCATGCCTGGAACGGGGCGGATCCCGGAGAGATTGCCGGATACGGGACGGGCCTGCCGCAGGAGAAAATGGTCTATATGGCCCGCTACGGAAATGTCATCCATACGGATCTCTCCTGCAGCTATCTTTCCCTCTCGATCCACCAGGTCCCGGGGGCGCAGGCCGTGAAGCTGCACAATAAGTACGGGCAGAGCTATCATCCTTGCGAATCCTGCAGCCGGGGGAAGGCTCCGGCGGGTGTCGTCTATGTCACGGAGGAGGGGACAAGGTATCATAACCAGGCGACGTGCAGCCGTCTGAAACGGACCGTACGCCTGGTCCCGGAATCCGAGGCGGGCGCCTGCCGTCCGTGCAGCCGCTGCGGGGGAGAGCATCACTGAAAAAGGAGGAAGGAAAACGATGTGGCCGGTATTCTGGATAGGTATGGGCATTAATTTCTGTACGGATCTTCGCAGAAGGGAGATCTCTTTATCCGCGACAGGCATAATGGCGTTTGTCAGGCTGCTGTCGCTTCAATTCGGGAGAGGAGCCGGTTTCGCGGCCCTTTCCGCGGAATATGCGTTTTCGATCCTGCCGGGAGGACTCCTGGCGGCGGCCAGCCTTCTGACGGGAGGAGATCCGGGGATGGGGGACGCGCTCCTGCTGACCGTGATCGGTCTCTATTTTCCGCCGGTCAGCATTCTCATGATCCTCGGACGCACGCTCCTGCTCGTCGGGCTGTGGGGGATCGCGGGGCTCCTCTCACACAGGGGAAAGGAGATCCCGATGGTTCCTTTCCTTTGCGCGGCCTGCCTGGGAGAACTGCTGTGAAGAGGAAGCTCCGGCGGATCGGCCGGATACTGAAAAAGGGGAGCCTCTCGGTGGAGGCGGCCTGTGTGGTCCCCTTTGTGATCATGATCCTGATGGTCATGATCTATCTGTGTTTTTATATACACAACCGGAGCTGGCTCTGTTCGGCGGCCTGCGAGGCGGCTCTCTGCGGGAGTCTGGAGGCAGGCAGCGGGACCGGTCACGTACGGGAACGCGCACAGGAAAGGGCTGAAGAGCTGGGAAACACAGGCTTTTTCGGCGCGTCGGACATAGCCGTCAAGGTACGGTGCCAAAGCAGTGTGCAGGTCGCTTACCAGCTTGACACAAAGTCCATGCTCGGCTATGGAGACAGCCTTTCGGTCAGCGGCTCTTCACAGATCATACGTCCGGAGGAGCGGCTCCGCCGGCAGAAAAGAGGGAAGGGGGAAACGCATGAAAGCGGAATATAAGCGGGATCTGAATCACAGCTATCTCATCCTGCGGGGCAGGGAGGACGCGCAGGAGACCTACCAGGTCCGTATGCTGACGGGCGGTCATATCCCGTCGATCCTTCCCTGCAGGATCCAGGGGGTGGACGGGAGCTTTCTGTACTATTATGACATCACCTCCCGGCAGTCCCTGGATACGATCTATGAAGGAAAAAAGCTGCAGGATACGGATCTGCAGCTTTTGTTTTCCGGGATCTCCATGGTCCTGGAGGAGATGGAGGAGTACCTGATGGATCCGGGAAAGCTCCTTCTGTCCCCGGAGTTCGTCTTTGTCGATCCGGCGCCCGGGCAGGTGCGCTTTCTGTGGTTTCCGGAGCAGGAGGGGGACCTGCAGAAAGAATTCCTGGAGCTGACGGAATACCTGCTGCCGCGGATCGATCACAAAAGCTCCGCGGCCGTGCGGGTGGGCTACGGCGTCTACAGGCATATCCTGGAGGGCAGCTTTCAGCCGGAGACGGTCCGCCGGATCCTGTATGAACAGACCGGCGGGGACGAAGAGGCGCCGGAGGAAGAACAAAAGGAACCGGGCGGCGTCCCGGATACGGAGGATAGGATGAAAGACTTATTTGACCTTGCGGCGTCCGTGCCGGAAAAACAAAAAGGACCCGGCAGAAAGCTCCTGCTTCTTTGCATCCCCGTACTGCTGCTGGTGCTTGTGATGGCAGGCCGGTTTTACGGATATCTGCCGGGCTTTTCGGCATTGGCGGCCGCGGGAGCGGCAGGCGCTGTACTGCTCACGGGAGCAGCCGCCTGCGCGGTCGCGGACCGGATCCGGAAGAAGAAACAGAAGGAGCCGGATGCACACGACATGCCGGCCATGCCGGCGCCCCTGCCGCCGGTCCGCCCGGAGCCGGAGGAAGGGTATACGGAGTATTCTTTTTTTACGGGATACAAAGAAGAGGAGGATGACGGAGACGGGGAGACAAAATTCCTGTACATGCCCCCGCAGGTGTCGCGGCCGAGACTTGTGAGCCGGGAGAGCGGTCTGCGTGAAGATATCCTGCTCGACAAGGAGCTGCTGATCATCGGGAAGCTGAGCGGCAGCACGGACGTTCGGATCAATCTTCCCACGATCAGCCGGATGCATGCCCGGATCCGGAAAAAAGAGGAGACCTGGTACCTGCGGGATCTAAGCTCCCGGAACGGGACGTACGTGAACGGACGGCTTCTGGAGGAAGGCGAAGAGTGCGCGCTTGCGGACGGGGACGAGGTGTGCTTTGCGGACGCGTCCTATGTCTTTCACGAAGAAGACAAAGGTTGAGCCGCAGCCATTGAAGAAATCTTCCGGGATGTGGTATAATAGCCCTGAAAGGGGGCGGAAGAGGTGGAGACCATGGAATATGATATCAAGGTGAATCTTCGGGCGGAGCGGGACCGTCTGCTGGAGATCAGAAGAGTTCTGCCCGATAATGAAGAAAACAAGGAGGCCATCCGTCTGATCGAAGTACGGCTGGCAACGATCAAGGAGAATCTGGAATCGTGACCGGTTTGAGAGAATATAAAAAATATACGGTGACCGCGGTGCTGATCCTCCTGAACGTCCTGGTGTTCCTCGTCGTGGAACTCACGGGCAGCTCGGAGGATCCGGGGCATATGCTCCGCTGCGGCGCGGCCTTCGGGCCCCTGATCCTTGAGGAAGGGGAATACTACCGCATCGTGACGTGCATGTTTCTGCATTTCGGGATGCGGCATCTGTTGAACAACATGCTGGTGCTCGGCGTTCTGGGAGAGAGGCTGGAGCCTGCGGCCGGACACGTCCGGTACGCCCTGATCTACCTGCTTTCCGGCATCGGGGGAAACCTGATCTCGCTGGCTGTCAGTACCAGGACAGCAGAGAACGCAGTCTCCGCCGGTGCATCGGGCGCCGTGTTCGGACTGATGGGCGCCATCCTGTATCTGGTGCTCCGGAACCGGGGAAGGTTTGCGGATCTTTCCCTTCGGAGGATGGCTGTCATGATCGCCTTTTCCGTCTATCTGGGATTTGCGGACGGAGGCGTTGACAATGCGGCCCACCTGGGCGGCCTTTTCTGTGGATTTGTCCTGGCATTCCTGTTGTGCCGGGGCTTTACCAGGAGATAAATAAGGAGGACAAAGACATGGACAACTGTATTTTCTGTAAGATCGCAAACGGAGAGATCCCTTCCGCCACACTCTATGAGGACGAGGATTTCCGCGTCATTCTTGATCTGGGACCGGCTTCCAAGGGCCATTCCCTGATCCTGCCGAAGGCCCATGCGGCCAATCTGATGGAGATGCCGGACGAGCTGGCGGGCAAGGCCATGATCCTGGCCAAAAAGATGGCCGCAAAGCTGGTCGATACGCTCGGCTGTGACGGCCTGAACGTCGTGCAGAACAACGGCGAATCGGCGGGACAGACGGTCCATCATTTCCATATACATCTGATCCCCCGCCGCACGGATGACGGCGTTGTCCTTGGCTGGAAGCCGGGGCAGCTGACCGAGGAGGACAGGGATGAGCTGCTGAAGAGCTTCCACTGAAGCATCCGCGCAGGATCCGGACATGAACACAGCCGCCTGCATCCGCAGACGGCTGTGAAAGGATACGTACCTTTGTTTACTTTGCGACCTCATCGATGAGCGAGAGGATCTTCTGGATGGAATCGGTGTGGGACATACCCTTCATGGCCTCAATGTAGGTCTGCCGGTTCGCGTACAGGCTGTCGATCGCGGCGAGGAGGGACTCTTCGGTGATCTCTTCCTCCTCCATCACCATGCTGCAGCCCTGCTTCTCGAAGGAGCGGGCGTTCAGGATCTGGTCTCCGCGGCTTGCGTTGGCGGAGAGGGGGATCAGAAGGTTCGGCTTACAGAGGGCACGGATCTCGCAGATGGCATTGGCTCCCGCCCGGGAGACCACGATATCAGCCATCGCGAACAGGTCCGGGAGTTCCTCCTTGATGTATTCATACTGGACATAGCCGGGGATCCCTGCCTTTGAGGGATCGAGCTTGTCTTTTCCACAGAGGTGGACCACCTGGTATTTTTCGAGAAGGCGGGGCAGGATCCGGCGGATGTTCTCGTTGACCGAAGCGGCGCCGAGGCTTCCCCCGATGACCATGAGGACGGGCTTATCGGCGGTAAAGCCGCAGAAGGCTCTTCCGGCGTCGGCACTGCCCGTCAGGAGCTCCTGACGGATGGGCGTCCCGGTGTAGACGGCTTTGGCAGCGGGAAGCTGGGCAACCGTTTCCGGGAAATTGCAGCAGATCCTGGTGGCCGATGAAAAGCTGAGCTTGTTGGCCAGGCCCGGCGTCATGTCCGACTCGTGGATGATGGCCGGGATGCGGTAACGGGCCGCGGCGGCCACGACGGGGACGGTGACAAAGCCGCCCTTTGAGAATACCACGTTGGGCTTCAGCTTATGAAGAAGAGTACGTGCCTCTCCGTAGCCCTTCAGGACACGGAAGGGGTCCGACATGTTCTTCAGATCGAAGTACCGGCGGAGCTTGCCGGAAGCGATCCCGTAATAGGGGATCCCGAGCTCTTCGATCAGTTTTTTTTCGATCCCGTTGTAGGAACCGATATAGGAGATCTGATACCCGCGTTCCCGGAGGAACGGGATCAGTGCGATATTCGGAGTGACATGGCCCGCGGTACCGCCGCCGGTCAGGATGATATGTTTCATGAGGATCCTCCTGTCAGGGTTTGATTTACTTTTTTTACTATGAACCTGTAAACCGGAATTGTCAAGCGGATGCGAAGGCAGATCCGGTGGATCCCGATCAGCTGCAGAGGAGGTATGATCTATGAAGGTGACATTTCTGGGAGCGACACACGAGGTCACGGGAAGCTGCTATTATCTGGAGGGAGCAGGCCGGAAATTCCTGGTGGACTACGGCATGGAACAGGGGCCTGATTATTATGAGAACGTGGGCCTTCCGGTGCCGCCGTCCGAGCTGGATTTTGTACTGCTGACCCACGCACATATCGACCATTCCGGCAACCTGCCGATCCTGTATGCCAAAGGCTTCCGGGGACCGGTCTACGCGACGGAGGCAACCAGGAATCTGTGCGACATCATGCTCCGTGACAGCGCCCACATCCAGGAATTTGAAGCGGAGTGGCGCAACCGGAAGGGGCAGCGGGCCGGCAAGGAAGCCTATGTACCGCTCTACACGATGGCCGACGCCATGGGCGTCATCAATCAGTTCTGCGGCTGCGATTATCACAAGGACATTACACCCGCGGAGGGGATCCGCGCCCGGTTCGTGGACGCGGGACATCTGCTCGGTTCTGCCAGCATCGAGATCTGGATCACGGAGGACGGGACCGAAAAAAAGATCGTCTTTTCCGGCGACATCGGCAACCTTGACCAGCCACTGATCCGCGATCCGGAGTATATAACGGAAGCCGACTATGTGGTGATGGAATCCACCTACGGGGACCGTTCCCACGGGGAACGCCCCGATTATACGGCCACGCTCGCCGAGATCATCCAGAGGACCTTCGACCGGGGCGGAAACGTGGTCATTCCTTCCTTCGCGGTGGGCAGGACCCAGGAGATGCTGTATTTTATCCGGCAGATCAAGGCGGACGGACTGGTGCAGGGCCATGACAATTTCAAGGTCTATGTGGACAGCCCACTGGCCAACGAGGCCACCACGATCTTTACGGAGCATCGGTATGACTGCTTCGACGAGGAGGCTATGGAGCTTCTCTCGAAGGGGATCAACCCGATCACGTTCCCGGGTCTTCTGACCTCCGTGACCAGCGATGATTCCAAGGCCATCAACGAGGATATGGACTGCAAGGTCATCATCTCGGCCAGCGGAATGTGCGACGCGGGCCGCATCAAGCACCACCTGAAGCACAATCTCTGGAATGAGAAGAACACGATCCTGTTCGTCGGCTACCAGGCTGTCGGGACCCTCGGACGTTCCCTGATCGAGGGCGCCGAGGAGGTCAAGCTGTTCCAGGAACCGATCCATGTGGCGGCGGAGATCTGCCAGATGCCGGGGATCAGCGGACATGCGGATGTGAACGGGCTTCTCACCTGGATCCGCTCCTTCGGAACGACGCCGAAGAAGGTGTTCGTGACCCACGGGGAGGATACCGTCACCGAGCTGTTTGCCGGGCGGCTCAGGGAGGAGCTTTCCCTGGACGCCATGGCTCCCTTCAGCGGGACCTGCTACGACCTCCTGACGGAGGAGTTCGTCAGGCTGACCGAGGGAATCCGCATCGAAAAGAAGGAGAAGGCCCCGGGGACATACAAGTCCGAGAAAGCCGCGCGAGCCTTCGAGAAGCTTCTTGCGGTGGGACGGCGCCTCCTGGACGTCATCCGGCGGAACGAGGGCGGTGCCAACAAGGATCTCGAAAAATTTGCAAGGGACATCCAGTCGCTCTGCGACAAATGGGACCGGACAGAATAAGCTTGTTTTTTCACAAAATCTTTGCTATTATGTTAATAAGTATGCGTAAAATATTACAAATGGAGAGATAAATATGAACTGTACAGGCATTATCGGTGCCATGGAGATCGAGGTGGAAAACCTCAAAAAACAGATGACAGACGTTTCGGTGGTCCGTAAGGCAGGGATCGATTTCTTTGTGGGACGGCTTTCCGGGAAAAAGGCGGTCGTCGCGCGTTCCCGGGTCGGCAAGGTCAACGCGGCCGTCTGCACCCAGATCATGATCGATGACTTCGGGGTCGACGCCGTGATCAACACGGGCGTGGCCGGCAGCCTGAACGCCATGATCAATATCGGGGATATCGTCCTTTCCACGGATGTGGTGCAGCATGATGTCGACGCCGGCTGCTTCGGCTACAGAAAGGGGCAGATTCCGCAGATGGCGGAATTCTCCTTTACGGCGGACCAGAACCTGCGTACGCTGGCGGAGGCGGCCTGCCGGACGGCAAACCCGGATATCCAGGTCTTCCAGGGAAGGATCCTTTCCGGGGACCAGTTCGTGTCGGACAGGCGCGTCAAGGAGGAGATCGTCAGGGAATTCGGCGGCTTTGCCGTCGAGATGGAAGGAGCAGCGATCGGGCAGACGGCTTATGTAAACGGCGTCCCGTTCCTGATCATTCGTGCCATCTCCGACAAGGCGGACGGCAGTGCCGAGATGGACTACGATGCCTTTGAGGCGGAGGCGGCCAGGCACAGTACAAGACTGACACTGGAGCTGCTCAGGCAGCTTTCCTGATGATGACGCTGGACCGATTCCTGGAGGAGCAGATCACGGAAGCGCTTACGCTGGCCGTCCTGAGCGGCTCCCGCAGGAAAGAAGAGCCGCGCACGGTGCGTATCCGGCCCCTTCTTATGAAGGGACAGGTCATGTACCAGGCTTCCTGGACGGTGGACAACAAGATGTTCCACCGGAATTATGAAAGACCGGAGGCGCTTCGGTTCCTTACAGAGGAGCTGACGCAGAATTACAGGCAGCTGCAGTGCCGGGGAACTGCCATCGACGGGACTGTCCTGGTGAGCAAAAAAGGCCATATGACCTTCCGGACCCAGGGTCACGAAAAGGCAGAGCCGGTGCGGATCCAGGGACATGACCGCGTCAAACGGTATATCCTGGCAGAGGGAACGCCGGTGCCGTTCCTTTTGGATCTCGGCGTAATGACCGGGGAGGGCAGGGTCGTGAAGGCCCGGTACGATAAATTCCGCCAGATCAACCGGTTCCTGGAGTTCATCGAGGATATCCTTCCGGAGCTTCCGAAGGACCGCGAGGCGGTGATCCTCGACTTCGGCTGCGGCAAGTCCTATCTGACTTTTGCCATCTATTATTACCTGAAGATCCTGAAAGGCTATGACATCCGGATCATCGGCCTGGACCTCAAGGAAGACGTGATCCGCACCTGCAATGCGCTGGCCGTGAAGTACGGCTATGACAAACTGCATTTTCTGTGCGGGGATGTGGCTGATTACGAGGACGTCTCGCAGATCGACATGATGGTGACACTGCACGCCTGCGATACGGCGACCGACTATGCGCTTGCGAAGGCCGTCCAGTGGCAGGCCCGGGTGATCCTGTCGGTTCCGTGCTGCCAGCACGAGCTGAACCGCCAGATCCGGAATGAAGCCCTCGCGCCGGTCCTTAAGTACGGGATCCTGAAGGAACGGATGGCAGCCCTCCTGACGGACGGTATCCGGGCCGAGCTTCTGACAGAAGAGGGTTATGATACCCAGATCCTTGACTTTATCGACATGGAGCATACGCCTAAGAATCTGCTGATCCGGGCAGTCCGAAGACCCGGCGGCGGAAAGAAGAGCAGCTCCGTCAGGGAATTGACGGAAATACTTCACGTGCAGCCTACACTCGCGCGGCTGCTGGAGGAGAGATACGATAGATGATACACTTTTTACGGCGCGTACTGCTCCTGCTGCTGGTCTTTGTGATCGGCGTCGCGGGGACGGCGCTGCTTCTGAACAGTGAGACGACGGATGACCGGTCGGACATGAATGACCCGACCCTTCCGGAAGTCATGGTACAATACAGCGGCAACTACGCCAACCGGATGTACGGCTACCGGGAAAAAATGCAGACGGACTTCATGCGGGACAGCGTGACCCCCATGGATACCAGCAAATCGCTGACGTTTGTGGTCAATCCCTACAGTACGAAGGTCAACAGCCTGTCCTATGAGATCCGCACCTCGGACGGCAGCAAGGTCATCGAGAACCGCAAGGTCAAGAACCTGAAAAAGAACGATGACTACCTGACGGCGTCGGTGAAGATCGAAAGCGATCTGCGCATGAGCCAGGAATACTCCATGCAGATCGAACTCGACACCAGCAAGGGAAAGGCTTATTACTATACCAGAGTTATTTCGAGAAGCAAGCTCAATACGGGCGAGTACGTCAAGTTCGTCAAGAGCTTTTACGAGAAATGCATGGACAAGACGACGGCCGACGACCTGTCCAGCTACCTGGAGCCGACGACGACGGGGAATGCGACCAATTTTGCCAACATCACCATCAATTCGAGCCTCTCGGAGGTGAGCTGGGGACAGCTGAAGCCCCAGATGATCAAGAAGGGTGTTCCTGTCATCAACGACATCAACGAGACGACGGCCAGCATCTCCATCGAGTACCAGATCTCCGCGAAGGATGAGAACGGGTATACACAGCTTTTTGACGTGACGGATTTTTACCGGATGCGCTATACGGAGACCCGTATCATGCTGCTGGATTTCACCCGCTCCGCCAGGGAGATCTTCGATCCGGAGTCGCACGTGATCACCGAGAACGGCCTTGTCCTGGGGATCCGGAACAGGGATGTCAATTACATGCTGAACGATGACGTGAGCATCGTGGCGTTTGAGCAGCAGGGCGATCTGTGGACCTACCGCCCGAGCGACGGCAAGATCGTCCGGATCTTCAGCTTCCGGCGGGACGAGGGATCCGACTTCCGTGACAGCCGGAATGAGCACAACATCAAGATCATCCGCGTCGGCGAGAACGGCGATGTGGACTTTGTCCTGGCCGGGTACATGAACCGCGGGATCCACGAAGGCTACTGCGGGATCTGCGTCTATCATTACAACAGCGACCAGAACGTCCTGGAGGAGAAGGTCTTTATCCCGGGCACGGAATCCTTTGAATTCCTCAAGAAGGACCTGGGGACCCTGTCCTACGTCAATGAACAGAATCAGCTGTTCCTTCTGTTTGCCCAGAAGCTCTACCAGGTCAATATCGACGAAGGAACCTTCAAGGTCCTGGACGAAGACGTGGAGGAGGGCTTTGTCGTATCCGACACAAATGCGCATGCGGCCTGGATCCTCACCGGGGAGGAAGACACCGGCAAGATCAAGATGGTCGAGTTCGATACCGGCAAGGACCGCGTCCTCGACAAGGATGCGGATGATTCCTGTACGACCATCGGCTTTATGAACGAGGACCTGGTCTACGGTCTTACGGGGAAGGAAGACATCCTGGAGGACAAGAACGGCCGGATCACGGAGGGGATGCATTCGATCCGCATAGAAGCATTTGACGGAGAGGTCAAGAAAGATTATCATAAGGATGACCTGTACGCCATGAATGCCGAGATCAAGGGCACCCTGATGGAATTCGACATGGCAGAGAAAGCCGACAGCGGGTACAAGTTCGTCCGCAAGGACAACATCATGAACAACCGCCGCGCTTCGGCCAACCAGATCGCGGTGGAGAGCACGAGCGCTTCCCGCGTGGGCATCATGGTGCGGCTGGCCTTCTCCGAAAAGCCGGAGACCGAGCAGGCACTGGTCGTCTACTCCAAGCTGAAAAGCGTGGATGAGCGCGATATCGCGCTCGATACGACGGTGCCGAGGAACGAAGTATATTACGTCTACGCCAAGGGCGGGCTCGACTGTATCCTGGCGGATCCCGCGGAAGCGGTCCGGCGGGCGGACGAACAGATGGGCGTCGTTCTGAACCGCGGACAGCAGTACGTGTGGGAGCGGGGCAACAAAAAGACCCAGTACACACTGAACGTGGAGGACGTGCCGAGGGTCTTCTGTTCCGGCGCCTGGAACCTGAAGGAGCTTCAGGAGGGCATCGGGGAGGAAGGCGTCGTGATCGACCTGACCGGCTGTACGCTGGACCAGGTGCTTTACGAGATCAGCGCCCAGCGGCCCGTGATCGCAAAAACATCCGCAGATTCTGCTATTGTATTGATCGGCTATGACGAGTATAATACATGGTGGTATGACCCTGTGAAGGGGGAGATCACGCCGTATGGAATGAATGACAGCACCGAGCTTTTTGAAAAGGCCGGGAACGTTTTTATCAGCTATATCGAAACCGTAAACTACCAATGACCGGAACCGGATGATGAGGATAGAGTTTACCATGAAGAAGTATCTGAAAGAGCACTGGAAATACCTGTGTATATTGTTTGCCGCAGCCATGCTGCTTTTGCCATCCGGCGTCGTGCAGGCGGCAGGAAAGACCGCAGCCCGGTATAAAGTGACCTTTGCCACGAATGCGGGCAAAACGTCGGACGCGGCATTCAAAAAGCTGGACCAGACAGTAGACGCAGGTACTTCGATCACCATGCCGGAACTGCCGGGCAAAAGCGATTACGTCGGTCTGGGGTGGACCACCAAGGCCAAGAGCAGCAATGTCGTCTACAAAGCCGGCGTAAAGATCAAGGTCACCAACAACCGGACGTTCTACGCGGTCTATCGCAAAAAACGCACCTGTACGGTCACGTTCTATATGGGGAACGGCTCCCGTCCCTCCAGGTACAAAAAGCTCGACCGCAAAGTAAAAGAAGGGACCGTGATCGCGCTTCCGTCGATCCCGTCCAGAAGCGGCTATATCAATGTCGCGTGGAAGGTCACCCTGAACGGCAAGACGATCTCCTACAAGGCCGGCACGAAGATCGTTGTCAACGGAAGCTACAAATTCACGGCGGACCAGCGCGACAAACTGAAGCTGGTGCTCCGCTACAACAACGGCAAGGACTACAAGACGTACTACTGCGGCCGGGGACTGACCGTCAAGCTGCCGGCCATGGAAAATCCCTCCGGACAGACCTTCATGGGCTGGTCCGGTAAAAAAGAACAGTTCGTGGACAAGGGGAATACCGTAAAGTACGAGGCGGGACAGTATGTGACGATCACAAAGAACACGTATCTGTACGCCGTGTTGTTCCGCCGCAGTGCCGAGCAGAACATCCTGCCGGCCCAGTTCGCGGAGCTGAACAGTGCCAAATACTCCTCGCTCATCTTTGTGGGAGATTCCCGGACGAGATTCGGTTTCGCGGCGCTGAACCTGGAAGGTATTCTGGCGGCCAGGCCCACGATCCATGAGGTCTCGGCGCCCGGGCAGGGACTTTCCTGGATCAAGGGGAAGGGCTATACGCTCCTCCTGGATACGATCAGGGGACTGCAGGTGCAGGACGGACCTCCCATCGCGGTGGTCTTCAATCTGGGCGTAAACGATCTGTCGAGCGCGCCTGCGTATGTCACCTACATGAAACAGATCGCTCCGCAGCTGAAGAGTATGAACTGCAGGCTTTTCTATATGTCGGTGAATCCGGTCAACAGCGTGCAGACGGCCGTCTGCAAGAACGTCGGTACGCGGCAGGAGGTCATGGTCCGTAACTTCAACAAGGAGATCAAGAGCGGGCTCTCCGGCACATACACCTATCTGGATACCTATCACTGGCTTCTGAAGACCGGCTACAGCAGCAACCGCGCGCAGCTGGGCAGAGATACCGCCACGGACGACGGTCTGCACTACGCGGTCAGGACCTCCAAGAGGATCTTCGATTATGCTGTCCGCCTTCTGAACCAGGCATAAATAACGAATGAAAGAGGATCGATGACAATGAAACTGACAACCGTAAAAGAAATCTACAGGGAACGTGAAAAGTTCCTTGATCACGAGATCACCGTCGGCGGCTGGGTCCGGAGCGTCCGGGCTTCCAAGGCTTTCGGCTTTATCGTCCTTCACGACGGTACGTTCTTTGAGACGCTGCAGGTGGTCTATCACGACACAATGGACAATTTCGCGGAGATCTCCAAGCTGAACGTCGGAGCTGCGGTCATCGTGCGGGGCACCCTCGTGGCCACCCCCGAGGCTAAGCAGCCCTTCGAGATCCAGGCCGAGGAGGTCTCGGTGGAGGGAGCCTCCGCTCCGGACTACCCGCTTCAGAAAAAGCGCCATACGCTCGAATATCTCCGTACCATGACGCACCTGCGTCCCCGTACCAACACCTTCCAGGCAACCTTCCGCGTGCGCTCACTTTGCGCGTACGCGATCCACAAATTCTTCCAGGAGAGAGGTTTTGTCTATGTGCATACGCCCCTGATCACCGGAAGCGACTGCGAGGGCGCCGGCGAGATGTTCCGCGTCACGACGCTGGATCTCGACAACATCCCCCACAGGGACGACGGCTCGGTGGACTTCGAGCAGGATTTCTTCTGCAAGGAGACCAACCTGACGGTCAGCGGGCAGCTGAACGGCGAGACCTTTGCCCAGGCGTTCCGCAACATCTACACCTTCGGCCCCACCTTCCGCGCCGAGAATTCCAACACCACCCGCCATGCGGCGGAGTTCTGGATGATCGAGCCGGAATGTGCCTTCGCGGATCTTAATGACAACATGGATCTTGCGGAGGATATGCTGAAATTCGTGATCCGCTATGTGCTGGAGAACGCGCCGGAGGAGATGAATTTCTTCAATTCCTTCGTCGACAAGGGCCTGCTCGACCGGCTGAACCATGTGGTGGATTCGGAGTTCGGGCACGTGACATACACGGAAGCCATCGAGCTTCTCGAAAAGAACAACGACAAATTCGATTACAAGGTATACTGGGGCTGTGATCTGCAGACGGAGCACGAGCGTTACCTGACCGAGGAAATCTTCAAGAGACCGGTCTTCGTCACGGATTATCCCAAGGAGATCAAGGCCTTCTACATGAAGCAGAACGACGACGGAAAGACCGTGGCGGCCATGGATTGCCTGGTACCGGGGATCGGCGAGATCATCGGCGGCAGCCAGAGAGAGGACGATTTCGACAAGCTGAAGACCCGTATGGAGGAGCTGGGACTTAAGGAAGAGGACTACAGCTTCTACCTGGACCTTCGCAAATACGGTTCCACCCGTCACTCCGGTTTCGGACTTGGCTTTGAGCGCTGCGTAATGTACCTGACCGGCATGGGCAATATCCGCGACGTGATTCCATTCCCGAGAACGGTTAAGAACTGCGATCTGTAACAGCGCCTGACTGGAGGCATAGTATGCGATTTGTTCATCTTGCGGACGTGCATCTGGGTGCGGTCCCCGACAGGGGATGCGCCTGGAGCGCCAGGCGGGAAGAAGAGATCTGGGAGACATTCCGCCGGGTTATCGCGTATATTCGCGAGAATCCGGTGGATTTGTTATTTATAGCCGGAGATCTTTTTCACCGCCAGCCCCTCAAAAAGGAGCTCAAGGAAGTCAATTATCTGTTTACGACGATCCCGGAAACCAGGGTCTTCCTGATCGCGGGCAATCATGATTACCTGAAAAGGGACTCCATGTACCGGACCTTTTCGTGGGCGGAGAATGTGTATTTCTTCGGGAGCGAGAAGGTACAGAGCGTCCACCTTACGGAGCCGGAGGTGACGGTCTACGGGTTCAGCTTCTGCCACAGGGAGATCCGGGAGGATCTTCTGGCCGGATGCGTTCCGGAGGATGAGGAAGGCCTCCATATCCTGCTCGCCCACGGGGGTGACCAGGACCATGTGCCGATGAACGTGCGGAGCCTTTCGGCCGCCGGATTTGACTACATTGCCCTCGGCCATATCCACAGGCCGGGCATGCTGATCCGCAACAGAGCCGCTTTTTCCGGGGCCCTGGAGCCCATCGACCGGAACGATACCGGCGCCCACGGGTTCATCGAAGGCTATACGGACGCGGACGGGAGGCTAAAGATCCGCTTTATCCCCTTTGCGCAGCGCAATTACGAGGAGATCTCGGTCACGCTCACCGAAAACGCCACCCAGGGCTGGCTCGAGGAGGAGATCCGCAGCCGGATCGAGGAGAGAGGGCAGCAGCATATCTACCGGGTCCTGCTGGACGGAGTCCGGCCGCCCGATATGGTGCTGATCCCGGAACGGATCCGGCTGCTCGGGAATATCTCGGAATTTGCGGATCTGTCCAGGTTCGCCTACGATCTGCCCCTTCTTGAAAAGCAGTACAGCGGGACCCTGATCGGCGATTATATCCGGTATTTCCGGAATTCGGAGATGGGAGAGGTCGAGGAGAAGGCCCTGATGTACGGACTGCAGGCGCTGCTGGAGACGAGCCGCTGACGAGGACGGAGTAAATACGATGAAGATAAGCCGGATGACGATTCGGAATTTTGGAAAAATACATAACAGGACCTTTGAACTGTCGGACGGGATCAATGTGCTGTACGGGGAGAACGAGAGCGGAAAGACGACGATCCACACTTTCCTCCGGAGCATGTTCTTCGGTATCACCAGACAGCGCGGAAGGGCGGCCAGGAACGATGCCTACACGACCTATGAGCCCTGGGAGAATCCTGCGGATTACGGCGGGATCCTCTGGTTCGACCGCGGCGGCGAGAGCTTCCGCCTGACCCGCAACTTTTACAAGGAACGGCCGTACCATGAGCTTTTCAGCGAGACAACGGGGGCCATCGCGGACGCGGAAAAAGGAGCCCTTGAGAACGTGCTGGGCGACGTGAGCGAAGCCGTGTACGACAATACTGTGTCCGTGGGACAGCTAAAGAGTGTGACCGGACAGGATCTGGTGCGGGAGCTGCAGAATTACATGGCGAGCTATGAGGGGACCGGGGACAGCAGCATCGACCTGGCCCGTGCGGTCCAGCTGCTCAAGATGACGCGAAAAGGCTACCAGTCCCAGGAGGACCGCCGCCTGCGTGAGATCGAGGCGGAGCAGCAGAAGATCTCGGGAAGCCTTTCCCAGGTCGAGAAAGAGCTGCAGCAGCTCCGGGACCGGCAGGCCTCCGCTGAGGAAAAGAGCCGTTCCCTCCGGATCGGTTCGGGCGGGGAAGAGATCCTGGATGAACGGATCCGCGAGGCGAGGCGGCAGCAGAGTACGAACCTGTTCCTGTTTCTCGGGCTGTTCGCGGCCTGCCTGCTGGCGGCCTTCTTCCTGCCGGAGTTTACCGGCCTGATGATCTTTGTGAGGATCGGGCTCGGCGTGCTGGGGATCGCTCTTCTGATGGCCGGGGCGTACCGGAACAGCCGTTTTTCCAGGGAAGTCCGAAAGCGCCAGAAGATGAAGGCGAGATGGCTTTCCCGCCAGGAAAAGGTCCTCTGGAACCGGAAGACGGGCGGAGAACTGATGGATGAAAGGCTGACAGCCTATGAGAGCCTTCAGGAGGAGTACCGCGAATGCGAGGACCAGAAATATGCCCGGTCGGAGGACCGGGTGGAGATCGACGCGCTGACGCTGGCTCTTGATACCATCGGGGAATTGTCGGGCCAGATCACGAACCAGGTCGGCGCCGCCCTCCGCAGGAGGACGTCTCAGATCCTGAGCGAGATCACCGGAGGGAAATACAACGAGATCCTGATGGACCAGAACCTGCACATGACCGTCAACACGGGGGAGCGGATCGTTCCGCTGGAGCGGCTGAGCCGCGGGACCCTGGAGCAGATCTATTTTGCGCTCCGCATGGCGGCAGGTGAACTGCTCTGCGGAAAAGAACCCTTCCCGGTGATCCTGGACGACGTGTTCGGCATGTACGACGAGGAGCGGCTCCTGGGCGTCCTCCGCTGGCTTTACGAGGCTGACAGGCAGATCATCATCAGTACCTGCAGCAAACGCGAAATGGAGATCCTTGACAGGGAAGGCATTCCTTACCAGGGACTGCTGCTTTGAGAGGCATACATGAAGGAAAAGAAAAGAGACTGGAAATTCATCATCGGCATGACGGCCCTTCTGGCCGTATTTGCCGTGATCACCGTGTTCTTCTGGCGGCGGGTCGCCTATGACGCGGCGCTTGAGAAGGCACGGGAGGCACAGCAGGAAAAAGAAGCCGTCGAGGCCATCTACGTGTATGTGGGCGACATGCTGAAGACCGGCGTGCTGGTGGACATGAAGACAGAGCAGGTATTCACGGCTCCCATCCCGAAGGACGGCATCGTCAACCGGAACGGGACGATGATCGAGGGTGACGTGCTGGAGGAGGGCGACATGGTCCGGCTCTACGGGGACGGTCAGATGTCGGACGACCCCGTGCCGGTATATGCGAATGTGACAAAAATGCAGCGGACCGGCAGGGCGACCCTCGAACAGGCGGAAGAGTACCGCACGATCGCGGAAGAAAAAACAGGCAGCCGCTGAACAGCGGCTGCCTGTGAGAGTATTACCGGTAAAACCGGAGGCTTATGGAAGCCGGACCTCTCCGGCAGGGCCTTCGGAGGCTTTTAGCGCCTTTCGATGATCGCGGAGCCGCCGGAAGAATTCGGACAGCATACAGGAGCATTCCTCCTCGAGGACGCCCCGGGTGATCCGTACCTGGTGGTTGAACCCTTCCATCTGCAGCAGATTCAGAACGGAGCCTGCACAGCCTGCCTTGGGGTTCATACATCCGATGAACACCTCGTCGATCCGGGACTGGACGAGGGCGCCCGCACACATCTGGCAGGGCTCCAGCGTGACATACATGGTACAGCCCTCCAGCCTCCAGTCGCCGAGCTTTTTGCTGGCCTTTTTGATCGCGTTCAGCTCCGCGTGGGAGAGGGTGTTCTTGTCGGTGTTCCGCCGGTTGTAGCCCCGGGCGATGATCTTTCCGTCGTGGACGATGACACAGCCGATGGGCACTTCGTCAAGCGCCTCGGCTTTTTTGGCCTGGCGCAGGGCTTCCCGCATGAATCGTTCCTGTACATCTGCCATAAATACAGATCCCCTTCCTGTCTGATGGTCATGCAAAGAGTATATATAGAAAAGGGCAATGTGTCAAATCATAGGAGAAAAGATATGCAGATCTGTGGTTTTAACAAGACAACGCTGCTGGACTACCCGGGCAAGGTGGCCGCGACGATCTTTCTGGGCGGCTGCAACTTCCGGTGTCCGTTCTGCCAGAACCGGTCCCTCGTGCTGGAGACCGGAGATCAGCCTTCGCTTGATCCGGAGGAAGTGCTTGCTTTTTTGCGGAAGCGGCGGGGGATCCTGGAGGGCGTCTGCATCACGGGAGGCGAGCCGACGCTTTCAAAGGAGCTGCCGGAATTCCTGGCGGCCGTCCATGAGATCGGCTACCCCGTCAAGCTGGACACCAACGGGACCCATCCGGAGGTCGTAAAAGCGCTGGCGGAAGATGGACTGATCGCGAAGGTGGCGATGGACATCAAGGCCTGCCCTGACAACTATGCCGCCGTGGCGGGCGTCCGGGCGGTCGACCTTTCCGCGATCCGGGAGACGGCGGCCTTTCTGATGAGCGGTCCGCTGGAATATGAATTCCGCACGACGGTCGTAAAGGAACTGCATTCGGCTCATGATTTTGAAGTGATCGCGGAGTGGCTCTCCGGAGCCCGGGAATACTATCTGCAGGAGTATCGTGATTCCGACGGTGTGATCGAACGGGGCTATACCGGCTGTACGCTGGAAGAGATGCAGGCGTACCAGGCGATCCTCGCGCGGACGATCCACAGGGTGGGCATCCGCGGCATCGACTGAACGGAACGCCGGGATGGTTCTTCGTTCCATGTACGCTGCGGTAATGAAGATCTCTCTGTCCGCAAGGCCCCGGGCAACGTCGAGCCGAGCTAATCTCCAACTCCAACTTGCAGAACGCTCAGCAAAGGCTTCGCGTTCTGAGTTTCCGTAGGAGCTGGATCTCGTCTCTCCTAAAATCGCCCTGAAAAGCCCTTGCTTGGCAGAGATGATCTTCATATACCTGCAGCTGTTCATTGTCAGCGCGCAAAATGTCGCAGTGCGGAGGCAGAATATACCGGCCGGAGAAGGACACTTGCAGTCGACGCCCGGGATCGCGAGCATAGCTTCGTGTGCGGAGGCCGCCGTTTAGCGAAGCTGGCTTGGCCGGAGCACATGATCATAAGCGGCGCAGCGATCCCCAGGAGACAAGCGTGGCCTACGACAGCCGGTATATTCTGCCTCCGTATGCGACATGCAAGCGTACACGGAACGAAGAACCGTCCCTGCGTTCTCCTGGAACGAAGAACCGTCCTCTCGTTCCATGCTCAGATCGTGGAATCCCGCAGGATGAGCGAGGTCTGGCAGTAGATCGTCCGGTTCGCCATCTGCGGATCCTGTATCCGCTGCAGCAGCAGCGAGAACGCCATCTCCCCCATGGACCGGGAATCGATCCGGATCGTCGAGAGCGCCGGTGTGACCACCGACGACTCCGGCGAGTTATCAAACCCGAGCAGCTGCACGTCGGAAGGGACCCGGATATGCAGACCGGCAAAGATCCTGAGCACGTAGATCGCGATGAAATCATTGGCACACAGAAACACATCCGGGAGCCTGTCAAGGCTCTCGATCTGTTTCCGGAGGTATTCAATATACACATCCTCCCGGAATATCTCCGGAGGATCCAAAAGCTTATGCGAGGAGAGAAGAAACTCATCCCGGACCGACAGGCCGTACGGCAGCAGGGCGTCCACAAGGCCCAGGTAACGCTCGGCGAAGGAGCGGCAGTGGTTGACCTCTCCGATGAACCCGAAGGAGGTATGTCCCTGCTCTACGGCACGAAAAACAAACTCCGTGATCTGCGTCCGGTTGTCCATCAGAAGGATATCACAGGGGAAGGCCTCCCGAAGGGTCGGGACGGGGGCGTCGACGAACAGGGTCGGGATCTTAAGTGACAGCAGAAACCGGCTGTACTCCATGGAAAAAACCTCCACGCAGACGATCCCGCTGACCGCAGAGTGGTCGAAGGAAGCCGGCAGCGTCATCGAAGCCAGGTTCTCTTCCGTGATCCGGTAGGACATAAAGCTGTACCCGGCCAGGCTCAGCTTTCGCTGGAACTTATCCAGCATCAGGTTTGCAAAATGGGATCCCCCGAGGACCGTCGTGCTCATCAAAGCGATCACGCCCCCGCCGGAGGGGATGGCCCCGGAACTGCCCGCGTCGGAGGCGGGCTCCGGAGTATTGCTTCCGCCGGAAAGATTCAGGTCGGACAGATTCAGATACGAAAACTCTTTATAACCCATCTCAACAGCTTTTCGAAGGACCCGCTCCCGGGTCTTCTCAGCCAGAACTCCCGTATTGTTAAGTGCTTTAGATACTGTGTTTCTTGAAATGCCCAGAGCATCTGCGATATCCTGTATGGTCACTTTCGTTGCCATATGCCCGCGGCCTCCTTTACTGATTTACTTTGTTATCTTATTCACATTATACAATCTGAAACGAATTGTGTCAAATGAAAAACAGAGAGGCACACATGGTGTGACATATGTGCGCGGAATAATGGGCGGAATTCCGTCCGGATGCGATGCACGCCCTTTCAGCCCGCACTTTGTGCACAAACTATAGTGCATATGTACTGAATTATGAGGTGATAATGCACGATATTAAGATTGACAAACACACAATTATATGTCATCATTGCTTTCATAAATGCAACAGTAACCAAAACTGATGATGCAAATGCACCATATTGACGGAACATGGGAGAACGATTCAGAATGGTAAAGTCAATATCATGCAAAACAACCGGACGATGACGTGTTTTACATTTGAAGAAAAGGAGAAAACTATGAAAAAAGCAGTATCCATGATGCTCGCAGCCGCTATGGCAGTTGCCATGATCCCTGCAATCCCGGCACAGGCCGCCGACGTTTCCATCACGATCTTCAACTCCAAGATGGAGATCCAGAGCCAGATGGAAGAGATGGCCGCGGAATACTCCGCAGAGAAGGGTGTTGACGTGGAGGTCTACTACTCCAGCGATACCGTTGCAGCCCACATGTCCACCAGATATGCTTCCAATGAGCCCTACACGATCTCCATGGTCGATGCAAAGGACATCTATTCTCTGGGACCGGATCACGCCGTGGATCTTGCCGATCAGGACTGGGTCAAAGAGACCACCCAGGCGATCACCGTCGGCGACGCTGTCTATGGATTCCCGGTATGCGTGGAAGCAAGAGGCATCATCTACAACAAGACCGCCATCGAGGACACTCTCGGTGAAGAGTTCAACCCGGAAGACTACAAGACCAATGAAGCATTTGCAGGTCTTCTGGACGCCCTGAAGGAGAACGGCATGGATGCACCCGTCGGCGTTATGAAGGAAGACTGGTCTCTGGCCGGCCACTTCATCGCTGAGGTCTATGAGACCAGAGACGATGTCGACGGTTTTGTCGCTTCTCTTCATGACGGATCCTCCGATCTGATCAACGATGAGAGATTCAACACCATGCTTGATACCTTCGACCTTCTGAAGGAGAACAACTATGCAGCGGACGCTCCCGTCGCGGCAGTCAGAGAAGACACCGAGCTGTACCTGGCTGAGGGCGAGGTCGCCTTCATGTTTGGCGGCAACTGGGACTGGTCCGTACTGGCCGAGTATGATCCGGAAGCAGAGATGGGCATGATGCCGATCCCGCAGGATGATGACGCCTACAATACCAAGATGGTGGGCGGCGGCTCCAAGTACTTCTTTATCGACAACTCCGACAACACCACCGATGAGCAGCGCGAAGCCGCGAAGGATTTCCTGAACTGGCTCGTTTTCGAGGATGGCGGACAGGAATTCCTGGTCGACACCTGCGCACTGGTTCCGGCCTTCTCCAACATTGAACTGGAAGTCACCGATCCGCTCGGCAAATCCGTCAAGGCTTACGCAGATGCAGACGCTCTGATCGGAAACTACAACTATCTCCCGGATGACCACTATGCAAAGGTCGGCGCCAACATGCAGGAATACCTGAAGGGCGACATCGACAGAGAGACCCTGGCTGCCGATATCGAAGCGTACTGGCAGGCAACGGCTCCCGTAGAGCACTGAGAACAGGCCCGAAGAATAAGCTTAGAGAAAGAAAAGAGATGACCTATGGATAAAAATAAAATGTCTTATAAGGTCAGCCAGTTCCTGATGTTTGGAGGCATCTCCACGGTCCTGTTCCTGGGCGTTGTGATCCTTCCGTTTATCTATGGACTCTATCTGACATTCACCAGCTGGGACGGCGTTTCCCGCTCCAAGCCCCTTGTCGGGTTTGCAAATTACCTGGCGGCCTTCAAGGATATTGATTTCTGGGCAGCCATGGGCAGGACCATCATCTATTCCGCGATCGCTGTCATCCTGATCAACATCGTCGCCTTCCTGCTGGCCTACCTGGTCACCAGCGGCGTCAAGGGCCAGAATTTCTTCCGGGCAGGCTTCTTCGTACCGAACCTGATCGGCGGTATCGTCCTTGGTTATGTCTGGCAGTTCGTGTTCAGCCGCGCCCTTCCGGCGGTCGGCATTCCGAAGCTGCTCGGCACAACGGAGAGCGGTGCGATGTTCGCCATGATCCTGGTATCGGTCTGGCAGTTTGCCGGCTACATGATGCTGATCTACGTGGCAGGCTTCATGAGCGTCTCCAAGGCGCTGATGGAAGCGGCCCAGATCGACGGCTGCACGCCGTCGCAGTCGACCTGGTACGTGACGGTTCCTCTGATGCGTGCCTCCTTTGTACAGTGCCTGTTCCTGTCGATCACCAGATGCTTTATGGTATACGACGTCAACCTTTCCCTGACGAAAGGTGAGCCGGCCGGAAAATCCGTCATGGCGGCCATGCACGTGTACAACCAGGCCTTTACGTACAAGAACTACGGAACCGGCCAGGCGGAGGCCCTGATCCTGTTCCTCGTCTGCGCGATCGTAGGCGTGACCCAGGTCTACATCGGTAAGAAAGGGGAGGTGGAAGCATGATCCAGGACAGCGCAAAAGCATTGGCCAGAAAGCGCAGGATCCACGCCATCATCATGGTGGTCCTGATCCTCGTGTTCATTGCTTTTATTTTCCCGTTCATACTCGTTGTCATCAACGTATTTAAGGAAAAAGTGGATATCGTCAAGGATCCGCTGTCGCTGATCGGTGTGAAGAAAGGGTTTACCCTCGAGAACTTCCCGAACGCGATCCAGAAGATGGATTTCTTCAAGGCATTCGCGAATTCTCTGATCATCACTGTAAGCTCGACGATCCTGACGCTTCTGCTTTCTTCCATGACAGCGTTCGTCATCGTCCGGAACAAATGGAAAGCGTGCGCGCTCCTGTTCGCGGCCATGGTCGCTTCCATGGTCATCCCGTTCCAGGTCCTGATGGTTCCGCTGGTTTCCCTGTATGGCGGAATCTTCGGCGTACTGAACCACAGACTGACGCTGATCCTGATGCACACAGGTTTTTCCCTCTCCATGGCGACCTTTATGTTCCATGGAGCGATCCACACCAACATTCCGCTGGAGCTTGAGGAAGCCGCCTTCATCGACGGCTGTACCAGATGGCAGACCTGGTGGAAGATCGTGTTCCCGCTGCTGAAGCCGACCATCGCAACCGTCGCGATCATCGACGCCATGGCGTTCTGGAATGATTACCTTCTGCCGAGCCTGGTGCTCCAGAAGAAGGAGCTGTACACGATCCCGATCGCGACCCAGGCCTTTTACGGGACCTTCTCGTCGGATCTTGGCCTGATCATGGCGGCCCTGCTGCTGGCCATGCTGCCGATCCTGATCCTGTATGTCCTGCTGCAGCGTTTCATCGTGGAAGGAGTTACTTCCGGTGCCGTTAAAGGCTGACCACTATGAAAAATGATGTGAACATCCGGCAGAGCCTTCATCTGAAGGCTCCCGGAAACTGGATCAACGATCCGAACGGATTCATTTTTTACCGGGGACGGTATCATCTTTTCTACCAGCATAATCCGGAAGGCCCGGTCTGGGATACCATGCACTGGGGCCATGCCGTCAGTGATGATCTGGTCCACTGGGAGCATCTGGGGATAGCCCTGTATCCCTCCGTAAGGGAGGATATGGACGGGGTATTCTCCGGGAGCGCAGTGGAAAGCGAGGGGAAGATGCACCTGTTCTATACAGGG
This sequence comes from Blautia sp., assembly GCA_017463155.1. Taxonomy (GTDB): domain Bacteria; phylum Bacillota; class Clostridia; order Lachnospirales; family Lachnospiraceae; genus Blautia_A. The sequence continues at coordinate 46,092 of JAFTPT010000044.1, forward strand.
ATCCGCTATCTTGATAAAGAACACACACGGATCGAATCGGCACAGCTCCACATTATGTCCGAGGACGGCGTGGAGTTCGACAACAGACATGGAAAACAGGTGATCCTCCCGCCCTTCCCCGACAGGGAAGCAGGCGAAGAGCACCCCTGGAATGCGGATTTCCCTCACCTCAGCGACCTGTTCATCGGAGACCGGGGAGATACCCGGGATCCGAAGGTCTGGAAGGGACAGGACGGGAACTGGTACATGATCCTCGGTACGACCGAGAATGAACATGGAAAGGCGATCTTTTACAGGAGCACGGACCTGTCTGCGTGGGATTTTGCAGGCGCCTGCACAGCTCCGGAAAACTGGGGCTGCATGTGGGAATGTCCGGATCTCCTCTACGCTGACGGGCAGGCGGTCCTGACCGTATCGCCCATGCGCCTGGGGGAGAACGGGAAGTTCACCTCCGGCCGGGTGATCTGCATCCCGGCGGATTTCCGGGAGGAAGACTGCCGGCTGGAACTGGCGGATACGTACCAGTTCTTCGATCTGGGCAGCGATCTGTATGCACCGCAGAGCACGCTCGACCGGAACGGACAGAGAGTCGTGGTCGCCTGGCTTCGGATGCCCAAAGAGGTCTGCCCCGGATCCGAAACCCGGGAAGAGGCGGCCGAGACCGGCGGGATCCCCTGGAATGGGATGTACTGTCTTCCGAGAGCTCCGAAGTTCCGGAACGGACATGTGTTTTTCCCGATCCACCCGGAAGTGAAAGAAAGGTTCCGTCCCGTGCAGACGGACGAACCGGCGGAGTGGCTGCAAAAAAACGGAGCGGGCAAAAAAATGCTGCGTTTTTCGCTGCAGGAAGGACAGCAGGCCGACCTGGGCGGATACCTGATCGAAAGGAAGGAAGGAAAGCTTCGGACGGACAGAAACAAGGTCTTTGTGGAAAGCCCGGAATCTATGCGGACTGCCTGCACGCCGCCGCTTTCTGAAGCGTGTGTGCTGGAGGTCGTGCTGGATCCCCACATGATCGAGATCTACATCAATGACGGTGAATATGTGATCACCCATTGCGTGTACGGACTTTCCGATTCTTTCCGCTTTCCGGAGGGGGTCTGTCCGGAGATCCATATGATCGCGGAGGACGGCGGAAACAGTGCGCCTCTCTGTGAATGAACTGCGTAAGAGAGTACAAAACAGTTCTCCTGTGTGGAGCCGGAGGATGCCGGATCAGGCATTTTCCGGCTCCGTTTTTATGTGATGCTGAGAGGAATTGACTGACAGGTCATTTTTCATGATCAAGCATTCATCGACTCGTGGAAGAATAAATGTGCGCAGAAAAATTATGTTAGGGTACAATAGATAGGTAACAGAATAAAGATGAGGATTCACCTTAGTATGATATATTGGAGTTGTCGAGAAACCAATAGTCATAACAAAAAGGAGAATCCTCATGTCAATCCTATCACAACAAAAGCATCAGCGTCAACGTATGGTTAAATATGCGGCTAATCATTCTATTACTGAAACAGCGATCCGGTATAACGTTAGCCGAAAAACCGTATATAAGTGGCTTAACCGTTATGATGGAACCGCGGACAGTCTGGTTGATCATAGCCATAGGCCATTTAACAGGATAGTGGATATATAATGGTGTAAATTGAAAAGAGCCAACGGCTCAACCTTTAGGTATAATGTTAAACGCCAATCCAACATAATACCAAGGAGGATGAACACGATGGCTCAACTCAATATTACATTGAATCAGGACGAAATTCTACAGTTACTTGCAAATGACAGAGATTCTGCTTTCAAAAAGCTCCTCCAGGATAGCCTTAACAGTATTCTGAAGGCAGAATCCACGGAACAGCTTAAGGCTGAACCATACCAGCGCACCGAAGAACGCACAGGCAGCCGCAATGGCTTCCGTGATCGCCCTTTGACAACCCGCATAGGCCAGATAACTCTAAAGGTTCCGAAGCACCGCGATGGTGAATCGTTCAAGACTTTTGTCTTCGACAATTACTGCCGGAGTGAGGCTGCTCTGATCGTCACCATGGCTGAGATGTGCGTCAATGGCGTTTCCACACGGAAAGTATCCCAGGTCATGGAAACTCTTTGCGGTAAGAGTTTCTCCAAGTCTACTGTATCGGAAGCTTGCAAAGAACTCGATGAGAAGATCAAAGAGTTCAGGGAACGGCCTCTAACCGGGGAATACCCGTTCATGACCATAGATGCTACTTACTTCAAGGTCCGTGAGAACTCCAGAGTAATCTCCAAAGCACTCATGATCGCTTACGCTACCAATAGCGAAGGGCACCGGGAAATCATTGGCTTCGGCGTCTATCGCAATGAGAGCAAAGAAACCTGGAACGACTTCCTGAAGGGGTTAAAAGCACGCGGCCTTACCGGGGTAAGGATGATAACCTCCGATGCGCATGAAGGCATCATAGATGCGATCAGCAAGCAGTTCCCGGACGTTCCATGGCAGCGTTGCCAGTTCCATTTCTCAAGGAACATCACCCAAAAGACCCCAGCCAGATACCAGAAGGGACTGGCCAGCGAACTTCAGGATATGTTCAACTGCAAAACTATCGAGGCTGCCCGCAAGCGCCGTGACGAGATCATCGCTGATTATAAGGATGTCGCTGAGGAAGCCATGGCCTGCCTGGATGAAGGGTTTGAAGCTGCGATGACAGTCATGGTACTTCCGGGATACCTTCACAAGTACTTCCGGACATCCAACCAGATAGAACGTCTGAATAAGGAGCTTAAGCGGCGCTCGAAGGTCATCGGGGTATTCCCGAATGAAGACTCCCTGATGCGTCTCATGGGCGCTGTCCTTATGGAGCGAAATGATCACCTGGCCTCTTTACGCTGCATGTTCAAAGCATCAACCTTGAATGAGCTTATGGCATCGGATCTACCGTTAAAACTGGTGAAGATCGCAAAGGAACAGCGTCAGCTTCTGGCTGCGTAACAGGTAGCACATGCTCCGAAATCAGTCAATGGAACCCCTTCGGGGGCGCAGTGCGCCCATTGACAGATTTCTCCGATGTGCTGATGAGCACCCAAGAGGATGCAAGGCATCCTCCGGGACAATGTGTCCCCAACCTAAAGGTTAAAACAGAATTTACACCAAATTTAGGACTTGACTATTTAACAGTCCCCGAAAGCACACAGAAAAGGAAATCAAACAGATTAAGAGACGCCTTAAGAGGCATAAATGGAAGGATCTGCTTCTTGCATATCAGGAACTGGTGGAAAAAGATGGATATACCAGGAGTTATGGTGGTTACAAAAGGGTTGTCTCGAAACTAAAGGCATTAAAACCCCAAAAGAAAAAACGGAAAAAGAAACCAAAACCCTATAAAAGAGCGGAATATCCTGGCCAGAAGATCCAACTGGATGTAAAGTTCGTTCCAAGTTACTGTGTAGTAGATGGCAAAAAATATTATCAGTATACAGCTGTTGATGAATGTACGCGCTGGACTTTCAGAGAAATGTATGAAGAGCACAGTACATACAGCTCAAAGCAGTTTCTTGAAAAACTCATTGAAAAAGCACCCTTTCCAATCCGGGAGATCCAAACAGACAATGGAACGGAGTTCACAAATCGTCTGATTATCACAAAAAGCAAGCATCTGACATTGTTTGAAGATCTACTGATTGAAATGGGCATCATCTACCACCGGATCCAGATCGCCACCCCGCGCCACAACGGTAAAGTGGAAAGGCAACACCGGATAGATGAAGCACGATTCTATAAACACATGAAGATGTACAACCTTGAAGATGGGCGCAAGCAGCTGGCGGTATATCAGAAGAAATCGAACAGCTATATAAAAACATGCCTGGGAATGAAGTCTCCCAATCAGGTGCTGAATATGTACCTGGGCGTGATGTAGAAGTAGTCAAGGGCAATAGCAGAGAGTGCTATTGCCGATCACCAGTATATCATAATGAACCATGTCAAGGTTAGGTAGTATTCTCTTCGAGAATCTCCACCTTACCCTTGACATTCATTTAAGGTGAAGTGTAACCAATCATTGACGCCTATACAAAGAATAAATGTGCGCAGAAAAATTAATTGTTGACAAACGACCTTAAAACATATATAATAGCTTTTGCAGTTGACGAAGCGTGGCTCAGTTTGGTAGAGCGCTGCGTTCGGGACGCAGAGGTCGTGGGTTCGAATCCCGTCGCTTCGACTAAAAAACGGATACCATCTGGTATCCGTTTTTTAGTCGAATTGATAGATTTACACCATGGCTTCTGCAGGATCGAACGCAGACGTACGGGCGCAGAGGGCGCTGCGTGCCGGTGGCACGCGTTTAGCGCCGACCGAGCCGGCAGGCGAGACCGCTGCGTGCCGGTGGCACGCGTTTAGCGCCGACCGAGCCGGCAGGCGAGACCGTGGGTTCGAATCCGGGAGATCCAAGCCACGGCTTCTGCAGGATCGAACGCAGACGTCCCTTCGTTCCAGGAGGTACCGATATGACAAAAGAAGCACTGGCCGAAGAGATCCTTGCCTCCTTCACCGAAGAAGAGTGGAAAATGCTCGAAAACGGGACGATTCCCGTCCCGGTGAGCAATTATAACCGAAAGATCCTTCTGGGGCTGAAAAACCGGAATACAGCGTTTGAAGGCCATGTCCGGGAGGAGGATGTCCGGTCCCTTTTGGATGCCCTGCAGGTATTTCTTGCACAGACCTGGGCGGAGCAGCCGGACGCGCACAAGTATGTGATCGGGGCGTGTCTTGCTTTGACATTTATTAAGGAAGTTCCCATGCATCCACAGGAGATCGTCAGGTATACGGAGACGGTCGAGAATGGTGTGAAACGATACCATTGCCCGGCAAAGGGTGACAGCGTGATCTGCCGCTATTGCGTAACAGAGGCAGTCGAACGGAGAACCGGCCCCTCGTTCGGCTGAAAGGGAGGAAATGACAATAGAATGACGACAGCGAAGGCCAAGATCCTCCTGGCGCTGGTCTTTATCGCCAGAGGAACCTCTTTTTTATTTTCAAAAACACTGATGCAGGACATGACGCCGCTCAGTATCCTGGCCGTCCGGTTTATCCTGGCGTTCCTGGTGCTGGCGGTCGTTTTCCATAAAAAGCTGCGCGCCTGCGACAAAAAGAGCTTTACCGGAGGTGTGATCCTCGGGGCTTTGTATACGCTCTGCATGGTCCTCGAGATGTACGGGCTGCGGCTCGTGGATACGGGGGTGGCCGCGCTGATCGAGAATATGGCCATCGTGCTGGTGCCGCTCTACGCGGCGGTCCTGACCAGGACCCTGCCGAAGAAGAAGACCATGCTCTGCGCCGCGCTGGCGGTCGCTGGCGTGGGCTTTTTGTCGCTGGCCCAGAGCAGCGTGAGGGGAGGCGGCGTCGGGATCCTTCTAACGATCCTGGCGGCCCTGACCTACGGCGTGTGCATCATGGCGACGGAGTCGGTCAGCCGCGACGCGGAGCCGGTCGCCATCGGCATCATCCAGCTGGGCGTGATGGGCGTCCTCAGCCTGCTGATCGCCCTGCCCGTCGAGGGACTGCATTTTCCGAAGACCGGACAGCAGTGGGCCATGATGCTGATGCTGGTGCTGGTCTGCAGCTGCTTTGGCTTTGCGTTCCAGCCGGTCGGGCAGAAATATGTCCCCGCCGAGACGGCGGCGGTGTTCACCGCGATCAATCCGCTGGCGGCCAGCGTGCTGGGTATCACCGTGGCCGGCGAGAGTATTTCCTTTTCCAAGGGGATCGGCTATGTCCTTATCCTTCTGGCCTTGTTCCTTTACAATTATCATCCACGTCGACCATGAAAAGACAGAAAAAGACAGGGGACGGTTCTGCGTCTTATTTGCTATTGCAAACAAGACACAGAACCGTCCCCTGTCTTTTCTTTATCGATTTACCACTCTACGTTGAAGACGTCTCCGTTTTCATCGATGTAGGTGCCGTCGCCCTGGTTATAGTAGGCCACGCCTGCGTCGTCATAGAAGACATCGCCGTCGGTGGACTGGATCTCGACCGGACGTCCGGATCCCTGGGAGGACAGACCGTGCATCTGGCTGGAGCCTGCCGTGCCGAACTCCGGCATGTAGGTATAAAGCGTGGTTCCGTCCGCACCGGCGTATGCTCCGCCGCCTGCGTCTTCGTATCTGACCCATCCGGAGGAATAGAGACTTCCGTCGCTGTACTCGGTCAGGGTATCGGCATTTCCGTTCAGCCAGTAAACGGTAAAGCTGTTCACCGGGGTGATGTTGCCGGAGGAGGTTGCGGGCTTGTTGGCCGTGAAGGCTTCGCCGCCCTCATTGGAGAGCATGTTGTCGTTCAGCCAGGTGAACTTGACGCCGTTTCCATCATACCAGTTGCCGTCGTTGGCCTTGTAGATGGTGACAGCCGTTCCGTCCATCGCGTAGACCGTTGCAGCCGTGCCGGTAAAGGTCTGGCCGTTTGCGCCCTTCTTCTCGGCCGGAGCCGTGTCGGACAGGTACGCGGAGGAGACATAGCCGGAGGTGCCGTTATAGCTGACCTGATACCATCCGAAATCCTTGCCGTCCTTCTGGATCACGCCGGTCACCTTGACGGCGGCGCCATAGGCGTAAGCACCGATGATCCGGTCGCTGGTGGAGCAGCCGGAGCGGACATTCAGTCCGTCGGTAGTCACATACATGGTCTTGTCAGCGGGAACGACAGAGAAATCGGCGACAGAGACCTGCTGCGCGTTGACCTTCATCTTGGTGTCATATTTCAGAACCTTGGCGGACATGATCGCGTTGGCGATATCCGGGATCCTGGCAGCGTCGACGACAGAACCGGTGATGATAAAGACCTCGTTCTGGGTGGAGAAGGTCGCCTGGAAAACGTTGACATAATGATCATCTGCTACGGTCATGTCGGGAAGCTTTTCGCCGTTGGAAAGATGCTCGACGGTGATCAGGTTGGAGCCGTCACTGAGTGCGATCCATTTCTGGGGGTCTGCCATTTCCTTCCAGTTTTCGTTGGGAAGATCGATGGAGAATACGCCGTCGGCGGAGGTGAATGTTTCGGCTGCAGCCGGCAGGGCAAATGCGAGCACGGCCGCCGCTGCAACGACTGCAGCAAAGAGTTTTTTCTTCATTTTATTATTTTCCTCCTTGTGAAAAACCGTATGGGACATGCTCATGTCCCGATTCAATTTACATAAAACAGTATACCCCAGGGTTGGAAAATTGTCTATTCTTTCGTAAAAAACATTTATTAATTTACTTATTTTTTACACACAAACGATAACTTTCATGCTTACAGAAAGGCTGACAGAAGGCAGATCAGCGGGGAATTCCAGTAGATCGTCACCTCGTTGGTGGAATAGCTCTGTTCATGGTCGACATAGCACATGGCGGCAGGCTGCCCGGAGAGCACGCCCTTGGCGTAGGGATCCTCCAGATTGCTGTCGGGTCCGCCGACGAGCATGCCCGGCATGGCGGATCCGACGGCCTGGGACGGCCGGTGATGCGGGTGCTGCGGTGCATGCGAGCCGAAGCCGGTCACAAAGCAGTACCCGAGGGCGTTGTTTCCGAGCAGGTAGTCGAGCTGTTCTTTGGCTAGGGTGCGGTACGAGGAATCATCCGTCAGCGTTTCCGCCATGAGAAGCTGGATGCCATTGTTGGCCACGCTCATGTTGGAGCCCCAGGGATAGGATTTTTCAAGGGCCATCCCGTAGGCGTCCTTTTCACTGTTTTTGACAAGCTCGTCGGCTGCCGCGACCAGCTGCTCCCGGCAGGCCTCTGCCACATCAGAAAGCGCCTCGGGAGAAGCCGCGGCCAGATCATACATGGCGTAGCTTCCCATCCGGTTCCAGCCGAGGCCGGAACGCAGGTAGCTTGAATAGCGCGCGGAGATCTCTTCGGAAAGCACCTCTTCGCCGGCCAGATACAGCTCGACGGCGGCCCAGAAGATCTCATCGTCCGTCCCCCGGTCCGGGTATTCGCCTGTGGAAATATCGCCCGGGTTGACGAACCCGGTGCTGTCGTCCAGGTCCTTTACATACTTCCAGGCGGCACCGGCTGCATCCAGAGCCGCTGCTGCGAAGGCGGGGTCGATCTCCCGGTAGAGGACCGAGGCCTTGGCCATCACGGCCGCAAAGTCGCCGGTGGCTGCCGTGGAAATGGGGGCCAGCACCAGCTGCTCCGTTTCTGCCTCCGGCATCACCTCGCCCGGGAAGGCGTATCCGGTTACCTTGTGGTACACGCCGCCTGTCTCGGGATCCTGCATCTTGAGCAGCCAGTCCAGCTCATAGCAGATCTCATCCAGCACATCCGGCACGCCGTTTCCGCTTTCGGGGATCCCCAGATCGTCGAAGGAAAGGTCATATTCCTCATAGGCCAGCATCAGGTCGGCCACCGCTTTGGCACCGGATACGACATACCTTCCGTAGTCTCCGGCATCATGCCAGCCGCCGGAGACGTCCTTTGTCCGGTCGGTGCCGTAGATCAGGGCTTCGCCTGTATGGCAGGCCGGATGAGTGAAGGCACCGGCCGTCTCGCCCCCGACCTCGCAGCCGCAGCGCTGCAGGTACAGCATGGTGAGAATGCTCCTGTAGAGGCTGTCGTAGACGTCGTCCCCGATCACGAAGGGGTACGAATCGGCGGATACATCGCCGCTTTCCACATGGATATGATAGGTGCCCGGGACATCAAGATCCGTGAAATCCGCCTTTTTGACCCGGGTGTCGCTCGCCCGGTCGTAGAAGGGCTTTTCGAAGCGGCCCTCATAGACGGACTCGCCCGTCGATTCGTCGATCACGGCAAAGGAGCCCTCCTCGCTGTCTTCCTTCAGGACAAGATATTTGGGATCGGAGGGCCGGTAGCCGATCTGGCTCAGGTTTACCAGCGGGTATTCGGGAAGGCTCTCCAGCACCTGGGCGCCGGAGGCATCCTTGATGGTCAGGGAGACATTGTCGATGAAGACGCTGTGGGGGCCCGGATCGCTGTCCATATCTGCCATCTTTCCCATATTGAAGACGATCCGCGGTGCGGGGTCCGATTCCTCGTTCATCACAAAATCCACGGAAACGGTCTGCATCTCGGGCGTGACCTGCACCGGGCCGCTCTGGTAGGCGTGATAGTCGCCGCCATTCAGCTGCAGGCGGTATTCGACCTGCCTCTCGATATCGGAGCGGATGTCAAATCGGTAGGTGTACTCGCATCCCTGAAGCAGCTGGAAGCCGTCCCAGTAGACCTGGTTGGCGTAATCCAGATTTCCGCAGCTTTTGATGTCCACGGCCAGGCTGCCGTCCCGGTTCGCGATCTCGCAGACGCCGCCGTTGTTGTAGATGGTAAAGCCGTCCGTGCCGCCGTCGTCGAAATCGATACCGACGATCTCGGCGCCGTTTACAGGGGCGGCGGAGGATTCCTGTGCACAGGCACTGGTTCCGGCGCCAAGGGCCAGAATCGCTGCGGACATGAGGGCCGTGAAGCGGCGCAGGGTTTTACGGATGTTTGCAAGAAGCATGGTATTTCTTCCTTTCATGGGAACCTCCTTCCCTGAAACCAGGCGGGCAATGCCGCCTGTGATAAAATTGTTTTCCGGCCGCGCGGCGGCACGGACGGTCACGGCCGGGAGAGTTCTTCAGACCGGCCTTCTCCGGTGCGGTTTGCCCACCGGATGCGGTAATAGGCGACTTCGATGATAAAACAGGTGACCCAACCGACCGGATAGCCGATGCCGACGAGTCTGGGGGTGTTGGCGATAAAGCGTGTAACCACGAACAGGTAGACCTGCCGGACGAGCACGAAGCTGAAGATCATGCAGAGCATCGGGGCCCGGGAATCGCCACGGCCCCGGAGTGACCCGGCCAGCACATGGTTGACGCAGTTCGCCAGCAGGAAGAAGACGTTGGTCCGCAGGAACAAGGTTCCGTACTCGATGACCGAGGCGTCCTTCGAGAACAGGCGGATGGCCGGCGGGGCAAAGATGAACAGCACCAGGCCGATCAGGAACGTGATGGCGACGGAGAGAAGGATCGAGGTCCGGGTCCCCTGGTTCGCCCGCTCCTCCTTTTTGGCACCGATATTCTGGCTCACGAAGGTCGTGGCCGCCATGGCCATGCTCTGCATCGGCAGCATGATAAAGGAGTCCAGCTTGTTGTAACAGGCCCAGCCGGCCATGACGCTGGAGCCGAAGAAATTCACATAGGACTGGACGAACACATTCGAGAAGGCCGTGATGACGGACTGGATCGCGGCAGGGAGTCCTACGGATACGATGAACCGGAGGATATCCATCCTGATCCGCAGATCCTTCCACACGAGCCGGTAGGATTCTTTGGAGCGGGTGAGGAGCACCAGGGTCAGCACCGCCGAGATGAACTGCGAGATGATCGTGGCCGCGGCCACGCCGTCTATGCCCCTGTGAAAGCCCAGTACGAACAGAAGATCCAGGATGATGTTCAGGACACTGGTCAGGATCAGGAAAAACAGCGGCAGGGTCGTGTTTCCGACGGCACGCAGGATCCCGCTTCCCATGTTGTAGATGAGAAGACCCGCAAAGCCCCAGAAATAGATCGTCAGGTACAGGGCGGCATCCTGCATGACATCATCCGGCGTCGACATGAAGCGGAGCATCGGTTTGACGCCGGCCACGCCGAGCAGGGTGAAGAGTACGCACAGGACAAAGGTGATGGCCATGGTGGTTTCCACGGCGTCGTGCAGCTTCTCTTTATCACGGGCCCCGAAATAATGGCTGATGACCACGCCGGCGCCGACGGAAAATCCGTTAAAGAAGAAGACCAGCATGTTGACGATCTGGGTCGTGGACCCGACGGCCGCGAGGGCCTGCTTGCTGACAAAATTGCCGACGACGATCGAGTCGACGGTGTTGTAGAGCATCTGGAAAATGTTGCCGAACATGAGCGGCAGGGAGAAAAGGATGATCTGTTTTACGATGGAACCGCTGGTCATGGACCGGGTGCCGGATGCGTGATGATGTAGGATGGACATGGTTAACTGCTCCCTGGTGAATTGGTTTTTTCTTTTTATCATACATGATTCAGCCGCTTCCGTAAAGACCGGCCATGGGCGGAAATCCGGCGATGTGCCATGCGCAGAAATCCGGCGATGGCGGTTGTGCTGATAGACATTTTATGATATAATTCGTCTATAGACCGATCAATATGAAAGGGGATGAATCTAATGCTGACGCAGGAAACGATCAGGCCATCAGCCGATCTCAGGAATCATTATAATGAGATTTCACGAAGGTGCAGAGAAGAAAACGAAGCTGTGATCATTACGGTGAACGGCAGGGGTGACACCGTATCCCTGGCCTACGAGGAATACCGGCGGATGAAAGCCAGGATCGAGCTTCTGGAAATGTTGGCCGAGGCAGAGGAGGATGCAAGGCAGGGCAGAGTTGCGCCTCTTACAGACACCTTTGATGATCTGAGAAATCTGCTGAAGGAGTGAAATGCTATGGCCTACAGGGTTATGCGTACTGCAAAAGCGGATGAGCTGATCCACAGGATCATTCTTTTTGTTGCGGAACGTTTTGGAAGAGATACTGCACTCGAAAAAATGCAGGAGCTGGAGAAGGCACTCTTTTCTCTTGGAGACAACCCTTATATCGGAGTTCAGCCGCAGTATCATTTTTTGCGCCGTCAGGGCTATCGGGTGCTTATTCTTGAAAAGGATCTGGTTTTTTATAAAGTGGATGAGCATGAAAAGACCGTGACCATCTATGCGGTGACGGATCAGAGGCAGGATTATCTAGGTATCCTCCGCGGCCTCTGACAGAGAGGAGAGCAGCATGGCAGAAAACAAAAAAGGCGTGCGCCTTACACATATAACCAAGACATTCCAGGTTCCGGGCTCAAAGAACAGGGTGGAGGCCGTGAAGGACGTGTCCCTCACCATCGAGCCGGGCAGCTTTGTGACGCTGCTGGGACCCTCGGGCTGCGGCAAGACGACGACGCTCCGCATGATCGCGGGTTTTGAAGCGCCGGATGCAGGGGACATCTACCTTGGGGACGAGCGGATCAACGACCTTCCGCCCAACAAGCGGGATACGGCGATGGTCTTTCAGAGCTACGCCCTTCTTCCCCATTACAGCGTGTTCGACAACGTGGCCTACGGCCTGAAGATCCGACGGCTTTCAAAGGAGGAGATCCGCCGCCGGGTGACCGATATCCTGCGGCTCGTGGAGCTTTCGGGCATGGAGGACCGGATGCCGGCCCAGCTGTCCGGCGGACAGCAGCAGAGGGTGGCCCTCGCGCGCTCCCTGGTGCTGGAGCCGGGCGTGCTCCTTTTTGATGAGCCGCTGTCCAACCTGGACGCCAAGCTCCGGGTCACCATGCGGACCGAGATCCGCCGGATCCAGAAAAAGGTCGGTATCACCGCGATCTATGTGACCCACGACCAGGCGGAGGCCATGAGCCTGTCCGACCGGATCGTCATCATGAACGGCGGACGGATCGAACAGAATGGAACGCCAAAGGAGATCTATTACCATCCGGCCTCCCGGTTCGTCGCGGATTTCATCGGCGAAGCCAATTTCCTGGAGGGAAAGGTCCTGAAGACTCTCGATGAGGGGAAAAGGGCCCTGTTCTGCGTGGAAGGGCAGGAGATAGAGGTCAACAATTATGCCGGTGCCGGGGAGGGCGATCCGGCCGCGCTCGTGCTCCGTCCCGAGAGCGTGGCGCTTTCGGAGGAAGGACAGCTCTCCTGCGTCGTCACGGTCTCGACCTTTATGGGCGCCTACCAGTACTACCAGGTGAAGGTCGGGGACCTGACGGTCCAGCTGATGGATTACGGCCCCGCCGGCAAGCGCATCTACGAGGAAGGAGAGGAAGCCTGTCTCCGGTTTGATACGGAGGGGGTCTATATTCTGTAATAATGCATTTGAAAGCGTTGCCTGAGACTATTTCGGGCAGCGCTTTTTTGTGTGCGGACACGATCTGCATTTTGTACATGACAGAAAAACACGAATATGATATAATACAAAATGTTGATAGAACATACATTTTTACCATGCAAAATGTTGATATAAGGCATTTTTGACATTGCAAAATGTTGATGGGGGTGTTCTTGTGTTAAAAAGAAAAATGACGGCACACCTGAAGGCGTGGGCCGCGGGCAGGGATAAAAAATGCCTGGTGGTCCGGGGAGCCAGGCAGACAGGAAAGACATTCATCGTAGAGCGCTTTGCAGAGGAAGCGTATGAAGAACTCGTGGAGATAAACTTCAAGCAGCTCCCTTCTGCGGTGGAGATCTTTTCCGGAGATCTTACGGTTGACCGGATGGTCATGGCCTTGCGCTTCCGGTTTCCGGATAAAATGATCATACCCGGGAAAACATTGATCTTTCTGGATGAGATACAGGAATGCCAGGAGGCGGTCACATCGCTGAAGTTCTGGGCCCTCGATAACCGGTATGATGTCATTGCTTCGGGATCACTTCTTGGAATCGATTATAAGCGGGCCTCCTCGTACCCGGTCGGATATGTGGATTATCTGACGATGCACGGCCTGGATTTTGAGGAGTATCTTTGGGGAATCGGCATAACGGAAGACATGATCGGGGCGCTTCGCGGGTTCCTTGACACAAAGAGTGTGATTCCGGAATCGGTCAACAGCCGGATGATGCAGTACTACAGACAGTATATTGCAACCGGCGGCATGCCGGAGATCGTGCAGAAATACGTGGATACCGGAGATTTCAGAGTCGTGGATACGCTCCAGCGAAATCTTCTGACGGGATACCAGTATGACATCGCGCATTATGCAACGGCCGAAGAGAAGGTCAAGGCCGAAAAATGCTACCTCTCTCTGGCCAGGCAGCTGCTCGACAAGGAGAACCACAAATTTCAGTATAAGGAGATCGAGCACGGAGCCAGGGCACAGAAATACTATTCCAGCGTCGAATGGCTGCTTCGCGCCGATCTGGTCCACCTGTGCCGGCGCGTGACGGATGTCCGGTACGACCTGGATGATTATGCCAGGGAGGATTTTTTCAGGGCCTATACGACGGATCTGTCGCTCTTGATCGCGATGAAGGACTATTCCCTCAAGCAGCACATCGTAGAGAATACGCTTTCCGGCAATACAAAGGGCGGGCTGTATGAATGTGCGGTCGCGGATGCCCTCTACAAAAAAGGGTATCCCCTTTATTTCTATAAAAATGAGACGACAAGAAGAGAACTGGATTTTCTGATCCAGATAGATGGCCAGGTGGTGCCGATCGAGGTGAAGAGCGGAAACACCCGTGCTGCATCGCTGCAGATGGAGCTCCGGAATCACAAAGATATTTCCTATGGATATAAGTTTGTGGATGGCAATATCGGAATCAGCGAGGAAGGGATCATTACCCTGCCTTTATATATGGCTGCGTTTATCTGATGAAAAATATTAGCACTCACCTATTGACAGTGCTAACAAACTATGTTATAGTTGGCGTAGCACAGATACAAAGGAGGAGTGAGCTATGAATATCAGCAAATTTACGCAGAATTCGATCCAGGCGGTGCAGAATCTCGAAAAGATCGCCTACGAAAACGGCAATCAGGAGATCGAGCAGGAGCATTTGCTGTATGCGCTTCTTACCCAGGAAAACAGTCTGATCCTCAAATTGATCGAGAAGATGGAGATAGATACCGGCTACTTTATGAACTCCGTACAGAAGGCCCTGGACGCCCGCGTCAAGGTGTCCGGCGGTGAGCTTCGGTTCGGCCAGTACCTCAACAAGGCCCTGGTGAGCGCGGAGGACGAGGCCAAGGCCATGGGAGACGAGTACGTCTCCGTGGAGCACCTGTTCCTGTCGATCCTGAAGAACCCGAGCCCTTCCATGCAGAAGCTGTTCCGCGAATTCGGGATCACCCGGGAGCGCTTTTTGCAGGCGCTCAGCACGATCCGCGGCAACCAGCGGGTGGTGAGCGACAATCCGGAAGCCACCTACGATACCCTGACCAAGTACGGCTCGGACCTGGTGGAAAAAGCCCGCAGCCAGAAGCTTGACCCGGTCATCGGCCGGGACGCGGAGATCCGCAACATCATAAGGATCCTGTCCCGGAAGACCAAGAACAACCCGGTCCTGATCGGTGAGCCCGGCGTCGGCAAGACGGCTGCCGTCGAGGGGCTGGCCCAGCGGATCGTCGCGGGCGACGTGCCCGAGACACTGAAGGACAAGAAGATCTTCTCACTGGATATGGGCGCGCTGGTCGCGGGAGCCAAGTACAGAGGCGAATTCGAGGAGCGTCTGAAGGCTGTCCTCGAGGAAGTCAAAAAGAGCGAAGGAAACATCATCCTGTTCATCGATGAGCTGCACCTGATCGTCGGCGCGGGCAAGACCGACGGCGCCATGGACGCCGGCAACATGCTGAAGCCCATGCTGGCCAGGGGCGAGCTTCACTGCATCGGCGCGACCACCCTGGATGAGTACCGCAAATACATCGAAAAGGACGCGGCTCTGGAGCGCCGGTTCCAGCCTGTCATGGTGGACGAGCCGACGGTGGAGGATACCATCTCCATTCTCCGTGGCCTGAAGGAACGCTACGAGGTCTACCACGGCGTCAAGATCACAGACAGCGCCCTCGTGGCGGCGGCGACCCTGTCCCACCGGTACATCACGGACCGGTTCCTGCCGGACAAGGCCATCGACCTGGTGGACGAGGCCTGCGCTCTCATCAAGACCGAGCTTGATTCCATGCCCACCGAGCTGGACGAGCTGCGGCGCAGGATCATGCAGATGGAGATCGAGGAGTCGGCCCTCAAAAAGGAGACCGACACCCTCAGCAAGGAACGCCTCGAGACCCTGCAGAAGGAGCTGGCGGAGCTCCGGGACGAGTTCCAGGGGCAGAAGGCCCAGTGGGACAACGAAAAGCATTCCGTCGAAAAGCTGCAGAAGCTTCGTGAACAGATCGAGGATGTAAACAAACAGATCCAGAAAGCCCAGCAGGAATACGATCTTGAGAAGGCCGCCCAGCTGCAGTACGGCGAGCTGCCAAAGCTGCAGGCCATGCTGGAAACCGAGGAGAAGAGCGCGAAGGAAAGCGACCACCGCCTGGTCCATGAGGCCGTCACGGACGACGAGATCGCCCGGATCATCTCCCGCTGGACGGGCATTCCGGTGGCCAGGCTGACCGAGGGCGAAAGGACCAAGCTCCTGCACCTGGAGGACGAGCTGCACAAGCGGGTCATCGGCCAGGACGAGGGCGTCCGGCTCGTCTCCGACGCGATCCTTCGGTCCAAGGCCGGCATCAAGGATCCCGGCAAGCCCATCGGATCGTTCCTGTTCCTGGGACCGACCGGCGTCGGCAAGACTGAGCTCGCCAAGACCCTGGCCCAGACCCTGTTCGACGACGAGCAGAACATGGTCCGGATCGACATGAGCGAATACATGGAAAAATATTCCGTCTCCCGTCTGATCGGAGCGCCTCCGGGATACGTGGGCTACGAGGAGGGCGGCCAACTGACGGAGGCCGTACGCAGAAAGCCCTACAGCGTGGTGCTCTTCGACGAGATCGAAAAGGCCCACCCGGACGTCTTCAACGTGCTGCTGCAGGTGCTGGACGACGGCCGGATCACGGATTCCCAGGGACGGACCGTGGACTTCAAGAACACGATCCTGATCATGACCTCCAACATCGGATCGCCGTACCTGCTGGACGGCATCGATGACGAAGGCAATATCCGGCCGGAGGCGGAGAAGCAGGTCATGGACGATCTGCGGGCCCATTTCAGACCGGAATTCCTGAACCGCCTGGACGAAATTATCCTGTTCAAGCCCTTGACAAAAGACAACATTGGTAAGATAGTAGACCTGATGGTCGGTGAACTGGACAGAAGGCTTTCGGACCAGGAGCTTCATCTCGCATTGTCGGAGGCCGCCCGGGCGCACGTGATCGAGGAGGGGTACGACCCCGTCTACGGTGCGCGTCCGCTGAAGCGGTACCTGCAGAAGTACGTCGAGACCCTGACAGCCAGGAAGATCCTCTCGGGCGTCGTGCACGAGGGAGATACCCTGGTGCTCGACTGGGACGGCAGCTCCTTTGTGGTAAAGGTTGAACCATAACACCGGCCTGTGAGAAAGGACGATTCTGTCAGGAAGAGGTGCGGACCTTATGATACCCAAGGACCCCGTAATCCTTTTAAGCTATGTCAATACACAGCTGCGGGATTACTATGAATCGCTGGAGGCACTGTGTACCTGCCGGGGACTCAAGAAAAAGGAACTGGTGGAAAAGATGGACTCCATCGATTACCACTACGACGAGAAGACGAATCAGTTTATCTGAGGGGGGCTCAGACTCCTTGCGAGGGGGCCTCGCGCTCCTTTTCCGGGGAGGGAAGCGCTCGGAGTTGCGAAGCCCGCTTTCCCTCCCCGGACCCCTCCCTTCCGGGCACGCCGCCGAACGCGGGGACGGTTCTTCGTTCGGAAAACCATGTAGGAACACTGTTTGGGTGTTTCTGCGTGGTTTTTTTTTCATGGAACGGGGGACGCGGAACGTAGAACCATCCCCGCGTTCTCACCCGTTCTGCTTGCCTTCAAGTGTCGGATGGGCTATAATTATGATAGAGAAAATCAGATGCTGCGAAAGAGTGTTTGTTTTTGACATGGAGCGTTTTGTTCCGATGAAGAGGGAGGAATGGAGATGCTTTATCAGAATGAGAGTACAATGAGGGTATGGCCGGTGATCCGGAGGGCGGTTTTGTTTGTGATGCTGGCGGCGGTGCTGCTGGTCTTTGGCGGAGCCAGAAGTGTACGGGCCGTTGATTTTGGCCGGAGCGGGAGTGTCAAGGTTGGCACGCCGGTGCTTTCCAAGGTGGAAAATACATCCGCAGGGATCAAATTCACGTGGAAAAAGGCTTCCAGGGCCAAAGGCTACCAGATCTACCGGAAAACGGGAGATGGCGCCTGGACGAAGATCGCGACCGTGAAGGGTGCATCCAAAACGAGCTATACGGATAAAAAGGCCGCCGATGGCAGTCTGTACACCTATACGGTCCGCGGTTACAACGGCAAATCGCTGAGCGCGATGTACAAGACCGGCAAAAAAGTGATACGGATCGTGGCGCCAAAGCTTGAGAGTGTCACCAGCCAGAATTCCGGCAACGCCACTGTCAGGTGGAGCGGGAAGAGCATGATCGACAAGGTACAGATCCAGTTTGCCCGCAAGTCTTCTTTCGCGAAGGCGACCACCTATACGCTGAATATGGGCGTGTATGGTTCCTTGAACTTCACCACGTTCCTGACACCTGGCGCCAGCTACTGGTTCAAGGTCCGGACATCGTATGAAAGCGGAAGCGTCAGGTCATACAGTGCCTGGAGCAATGTCAAAAAAGTGAAGATCAAAAAATAAAACCTTGAGGGACGGGGACCACCGGAACGGAGAACCGTCCCCGCGTTCGATAAGCCTGAGAGAGTATTCATGAAGCTGCAGGAAGTTGATCCCAAAGATGTATGTGTCTCTTCTGTTACGTATGCGGAGCTTGTGCACGGTGTGGAAAAAAGCGCGGCAGTGGAAAAGAACAGACTGGCATTGACCATGCTTCTGGCAAATATCGAGATATTGGATTTTGATATGCATGCTGCCGAGCACTATGGAAAGATCAGAGCTGATCTGGAAAAAAAAGGGACTCCGATTGGTCTGCTTGATATGATGATTGCCGGTCATGCACAGTCGCTGGGTTATACCGTAATCACGAACAATGTCAAAGAGTTCTCGAGAGTCAGAAACCTGAAAATTGAGAACTGGGCGACATAACAATATGATTGACAACCTGCTCTATTACAGGTAAAATATACTCTGTATAGTCGATTGAACGACTGGAGGAGGATGTCATGAATAATAAAACAAGATTAGCGGTTATGACTGCCATCGGGGCGGCGGCCTGTATCCTGTCCGCGTGCAGCTTTGGCGGCAAAAAACCTGCGGAGCAGGTGATCGTGGAAGAGACTCCCACGCCGGAGCCCACGGCCACGCCGGAGCCGACTCCGACGATCGCGCCTGACGCGCAGAGCACGACCTACACATCCAAGGACAAGCTGATCTCCATCGATCTGCCGGATGCCACGTGGGCCAACAAGGCGGACCAGCCGGATATGGTCAGTTTTGAAGCACCGGATGACGGTAAGATCCTGATCACGCATGTGTCCGGGACCGACCTGGAGGCGACGGTCCTTCCGGACTCCGAGGACATGGCCAATTCGCTGGAGAAGGCCAGCGGATATGTCGACGGAACGGATTACACCCTGAGCAATTACAGCCTCACCGAGGGCGACAGCACCGTGATCACTTACAATGTAAAGTATATGAACACGGACAAGAGTGAAGGCGTCGTGGAGACCATCAACAAGGTCTTCTTCAACGACGAGGAATATTTCAGTATCGTAGCTTCCCTCAAGAAGGATGACGAGGAGCTCCGCACCAAGATCCTGGATTCCCTGGCGAGCCTCAAGATCGTCGGCAAATCCAGCCTTAAGGATATCGTGGAAGCGACCCTTTCCCAGGCACCGGCCGAGACGCCGGCAGCCGGAGACGCATCCGATACGGAGGCGACGGGCGGTGAGATCGGCGAATCCATGCGGAACAATTACACCGACGAGCAGCTGGCCGATACCTCCCAGACCCGGACGATCTACCGCAACTCCGACGGTAAGGCCCTGGTCATCGTTCCCAAGGATGACGAAGGAAACTGGACGGATGAAGCCGGCAACACCTACCATTTCACCGGTGACAGCGACGTCTACGACCAGAATGACGTGGACTTCTACTATCACGGCGAGGCGGGCGACGTCTACTTTATGCCGGTTGAGTCCTCTGAGGAATAACAGGCCGGGCCGCCCTGATTGCGGGAACAAGAAGCAAAAAAGCAGCCCGCAGGCGGCGGTGTAAAAAGAATCAATAAATCAGCAGAAAAAAAGAGGTTGTTGCCTGGTTCAGTTGCAACAGCCTCTTTTCGAAGTAAGGCAAAAGAGCTTCATCATGAACAAAAGGGCATGGCGAAGTGGAAAGGATGGTACCGGATTTGGAAGCATACGAAGGACTTGCCAGAGTCTATGACCTGTTCCAGGACAACGTGGATTACGAATCGTGGTGCACATATCTGACGGAGCTCCTTCGGGAGGAAGGCATCGAGGACGGTCTGGTCCTGGATCTTGGCTGCGGCACGGGCACCATGACCGGGCTTCTGGCGCGCGCCGGCTACGATATGATCGGCGTGGACCATTCGGAGGAGATGCTGCAGGAGGCTTTTTCCAAAAAACAGGAGTCGGGGCTCGACATCCTGTACCTGCTCCAGGACATGGAGGGCTTTGAGCTCTACGGCACCGTGCGGGCCGTGGTGAGCGTCTGCGACAGTCTGAACTATGTGACGGAGGAAGAGGGCCTTCGGCAGGTGTTCCGCCTGGTCAACAACTACCTGGATCCCGGCGGCCTCTTTATCTTTGACATGAACATGCCCTGCAAGTATGAGCAGATCGGCAGCCGCACCATCGCGGAGGACCGAGAGGAGGCAAGCTTTATCTGGGAGAACACCTACGATCCGGAGGAGCAGATCAACGAGTATGCCCTCGCCCTGTTCGTGCCCAGGGAGGACGGCCTCTACGAGCGGCTCGAGGAATACCATTACCAGAAGGCGTATCCGGCGGAAAAAGTGACGCAGCTTCTGACCGAAGCCGGGCTTACGGTCGAGGCGGTCTACGACGCCTACACGCGTGATCCGGCAAGACCGGATTCCGGACGTCTCACATTCATCGCCCGGGAGAAGGGCAAATCCCTTCCCGGATCAAAACCGGCAGAAGAATAAATAACCGGCAGAAGAGCAAACACCGCCGGAGCCATCGACAGACCCTTCCGGCATGAAGAGTATAGAAAGAAAAACAACACCGCCGGAACCATCGATAAACACTTCCGGTGTGAAGATCATAGAGAAGAGGAGCAGGAGGATACGTATCATGAGTGACTATATCGTACGGGCCATGGCCGGCAGGCAGCAGATCCGCGCCTTCGCGGCGGTGACGGAGCAGACGGTGGAGACGGCCCGGCAGCATCACAATACCAGCCCGGTGGCCACGGCCGCCCTGGGAAGGCTTCTGACCGCCGGCGCCATGATGGGCGTCATGATGAAGGGCGAGAAGGATATCCTGACGATCCAGATCCGGGGCGACGGCCCCATCGAGGGGATCACCGTGACCGCGGATTCCAAAGGACGCGTCAAGGGCTACGTCGGCAACCCGGGCGTCATGCTTCCGCCATCACCCAAAGGAAAGCTGGACGTGGGCGGCGCCCTCGGAAACGGCTTTTTGCAGGTCATCAAGGACATGGGCTTAAAAGAGCCCTACATCGGCGAGGTCGACCTGCAGACCGGCGAGATCGGTGATGACCTGACCTACTATTTTGTGACCAGCGAACAGGTCCCCTCGGCCGTCGGCCTGGGCGTCCTGATGAACAAGAACAATACCGTGCGCCGTGCGGGCGGCTTTATCGTGCAGCTGATGCCCTTCGCCGAGGAGGAGACCATCAGCCGGCTCGAGGAGAACATCAGCCGCATCACCTCGGTGACGAGCCTTCTCACGGAGGACGACACACCGGAGGGGCTTCTGAACCGGGTATTGGAGGGCTTTGACATCGAGATCTCCGACCGGATCCCGACGGAATTCTACTGCAACTGCAGCAAGGAGCGGGTCGAAAAGGCGCTGATCAGCATCGGCCGCAAGGACCTGAACGAGATGATCCAGGACGGGAAGGACGTGGAGCTGAACTGCCATTTCTGCAATACCAGCTACACCTTTACCGTAGAGGAACTGAAGGAAATCCTCCAAAAATGCAAGAAATAACGCGGATGGAGAAGAAATACGCGAACTGATCCGAAGGAAACGCCTTCAATGCAAATATCCGGTTTTCCTGAAAAGAAAACCATGAACAGGGAGGAAGAGATGAAACACGGATTTATCAAGGTGGCGGCGGGGACGCCGGACATCATCGTGGCGGACTGCCGCAAAAACGGCGAGGCGATCGTGGCCCTGGCCAGAAAGATGGCCAGAGAAGGTGCAAAGATCCTGGTCTTTCCGGAGCTCTGCATCACGGGCTATACCTGCCAGGACCTGTTCCTGCAGCGAAAGCTGATCGACAGTGCCTGGGAAACGCTCCTTACGATTGCCGAAAAGACCAGGCGGCTGGACGCGCTGTTGTTCGTGGGACTTCCGCTCCGCCATAAGGGCAAGCTCTACAACACCGCGGCCGCCCTGTGCCACGGACAGATCCTGGGGCTGGTCCCAAAAACATACCTTCCCAACTATAACGAGTTCTACGAGCAGCGGCATTTTGCCGGGGCGGAGGAGTTCTTTGACTACATACAGATCGGGGACGAGGAGGTGCCCTTCGGTACGGACCTGCTGTTCATCTGCGAGACCGTTCCCGAGCTCGTCGTCGGTGCGGAGATCTGCGAGGACCTGTGGGTACCCTCCCCGCCCAGCATCCGGCATGCGACCGCCGGGGCACGGATCATCGTCAACCTGTCGGCCAGCGACGACCTGGTGGGCAAGGACGCCTACCGCCGCAACCTGATCAGCGGGCAGAGCGCGCGGCTGGTCTGCGGATACGTCTACGCCACGGCCGGTGAGGGTGAATCCACCCAGGACCTGGTGTTCGGAGGGCAGAACCTGATCTGCGAAAACGGCGTGATCCAGGCGGAGGATGAGCGGTTCGAGAACGGCTTTGTGACCGCGGACATCGACATCCAGCGGCTCTCGGATGAGCGGCAGCGCCTGACCACCTATCCCGCGGAGGACCGGGACAGCCACCAGGAGGTTCCCTTCTCCCTCAAGGTCACTGAGACGGCTCTCACCCGCGTCTTTGCGCCGAAGCCCTTTGTACCTGCGGACAAGAGTGAGCGGGAAAAGCGCTGCGAGGAGATCCTGAACATCCAGTCCATGGGTCTCAAGAAGCGCATGCGCCATGTGAAGAGCGAGAGCGCCGTGGTCGGCCTGTCCGGCGGCCTGGATTCCACGCTGGCCTTGCTTGTGATGGCCAGGACCTTTGATATGCTGGGCCTTGACAAGAGCAGGATCCTGTGCGTGACCATGCCTTGCTTCGGCACGACGGACCGGACGTACCAGAACGCCTGTACACTCAGCAAAAAGATCGGCGCCACCCTCCGGGAGATCCCGATCCAGGCGGCCGTGCTGCAGCACTTTAAGGACATCGGGCAGGACCCGGACAAGAAGGACGTGACCTACGAGAACAGCCAGGCCAGGGAGCGGACCCAGATCCTGATGGACCTTGCCAACCAGGAAAACGCCATCCTGGTCGGGACCGGCGACCTGTCGGAGCTGGCTCTCGGCTGGGCCACCTACAACGGCGACCACATGTCCATGTACGGCGTGAACGTGTCGGTTCCCAAGACCCTGGTGCGGCATCTGGTCCGCTACTACGCGGACACCTGCGGCGACAAGGAACTCTCCGCCGTGCTGCTGGACATTCTCGACACGCCCGTAAGCCCGGAGCTTCTGCCTCCGGAGGACGGCGAGATCGCCCAGAAGACCGAGGACCTGGTAGGCCCCTACGAGCTGCATGACTTCTTCCTGTACTACATGCTCCGGGCCGGCTACGGTCCCGCCAAGATCTACCGGATCGCCTGCAGGACGTTTAGGCGCACCTACGATCCTGAGACGATCTACAAATGGCTCCGCACCTTCTGCTGGCGGTTCTTCAGCCAGCAGTTCAAGCGCTCCTGCCTGCCGGACGGCCCCAAGGTCGGATCCGTGGCGCTGTCCCCGAGGGGTGACCTCAGGATGCCGTCGGACGCCTCCCCGGCCATGTGGATGGAGGAACTGGACGTGATCCGTCCCGCAGCCGGAAATAAAGCATGATCGCGCAAGGCAGCGTGACAGAGACTTCCGACGATATATCATAAAGGAAATGACGCATGAGCCTTCAGTTTATCATAGGCGCCTCGGGCGCCGGCAAATCGCATTATGCATATGAGAGGATCCTCCGGGAAGCGGACCAGCACCCGGAGGTCCTCTATTATATCGTGGTCCCGGAGCAGTTTACGCTCCAGACCCAGAGAAACGTGGTCGGCATGAGCCCCGGAAAGGGCATCCTGAACATCGATGTGCTGAGCTTTCAGCGCCTGGCCTACCGCGTGTTCGAGGAGGTGGGCGGCGACACCCGGCGGATGCTGGAGGACACCGGCAAGAGCATGATCATCCGGAAGCTCAGCCAGGAACTGGCCTCCGACCTTCCCTACCTGGGAAGCCAGATGAACCGTCCCGGGTGCCTGGACGAGGTCAAATCGCTCTTCTCGGAATTTATGCAGTACGACGTGGGCCTTCCGGAGCTTCGCGCGATGCAGGAAAAGGCCGGAGCCGGCTCCCTGCTTGAAAAAAAGCTCCGGGACACCACAAGACTCTACGAGGCCTTCAAGGAATATCTGAGCGGCCGTTACATGACCGGCGAGGAGGTCATGGACGTCCTCGCAAACGTACTGCCCCTGTCGCAGAAGCTCCACCACAGTGTGATCCTGTTCGACGGATTCACCGGCTTTACCCCGGTGCAGCTGCGGGTGATCCGGGAGCTCCTTGCGCTCGCGGACCGGATCCTGGTGACCGTGACCATGGACGCGGGCGGGGACCTTTATACCCGCGGGAATCCCTATCAGCTGTTCTACATGAGCCGGGAGATGATCCGGGTCCTGTCGGACCTCACGAACGACATGGAAGAGCCGGTGCTCCTTTTCCATAATGAAAAGACGCGGTTCCGCGAGGCCCCCGCGCTCCGGTTCCTGGAGGAGAATCTGTTCCGGTACAAGGGCAGGACGTTCAGGGAGACGGACAGACCTGCCGGAGACAGGCAGGATACGCCGTCCGCCGATCCCGGTGGAACCTCGCCGACTGCGGATCGTCCGGAAAGGGTGACAGAGGAGCAGCAGGGAGAACGCAAACAGATCCGTATCCGCCGCGACATGTCCCCGGCCGAGGAGATGGACCACACGGCCTCGGAGATCCTGCGGCTCGTGCGGGAGAGGGGCATGCGTTTCAGCGACATCGCGGTGATCACCGGAAATCTCGCGGAGTACGCGCCGCTTTCGCGGCAGTCCTTTAAGAGCGCCGGTATCCCCTGCTTTATCGATGAGACCCACAGTGTCCTTATGAATCCCTTTGTCGAGTACCTTCGTTCCGCGATGGAGATGGTGCTTGTCGGCTTCTCCTACGAGAGCGTGTTCCGGCATCTGCGCTGCCGGCTGTCCGGCCTCACCGACGAGGCGGTGGACCGCCTGGAAAACTACGTCCGTGCACTCGGCATCCGGGGCTTTTCGTCCTGGCAGAAGGAGTGGACGTACTGGGTCCGCGGCATCCTGCCCGAGGAGCTGGAGCTTCTGAATGAATGGCGGCTGCAGTTCGTATCGGAGATCGAAGAATTTGCCCGGGCTTTTGGAAACGACGGACGTACCGTCAGGGAATACTGCACGGCTTTGTACGAGCTTGTCGTCCGGGGACAGATCCAGGAAAAACTAAAGCAGCAGGAGGAACGGTTCCGCGAGGAGCAGGAGCTGTCCCTCCAGAAAGAATACAGCCAGATCTACGGCATCGTGATGGATCTTCTGGACCGGATGGTGGACATCCTCGGGGATGAACCGATCACCCGGCAGGAGTATCTGCAGATCCTCGAAACCGGCTTTCAGAAAGCCAAGGTGGCCCTGATCCCACCGGGACAGGACCAGGTGCTGGTGGGCGATATGGAGCGTACCAGGCTCCGGGACATCAAGGCCCTGTTCTTTGTGGGCGTCAACGAGGGAAACGTGCCCAAGAACGTTAGCGGGGGCGGTATCCTCTCCGAGATGGACCGGGAATTCTTTGCCCGGGAGGGGATCCCCCTGGCGCCGGATTCCAGGGAGCAGCTGGGCATCCAAAGGTTCTATCTTTACCTGAACCTGACCAAGCCGTCCGGGTACCTGTGCCTTTCCTACAGCGCCGGCAGCAGCACGGGCGAGGTGCTCTCGCCGGCCTATCTGATCGGAAACATCAAAGCCCTGTTCCCGGACGCGGAGCAGGAGACCGAGACGCTCATTCCGGAGCAGCCACTTATGGCGGTGCCGGAGCTGCTCGATGGTCTTTCCCGCAAGGCCTGGCGGCAGCAGGACCCGCTTTTTGCGGAGCTCTACAGCTGGTTCCTGACGTCGCCCGAATACAAGGAATTATTGGCACAGCTGACCGAGGCTGCCTTTGCCGTGAAAAGCCGCGACGACATCAGCCGGGCGGCGGCCAAAGCCCTCTATGGCGAGATCTCACCATACGGAGCGACCCGCCTGGAGAGAATGGCTGCCTGTGCTTTTGCCCACTACATGCGCTACGGGCTTAAGCTCCTGGAACGCCAGGAATATGAATTCAAGGCGATGGACCTTGGCAATATCATGCATGAATCCCTCGAGAAGTTCGCGCTGGAGCTGCAGGAACGGGGCCTCACCTGGAAGAACCTTACCGATGAACAGCAGGAGGAGATCATGCAGAAATGCCTCGCGGAGGTGACCGGCGGCTACGGCAACCAGATCCTCGCGGACAGTGCGCGGAACGCCTACATGGTGAAGCGGGCGGCCCGCATCCTTGACCGGACGCTCACGGTGCTCCGAAGCCAGCTCCGGAACGGAACGTTCGAGCCCGAGGGCTTTGAGGTTTCGTTCGGCGGCGGCCGGATCGACCGGGTGGACGTGCTGGAGGAGGACGACAAGGTCTATGTCAAGATCATCGACTACAAGACCGGCAGCACAAGGTTCGACCTGACGCTTTTGTATCACGGCCTGCAGATGCAGCTCGCGATCTACCTGGACGGGGCGCTCACCATCGAACAGAAAAAGCATCCGGACAAGGAGGTCCTGCCGGCGGGTATCTTTTACTATAATATCAAGGATCCTCTGATCCGGGACAGCGTGGACGCGGAGGAGGAATCGATCGAAAAGAGCATCCGCAGGGAGCTTAAGATGAACGGGCTCGTCCGTGCGGACCGGCACGTGGCCGAGAGCATGGATGAAACCCTCGAATCCCTGCCGGTCAGACTTACAAAGACCGGAGGCTTTTACGCGAATTCGCCGGTGGCCAGCCGGGAACAGTTCGACATCCTGAACCGCTACGCCAAAAAGAAGATCCGGGAGCTGATCGGCCGGATGAAGGAGGGGGATACCGAGGTAAATCCCTACCGGAAGGACAGCAAAAACGCCTGCGAGTACTGCCCCTACAAGGGCGTCTGCGGCTTTGACAAAAAGCTGCCCGGCTACCGGTTCCGGAACCTGTATACGATGAGCAGCGACGAGGCCTGGCAGGCCATGGGAGAAGAGGTGAACAAGGAATGAGCATCGCTTTTACCGAAGAACAGCAGAAGGTCATCACGCTCCGGAACCGCAGCATCCTTGTGAGCGCCGCGGCCGGCTCCGGCAAGACCGCCGTCCTGGTGGAACGGATCTTCCAAAAGCTCACCGATCCGGCTTCCCCGGTGCCGGTGAACCGCCTGCTGGTCATGACCTTCACAAGAGCCGCAGCCGGCGAGATGAAGGACCGGATCACCAAAGCCCTCGAAGAGGCTCTCACAGAGGATCCGGAGAACGCGCTTCTGCAGCAGCAGATGACGCTGGTGCACGGCGCCCAGATCACCACGATCGACGGTTTCTGCGCGTGGATATTGCAGAACTATTTTCACCTGATCGGGCTGGACCCCTCGTACCGTGTGGCGGACGAGGGAGAACTTCGAATGCTTGAGGAGGACGTGATCAGCCAGATCCTGGAGGAAGCCTACGCACAGGAGGATCCGGCGTTTGACACCTTTGTGGAATGCTTCTGCCCTAACAAGACGGATGAGGACCTGAAGGACCTGATCCTTTCGGTCCACAAGGCCGCCATGAGCCATCCGGATCCGGAGACCTGGCTTGCGGCCTGCATGGACAGCTACAGGATCACGACGGTGGAGGAACTTGCCGGGCAGCCCTGGCTTTCCGTTCTGTGGGAAAAAGCCGGCGCTGTCCTTTCGGAGGCAGAGAGCATGGCGCGGGAGGTCTCGCATCTGGCACTTAGCCCGGGCGGACCTGTGTTCTACGACGACACCGCTCGGGAGGATATCCTGCTGCTTGGGGAGCTTAAAGAGGCTGTTTCGTCCCACGAGCTTGACAAAGCGGTCGATGCTTTCCGGACGATGTCCTTTGTACGGCTTACGGGAAAGAAGACCAAGGAAGAGGATCCTTCGATCCGCGAGGCCGCCAAGGACCTGCGGGATGAGATGAAAAAGATGGTCCAGGAGCTTGGGAAGAATTTCTTCTTTTGCACGGCGGACGAGCTGCTTCGGCTGTTATCCTGCAGCAAGGGACCGCTTGAAACCCTGGTGTCCCTGACGAAGGCGTTTGACAAGCGTTTTACCGAGGAAAAACGCCGGCGGAACATTCTGGATTTTGGCGATATGGAGCATCTGGCGCTGCAGATCCTGCTGGTGCCGGATCCGGAGCATCCGGGCGAGCCCGGCATCGCCGCCCGGGAGCTGTCGGAGAAATACGACGAAGTCATGGTGGATGAGTACCAGGACAGCAACTTCCTGCAGGAGAAGATCACGCAGGCGGTCTGCGGCTGGGTACAGCACCGCAAAAACCTCTTTATGGTGGGCGACGTCAAGCAGAGCATCTACCGGTTCCGCCTGGCAAGACCCGAGCTTTTTATGGAAAAATACCACAGCTTTACCGATGCGGACAGTGAAGAGCAGCGGATCGTGCTGCACCGGAATTTCCGGAGCCGCGCCTCGGTGCTTGAAAGCGTCAACTATCTGTTCCGGCAGATCATGGGCGAGGACCTTGGCGGGATCACCTACGATGACGCTGCCGCCCTGTACCCGGCCGCCGGATTCCCCGAGGGGGAGGACCCGGAATTCACAAGGACCGAGGTGCTGCTGGTAAACACCGACGCCCCGGAGGAGATGGATGAGGACGAGTGGACGGGAGATGAAGAAGACGGCGGAATTGCGGAAGGTACGGTTGACATAACTCGGGAGAATCAGGATTCCACACCTCGCTCCGCACAGGAGATGGAGGCGCTGGCGATCGGCCAGCGGATCCTGGCCATGGTCGGCCATGACAGGGTCGTGGACAAGACGACCGGCACCTACCGACCGGTCACCTATGGCGATATCGTGATCCTGCTGCGAAGCGCGGCAAGGTGGAGCGAGACGTTCGCGGAGGTGCTGGGATCCATGGGAATCCCGGTATACAGTTCCTCCCGTACGGGGTACTTTTCGGCCCCGGAGGTCGTGACGCTCCTTGATTATCTGCGGATCTGCGACAATCCCAGGCAGGACATCCCCCTGGCCGGCGTGCTTCGCTCCCCCATGGTCGGGTGCACGAACGAGGAGCTCGCCCTGCTGCGGCTGCAGCAGAAGGAGGGACTGCTATACGATTGCGTAGTGAAATTGGCGGAACAAGGTGAGCAGGATGATGAATCCAGGAAGGCAGACAGAACAATAACGGTACCAGAGGTACAGATGACAGATCCTTCCTTGCAGATGCCGAAAGGAGAAGAAGCGGATTGGATTGGACTGCCAGCTTCAGAGAACAATGGAGTGAATGAGCAGAGGCCTCATGGTTTACATAATGCAGATATGCTGCAGGTTCTCAGACACAAGATGAGAGGTTTTCTGGATAACCTCAACGATTTCCGCCGTCGTTCCTCCTACACGCCCGTCCATGAGCTGATCCACGATATCCTTACGAAGACCGGCTACGAATACTATGTCCGGGCGCTTCCGGACGGAGCTCAGCGGGGGGCCAACCTGGCCATGCTTTCGGTCATGGCCCGGGAATACGAAAAGACCAGCTACCGCGGGCTTTTCAACTTTATCCGCTACATCGAAAAGATGCAGAAATACGAGATTGATTTTGGCGAAGCCAACCGCACCGACGCGGGCGGCGGCGCCGTGCAGATCATGACGATCCATCACAGCAAGGGCCTGGAGTTCCCGATCGTGTTTGTGTCGGGGCTTGGCAAGCAGTTTAACCAGATGGATTCAAACGCCGCTCTGCTGGTCCATCCGGAGCTGGGGATCGGCGTGGACGCGGTCCTTCCGGACCGGCGGATCAAGGCTGCATCGCTCTGCCGCAAGCTGATCGGCGAGCAGATGCGGAACGAGACGCTGGGCGAAGAGCTGCGGATCCTGTACGTCGCCCTCACTCGGGCCAAGGAAAAGCTGATCCTAACCGGAACCCTCAAGGGCCTCGAAAAGCCTCTGACAAACTGTGTGCGCCATGCCTCCCGGCGGGAACAACTCCTGTCTCTCGGCATCCGGCAGAAGGCGAAAACCGGCTGGGACTATATCCTGCCGGCACTTTCCGGCCATCCTGCGATGGACCCGCTTTATCGAAAATATGGTCTGTTTCCGGAAAGCAGCGAGATGTTCCGGAACACAGACGCGGCGTTTACGATCACCGAACTTACCGACCGGGAGCTTGTGATGGGCGCCGTGGCCGGCGAGGCCGACCGGGCGATGGACCGCGAGATCCTTCGTTCCTGGGATCCGGAGCATGTGGCCGACGAGGAACTGCGGCAGCAGCTGCGTGAGCGTTTCAATTACCGTTATGCCGTGGAAGAGCCGGCAGATCTTCCCGTCAAGGTCAGCGTGTCCGAGCTCAAAAAACGCAGCTACCACGAGGACACGGATTACGAGGAAGCCGCCTTTGACGAGCGCCCGGCACCGATCATCCCGCACTTTATGCAAAGTGCCGAGGAGGAGAACTTTACCGGCGCTGCGCGTGGTACCGCGTACCACCGGGTCATGGAATGCCTGGATTACAACGATATCGCTTCAGATGAGGCCATCGAGACGCAGATCCATCAAATGGTAGAGCAGCAGAAGCTTGGAGCAGAAGAAGCTGGTGTTGTCCGCATCCGGGACATCCGGCGGTTCCTTTCGACAGAGATCGGCCAGCGGATGGAAGCAGCCGCCCTCGGCGGCAGCCTCCTGCGGGAACAGCCCTTCATGATCGCCCGACCCGGACGCGAGCTCACCCCGGAATGGGACACCGACCGCGACGTGCTGGTGCAGGGAATCATCGACGCTTACTTCCTGGAGGGAGAGGACATCGTGCTCGTGGACTATAAGACCGACCACGTCCGACCCGGCGAGGAGCAGAAGCTCATCGATCTGTACCATGTCCAGTTGGAGGACTACGCCTGCGCCCTGGAACGCATGACCGGGCGGAAGGTGAAAGAAAGCTATATCTACTCCTTTGCACTCGGGGAAGGGATACGGATGAAGTGAAGAAGGAATGAGGAAGAGGGCCATCGGCTATGCCGATGGCCCTCTTCCTCATCTTTCTCTGAAAAAGCATACGATTACTGTCTGTGAACTTCAGTATCAACTGCTGACAATATGTCAGCATATCACTTGCTGGAAGCAGCTTTAAGCGATTCGATTTCTTTTTTTAATATGTTGATTTCTTTTAATGCTTCATCCCGTTCCGTCTCAGCCGTTCTTGCCCTGCGATCGGCTTCTGTGGCTCTGCGGTTGGATTCTTCTACTTTATGGTTAGCCTCTTCCGTTGCTTCCTCCGCGGCTTCTTCGAGTTCTAGTCTGATATAATCACCCCAGGTCATATAGGCCTCCTTCACATATGAATCTGTCTTGATCGTATTAACAAATGACTGGATCTCTGCGAGTTTCGGATTCGTAGCATTCCGGGGAGTGGTATCCCCCATAAAACAAAGCAGATCCTTGATATCCTTGGGAGGATTCCCTTTTGTTCCACTGAATCGATCTTACGCTTCAACCCAATCCTCAAGATGAATGGTGTGAATCCGGCTGTGAAGAATTCGCTTTAAATGCCTCGAGTTCTTTTCGTAAATATGTGATTTCTTCTAATGCCTTATCCAGTTTGGTCTCGGCTTCTGTGGCCCTGCGATCGGATTCTCTTGCCCTACGATCGGCTTCTGTGGCTCTGCGATTGAATTCTTCTACTTTCCGGTTAGCTTCTTCCGTTGCTTCCTCCGCGGCTTCTTCGCGTTCTCGTCTGATATAATCACCCCAGGTCATATAGGCCTCCTTCACATATGAATCTGTCTTGATCGTATCAACAAATGACTGGATCTCTGCGAGTTTCGGATTCGTAGCATTCCGGGGAGTGGTATCCCCCATAAAACAAAGCAGATCCTTGATATTTTTAGGCGGATTCCCTTTGGTTCCTCCTATGAAAAGAAACAGTGTGGCAGCACCGTCATCATAGTCCATATCAGGAAGCTCGACACAGCGGTTTCTGATGGTATAGACCATCCTGTCCTCACCGAACGGATCGAATGATGTGATAAAGATCACCCACGTGGTGGGAAGGTTATCGTAACTGGCTCCGGCCTCCAGCAGCTTTCCATCCATTCGCGAATGGTAATACCGTGCCCGTTTTGGAAGCAGAGGCTTTTCCCTCTGTTTGTTTTCAGGTTCAATGTCATAGACATCTCCGGGTGAGACTTCGGTCTGCTCAGCTTCGATCACTGCATCCAGGCGAACGCCATGAAGGTCGGGATTTAAGGGAATAATAACTTTCTCGGCATGGACTTTACGGACGATCACTTCACGATTCAGTATAAGCTCCAGTATGTTTTTGGCTGTCAGAGGTCCGTATTGCTCGTGATCCAGCAATGCAGTGAAGAGAAAATTGTCAATAAGGTTCAGTTCGGCTAATGCTTTTGTTGTTGAGTGCATCCGGTGATTCTCCTTCCTTGAACGTGCATCGGGAGAATGCCGGCATGTAATCTACAATCAGAGAACTTCTGGGGCGCCTCCCGATGTGGTTTATGGTTTTGCATACGGGAGTATTTGCCTGAACAGGCGAGATAAATGTCCCAGATATGTACTTACAGCGTATAGCAGAAAGACGGAAAAGTCAAGAGGAATTTTAGCCCATCACGGTCTTATGTAAGCCCATCGAGATTCAAACTAGTATGTCATTCAAGTCATCAGGCAGGATGCTGGGAATTGATGATTATTATCATGACAAATGATGATAATATCAGAAAACAAGTTCATACTGCATCGGTTACTTGTTAGACAACTCATTTCGGACATAACTTCAAGAAGGTTTTTTTCCAGTCGTTAAAAAATATGCTATTCCAGTGAGCTTGTTACTGCAGTATTCTATATGGATAGAGGATTGGAGCGTTCTCATTCTCAATGTAACACCTAGTGACAAATATTCATACAATTCACCCGATTTTTATAATCATAAAGATGAGGGAATTGTTTCGATGTTTCGTTAGGTACCAATAATTACATAATCAAAAGAAAATGCAAAAATAGTTTTGGATGTATAACTTTGCGCTTTGTAAAAAAAACGTGTCGCATAATAGTAATTATGCGACAGGGGTTTTCAAGCGCTCTAAAATCAAGGCTTTCAGGTACCTTGACCCCTTATTCTGACTCCTAATTTTGAAAAAGTTGAGCTCCGGGAACAATTGTCGAAACAACAGACACATCTTTTGCGCGAGTTTTGTAAATTTCGTTGGTGAAAAGTAACAGAAATGCTTTTTTAGAATTGGTACTGTTGACTTTGAAGGCGATTTGATGTAGACTTTTATTGATGGTTTAGATGCAATTTGGGCAAAAAAGGCGTGTCGCATAATTACTATAATGCGACAGGCATAACCCAGGAGTCAGCAGCATGAAAACAGGCTTCAGCATCCGCACGTGGAAGAAGCGGATCAGCGTTCCGAACCCGGAACTGCTGGACATGACAACGGAATACTACCGTAAGGTGGCGAACTTCTATTATCACCTACTGCGTCGTCATGAAGAACTGTTTTCACTTGGCATCACCGGAATCCAGCGGGAGCTGGAGATCCTCTCGATTCCCGGAAGGGACGGGAGAGAGCCCTCCGATCCTCTGCCCTACGAGAAAGTCCCGCTGTACATCCGACGCTCTGCCATCAATAAGGCGGCCATTGCCGTCAAGGCTGCGCTTGCCAAGAGCGAGGAGCATCCAATCTATCCGGACGAGATTGAACCGCAGGTAACCTTTTATAAAGGGGCCTACCGGGATCTGTCGAATGAATCCATCGACCTGAAACTCTGGGACGGAGAGTCCTGGGAGTGGGTCAGCTGCGAACTGAGTGGAAGAGAACTGCCGGAGAACGGCACCTGCCTTTCACCGAGCCTGGTCCATGACAGAAAGTTTGCCTATCTGCACATTCCGGTTAAGACGGAAACCTCTGATGGGCGTACCCTGAAGGAACGCCTTCAGCAGGATGGAAGATCGCCTCGCATCTGCAGCGTTCGTTTTACCAACACGGATATATTCGCCATGTGTGCGGTGCTTGATGAAAAAGGTGAACTAGCTGCCACGCATGCATGCCACGGCGGCAGGACGTACGTACACCGCTGCCGGCATTATGAGGAACGCATCCGTCTGGCGGAGACCTATATCGATCAGGCAAAAGGCCTGCAGGCCAACCGCAAGTACTACCAGCATCTGCAGAACCTGAGTGACCATTATGCGCATCAGGTGAGCCGCGAGATCGTGGACTTTTGCAAGGAAGAGAACGCCCGGATCATTGCGATCCCCAAATACAGGGAGGATCGCCTGCGGATGATCATGAGCCGGTGCGGCACGAATTCGCCGATGGCTCTCAGCTCACAGATCCGCAAGAGGCTTATGTACAAAGCCTGGGCGGAAGGCATCGTGGTGCTGGAACCTCTGGTGGAAGGCATCAGTTCCAGGTGCGCTGTATGTGGAGGTAAGGTCACCCAAAAGACTCGTACGGAATTTACCTGCGAGAACGGACATCAGGGCAACCGCTTCCTGAACGAAGCACGGGTGCTTGGAAGAAAATGCCAGCAGAGTCTGTCAGAGCTTGTGTAAGCCATAAGGCAAGCACGGCGCCGTAGAAGGCTATGGACGCTTTAATTACAGGTATCAAAGAGCGCATGCTCTTATACATAAAGGACAAAGAAATTTGTCAGAGGGTGCCGGCTACAGGCAGGCGCCTTTCGGTTGAATATCGCCGGGCGGGCCGGGAGTGGAGTCGCCAAAGCATATTCCAAGTTATAAAGAAAAATCCAATAACGTAAAAACGGGCAGAGAATGCCATCGTATCGAGGATTTCGATGTGAATGACGAAACGCTGCCTTTTTTGACGTTTGAGTGTGCGGTGGATACAGGAAAAGGATGGGCTTTGCTTATGAGCAGCTGGAGTACCGGAGTCGTAGTGATCCGGGAGAGGATCACATATGGACTTTTTCATACGAAAGTCAAATACAAAGGGCGATTACACAACGCGTCCTTATCTGGATATTCGATCAATGAGGAATTCAAAAACGAGTATCATCGCGGTGACAAAGTCAGAGCCCGTTATCGCATGTTTACGGCAGATAGTGGAAAGAATAAGGGCGAAGAGTATATAGAGTTTGAAGTATTGGAATAGTGACTGCAGAAACACAGAATTATTGAGCAGACGGTTTTACGATACAGTGTAGCAGCAAAGTTCCTTGAAGGAATTTGGCTTTCCAATCATCACAATCATTTGGGAAGGTAACAGGATGTACAGGCGAAACGCACAAGGGTGGTCGAAACATCTCGATTTTATCATAATTGAATTCGTGAGCCTACAGCTGGCATATGTGTTTGCATGCCTGATCAGATCGGGCTTTTTTCCATATACGAACTCCCTGTATCGGAACCTGGGCATTGTTCTTTTTTTGATCGACGCCGTTGTCTTGATGTTCCTGAATACGATGCATGATGTTTTGAAGAGAGGCTACTATATTGAACTGATGCAGACCATCAAGCATTGTGTTGTCGTGTTTGGTCTTGCAACGGCTTATATGTTTACGCTCAGGAACGCGGACAGCTATTCGAGACTCATACTCTTTATTACCTTTGCTTTCCACATTTTGATCGGTTTTTTGACAAGAATTGCGTGGAAGAAATATATCCATGCGCACGGTTCCTTGATGAGCAAAAAAGCGACAATGTTGGTCGTTCTGCAGGAGGAAAGTGCAGACCAGATGATGGACCGGCTGGAAAGCCATCTGATGGAGAACTATGAAATTGTCGGGGTCGTTGTTGACAAAGGTCAAAGAGAACAGGCTGGTGGAATACCTGTCGTCTGCACACTTGAAGAGACAGCGAATTACATAAGTCAAAAATGGATCGACTCAATCTATATTGACTGTCCATCAACGGATCCCGGTATCGCCAAGCTTATGGATGACTGCCATACCATGGCTGTTCCAATTCATTATCATGTACCTGCTATGACCAGGAAAGGAAGTAAGCAGTTTGTTGAGAAAATTGGTGGAACAACGGTTCTGACGACATCCATCAATTACGCGACGCCGGTACAGTTGCTTGCCAAACGAAGTCTGGACATTCTGGGCGGCCTGGTCGGCAGCCTGATTGCATTATTGATCATGTTGATCGTCGGGCCGATGATCAAGCGGAAGAGTCCGGGTCCGATCATCTTCAAGCAGACTCGAATCGGCAGAAACGGGAAACAGTTCCAGATCTACAAGCTCCGGTCCATGTATATGGATGCTGAGGAACGGAAAAAGGATCTGTGGAAAGACAGCCGCGGCGCTATGTTCAAGCTGGATTTTGACCCTCGGATCATAGGAAACGAGATCCTTCCGGATGGCACGCATAAGACCGGCATCGGGGAGTTTATCCGGAAGACCAGTCTGGATGAGTTCCCGCAATTCTTCAATGTCCTCAAGGGAGAAATGAGCCTTGTGGGGACGCGCCCTCCCACAGTGGATGAGTGGGAAAGATATGAGTTCCATCACAGAGCCAGACTTGCCTGCAAGCCCGGGATTACCGGTATGTGGCAGGTGAGCGGCAGATCTGAGATTACGGATTTTGAGGAAGTGGTAAAGCTGGATACACAGTATATCACAAACTGGAGTATGGGGCAGGATATCAAGATATTATTAAAAACAGTCTGGATCGTATTGACAGGCAGAGGGGCGATGTAATATTGCCCCTGTTTGTCGTTGACGGGGAGAACCTTCCAAGGAATGTACACAAAGAATCCTAATGTATGAGGAACAAGAAGGAATGACCACACGGGGGTACGGAAAGTGGTAGCTTATTATGAGCTTATACAAGATATATGGGCGATTGGAATCATCGGGCCATATATCTATGTACGGGGCATAAGATTTGCTTGTTAACCGAAACGCTCGAAAGTGGTTGAATACCGAAATCAAGGGTTTACATAGATGTTGTAGCCGAGATCTCCATCAACCACAATATCTATGTAAAATCTCTGGAAACCGCTGTTAGATCAAAAAGCAACCGGTGACAGTAGAAACAGTCGAAATTACCCCAAAACCACAATATCTTGTTACTGACTTCAACCAGCTTACATAAATCTATGGAGGAGCAAGAAAATGAAAACCCATAAGCGAATCCTGTCAATCTCCGCCGGTCTATCCCTGCTCATACTTCTATTCGTAGGCAATCTCCTCGGCATCCTCACAGATAAGCAGGAAGATGCCAAGGAATACTATATGGAAGCGGGAACGGTCGGTATTGATTTGGCTGTTGATACGGGATCTGATGAAGCAATTCTGATTGAACCCAACCAGACAACTCCGTTGAGTATTCAGGTGACAAATACCGGCTCCAAGGACTGCTATGTGTTCGTCAAACTGATCATCCCGGATATAAGCGGACAGCCTATCCTAAGTATCAGTCCTACTGGAAATTGGCAGAAGGTTGATACTGAGGGACTGGTTTACCAATACATTAAAAACGGAGAAGCCGGGGCGATTGAATCTGGAGAAACAACAGCTGAAATGGTTGCTGAAGCGAAGTTTTATGATTTCGACGAGCTTGTGGACTTTAGTGGCGAAGTACAGGTAATTGCTTATGCAGTGCAAACTGATGGATTCTCATCAGAAGCATCCGCATCCGATATTTGGAGTACCACTGTGACAGCGGTAGGTGATTAAAGACATTGGTGCTGTGTCTGAAAAGAGCCTTGAGGATTGAAAATGAACAAAACAGTGAGAACAACCTTTTCTAATATCTTCACAGTATTTTGTTGTGTACTGGTAGTTCTGGGTATCGTTAGTCTGGTGGGTGTGGGCATGGGATTACGTCCATTTGTGATGATCAGTGAGAGTATGCACCCAGAGGTTACCAAAGGATCTCTCGTACTCATCAATACATCCGCTCCCCTTGATAAGGTAGAGGCGGGAGATAACGTAGCGTATATAGTGGGTAAGGTTGAAGCTATGCATAAGGTTGTCTCCACCGGATCCTCTAGCTCTATCAGTTCTATCAGTTCTACTGTTTCCACGGTTCCCGATGAGAACTTGAGTGGTGGGGACGGTGGAGTGGGTGAGAAGGGTGAGAACGAGAGTACCGGGAACGCGGGAGTCGGAGAAGCAGGAGAGAAGACGCTGGTAGTCCGTTCCTTAGCAGACGAAGGGACGAGCGTGGTAAGTGCTGATATGTATCTGGGCAAGGAAGTCATGAGCATAGCTGGAGTTGGCGGGTGGATACGGGAGATAGTTAAGTATAAGTGGATAGTTATTGGATTGGCAGGGGTGCTGATTGTTGCAGGATGCATACCGAAGAAGAATGGCACTGCTACCCCTCAGACGGTTCAGGAACAGAGCTGAATGCTGCGGTTGAATAGTTGGGCGAAGCCCGCGGCGTAGCCGCAATTGTGGACATCGACGGAGCGTAACGGAGGCGG
The DNA here is from genome assembly GCA_017463155.1 of Blautia sp. Lineage (GTDB taxonomy): Bacteria > Bacillota > Clostridia > Lachnospirales > Lachnospiraceae > Blautia_A. Next base: position 84,759 of record JAFTPT010000044.1, read on the forward strand.
AGGAGCGGATGACCGAGCGCAGGGAGGGAAGACGTCCGTAGCCGTAGTGGAGCGAAGTCGCAGAGGTGGATAAGATTACAGCCAACCAGATCAAGGGTACCGGTGTACTTATCATCGCGCTGTGGAAAACGAGGACCTGTAAGGAAATCGGGGCAATAGGAGTAAAAGAGTGCAAGAGGTAGAGTGCAAGAGGTTACGAACCAATCTCTCCCAATAAAGAAGCAATCCAAACTCAGCACAGTTCATATGAAGCAAACTACTGTTATGCCCCGAGCTATGTTGATACCTTCTTAAGATGGATGGACAGGGGGCGAAGCGAGGGAGAGTGTCCGTAGACGAAGTGAAGTGTAGCCGCAGAGCTTATGATCCCGAAACACCGGAAATGAAACAATCGGTTGATAACAGCCATAGCTTGGTCTCTTACCACGATCTTGATAACCACAAGGTCTTCTTAAGTTCTGGCTGGAGCGATTGGTGGGTAAGTTACCCGGCTCTGCGCGGCAAGCCGCGATGAACACACGGATAGATTACGGAAAGGAATAGGATAATGAAGATTTGTTTTGTGGGATCCTCTGGAGGACATCTCACCCATTTATATATGCTGAAGCCTTTCTGGAAGGATAAGGAACGCTTCTGGTGTACTTTCGATAAGGAAGACGCTCGCTCCCTCTTAGCTGGTGAGAAGTTCTATCCTGTGTATTATCCGAGTAATAGAAGTATCAAGGCTCTCTGCATTAACACACACAGAGCTATTAAAATACTTCGCAAGGAACGGCCTGATCTGATCATCACCTCTGGTGCGGCTCCGGCTATACCGTTCTTCTGGATTGGTAAACTTATGGGAGCTAAGACAGTGTACATTGAAGTGTTCGATCGGATTGACAAGAGCACTATCAGCGGCAAACTCTGCTACCCAGTCACAGATAAGTTTATCGTGGAATGGGAAGAAATGAAGCAGGTTTATCCGAAGGCAGTGAATTTGGGATCAATTTTTTAATGACTCGTGCTCCTGTGTTGGAGCAGTTAGGACAGGAGACGAGAAAATGATATTCGTAACAGTTGGAACCCATGAGCAACCGTTTAATCGGCTTGTTGAGTATATGGATAAATGGGCGAATGAGCATGACGAAGAGGTTGTAATTCAGACCGGATTTAGTACATATGAACCCAAACACAGCCGCTGGCAGAAGTTGTTTCCGTATAGTGAGATGATTAAGAATGTGGCAGATGCTCGCATAGTAATCACACACGGCGGTCCTAGTTCTTTCATCATGCCGCTCCAGATAGGCAAGGTTCCCATTGTGGTTCCGCGCAAGCATGAATTCGATGAGCATGTTAACGACCATCAGGTGGACTTCTGTCGGAAGGTTGCTGAGCGCCAAGGGAACATTATCGTTGTTGAGGATGCAAGTAAGCTCGGGGAAACACTGGAGAAATATGACGATACCATCCGAGTAATGAAATCAGGATTGACAAGTAACAATGAACGGTTCTGTAAAGAGTTCTCAAAGATTGTGGACGAGATGGTGAGGTAGTCAGTGGGTATTGAGCAGACAGTTAAGAAAGCTATAAAGAAAAAACTGAATTCCGGAAAACCGATAGAAGCTGAAACACTGTACGAATCAATAAAAGATTATGATTATATATCCTTCGACATATTCGACACGTTAGTGAAGAGGAATGTGGAAGAACCCACGGATATCTTCTCTATTATGGTAAAGACGGTAGGGGAAAACTTCAGAGAGAAAAGAATCCAGGCAGAGAAGCGGGCGCGAGCAGAGCTTGGAAAAGTTGAGGTCACGATAGAGGATATCTACTCATATTTTACAGAATCAGAACGACAGAAGCTGATAGAACTTGAGATGGATACAGAGCTCAAGGCAATCGTTCCCAATCAGGCTGTAGCAGATGTTTACCGTAGATGTTTGGATTCCGGGAAGACGATATATATCACTTCTGATATGTACTGGCCAAAGAAGACTGTGGAGGAGCTGCTGAATAAGAACGGATACAGCGGATATAAGCAACTTTACTTATCAAGCGAAGAGCAGAAGGTCAAAAGCAATGGCACGTTGTTTCAGGAATTGCTTGAGAACGAGCAGATTAGACCGGAGCAAATTGTCCACATTGGTGATTCGCAGAAAGGCGATTATGAGGAACCGAGGAAACTCGGTATAAAGGCAGTAAGAATTCCACGACACTTCAAGAATATAGAATTCCGTGGGGATGATGTGAATGAGAAGATTGAGGTGAATTATCTCAATCACTTCATCAACAATACGTTTCCGAGGCCTGCGTTATCGGTCACATCAGGACATACGCCACAGTCAGAATCAGAATCAGAAAACTCATCACGGTATTCAACGGATCCTTATTATCAATTCGGCTATTCGCAGTTTGGAAAGCTATTATTCGGATATGTCAACTGGATTCATGATGAGGCTGTGAGGAGAGGGATTAGGAAGGTATTCTTCTTCGCCAGGGATGGCTATATCATGAAACAGGCGTATGAGGCTTGTGTGGATGATAAAACCACTGATACAAGATATCTTGAGGTATCACGACGCAGCCTTAGAGGACCGGTTCTCTGGATGGATTGTTCATACGAAACTATTCTGAAGATGGTTGTTAACGCTAAACTCGTGAGCCTTACATCTGTATTTGATGGTCTGGGGTTGGAGATTAATAACTATGTCGGTCAGATAAAGGAGTGTGACTTACAACCAGACGCGGCATTCGATCGAAGCACAATTGAAAGCGATGAAAAGCTGAGAAAGCTGATAGAGACCATTAAGCCAGATATCATTGAGAACTCTAAGAAAGAATATGAACTACTGAAACAGTATCTTGCAGAGAATAGTGTTGAGGGGCGATTTGCTGTTGTAGATATTGGGTATGGTGGAAGTATGCAGCGGTATCTGCAGCAAGTGCTGGGACAGCTTAGTATTGAACATGATATCACAGGCTTCTATCTGGCTGTGGCAGACTTCTATACAAAGAATATGCTTCCGGATGTCAAGTTAGATCTTAATGGATATCTATTTGATTTTCAGCATGACCCGAATGCAACTGATACGCGGAGATCCTTTGTGGGTCTCTTTGAAACATTGTTCTTAGAGCAAGGCGGTTCAGTAAAAAGGTATGTGGCTGATAAGGATGGAGTAGTAGCAGAACGATATCCTTATGAATATGAAGTTGACGGAAAACCAACTGAAGATTTAAAGAAGATCAGAAGAATACAGGACGGCGCTATCGATTTTGTAAGAAATGCTTCGAGTGACGAATTGCTGGGGATACTGAGTTGTGGGCCGGATGAATATTTTGTTGGACTGCAATCTGTAGGCGAAGAGCCAACAATGAAGGAACTTAAGCTGTTCGGTGATATTTCATTCTACGATGAGGGCATGACGGAAAAGTTGGCGGCACCGAAAAGTGTGACTTACTATGTGGCTCACCCAAAGCAGATGAAAGAAGATTTTCTTAAGTGCAGATGGAAGACTGGTTTTTTGAAAAGATTGCTTAAGGTGAATCTTCCATATCAGAAGATGTATGAAAGATTGCGGAGTATGGGATAGTTATGAGTGGCAATAATTATAAAATTCTTGCTGGGATTGTTACATATAATCCATCAATAGACAGATTCAAAGAGTGTTTAGACGCTATTCATTCGCAAGTTAAAGATGTGTATATATTTGACAATGGGTCTGAAAATATCAATGAAATCGAATGCCTAATAGAGAAATATTGCGATTCATTGATACTATATAGAAACAAAAAAAATGCAGGTATTGCCACAGCACTAGCAAGAATAATGGAATACGCAGATAGAAACTCGTATGATTGGGTTCTGTCTATGGATCAAGATTCCTTACTACAAAAGGGAATAATAGATGCATATAGGAATTCTATAAAAATGCCTTCGAATGTTGGAATGTTTACATGTTTAATTAAAGATAGAAATTTTGAAGATTCTAAGTACGAGAAACAATCTAAAGCAGAGATTGACGTGAAATACTGTATTACTTCCGGAGCGCTAACAAGTGTAGATGCTTATAAAAAAACATCAGGATATGATGAGGACTTTTTCATTGATTGTGTAGATTTTGATATTTGCTATAGTTTGCGAGAAGTTGGGTTCCGAATAATAAGAGTTAATCATTTTGGTTTGTTGCATGAGGTAGGTCAGGGAGAAAACAGGAGATTTTTGTGGAAAAAGATAGTTGTATACCACGAAAAACCGAAAAGGATATATTATCTCGCTAGAAATACAAAGAGATTATATAAGAAACATAGGTCATATGGATTACTGAGACTAATAAAAAAAGAAGCTGCGTTATTGCTCCGCATAATTGTATATGAAGATAATAAGAAAGAAAAACTAAGTGCATTTTGCAAAGGAATTCTTTTAGATAGTTGAGGAAAAAAGTGAATGAAAGTAAACTTCATTCTTCCGGGGCTTGGAGATTCAGGCGGGATACAAATAGTAAAAAAATATGTTCAACTTTTGAACGAAAGAGGAATAGATACTGTAATATATTGCTCATTAATATCAAATAATTTGCATAGATACCATAGTAGATTAGTAAATAATTTACATCAACTGTATTGTTCGATTAAAACCATAAAAGAAAAAAATAAAAAGGAAGAAATAATATGGGTACCTAAAATAAATAGCAAATATATTCGGGAAGCTGATCATACTATTGCAACAATGTGGGCAACTGCATTTGATGTGAGTAGATTGTCTGAAAAGTGCGGAAAGAAATGGTATTTTGTTCAAGGTTTTGAGATTTGGGATAATAAGGTGTTGTGTCTTGAAAGCTATAGACTTCCGCTAAATAAGATTGTTATCTCAACATGGATTAATAATCAATTAAAGGAAAACCTCGGTATCGGCCCGTTTCCGGTTGTCTATAACGGATTGGATACCGAGCTCTTTAAACCACATGTCGATGCACCCCGGAATATAAGTTCTTCAGAAGAATCAAAAACAATTTTGATGATGAACCATGATAATCCGGTGAAGGGTGTGAACGACGGGTTAATGGTATTTGAGAAAGTTAAGCAACAGTATCCAAGTGCTCGTTTTATTATGTTTGGATTGCGGGATAATGGCAACCTTCCTGAATATATAGAGTATTATCAAGATCCAAGCAAGGAAATCCTGGTTGAATTGTATCAGCAGTCTGATATTTTCCTTTTCCCGAGCCATTCAGATGGTTGGGGACTTACTCCAATAGAAGCAATGGCGTGTGGATGCGCAGTTGTAGGTACAAATACTGGATTTGTGCTTGATCTCGGTGAACATGGTGAGAACATGATGGTGTGTGAGTCTGATGACATAGACGCCATGTATAACAACGTAAAGGTTTTATTGGATGATCCAAATCTTTTAAGCCATTTAAAAAAGCAAGGAAGAAGCACAGTAGAGCAATTGTCATGGGAAGCCTCTACCAAGAACCTGATAGATGTATTAACGCAAAGAACAATTTAGAAGAATAGCTTTGCTTACAATTAGGCTTGTTAATCAAGTTGTGTCGAAATAAACCGCTGTTATTGAAACTAGGAGCTTGGCGATGAAGAAATCTAGCCGCAGTCTTAACAGGCTTTTCTATATTTTATATATATTATATTTGATTAATGGCATTTTGGCAGAATCTCAGTATTCATTACTGCAGCCTTACAGTACCATATTGACTGTGATGCGTTATCTTGACCTGGCAGCATTTGCGGTGTTAGGTGTCTCGAGATCAGGCAAGATGAACAAAACACGAATGATACTTGGACTGGTTACGCTTGGAATAACTGTAATAACTGTTCTTTTCTATGATGGTGGTATTGGTATTCTATTTATTATTTTTATCCTGATGGCGGGAAAAAATAGGGATCTTAGCACTATATTTAAGACTACGGTAATTACTATTGTTGCAACATATCTGTTTGTTATCTTGTCCAGCCAGGTGGGAATCATTCCTGATAATGTCGGTACGAGATGGATCGGGAATTATGCTGGCAGTTTCTTTGCGGGAGAATATGTAAGACATGCAATGGGCTTTCTTGTGTCTAATCAGGTGCCTGTAACTTTCCTGATGGTGTATATATTGATCATAGGATGGACGAAAGGAAATATCTCGCTGTGGCTCAATACTGCCTTTGCGCTGATCAATATATACCTGTTCTATAATTTTGGCTCACGAATCGTATTTGTTGTTACTTTTGTTGCGATTATTGTTTTTTATGGAATCAAGATTCGAGAGAAGCTTGGAAAGATATCGAGGCACAAGACAGGAAAACGCAGTGTATTGACATATTCATTTATTGGTGCAGCAATAATTAGCTTTGCTGTAAGTCTTCTATATACTTCAAGTTCTTCAACACTTCAATATTTGGATGTCTTTTTTAACCATAGGATTTCTATGGCTAGTGAAGCGATTAAGTACTACGGTATTCATTTTATAGGAATGGGGAAGGATGCAGCTACCTATAATGGTGCGCTAAATACCGTAACTGTTGATAACGGATATGTTTCACTGTTCATCCAGAATGGCTTCGTTGTAGGAATCATTGTTATTGTAGCACTAACATATATAACACAAAAGGCAACATATTATAAAAATAGATACATCTTGTGGGCATTGGTAATCTTTGCTGCTTTGAATATGATTAATGCTGACTTGATCTCATACAGAGCTATTGCCTGGTATTGTATATTAGTTAATCCACAAGATCAATTACTTCTCTCTGACGAAGTACTCATGAAGAAGAGAAAAAGACTCTTTAGGATCACAAGGGGCTCAGATAGATCGCGAACCAGCAGCGTAGTTGTAACTGCAGCAAGGAGAGTTCAATGATTGTATTTATTGTGGCCTTAGCCGCTGTTATTTTACTTTCAACTTGTGTAACAACAAATGGTAAGGGATCGATTGCTGATAAGTTTATAAAACAAGGGACGATGGTGGCAGAGCCGTTTCTCTCTCAGCGCTCAACCACAATTATCAATGGCATCTTTGTGCTCCTGATCTTTTTCAGCCATAGCACTCAGTACCTGTCTCTCTCCGGTAATCTTCTGGATTCCCTTTACCGCCATTTTCAGAACTTCCATAACCAGTGGGTGGTAACAACATTCCTCGCATTTTCTGGTTTCGGTGTAATGCTGAAAATCATGCGGGGGGGGGGTACAGTACCTTAATAAATATCCAAGGAACCGTCTGTTAAAGACACTCGTGAATTTTGATATAGCAGTTATTCTCTTTCTGGTGGCAAACTCATTGCTGGCTATCCATTACAGTGGATGGGAGATTGCAGGGAGCTTCATTGGTATTACCGGTATCGGAAACAGCAACTGGTACATATTCACAATTCTTGTGATGTACCTGGTGTCGTATTTAGCGGCTGTAGCACTTAAGGATAACTATAAAGCTATTGCCATGGCAGTTACAGTTTGTTCCGTAGCTTATGTTGTCATCGCACAGATTACTGGACTGCCCAGCCGGTTTGTATCGACTGTTGTGACATATGCGCTTGGTATGTGGATAGCTGTCTATAAGGATGAGCTTGAGAGACTGTTAAAGAAAAAATCTTTGATCTCTCTATTGGTTATTGTTATTCCGATACTTCTGACATACAAGCTTAGAGGTAACGACTTTATTATGAATCTGAACTCCTGCTTTTTTGTATTGCTGGTTGTTTGGTTCATGGCACATTTTGAGACTCGAAGCAATATACTGTATTTTCTGGGAAAGCATGCGTTCAGCATTTATATCCTGCAAAGGCTTCCAATGCTGATCATTTCGTATTTCTATACTCCGGCTGGAGTGATGAATTATGTATTTGTAGCTATGTGCTTACTAATTACGGTAGGATTTGCAGTAGTATTTGATCATCTACTAAAGAAAGTTGACAGGATGATAATCAAAACCTGATAAGGGGTTCTATGAACGAGAAATATAAGTATCTGGGAAAGAATACGCTGATATTTGCAATCAGTTCGTTCGGGACAAAGTTTCTGTCTTTCCTATTAGTTCCACTTTATACAAATGTACTGAGTACTGAGGAGTATGGGACAGCTGATTTAATAACGACTACAGCTACGTTGCTGATTTTTATGTTGACCATAAACATCGCAGAAGCTGTTCTCCGATTCTCGATTGAACGGAAGAGTAACCAGGAGGAAGTCCTTTCATACGGAATACGTGTACTGCTGATCGGATCACTTTGGTGTGGAATTGGCCTTGGTATCGTGGCGCTCACAGGGTTTTTGGCTTGGCCGCCATACTACTACCTATTCGTATTGCTCTATTTCTTTAGCACCGCACTTTATCAGATACTTACAAACTATTTGAGGGGTGTGGATAAGGTCAGACAGGTAGCTGTTGCAGGAATTATATCAGCGTTAGCATTGATCCTAAGCAATATTCTGTTTCTTCTGGTTATTAAGATCGGGATCATCGGCTATCTGATCTCCTTGGTGCTCGGACCCTTGGTTGCCAGTATCTACTGCATCCTTGTGATCCGAGAACCAGGTAAAGTTTATATCAGGAATCTTTGTGACGCAGAGACAATGAAGGCAATGCGGGCATACTGCATTCCGCTGATTTTCAACAATATCGCTCTCTGGATTAACGCATTCCTGGATCGTTATTTTGTGACATACTTTTGTGGAGTAGGCGAGAACGGCATTTATTCCGTTGCATCTAAGATTCCGACTATACTTGCGACTTGCTATACTGTGTTCTCACAGGCTTGGAACCTCTCGGCAATCAAGGAGTTCGATCCGGAAGATAAGGATGGTTTCTTCTCAAAGACGTATGAGGTTTATAACAGCCTGATCGTCACGGTCTGCAGTGTACTAATAATACTGAACATACCGCTTGCAAAGTTTTTATACGCAAAGGAGTTCTTCGCGGCGTGGCAATATTCATCCGTGCTTCTTCTTTCCGTCATGTTCAACTCACTAACCATCATCATAGGCAGCATCTTCAGCGCGGTAAAGGAGACAAAGGCGATAGCTACAACAACTGTGCTGTCGGCGGTAGTTAATACAGTACTAAACGTAATCTTAATACCGCTTATGGGAGCTCTCGGAGCAGCAATAGCTACAGCGATTGCCTATCTTGTGATGTGGGCAGCACGACTGGTGATGTCACGGAAATACATCAAGTTCAGAGTGAACTGGATACTGGATTGCGTAGTGTATGGAATACTGGGATTGCAGGTTGTGTTTGAGCATATGAACGGGCATATGTACGTTGGACAAGTGGCGTGCTTGGCAGTGATCATAGGGATGAATTTTAAGCAGATAGGGATGCTGAGTAAAACGATTATGGGTAGGATTAAAAGATGAACGCAATTCAAAAGTATAAGGATAGGGTAAAGCAATATGGGCGGAAGTATGTGTGGCGGATGATACTTAGGAATAAGGTGCTACTGCCTCTTAATAGATGTGTATTGACAATTGGCATAGCCCTTTTCAAGAATAAAGATATCCAGAATAAGATCATTATTGAAAGCCATAATGATTTTGACTGTAATGGCGGTCCATTCTATGACTTTTTAATACGGAATGGATATAACAAGAAATATAGAATAGTGTGGCTTTTGAAAAATAAATGCAATAGGGAACTTCCTGAAAATGTATTTGCCTATAAAATCAATAGCCCGTCGCTAAAGAAAGCCTATGATATCTGTACTGCTAAAGTTTTCTTTGCAGATGATGTTGTGACAAAAAAAGTTAAGGAAGAACAAATCAACTTTTATCTTACCCATGGCTCGTTTGGGCTTAAGGACGCTCATGGAGCCAATATGGCAGCAAGAGAAAATGATCTATTATTGTCTCCATCATCGAACGTTGATTCAATAATGGCATATGAGTGGTCACTACCTTTTCCATGTGAGAAACTGATTCATTTGGGGTTCCCGTCTGAGGACATCTTCTATTCTGAGGAAATACCGAATGAATTCGATAAATTGAGGATTGATACAACCCAAAAGATTATTCTTTGGATGCCAACATTCAGAGCAACTAATGATTTTAACAGACATGATTCTGACGAAGTTTTGCCTTACGGAATTCCATTGATTACTTCGTTAGAAATGTATAAAGAACTGGATCAATACTTAAAAGAAAAAGGTGTTCTGTTGGTTATTAAATTGCATCCGATGCAAAACCTGAATCTTATTGAGGAGCTTGAAGAGACAGATAACATAAAATGGTTGGATGCGAAATCAGTTAAGGAACGTGGAATGGATACCTTCAGAATGATGAAATTTAGTGATGCTTTGTTAAGTGATTATTCATCTGTGGCGTATTCATATCTTCACACAAATAATCCTATCGGATATGTTCTTCCGGACATGGAAAGCTACAAAAAGGGAGTTTGCGTTGATAATATAGACGAATATCTTGCGGGTCCTAGAATAATAGATTTTAAGGGTTTGAAACAATTTATCAGTGATATAGCAGAATCAAACGATACATACAAAGAAGACAGAAAGAAATTGTTTGATTTTATTTATGAGCATCATGATGGAAACAGCTCGAAACGTATTGTTGAGTTTTTGAAGCTCTGAGTATAAGAGGAAATATTTTATGATTAATTTTACAGTAGGACCTGTTCAATCATCTGATCGTGTTAGGCAAATTGGTGGAATGAATGTTCCATATTTTAGAACGCCTGAGTTTTCGGAGATTCTCTTAGAGAATGAAGGACTAATTAAAGAATTCACAAATGCAGAGCAAGAGGCAAGAGCTCTATTTATAACCGGATCAGGTACGGCATCCATGGAAGCGGCAGTGATGAACTGTTTTACACGTGACGATAAGGTTCTTATTGTAAATGGAGGAAGCTTTGGACAGCGTTTCGTAGACATATGCAAGATTCATGAAATACCGCATGAGGAAATAAAGGTTGAATCTGGTAAGAATTTGTTGGAATCACAGCTGGGGTCATTTGAGAATCAAGGCTTCACAGGCTTTCTGGTTAATATTCATGAAACATCAACTGGCGTACACTATAACACAAATCTCATTGCTGATTTTTGTAAGAGAAATCATTGTTTTTTAATCGTAGATGCCATCAGCTCTTTTCTGGCGGACGAATTTGATATGAAAGCAACAGGGGCTGATGTCATGATAACAGGATCTCAAAAAGCGCTTGCATGCCCACCTGGAATTTCGATAATTGTCCTTTCTGCAAATGCTGTAAATCGCGTACAAAGCAACGAAGTGAAATCCTTGTATTTTGATTTAAAAAATGCACTTAAGGATGGCGTGCGTGGACAGACACCATTTACGCCTGCAGTTGGAGTTTTGCTTCAGATAAATGCCAGATTACACGAGATAAAAGAAAACGGTGGAGCGACGGGTGAACAAGAAAAGATTGCTTATTTAGCATCTTATTTTCGGAATAGAATAAAGGATTTGCCTTTATCAATATATTCAGAGTCTTTCTCCAATGCTGTCACATCTCTTGAGACTCATAATGTCTCTGCCTTGGAAATATGCAAAGTGCTGAAGGATGAGTATGGTATTTGGGTTTGCCCGAATGGGGGAGCACTTGGCGAGAAGGTTTTCCGAGTAGGACATATTGGATGCTTAACGACAGGTGACTACGATGTCTTAATTAATGCATTGGATGACTTAGTTAGACGAGGAATTCTAAAATAGGTGAGTCAGGTGATTGCAATGATACGAGAACTATCAATTAATGATGGAATTGAAGTATACGACCTTTTACAAAGGATCGGCCCGGATGAGAATGCATTTCAAAATCATGTTAACGGGATGACCTATTCTGACTATCAGAAATGGCTTATAATACAGCATCAATGGTCTCTGGGTGAAAACCTCCCGGAGGGATATGTTAAGCAATGGACATATTGGCTGATTGTTAATAACAAACCAATTGGGTATGGAAAATTAAGAGAAAGAGCAACTGAACAATCCAGATTATTTGGAGGAAATATCGGCTTTGCTATTGATCCATTAGAAAGAGGGAAAGGGTACGGAAATCAACTATTTTCCGAATTGCTGCGAGAAGCAAAATTGAAAGGCATTAAAGAAGTGTTTTCCACAGCGGAGAAGTATAACTATCCATCTTATAAAGTTCATCTCCTAAATGGTGGGAAACTTGTCTCTGAGGATGAGAAACGGTGGTACTTCGAATTTGATTTATCAGGTGATAGATTTACGGATCATTCTGGCACAGAGGACGCATTATGAAGAAAGTAATCACATATGGTACGTTCGATCTTCTTCATTATGGACATATCAGGCTTCTGGAAAGAGCGAAGGCTCTCGGAGATTATCTGATCGTAGGTGTAACTGCTGATGATTTTGACAAGACCCGAGGCAAGATTAATGTACAACAGTCGTTCATGGAACGAGTTGAAGGCGTTAGGGCATTAGGACTCGCTGATGAAATCATAATCGAGGAATATGAAGGCCAGAAGATTGACGATATAAATCGATATGGAATAGACATATTCGCAATCGGATCGGACTGGAAAGGTAAATTTGATTATCTGTGTGACTACTGCAGCGTTGTGTATCTTGACAGGACGGAAGGTGTATCAAGTTCAGAAATACGCACAGAAAATAGAGAAATCCGAATAGGAGTCATTGGCGAAAGCAGATTTTTAAAAAAATTTGTCAAAGAGTGTACCTATGTCAACGGAGCAATAGTTGTAGCAATGGTGACGGATGAGACATCAACATTAGATGAAGATTTTTCAGACATAGATATTATTGCTGACAGTTTTGAGAAAATCAAAGATTTTATTGATGCAGTATATGTGATATCCACACCTAATTTGCACTACGAACAAGTTAAAGCTGCCGTTAATGCTGGCAAACACGTGCTCTGTGAATTGCCGATTGCATTACATCCAGATGAGGTGCAGGAGTTGCATTCTCTTGCGAAAGCAAACAATGTCTTATTAGTAGAAGGCCTTAAAACGGCATACTCGACAGCATATGCACGGATGCTGCTGATGATTAAAAGTGGAGTGATTGGGAAAGTCATATCTGTAGATGCTACATGCACTAGTTTGCGTGAAGATGAGTTTAGTTCGATTGAAAACGAAAAAAGATCATGGAATAGTTTAACTGCCTGGGGAACTGTTGCTATGCTCCCTGTGTTTCAAATTTTGGGAACAAACTATAGCAATAAACAGATCGTAACAAAATATGCAAATGAAAAGTCAAAATTTGATATTTTCACCAGGATATGCTTTACATTCCCGGATGCTGTTGCCTCAATTAAAGTCGGCAAGGGGATTAAATCAGAAGGAGAGCTGATTATTACCGGGACAAAAGGATATGTATATGTGCCTGCCCCATGGTGGAAAACAGACTACTTTGAGATCAGATATGAGAATCAGGAGCAGAACAGAAGATATTTTTATCAACTTGAAGGCGAAGGAATCAGGTATATGATTGTTGCCTTTATTAGTCAGGTCTCATCGCATAGGCATACAAGATATATTGGCGATGAGGTATCGATGATGATTTCCTCGGTGATAGAGGATTATTACTCAGATAAGGATGTAACGACAATTTAAGGCTTGAAAAGCGGCGTGAAAAGCTGTGAAGGGAGAAGTGGATATGGGTAACAACAAAAGCAAGAATCTGTCAATGAGGGAAGCAATGGAGAGAGGGCTCCGACCAGGCGTTATCTTAATTCCGGTGATTATATTTGTAACCCTGATTGCAATTGGAACGGTAAACGGGGAAATGTTCATTTCAGCGTTGAACAGTTTCTTCGTTTCATTGATGGTAAATGGTAGTTGGTTTGTCTCATTGGCAACACTGGCGTTTGTGTTGTTTATGGTTTTTATTATGGTTCATCCGATTGGGAATGTAAAACTCGGCGGAAAAGATGCAAAGCCGGAATATAGTCTGTGGAACTGGTTTGCAATTTCACTCTGTGCCGGCATTGGAACAGGCATTGTGTTCTGGGGTCCAGTAGAGCCGCTTAGATTTGCTGTACAGCCCCAGCTTAGTGCAGGCCTGGAAAGCGGATCAAGAGAAGCTGTTATATGGGCATTAAGTAAGAGTTATCTTCATTGGTCGTTTGCACCATATGCTACATATGCAATTTTTGGAGTTGTTATTGCCTTCGCGTATTACAATCTACGGAGCAGTTATTCTGTTAGCTCTGGCTTTTCTCCTGTCCTTGGAAAAACAACGGAAAAGAAATGGTTTAAGGGACTCGTTGACACACTGACCGTATTTGCTATTACAGGGGGCTGTGCAGGATCTCTTGGTTATGGGTTGTTACAAATTAGCAGCGGCTTGAATACTGTCTTTGGTATTCCTGCAACGACTTGGACATATATTGCGATATGCGTCTTTATCGTTGTGATGTACAACGTGTCGAGCGTAACAGGAATGGACCGAGGAATTCGTTGGCTGAGTGACAAGAATGCATGGGCATTTTTGATCATGATGGTCTTGGCATTTCTGTTTGGCCCGGGACAATGGATATGCAACTTGTTTGCTGAATCAATCGGGGATTTCTTGTCGGGATTTGTGAAATCTATTACCGCGGTTTCTGCATTTAACGATGCAGGCCAGGCTGTAGGATCTGTGTGGCATCAATCGAGTGAACTATGGCCGCAGTGGTGGGATCACTATTACTTTGTTGATTTCCTGAGTTTCGGACCTATTGTTGGTTTGTTCTGCATCAAACTAGCAAAGGGCCGCACTCTCAGACAGTTCGTAGTGATGAATTGGCTTGTACCTTCTATCTTCGGAATCATCTGGTTTGCGATTTTTGGCGGGCTTGCACTAGACATCCAATATAATTTCGCGGCTTATGCTGACAAAATTGATCTGCAAGGGTGCGCATCGCTATTTGACTACATGCAGCAATTTGGCAATGAAGCTATGATGCTTAAGGTGATTGAGGTAATACCGTTTGCTTCAGTACTAAAGCCTCTGATTCTTCTTCTGATAGTTGTATCTTTTGTAACGATGGCAGATTCAACTACGTCCACAGTTGCATTGATGTCTATCCAGAATAATGCTGGGGTTGATGAGGCACCTACGCTTCTGAAAATCATGTGGGGTCTGATTATGGGACTCGCGGCTCTTGTGTTTACACTCACCGGGAGCATTGACGGAATCAAGATCATAAAAACAATTGCAGGATTCCCGATACTTATAGTCGGCGTGGCAATGATTATTATGTTCTTGGTTTATATCGTTAAGAACGGTAGAAGTAAAACGGTAAAAGATATGATGAATGATCAGTAGTGATCATTAACCTCGGGAGGAACAGGGATAATGAACAGGCATACTCTGGATGCGCTTGCTATATTTGAAAGATGCATGCACATTAAGCCGAAGACGATAGAGATGTTAGACGGCGGTTTTACTAATATTAGTTATCTTATACTTGCAAATGGAGAGAAATACATCATTCGTATTCCGGGCAAAGGCACTAATGAGTATATTTGCAGAGCCGATGAGATTGAAAACATGAAGCGTCTGTCAAAAACGGGTCTCCTTCCGAGAATATTTTATTCTGATTCAGATTCAGGAATCATTATATCATCGTATGTTGAGGATAACGAGCCGTTTAAGGTGGAAGATATCGGAAATAGGAAGAAACTGAAAGCAGTATGTACGGCTTTGTCAAGTCTGCATAATTCAGGAATCCTCTTAAATAATGAATTCGATATTATTGCGACGAAGAATCACTATATAGAAGTTTTAGACGAGATTGGAGTAGATTTACCGAAAGAGGTCTTAAGTAACACAGAGAAGCTTGACGAAGCAGTTCACTATCTGTTTAGCAAATTTCCGAAGCAACTTGTGCCATGCCATGGAGATCCTAAACTGAACAATTTCTTGTTCTCCAGAGATCGCCTCTATGTGATCGACTGGGAATATTCGGGAATGGTTGATAAATATTTTGACCTTGTAAATCTTGCAATGACAAATTACTTAACCGAAGAACAGGAAGAGCAGTGCCTCCGGGTGTATGAAGAATGTGATTCAAAGCCATTTATTAAAGAAAAATACATTTTATATAAGGTTATTACAGATTACTTGTGGCTATATTGGCACTTAATAAAATTAAACCAGGGTGAAATGGTTGAATATAACAGGAAAAGCTGGAAAAATCGCCTGAAACGAGCTCTGGATAATCTGAAATTAGCGGAGGAAATTAGATGAAACAAGGGATAATACTCGCTGCTGGGCTTGGGAGACGATTAAAAGAAGTTACATTCAAAACGCCAAAGTCACTCATTCGTGTAGATGGGGTTCCAATTTTGGAAAGAAACATTCAATACATGATTGATTCTGGCTGTGCGAGAGTGGTAATTGTCGTTGGTTATATGAAGGAGCGCTTTTCGTATTTGGCGGGAAAATATAAAGAAGTAGTAATTGTCGAGAATCCAGATTATGATTCAACCAACACTGTATCTTCAATGAATTGTGCAAGTCGATATTTCGACTATGACTCCTTTGTTACCACGGCGGACATATATTTAAGAGAGAACCTATTCCAAAAATACGGTGACGATTATAGCTTTTATCTTTTAAGACCATATGATAATTTTGAAAAGCCTGATTGGGTTGCGGTACTTGATGAGAACAATAGATTTGTTTCTGTAGATACCAGGGCAATTGAGGGATTCTCATACACAGGGATATCATTTTGGAAGAAAAAGGACCTCGACTATATTAAGCATAAACTATCTCTTGTAGATTGGGAGAATGAGAAAGAGCGTCAACAGTATTGGGATGAATTACACATTCATGATTACTCTACATTCGAACTTCATGCAAAAATCCTTAAGGATGATAACGAAATCTATGAGTTCGATGATATGAGTGATATAGAGAAGCTACAGAAGACGGATAGCGTAACAATTGAGTGGTAAAGAAGTATGAAAATCAATATAAATGCAGATATGGATGCATATGATTGATATCCGAGAAGATTGCCAAAAAAGGTTAGATTGGACACTATCACGAAAGATGTCGAAAAAGGAAGGATATAGACTATGCCCAGATTAATCACTACCGGCGAAACTAATTTAACATGCGGTATCAAGAGGAACTGAAATGCAAGACAACATAATCTGGAAATGTACATATTGCCAAATCAACCCGTCCGCGCAATCCAGTAAGAAATGCCCTCGCTGTGGACGAAAGCTGACACCGTGGGATCTCAGCAAAGCACCACTTGAACGACAACCGGAGTGGCCACTGACTAAAAGTGAGGTAGAATCATCTGCGGATAATGACGAAAATCGCATCGACTATACGAAGTTTTTTGATAAGAGTAATGATTGAAATAGTATCAAGAATTGGTAATAAACCAATGAATCAAATAAGCATGTTTTAGGATAAGGAGCAACAACTATGCAAGTTCTTTATAGCTCACTTCATAATCTTGATTTAAATCAGGACGAACCTGTGAGGAAGGATATTCCTTCTGATTTCGGTTCCTTTATGCAGTCATATATCGAATTTGCAACATCATCAAATGATACGACGCGGGAATATACTGTTCGGGATAAGAACAGAACGGTTGTTAGCTGTCTCTCTGATTTGTTTTGCGATGTTCTCAAACAGGGAGACATTGTTACTGATCCAGTTGTGCCGGATTCTATGTCGGATTCGATTGCGCTTAAGCTACTCGACGCTGAGAAATCTGCGCAGGAACGAGTACAGGGTATGAGTACAATCCAGAAGGGAAGTATAGTTCAGGCGCTGATAAAAGATGATGATACTTATTCCTATGTGATAGCCAAGGTTGAACATAAAGAATGGTTTGAAGGTGAAACTCTTCAGAAGAACTTCGGATTTCCCAATGAGAATAAAGTGTGGAAATCTGCTGTGATAGGGCTGTCTATTGTTGCAGATGCAGTAATGCTATCACCGATCCGTTGCTATATAAATACACAAGCAAAGTATTGGACAGAGTCATTTCTCGAGGTTGATGAAGCCAAGAATGATACAACGAATACCCTTGCTGTTATGAAGGCAATAGATAAAGTGTTGGGACCTCTGAGAAACACAGCGCCGATAGATTATTATAATCTCCGTAATTCCGCAATACATGAATTGCAAACGGAGCAAACTCTCAATTATCCAGGTTTTGTCGGAGGCCTGTTAGATTGCTATTGTCCCACAGAAGAAAGCGTCGATACAGCGACCCTGAAAGAGAAATTGCTCGAGCTGCCAACCGAAGGGAAATTTGACACTCAGTTCCATACTGACCCGAAAGCTATAAAGAATCTGAAGAAAGTGAAGATTTCAGTATCACCAACGATAGATGTTCTTATTCGAGAGGCGCAAAACAACTGGGAAGAAAGCTTTCGTATTCACGAAAAGTCAGATGGTAAATCTTATCTTATGATCCGTTGTGAGGATGAAAAGACTTTACGTATGTTTCCGAAAGATAAGGATTAATCTTTTGTATGGACAGCAGGAAGGGAGGATAGCGTGTTCAACATAATTGATAGGGCAAGTAATATGCTGAAGACGACTCCTTTCGCATATAGCGAGATTCTATATGAGTTTACAGCCGAGTATAGGATTGGAAAGGATTGTATTCCTAATATAGAAGAGTTACTTGTTTTTACCGGCGATGCTCCAGAGATGGACAAAATATCGGTTACCTTTTCAGATGGAACATCCAGCGTGATTGTCAATGTGGCTGCTTGGACAGATTCTTTCGAAGAGTTTACTAATAATCTATATTCGTCAGATGAAGTTATCGTTTCAATCAAGATTGAGAAGAAAATACATGATGGGGTTCTGAACGTATACAATTTAAATTCCTTCTCAGAATTCCTTAATGGACGGTCGTACACACAGCTTTTTGACATTTTCGCTCAGCTGTTCAAGCTTTGTGGAAATCGGATTGTTTTTCATTTGCTGGATACGAACGGTTCCTTAAGAACCAGAAACATCGCATTCTCAGATAATAATGTTGAATGGAAGGTGAACACTCCCAGGCATGAGCAACTTAAAAACTGTGAAGACGCGAGCATATTTCTTGATAAGGAAAAGTATCCATTACTTCCACAAGATTTTGCAATAACTGGTCCTGTTGAAGGCTCTGGGTTTGGAAACATAAAAGGACTGTTCGAGAAACTCCGTAGTATATGGTCCTATTTTTATCTTGCAAATTCGGCGTATATTGCCAATGAAAAGGCAATCCTACAATTCGATCCTGCTGGGGTAGCGGAGAAATATGACTTCGATGATCTGACCAAAAACACAATAGTTCCTCAGATTTATGAGTGGGCTTTTAAAGACGACGGATGCGTTGATAAAGCCAGTATTGCAAGGAAAATAATAAACGTATACTGCAGGAGCAATGCAGCAATTCTGACGATTGACGAGAAACTATTCAACTCAATCAAATCAGACTATGTGATCTATCAGAAGAATCATGCCGATCAATACATCGACATGAAGAACAAAATTTCTGAGTGCATAGTGGATAGTGCAAAACAAATGCAGGAATTGTCGCATGATGTGGACGAGGCTTTTAGAAATAACTTTGTAGCGGTTATTGTATTTTTGATGACAGTTCTGCTAACAGATTCTATTGACTTTTCCCAGTTCCTTGGAAGAACTGTCTCGTCAAATGTTACTGCTGTATGCGGTATTTTCACATTTGGGTCTATCTTATATTTGATTGCTACAATTATTATGGGTAATCAGAAATGGAAATGGCTGGAGCAGTCATATGATGATCTGAAAGCAAACTATAATGGTACTCTGGATGATCAGGATATAGAAGAGGCTTTCAACCATGATCAGCCAATAAAGACCGCAAAGGAGCAGTTTAAAAAGCTTCGATGCCGAATGATAGGACTATGGTTGGCAATGATTATAGGTCTGGGTATGTTCACGGGAATATTGTATATGAACGGGAACCTCTCAAAGGAACCAGAGGTAGTCATTAGTGACATTGAGACTGATAATACTGTAGTTCCACCATCAGAGGATCCCCTAGATAAAGACCTCCCAGATGACACTCCCGTTGAGGAAAAGAACGGCGAAGAACAGGCGCAATCTGAATCAAATGGAGATATGGATCAATAGCGCCATAGAAGATTATATATATATCTCTCTGTGGCTTCTCACCACAGAAATCTATAACCACAGAAAGGAACAACTACAATGAACACCTACTTAGTAACCGGCTGCGCAGGTTTATTAAACCCAACACCCCCTTAGATACATAAGAAAAATCAGGGATTTGAGCAAAAAGATAAAATACCTTTTTCCCTGTTTTCCCTGATTTTTCCCTTATGACTCATCTATGCTTCCTTAAACATGGATGGGCAAGAATTTCGGAACAGATTTGTGTAGTAATCATTTTGCACTGAAGCAAATTCGTTCATTTGTTCCTTAGTGACAGCGCAATAATAGAACGTCATTCCCAGTGAATCCTGCCCCAGGAGATTTTGAACAGCCTTGGGATTGTTGGAAAGATAGAGAGCTACGGATGCAGATGATCTACGCAGGTCGTGCAGATGAAGCTCTGGACGTCCAATAGCAGCAACAATTTTTTTGAAGTGACGTTCCAGTGTGGAGCGACCAATAGGACCGCCTGTGGGCATAGTACAAATGAGATTGTGTTCATTTTCCCACAGTTCAGGGTTTTCTTCCTTCCAGTAGTCACGGATTCTTATTTGGCGTTTGATAATATCAAATGCGATTGCAGGCGGATAAATAGTGTGAGTTTTATGAGTTTTGGTGTTTGCGATTGACTTTGTCTCATGTCTGTACTGTTGAGATATGACAATTGAACCGGACTCTTCGTGGACAGCATCTTCACAAAGACCTAGAATCTCGCCGCGACGAAAAGCGCATAACAGAGTCAACAAGATTGCGTTACCATATCGATCATTAGCACACTCTCGGAACAAAGATTCGATTTGTTCGGTAGTCAGAATATCATTGTGCTCTATGTGTTTTTCTGGAAGAGATAGATGCTCTGCGGGGTTGGCTGCTATCTGTCCCTCCGTAACAGCTGCTTTCATATATCGGTTAAGTAAGCTGTGAAGTTTATGAATAGTGGTAGGATAGAGCCCTTGATCGAAATAAAAATGATCGAAAGCTTGTTGAAAGCGTTCAGCGGTAATAGCTGGTAGCAGGATCGATCCCAGTTCCTTCACGAGTTTTGTGTGGGCTTGTCTCCACGATCGGATTGTAGTTGGTTCCTGATAGCGGTACATAATACCAAAGCAGCGTTCAGCCCACTCATCGAATGGGACAGGATCAGCAGGTAAGGAAGGGTTAGTTTCTTCTTGGCGGAAAAACATATAAGCCTTTGAAACTACCTCCTCAATATCTTTTCCGGGAAAATCTTTTTGCATTTTCTTTCCGGGATGCTTTGGATCGTCAATTCTCGTCCGTCCGATGAGATATTGATATAAAGAACCGTTCTGCGAATACACGGTTTTTTGGAAAAAAGAGATTTTATGGCCGTATAGGACGATGGGTTCATTTGACATGGGAATGTTCCTCCAACTGCGAATAGAAAGGCTGTGTAGACGATGCGACTTCCCGCTGCTCACCACCTACAGCACAATAATACATGTGCAAAATCTGTTGGGGCATAATATACCCCATATATTGCTGGAGAGCTTTATGATTAACTCCTCGCCTTAATGCGTTGATACAATAGTTTTCCCGAAGTAGTTGTATGTTGAATCCAGGAACACCAGACAGATGACGGATTTGGATATTCTCCTGATTAATAAAGCTTTGTTGCAGGCATTTCCCGTCTGGATCATGAAAAATGAGAGAATCTGGGCTATACCATCCGTAGGAGTTTTTCCACAGGTCAACCTGCATGAGTTGGTTCCTTAAAAAAAACTGGGCTGGATGTGAGAGTATAATCGTTCGGGGCAATCCATATCGGGACATATCAGTAGAAAGCTTGTATTTGTGGCGGGCACGACAGTATGTAAGGTATTGGTTAACACAAAGAGCAGTTCCGCCGCAGAGAACACTTTCCCGACTTAATCCGAGGAGTTCGCCTTGACGCATGCCTGTGGTGATAGCTAATCCGTACATGTTTACGAGCGGACTGTATTGAATTAACTTAACAATGCAGGACAACTCTTCATCGGTGAGAATCTTCTTAGTGTACGCTTGTTCGCTTTTATACTTTATTTTATGACAGGGATTGGAATGAATGAGCTTTTTCAACAAGGCAAGCTCAAACATGTTGGTGTATATCATTGATGCTCGTGAGACATAAGCATCGGAGAAGACCGCGTTCAGATGACGGAATAAGTCTGTAAAATGTTCTTCTTTGAACTCGCATAATGGCAATACTTTTATTTCGTCAGGAGTGCAGTTTTTGAATGTTCTAGTATAGAAGTTTTGAGAGTGGAAGGATAGTTCGTTTTTTCTACTTTGAAGGTAAGCAGAAAACAGTGCTTCAACGCTTGAATATGGATGCAGATAGGACATAATTATATTCCTCCTTGATTATGAACTGGCGCTGGCTTCTGCTGTGGTTTCATAGCTTTTTGAGCAAGCAGAACAGGATTTAACGGGATGAATCCCATTTGCTTTGCATGATGGAAAAAGCAACGGATAGCGGATCGAACGCCGATGACAGAATTGTGTGACAGATGACTGTTTTCGATACGTTCCAACAAACTGATCATGTCCTGCACAGTTACTTCCGTTAGTTCAACATCACCAAAGTCCTTCAGCAAATGGTTTATCAGATTAGAACAGTGAGTTCTGATAGAAATATCATTCATTCTTGACGACAGGCTACGGCGGTACTGGGGATAAAATTCATTGAGAGTCATGGGAAACATCCTTTCATTTTGTTCGAGAGACATAATTTGTTTCTTAACAATATTCACTCTGAATGACGACTATAGCAACACGGTATGTACCTCCTGAAATGCTATGTGATGCTCTGGTAATACTCGATCTCATTGCAGCGCAGGATATCGTTGATGGGGATATTCCATAAATGCGACAACAGGACCAGATTATCGATTGACGGCAGGCTGCGACCGCTCAGCCAATGATAAATGGACTGGACGTTTGCCAATCCAAGAAAGGGTTGAAGGTCTCTTGGCGTGACGGCGTTCTCTCTCATCAGACGTTTGATGTTTTCAGCTGTTTCTGACTTGCTGATAACGAGAAGTGATGCACATTGGATCATGCTGTTGACTCCTTTCCCTGGGCGAATGCACAAAGAGTTATTGCTCACCCTTTGTTTGAGCGAAGGAAAAGGATCGCAGGAACAGCAGTCAAAAAGCGGATATATTTCTCTGTAAAGGGAAGCTGCAGTTCTGAATAGGATTGCTCTTCCAGATAAGATGTATACTCCGCTTTCCGGGTGTCGTCATAAGAACGGAAATCGTCATGACAGTATGTCTGAAGAAACCTGTCGTAATGCTTGGCAGCTGTAAAGAGCACTCTGATGTACGTGCGGGTCACATGATCATTATCCAGTTTCTCCTGGAAGCATTCTTTACAGTACGTTGCTAGATCAGCGTTATAGAAGGTGTCGAAATTTAAGTACTCCATAGTTTGTTCCTCCTCCTTACAGGCATAAGGATAGCAGGATATGGAGTGAGAATTAATACAACGGGAGTGCCGAATTTTAAATGTTAGATTGGTTTGCGCAGTTTGTGGAAGAAGCATCAGGATACGGAAAAACGGCGGCTGCGTTTCTGAAAAAACTGCAGGAGCGGGGAGCGGAAAACGCAGCGGACTTTGAAGACTGCCTGCGTGAAAGCAAGTCGAAGAAGGAAAAGTATAGAGATATCCTGCTTGATTTCTATGAATACTATGAAAGAAAGACCGGCGAGAAGATTGAAACTGAGTTAAGGGATAAGATCATCATCGACAACCCTGTTATGCGCAGGATAGAGATCATAAAGTACTTGCAGAACCATAAGAAAACCACAGCACAGATTGCGGATGTGTTCTTGTTGGATGACCGGACCATACGGGATGATCTTCTGGCTCTTGAAGACGGAATAGAGATTGCAGGAACAGAGTTGAAGATTGACATCGCCCGTGAAGGCTGGGAAAAGTACATGGAGAATAGCAGACACCCGGTATTCCTGAACCTGGATATGCCAGGGGTTGTTGCTATGACAGCAGGCCTTCTTACCGCGGCGGAACATGAGCCATTGTATGCTGATCAGTTCCGAAAAGTGGCGAAAGAAGTATGTTCAGGATTGACTGATTATGCCAAATGGCGAATCGGGAAGATGGTTGAAAACCTGGAAGAAGTAGAGCTGTACGAACGAACTCTGTCTGATTCTATTATTACCATGATGAAATCTGGCTGTACGGGTACAATAGGTGTCCACAGCGAAGGGAAGGATTATCTCTTCTCCGGGTGTGTTATCAGTGGATATGCAGATGGCTATATTGAATTGAACACAGAAAGGGGAACGAAAAGATTTCCGGTTTCCGATATTTATCTGTGTGAAAGCACATTGGATCGGGAAAGCACACTGATATAAGCCATAGAGACATTAGATTCAAGGAGGGAAGAAAATGAAAGGCATCGTGCTCGCTGGAGGCTCCGGAACACGCCTCTACCCGCTAACGAAAGTTACCTCAAAACAGCTATTACCTATATACGATAAACCCATGGTTTACTACCCGCTATCCACGCTTATGCTGGCAGGGATCAAGGATATCCTGATCATCTCCACGCCGGACGATACTCCACGTTTTGAGGCTCTCCTGGGTGATGGATCGCAGTTTGGAATCAACCTTTCCTATAAGGTACAGCCCTCCCCGGATGGACTGGCTCAGGCCTTTATCCTCGGCGAAGAATTCCTGGAAGGCGGTCCCGGTGCCATGGTGCTTGGCGATAACATTTTCTATGGAAATGGCTTCAGGAAACTCCTGAGAGCTGCTGTGGAGGATGCGGAAGTGAACGGCCGCGCCACAGTCTTCGGCTACTATGTGCCAGATCCGGAACGCTTCGGTGTGGTTGAGTTTGATGAAAACGGAAAAGCACTCTCCATTGAGGAGAAACCGAAGGCACCGAAATCGAACTATGCTGTTACCGGCCTGTACTTCTACCCAGCAGGGGTAGCTAAGAGAGCGGGAGAGGTAAAACCATCAGCGCGCGGCGAGCTTGAAATCACTACCCTCAACGAGATGTATCTGAAGGACGGGCTTCTGGACGTGCAGCTGCTGGGGCGCGGATTTGCCTGGCTCGATACCGGCACAATGGCCTCCCTTCTCCAGGCAGCAGAGTTCGTCGAGATGATTCAGTCCAGGCAAGGAATTACAATTTCCGCTCCGGAAGAGATTGCCTACATAAATGGCTGGATCGATAAAGAGAGACTGCTAAAATCAGCAGCGGCCTATGGAAAGAGCCCTTACGGGGAGCACCTCAAGGCTGTGGCTGAAGGCAAAGTACGGTACTGAACCGACGAGAAGGAAAGGATTAAACGTATGACGATATTTGTTACTGGTGGCGCCGGTTTTATTGGCGGAAACTTCATTCACTATCATCTGAAAGAGCATCCGGAAGACAGGGTTGTGTGCATCGACAAGCTCACCTACGCCGGAAACCTGAGCACCCTCTCTCCCGTGATGGATAACCCTAACTTCCGCTTCTGCAAGTTGGACATCTGCGACCGGGAGGGAGTCTTTGCCCTCTTTGAAGAGGAAAAGCCCGATGTTGTCATCAACTTCGCGGCGGAGAGCCATGTGGATCGCAGCATCGAGAACCCTGGCATCTTCCTGCAGACTAATATTATCGGAACGGCGACTATGATGGACGCCTGCCGTGCGTTTGGCAATGTGAGGTACCATCAGGTTTCCACGGACGAGGTCTATGGTGACCTTCCGCTGGATCGGCCGGATCTGTTCTTTACGGAGGAAACGCCGATCCATACGAGCTCCCCGTATAGCTCTTCCAAGGCAGGAGCGGACCTTCTGGTCCTCGCTTACCTCCGTACATATGGCCTTCCTGTGACGATCAGCCGGTGCTCCAATAACTATGGTCCTTATCATTTTCCGGAGAAGCTGATCCCTCTCATGATTGCCAACTGCCTGAACGACAAGCCTCTCCCGGTCTATGGTCAGGGCCTGAATGTCCGCGACTGGCTGTACGTAGAGGATCACTGTAAGGCTATTGACCTGATTGTGAGAAAAGGCCGGATCGGCGAGGTCTACAATGTGGGCGGCCATAACGAAATGGCCAATATCGACATCGTGAAGCTGATTGTTCATGAGCTCGGAAAGAGCGAGGACCTCATTACCTACGTAACGGATCGGAAGGGCCACGACATGCGATATGCCATCGACCCCACCAAGATACACAACGAGCTGGGTTGGCTTCCGGAGACCAAGTTTGCAGACGGCGTCAAAAAGACGATTCAGTGGTACCTGGATAATAAGCCCTGGTGGGAAGAAATCATCTCCGGGGAGTACACCAAGTACTACGAGCGGATGTATAAGAACCGCTGAGAGGTTTTAAGCCCTCTGTGGGAAAGCACAGAGGATAATAGTCCGGCAGGGATGCCGGAGAAGGGGCCGGTTTAAGGCTGCTAATATTTGAAAGTATTCGTAACAGGTGTAAACGGCCAGCTGGGCCACGATGTGGTCAAGGAACTGCTGCGCCGTGGCCATACCGCGATTGGGAGCGGGAGCAAAGCAGGTGATTCCATGAAAGTATTTGTAACTGGCGTTGGCGGACAGCTTGGCCATGACGTGGTCAACAACCTCGTCAGCAGAAACCATGAAGCGGTCGGATCAGATATCCAGGCTGTGTACAGCGGCGTGAATGACGGGAGCGCGGTCGTAACTGCCCCTTACGTGCAGATGGACATAACCCAGGCCGACGCGGTGAAGCGCACCATCGAAGAAATAAAACCCGATGTAATCATCCATTGCGCGGCGTGGACGGCGGTTGACGCTGCTGAGGATGAGGCGAACCGGGAAAAGGTTCATCAGATCAACGCAGTCGGCACTGAGAATATTGCCAGGGCAGCCAAGGCAGTTGATGCCAAGATGGTTTATATCAGCACGGACTATGTCTTTGACGGCCAGGGGTCAAGACCTTGGGAGCCAGATGATAAATGTTATGCGCCCCTCAATGTCTACGGCCAGAGCAAATTAGACGGGGAGTTGGCGGTCAGCAGCATCCTGGAGAAGTATTTCATCGTTCGGATCGCCTGGGTATTCGGGCTGAACGGGAAAAACTTCATTAAGACCATGATCAATGTCGGGAAAACGCATGATACCGTCCGCGTCGTGAACGACCAGATCGGTACCCCGACATACACCCTCGACCTGGCACGGCTGCTTGTGGATATGGTGGAGACCGAGAAATACGGTTACTACCATGCGACAAACTCCGAATCAGAGCCCGGTGGATACATCAGCTGGTACGACTTCTGCGTGGAGTTCTATAAGCAATACGGACTGGCCACAAAGGTCATCCCGGTTACGACAGAGGAGTATGGGCTCTCCGTGGCGGCAAGGCCATTTAACAGCAGGCTGGAGAAAAAGAAGCTGGTTGAAGCGGGATTCCAGCAGCTGCCGACATGGCAGGATGCAGTGAAAAGGTATCTGCAGGAAGCAAAACTGTAAGCGGGCAGCCATCCGCCAAGGGAGTCCAAAGAGCGATCGGAAAGCCCTTTGGTTTCAAATATCAAGCACCAGCATTAGAAGCATGTAGCAGGAAGGATTATAGAGTATGGGACAGATAACCGTCGAGAGAGACGTCAACGGAATTCAGGGGCTGTGTGTGATTACGCCCGCCGTCCATGGGGATTCCAGGGGCTATTTTATGGAGACCTACAGCCAGCGGGACATGGAGGAGGCAGGCTTTGATATCACCTTCGTCCAGGACAACCAGAGTATGAGCACCAAAGGCGTCCTGCGGGGGCTCCATTTCCAGAAGCATTATCCCCAGACCAAACTCGTCCGCGTGATCAAGGGCGAGGTGTTTGACGTTGCTGTCGACCTGCGTGCGGATTCGCCGACCTACGGGCAGTACCATGGAGAACTACTAACGGAAGAGAATAAGAAGCAGTTTCTGATCCCCAGGGGCTTTGCCCACGGTTTCCTGGTACTCTCGGATACCGCCGAATTCTGCTACAAATGCGATGATTTTTATCATGCGAATGATGAAGGCGGCATGGCCTGGAATGACCCGGAAATCGGGATCGTGTGGCCGAAGCTGATCGGCACGTACAATGGAACAGCATCTGCTGAAGGTTATCTGGTGGACGGCGTGCCGCTGAACCTGAGTGAGAAGGATCAGAAGTGGCTGGGAATTCGGGATACTTTTAAGTTCTGATCAAACCAGCAATTGATTTAGAAAAATGGAGGGAAGTACCCACAAAATGGCTTCTCCCACGACTTCTTGTGAAGGAGTTACTTTTGTGGGCGGTCTCCTGTCTAAGAATAAATACCGCAAACCGGCCATTCTATGCACAAAAGCGTGAGTGGTACGGCAAGTAAGCACAGACAGAGGAATGTTTGTTTTTAACCTGCGGTTAGCAAACTCCTCCCAGCATAGCGATTATACTGCTTTTTTTCAACCTACAAACTTTCCAATCTGGGGAATGGATTTATCAGGTTGGGGAATGGAGACGGAAACAGATAGTAAACATTGCGAAGTAGAACAGATTGAGGATACCAGTCGCTTATACGGGTCGGACGAAAACCTGGAAAGGACGGTATCGATGAAAACCATTGGTGAACAAATCCGATTCTATCGGTTACAGAAGAACTGGACGCAGGAAGACCTTGGAAAAAGGACCATGATCAGCAACAGCACCATCAGTCTCTATGAGAATAATGCACGGCCAGTGCCAGCGGATGTGGTTATTACGATTTGCAGGGCATTGGATGTAACTCCGAATACTCTGCTGGACTATGAAAAGCCCGGTGAGAACAAGCAAAAGCTGCTGAATGAGGCAACGACGCTCATTGGCAATCTTTACGACAAGTACATGAGATAACACCGGTCGGCCCGTATAAGCCCTCCGGGGGAAAGAAATAGAGAAGAGTTTTTGCAGCAGAAGGCTGATTTACCAAGGAAAAGGAGCGTGATCACATGAGAAAATGTCCCATCTGCGGCCTGGAGTATACATCTCCTCCCGCGGTTTCCCGGATAGATAACAAAACACCGATATGTCCATCCTGTGGTGTTCGGCAGGCGTTGTCTGCTGCCGGAATAGATGCAGATGTGCAGAATGACATCGTCAGCCTGATAGAAACAAATCAGGCAGAATATGAGGGACATGCAGCAGTGAACTGAAAACAGGATGCCTCAAAAAGCAGGCAGAAAGGAAGGTCAGGACAACTAAAATCCAATGAGCGACATCGGCCCGAAGCGCCAGACGCAGGAATGCGTCGAAAAAGCGAAGCGCGGCCGACCGGAGAAAAAGCCCGGATATGACAAAGCAGAGGTCATCGATGATTTGCTGAAAAAAGCAGTGGAGCTTTTTGAGGAGCCATTCGATGACCGGAAAGAACGATCTGATGATGCACCATCGCTAAGTTTCGTGGCAGAGAGCCTGGGCATTTCCAAGCCGAAAGCACGGAAATTGCTTATAACCGCCGGATATTACAGTACAGCACTCAGCAGACAGATCCAGGAACTGCAGCGGGAGGGCTTACGTGTCTCGGAGATTATGGAGCGGACAGGCCTGGGACAAACGTCCGTGCATTGTTACCTGCCATACAGCAAAGGCGCATACAATCTGCAGAACCCAACGCTCTATGCGGAGCAGGGAAGGCTCTACAGAAAGCGAAAAAGCGCCTGTGAAAATTTGGCGGAGCACCTTAATTGTGCAGATGCAGAGCAATACCTGTGGGAGGCAATTGAGGCTTTCGCCGAATACCCCTTCTGTACGACAAAAGGACTGCCAATGAAGTATACGGTAAAAGGCAGGGAATTGTTCTTCAGCAGGAAGGGGAAAAGCATCACCAGGGCAACCGTTATGGAAGCGTTCCATAAAGCGCGGGAGCTGCAAACAGCAGATGGCTTTGTCAGTGGGCCCAAGAAACTCGGAACTTTTGGCGCTAGTTATTTATACGCAGTTTTCCTCCGGATTGGCGTGTGCTGTAAGGAAGCCAGTGAAGGCTGAAAAACGGGAAAAATGAGCTCAAGGATTTTAGACGGTTTACGGATGAGTTACCAAGAAAAAAGTAAATATTCATGAAGGTGCCTCGACGGTGCCAGTGCGACATAGAAAATCAGAACCACGATCATTCAACAGGATGAGTTACCAAGAAAAAAACTGAATTTGAAAGCGATATGACAGGGAGTGCTTCCCCGGAAGGAAAGCATGACTTTTCATAGCTGGTCTCCACAGCATGTGGAGAAAGAAACAAATATACATAGATCGGAGGAAGTGCGGGATGGCAGATGAGAATAAGCGGGTACTGGATCCACCGGATCAGCCCGAAGAGGACAAGACAGAGGAAAGCAGCCCACCAGGAACAACGTGGAAAAGGAAATCCAGGAAGAAACCGGAACTGGATCAGAATGAAGTCAAGATCACGGTGGGACAGCTGATTGCGATCAAGCGCCGGGAACACAAGTGGTCTCAGGAGAAACTCGCTTGGGAGAGCGGGCTTTCACGCAACCAGATCGGGCGGATCGAGCGGGATGAATGCAATCCCATGGTGGAGACGATAGAAGCTCTGGAAGCGGCTCTTGGGATTGAATTGTATGAGAGGTTTATGGCGCAGAAGAGGGATCGGGCCAAAGGCTTTGGCAAGCGGAAGAGGAAGAGTCCTTCTGAGAAGATGATCACTCAGCTCGCCCATGAACTGGAGCAGAAGGGCATCTCCGAGGAGGAGCTCAAGGATGCCATGAACCGGGCAATGAGAAGTTCTGAGAAGCCTTCGAAGAAGAAAAAATAGTGAAAACTGCCGCACTTTCTCCATGCCATGGTACAGAAGCACCGTGACAGATTGTGGTGCTGATCAATTCAGGCTTTTAGAATAATGGTGTGAGTTACTTTTAACGGAGGTGCCTGCTGATGGATGAAAATGAAATCATGCTGCCGGCGGATAAATCGTCTGCCTCAGAGGAAGTGAAATATGAAAATGTCTTTCGGAGAGGGATCATAGAGAACCCGAAGGAAAAACTGCTGGCCCAGCACAGGCTTTGGCTTGCCACCATCCAGCACGAGTATCCGATGCCATATGTCCCATATAAAATCGGAGTGTACATACGATTTTTCAATCAGACCCAGTACAGCGATGAGGTCTACCTCAGTAAGCATAAACAGTGGTTCCTGGATGATATTGCCCTGTGTCCCAGGTGGACCCTTGTGGACTTTTACATAGATTACGGTTCCAGGGCTCCGCATATGGAGAGCTCGAAAGAATGGTGCCGCCTGTTGGAGGATTGCCTTTCGGGGAGCGTGAACCTGATCGTCACGCAGAAAGCAGGAAATATTTCGGATGACCCTCAGGAACTCACGCTTATATCCAGACTATTGGCGGCACAGACACCGCCGGTTGCAATCTATTTCATCTCTGAAGATATATTCACATTGGCTTCGTATTACCGCGAAGATATGACGGACAGGGATATGCTCCCGGATGGATGGCAGGTTCTGCCGGATGATGAGCTGGATGCGCCTCTGATCGAAGGAAATCATATGCCGCAACTATCTGTGGAGGAAGAGAACACATTACAGGAGGGAGGCAATCATGCCGGAGTGGACTCGTGAACAACAGACGGAGCGGGTGCGGAGAAGAATCAGGGCGGCGCAGGATCCGGACCGGTATAATTACACACCCGCAAAAGAGAATAATGAATATGCCAAGATTGACGAGTATCTTCGGGTAGCGATTTATGCCAGGGTTTCGACGCTGAGGCAGACTTCCTCATTTGAGCTTCAGCAGAAATACTATGAGGATCTTGTCAAGAGGTACCCGAAGTGGACTTTGTACCGTATCTATTCGGACGAAGGCAAATCTGGCGTGACTACCCAGAAACGTGACGGCTTCAATGAAATGATGAAAGACGCCATGGATCAGAAATTCGATCTGATCATCGTGAAAAGTATTTCGCGTCTGGCGAGAAACGTCGTAGTGCTTCTGAGTACTGTCAGGAAACTCGCGGAAAAGAAGATCGGGGTCCTGTTCGAGTCCGAGGCGGTGTTTTCTCTGAACGATATGAGCCACCTGGCGCTGACGTTTCAGGCTACAGTGGCGGAGGAGGAATCCCGAATCAGAAGCCGGAGCATGGAAGCCTCGCTCAGAATGCGGCTGGATCATGGTCTCCCGCTGACACCAGAACTGCTGGGCTTCGTAAAAGACGAGGACGGGAAGCTGGTATCAAATCCGGAAACGGCAAACATTCCGCGCCTGATGTTTGCTATGTATCTCTACGGCTACTCCACACAGCAGATCGCGGATACGCTGACCAAACTGAGCCGGAGGACGTACCTTGGGAACCTGAAATGGACGGCATCGGGTGTGGCGAGAAGCCTTCAAAATGAACGTTATTGTGGTGATGTGAAAACCAGGAAGCGATATAAAGTTTTCGCTGCGGATGTGGTAAAGCAGAAGAGCTTCAAGAACCGGGGCGAAAAGCCTCAGAGCTACTATATTGACGAGCATGAAGCCATAGTTTCGAGGGACGACTTCCTGGCGGTACAGCGGATCATGCACAATGCGAAGTACGGAGGAACCTCTCTTCTACCAGAGCTGCGAGTGATTCCAAAGGGCCTACTGAAGGGCTTTGTGATCGTTCACCCGAAATGGGCAAGCTTTACAAAGGAAGATTATCTTGCAGCCTGTCAGAGTGTGGATCAGGATGACGAAATGGAGGAGTACGTTATACATGCTGAGCCCGGCTCCTTCGATATGAGAAAATTTGACCGCATTAATATTGGCATGTTCGAGGAGCAGCGAGTACCTGCGATCAACCTCCAAAAGAATGAAATCAAGTTCAATATGTCCTGCATCCGGGGCATGGCCTGTGACAACTATGTGGAACTCCTGATTCATCCAGTCAAAAAGATGATTGCTGTACGTCCAACCACAAAGGATGACCGATGTGCCATCCAGTGGACAAGCGGCGGAAAGACAAATAAAGAGCCCAGGAGCATCAGCTGTAAGGCATACATCGAGACGCTGTTTCAGCTCTTTGACTGGAAACTGGATTACAAATACAAACTATACGGCTGTATTTACAGGGACGGGAAGGATGCCGCTTGCGTTTTCACATCAACGGATGTGAGTGTGTACATCAGCAAGGAGCAGATCCTGGCGGCAGGAATTGATGTCAAAGGGAAATTCCTGAGTCAGTCGGGCAAAAGGATCAAAGGGCTTGCAAGAGCATCGGGAGACCACTTCGGGCCGGAGTATTACGAAGCAAAATCCATGAGGGAAATGGTACATCAGACCAGGGAAGAATGGCAGACAAGAATCGAAGGACAGCTGTGTTCCACCGGTGAGAAGCTGCGTGTGACCCCGTATGAGGAATTGAGAGCATTTATCCAGCAGGAGCTGGGAGAATTATTTGAGGAGGTACAGCCTGAATGAGTGAGTTCGAAGAAAACCAGTTGAGCACGCCCCAGCTCTCCTTGGAGGGGACAGAAAAAGTGAGCCTGGAAACAGACGCAGGAATGGGAACGCCACAAGATGGAGTTTCTGGAAGAGTCCTGCAAGAGTTGGCTGATCAAGAAGAAGGTACACATGACATCCAATCACAAGACCAGCCTGTAGTTGTGGATATGAGCGCCATCACAGCCGCCACGCAGGAACGGGAGAACCTGTCAAAATTCCAGCACATTGTGGATGGCTTCTTTGCCCAGACGAAGGAACCGGCGCTTACGATCAGCGGGAAAACGGTCACCGTCAACGCAGCTGCTGTGAGGCTGTTTCCAACTGTGGATTACATGGAAATCCTGATTAATACCGAGGACAAGAAGGTGGCTTTCGAGCCCTGCACGGAATTGAACATCCGTGGCTACAAATGGGCCAGGGAAAAGGATGGGAAACGCTACTCCACCACCAGGACCGGCTTGCCGTTTGTCCTGTGCATCTGCCAAATCATGAACTGGGATCCGAACAAGCGGTACAAGATCCGGGGGAAGAAAGTGCTGTCGGAAAAAGGTGAAGAGGTGCTTGTGTTTGACCTCCATGCCAAGCAGGAATTTGAGAAACCTGCGCCGGGCGAGAAGGGCAAGAACCGGTCTACCATTCTGACAGGCTGGAACGGCGTCTTTGGGCCGATGTATAACGAGAGCGAGAGCAACCTGCAGATTGACA
The DNA here is from genome assembly GCA_017463155.1 of Blautia sp. Taxonomy (GTDB): domain Bacteria; phylum Bacillota; class Clostridia; order Lachnospirales; family Lachnospiraceae; genus Blautia_A. Next base: position 119,008 of record JAFTPT010000044.1, read on the forward strand.
CCTTTGACGGTTATGCTTTCTTCTCAATCAAAGACGGATGGGTTCAGAATCATGAGGCACAGGTAAATACAGATCAGGGCAGCGATGCCCTACATGAGGCAGAGGATGAAGAATGAGCGATGTAAAATTGAGAATTGATACCAGGTATTTCCGTATGTGCATACACAGGCAGGCGCTGAAGGCCATAGGCGATCCGCTGTTTCTGCACTTTGGCTATGCCCCGGAAACAACGCGGCTCCTGATTGTGGGTTCCTGGGTGGATGACCGGAAATCTGTCCGGGTGCGCTATGACAACTCCGGTTCCGTATATGTTTTCAGCAAACCGCTGCTGCAGGGGATCCGGCAGGTGAGTCATGTCCTGATGGACCGCGCATCCTACATTGTGGAAGGCACAGCTCAGGAAGCAGATCGGATCCTGATCTTCCCTCTGGGTCAAGCCGAGGTAATTTCTGAGGAATAACCTCAAATTCCCCATGGGATGGTACAAATGCTCCATGTCATAGCGTAGACGGTTTGCAGAGGCGGAAATATACTGGAGCAAACGGCGGAACAGGAGGTGCATGATGAGCAACACACTTGCAACGGACAGGGTCTTCCTGTCATTATCAGTTCCATTTGGGCCGGAACGTGAAACGGAATTGGAAAAGAGCCTTCTGCGGGATGGCTGCCGGGAACCAATCATCGTCTGGGACGGCGTGATCATTGATGGGTATAAACGGTATCGTATCTGCTCCGCCGAGGCGATTGACTTTTCCGTAAAAGAGATGGATTTCCCATCCGAGGAAGAAGCAGTATCCTGGGTGTGCAGGCGACGGATCCCGGAACATCCGAAGCACTCCGTTCCATACCGATATCTGGTAGGGCGTTTATATAATGCGCAGAAGCGGATCTACCGGGAAGTGCGGAAACAACCGGAAGACATACGCACGGTCCAACTGAATCCGGATTGGGACAGAGTTTCTTATTATATAGCGGAAGAATTTGATCTGAATCATGCGACCATCGAGAACCACGGCTCCTATGCCACCTGGCTGGAGCAGATAGCAGATAAAGCCTGGCCGCTGTTCAAAGCGATCCTATCTGGGACGATTGCCGCAACGAGGAAAGAAATCAGGAGCTATGCGGAAATGGATGTAAATCAACTGACAGATCTGAGCAAGAACAGATGGGGATTGGAAAACGATAAAGAAAGCGCATTAAGAATCAGGGAACGGCGAAGGCGGCGGGACACAGACCCCCGCATCCTCACCAATGAAATACCGCTGACAGTCGGGGTTAAGGAAATGCCGGCGTATGACCCGGATATGGAACTGCGCGGGCTGACACTGACGATTCCGACCTGGATTATGGCGATCAACCGGGTCAGAAAGAAAATCAATCAGGGAACGGAACTGGGGAAGGCGCAGCTTACGCAGAGCCTGACAAAACTGAAAGCAGAAATCGATGACCTTCTGGGAGTAATAGAACATGGATGAAAATAATCTGACGGAACGTCAAAAACGATGTATACCGGATGTCACTTTTGAGCTGATTCCGATCAGAAATCTGGTATCGAATCAGGAATACCAGCGGCCGCTATCGGAAGGGCATATCCGGAAGACAGTTGAAGAATTCGATATTTTTGAAATCAATCCGGTCAAAGTCAGCCGCCGTAATGGGATTAATTTTATTATCGATGGGCAGCACACGGTTGAAATTATTGCTTCCGAGTCCGGGAGCAGGGACACGCCTGTCTGGTGCATGGTTTACGAAATGGAGTATGTTGACGAAGCGAGGACCTTCGCTAACCAGCAGAAACATGTAAAGAGCCTCGTGCCGTATGAAATATTCAAGGCGCATATCGAGGCCGGCGACCAGAAGCAGATGATGATCAAGTCGATTGTGGAATCCTATGGGCTGAAAATTACCAGCACGCAGCAGCTGAACAGTGTGTGCGCCATCTCCACGCTGGAACGCATCTATGACAAGTATGGTCAGTCTGTGATGGATGGCGCTCTTCGGCTTGCAGTGGGAACTTGGGAAGGAGAGATGAACTCCCTTTCAGGCAATATATTGATGGCAATCGCCAGGATCATTGTGGCATACGGGGATTCTTTGAAGGAAGACGTGTTCAAGGATCACGTGGGATTGGTATCCGTAAAGTCTATTATCCGCACGGCAAAAGAACGGCGGCCTGGGGCACTGGGTTTCGCCGAAGCGATGATGATCCAGTACAACCTGAGAAACAAACGTCGCCTGTCTCTAAGAACGCTTTATGGCGCAAAGGGTGGAACCTTTGAAGATGGTGAGGATGGCGAGGATGCCGAGGAGAATATCGGGGACAATGAAAATGTCCAAGAGACAAACGATGTTGCTGAAAGCATGATGCAGGAAGGAGAATGATCCTGGAGTACAAGATTGTCAGTTGCTATGTGCAGAATTCAGAGTGAATATACGGGTAGAATCTGATGAAGGGAGGCCTATGACGCCGACTACACCGGAACCCGATTACACTACAGGTTCAATGACAGCGGCGGGATTCTTTGTTACGATGTATGACGGTGATTGATTGTAAAGCGAGGTGACATAGATGGCAGAAGAAACGAAAGAGACCGGTTATCTCCGGCTCCCGGAGGTTTCTGAAGAGGATTTCTGCGCTTATACAGACAGGGAGGATTTTCTTCGGCGATATGGTAATCCGGTGGTTATCCGTGGTAAAAACCATAGGGATCTGGTTTGCATGGCGTGGGAATATTATGAGCGCTTAATGCAGGATCTCAGCATGTTTATAGAGGATGAGAATATCAAGTACTGGATTTATGAATTCAGTATGCCGTGGGAGAAGAAATTGGAATTTGACCGTGCCTGCGCCATGTGCGAGATGACACCGGATGAATTCCTTGAAGCCGCCGTTACCGATGTGCTCGGGCGGGCGAAAACTGATCCGGAAGGACTGAAGAGGGACCGGAAGGAGATTGAGGAGCATCCGGAGCAGGAACTTCAAATGCATCTCGTCCGGTATTATCCCGTGTTCAAGGGTGAAACGGAAGCGCAGGCGCTGAAGAGAAAACTGGCGGAAGAAGCGGCACGGAAGAAGGAAGAGGAAGGGTCATGAGTACGCAGGGCAGCTTTATCATCAGGAAATCTGGCATTGATAAAGAACAGATCATTTTGCATGACGCCTATCCGGACGGCATCGGATATGATGTGATTGATCTAATCAAGACGACCAATATTCATGCTTTGTATGCTTGCATGTCCGATACTCGGGAAGAGGACACAGATGAAGAATGCCTGTTTTCGGCGGGGCGTTGCAAGGCATGCGTCAGATCAGAGGAGAAGATGGCGGCCAGAGTACAAGAAAAGCTCTTTATTCAGAATTCACTATTCTGTGAGTATGCCTATGTGATAGATCTCGACCAGGAAGAGCTCCTATTTTATAAGGGTGGGCAGATCAAACCGCAGGATGGGAACCGATATGGTATCAAGGCAGTTCAGACAAAAGGAGCTCCAAAACCGTATTATCCATGCCGCTTGTGCGCTGTGTTCGCGCTGGACTATGTGCGCCTCGTTAAGGCAGATGCGATTATCGGAAAGATTAAGGCAGCGGAGAAGGCCGAGACGGTTACCCGGTGGACCCTCGCAGATATTATTGAACAGGAATTAGAGACGGATGATTTCGGCGAGGACAAGAAGGCTGTGTGCGGGTATATCCGGGATATTGGAAGTAGATTGTCTGCGATGGTGAATTTGGCGTCATCGATATGTGTGACTAATCAGAAGCAGATTCGTGAACTGAAATACATGTGCGCCGAAATAGCCCAGATGGTGGACACACTCAAAGAACGAATGGAAATCATGATACCAGGAAAAGAATCGGAGGAATGAACAATGTCAGAAAAAATGCTCGTAACGCAGGCGCTGGATGAGCGCGACCTGTTGGTGAAGAAGATCGGGGACAAAATCAGCAGAATCAAGCTGGTCGATACAAAGAAACGCAATGAAGAGAAAACGGTTGACAGCCGGGTCACCCCGGAGGAATTTGAAGGCACGGCGTCGGCGGCATATCAGTCCATCATGGATCTGATCGACCGGTTCCAGCGTATTGATGCTGCGATCGTGGCTTCCAATGCGGCCAACACGGTGAAGACCAGTTATGGTGAATTCACGGTGGCCGGCGCGATTGCGCTGAGAAATCGTCTCAAAGGCGCCGGTATCTATGACGAAAAAGGCGCTTTCGAAGAACGACTGTCGGACCTGTTGGAGCGTCAGTATCAGACGGCGGTTCAGGCGGCGGAGTATAAGAACAAAGGCCTGGAATCACAGGCCGAAACGATGCGCCTCTCCATTCTGGGGAAGGACAGCAAGACAAAGGATACGAAGCCGCTGGAAGTGGTGGATGCCTATATCCGGGAGAATACTACCGAGGTCATCGATCCGCTGGATACCCAGAAAAAGGTGCAGGAACTGCGGGAGAGAATGGATACGCTACTGACAGAGCTGGATACGCAGATCAAGGTCAGCAACGCTACCACCATGATTGAATTCTGATAATTATGCCTGCCATACGAAAGCCCTAAACCCGCTTTCCCCGCAGAGGGGTTATTCTGCATTGGCTTGCCCGTCGCCCCAGTACGGGCTTCAAAAGCTCTCTAGTATAACATCTTTTAAATAACTGGACTTATTATCTTTCTTGTGGTATATTATCTCCAGCAAAAAAACTGGAGGACATCACCATGGGAAGAAAAGCAGCTGCTCTTGCTTTGTCTGCAGAAGACAGAGCTTATCTTGA
>JAFTPT010000045.1 GCA_017463155.1 Blautia sp.
CCGCCGGACAGCTTGTTGGGGGAATGGCTGCGGTAGGCGGTCATCCCGGTCTTCTGAAGGCTCTCGTCCACACGCTTCCAGATCTTCTCGGTGGGAACGCCCATATTCTCGGGGCCGAAGCCCACGTCCTCCTCCACCACGGTACCGATGATCTGGTTGTCCGGATTCTGGAAGACCATCCCGGCCTTCTGCCGGATCTTCCAAAGCTCGGGCTCTGCCGAGGTATCGGTCCCGTCCACCCAGAGAGTTCCTTCGGTCGGAAGGAGAAGCGCGTTCATGTGTTTGGCCAGTGTGGATTTGCCGGAGCCGTTGTGTCCGAGGATCGCGATAAATTCCCCGGGCTCGATATCCAGGTCCACGTCGTTGACCGCCCGCTGCTTGTCCTCCACGTTCCCGTCGTTGTCGTATTTCAGATAATCGAATCCCAGCTTTACAGCCTTTATGATCCCCATATCATCCTCCATCGGTACATCCGGTCATCTGGTCGATCACCTCCCAGATTTCTTCTCTCCCCTGCTTTGTCTGGGAGGAGAACGGGATCAGGAGGGTCTCCTTTGGAAGGCCGAGGCCCTCCCGGACGATCCGGATCTGCTTCTGTACCTGGCTTCTCTTGATCTTGTCCAGCTTGGTCGCGATGATCACCGGCTCGTACCCGCTCTTCACGACCCAGTCGTACATCATCCGGTCGTTGGCATTTGGCTCATGCCGGATATCGACCAGGCAGAAGACGGCCTTCAGGTCGCGGGAGTTGTGCAGGTATCGTTCGATCATCCTGCCCCATTTTTCCTTTTCCGATACAGAAGCTTTGGCATAGCCATACCCCGGAAGATCCACAAGGTAGATCTTCTCATTGATATGGTAAAAATTGATCGTCTGGGTCTTGCCCGGTGAAGAGCTGGTCCTCGCCAGAGCTTTGCGGTTCATCAGCGCGTTGATCAGGGACGATTTCCCCACATTGGACTTGCCGGCAAAAGCCACCTCCGGCTGTCCGGTATGCGGCATCGCGCTGGTCACACCGCAGACGATATCCAAAGAAACATTTTTGATAACCACGTGTTCTGCTCACTTTCCGGCAAACGCATTCTTCAGCACATCGTCCATGCTGCTGACGAACGTGATCTCCAGACCGCCGGTGATCTCCTCGTCCATTTCTTCCACGTCCGGTCTGTTCTCCACCGGAACCAGGACCTTTTTGATCTTCGCGTACCGGGCGGCCAAAAGCTTTTCCTTCAGTCCCCCGATGGGAAGAACACGTCCGCGGAGCGTGATCTCGCCGGTCATCGCCACATCGGCCCGAACGGGCTGCTCCGCGATGGCGGAAAGCATGGCCGTGGCCATGGTGATCCCGGCCGAAGGCCCGTCCTTCGGAACGGCTCCTTCCGGGATATGAACGTGCAGGTCATGCTCACGGAAGTAATCCGGCTCCACCTGGTACCGGTCAGCGATGGAACGGATGTAGGTGATGCCGGCCTGGGCGGATTCCTTCATGACATCCCCCAGCTGGCCGGTGAGCTTAAGCTCGCCTTTGCCGGGAAGGACGTTCACCTCGATCTGCAGGGTATCGCCGCCCACCTGCGTCCACGCAAGGCCCCGGGCGATCCCGACCTCATCCTTTTTGTTTGCCATCAGATAATTGAATTTTTCCTTGCCCAGGAACTCCGGAAGCTTTTTGGCGGTCACCGTGACCTTGGAAGTGCCGTCCTCCATGATGCTTCTGGCCGTCCTGCGGCAGATCTTGCCGATCATCCGTTCAAGGGAACGGACACCGGCTTCCTTGGTATAATTGTTGATGATCTTCCGGAGCGCCGCCGTCTGGATGGAGAGGCGGCCTTTTTCGATCCCGTTGATCTCCATCTGCTTGGCGATCAGATGCTCCTTCGCGATGTGCATCTTTTCGTTTTCCGTATAGCCGGCGATCTCGATCACTTCCATACGGTCGAGAAGCGGCCGCGGAATATTCTGCCTGTCGTTGGCCGTCGCGATAAACAGAACCTCCGACAGGTCCTGCGGGATCTCCACGTAGTGATCCGTGAACGCCACGTTCTGCTCCGGATCCAGCACCTCAAGCAGCGCGGAGGAGGTATCCCCCTTATAATCACTGCTGGTCTTGTCGATCTCGTCGAGCAGCATCAGCGGATTGCTGACGCCTGCCTGCTGCAGTCCCACCGTGATCCTTCCCGGCATGGCTCCCACGTAGGTCTTCCGGTGCCCGCGGATCTCCGCTTCATCACGGATACCGCCCAGGCAGATCCGGACATATTTTTTGTTCAGCGCCTCCGCCACAGACTTTGCGATGGAGGTCTTGCCGGTCCCCGGAGGCCCGACAAGGCAGAGGATCGGGCTCTTGCCCCGGTGTGTCAGGGTCCGCACGGCCAGGAATTCCATGATGCGCTCCTTGACGTCCTTGAGGCCGTAATGGCCCTCCTCCAGGATACGCCAGGCACCCTTCAGGTCCTCATTGTCCACGGTACGGTGATCCCAGGGCAGGGATAAAAGTGTCTCGATATAGCCGCGGCTGACGTTGCTCTCCGCCGCACTCCCGGAAAGGGACTGGAAACGGTCGATCTCCTTTTTGATCTTCTCCTTGACTTCCTCCGAAGCCTCCAGGCTTTCCAGCTTCTTTCTGTATTCCTCGGCGTCGTCCGATGTACGTTCCTCGCCGAGCTCCTCGCGGATGACCTTCAGCTGTTCACGGAGCACGTACTCCCGCTGGTTTTTCTCGATCCGCTCCTTGATCTTCTTCTGAAGCTCCTTGGAGATGCCCATCACGTTGATCTCATTGTTGAGCACAGCCCCCAAAAGCTCATAGCGTTCCTCGAGGGAGATACTCTCCAGCAGCTGCTGCTTGCTCTGGTAGGTCAGCGGCAGGTTGATCATGATGGCCTCGATCAGTTCCTTCAGATCGTCCGTATTCAGGATCTGGGAGACCAGCTCCTTGCTGATCTTGCCGCTCTCCTTGCTGTAGTGATGGAAAAGCTCCTTGAGGGTCCTCTTCATGGCGTCGACCAGCGCCGGCACATAGTCCGAGCTTTCTTCCTCCTCCACGAATTCGACCTCCGCGTACAGATACGGTTCATCATAGATAAACCGGTCCAGTTCGGCGCGCGCTCTTCCTTCCACCAATACCCGGATCAGGTTGTGCGGGAGCTTGACGACCTGCTTGATCAGGGCGATGGTTCCCATGTGATAGACCTGGCTCTGGTCGGGCGCTTCGATCTCCGCGTCCTTCTGGGTCACCAGAAAAACACGTTCATCTCCCAGCATCGCGTTCTCGATCGCCTTGACGGAGCGCTCGCGGCTGACGTCAAAATGTACGATCATACCGGGAAGGATCGTTGTCCCCCGCAGCGCGATCGCCGGCAGTTGCTTTTTAAGACTCATACGATGTCGTCATCCCCTTCTTCAGGCCGTCTCGGGGCCGCCCTTGCGGCGGTTCCGTGAGGACCGGCGGGACTGTCCCCGGGCTACGGGGATCGGATCTCCGTGTATGATCTCCGGATCCTTCGTCCCTTCAGCAGTTTCCTTGTCGATGATGCAGCGGCGGATCGTCTCATCGGACGGGATCCTGTACATCAGGTCCATGAGAAGCTTTTCCATGATGGAGCGGAGTCCTCTGGCGCCGGTCTTTCGCTCCAGGGCCTGCTTCGCGATCACCTGAAGTGCTTCGTCCGTGATCTCCAGCTCCGCGCCGTCCAGCTCAAACAGCTTGTGATACTGCCGGAGCAGGGAGTTTTTGGGCTCCTTCAGGATGCGGACGAGCGCTTCCTCGTCGAGGGCATCCAGAGAGACCACGACCGGTACACGACCGATAAACTCCGGGATCAGGCCGAATTTGATAAAGTCCTCCGGCATGACATCCTTGAGGATGTCTCCCACGTTGCGCTCACTCTTGTCCGCGATCTCGGCACCAAAGCCCATGGTCTTATTGTCCTTGCGGGACTCGATGATCTTTTCCAGGCCATCGAAGGCACCGCCGCAGATAAACAGGATGTTGGTCGTATCGATCTGGATGAACTCCTGATGCGGATGCTTACGTCCGCCCTGCGGCGGAACGCTGGCAACGGTTCCCTCCAGGATCTTCAGCAGCGCCTGCTGCACTCCCTCGCCGGAAACGTCCCTCGTGATGGAGACATTTTCGGATTTCCGGGTGATCTTGTCGATCTCGTCAATATAGATGATGCCGTACTGGGCCCGCTCGATATCGTAATCGGCGGCCTGTATGATCTTCAGCAGAATGTTTTCCACATCCTCGCCCACATAGCCGGCTTCGGTCAGCGTCGTCGCATCGGCGATGGCGAACGGCACGTTCAGGAGGCGGGCCAGCGTCTGGGCCAGGAGCGTCTTACCGGAACCGGTCGGCCCCAGCATCAGGATATTGCTCTTCTGCAGCTCCACATCCAGGTCTCTGCCGGAGAGGATCCTCTTGTAATGATTGTAGACGGACACGGACAAGGTCTTCTTGGCGTCGTCCTGTCCGATCACGTAGTCATCCAGGATCGTATGGATCTCCTCGGGCTTCATGAGGTTGATATCCCCGTCGAAGACCGGATCCTTTTCATACCGGCCGAGCTCCTCCTCCATGATCTCCGTGCAGATCCCGATGCATTCGTCGCAGATATAAGCGCCGTCAGGCCCTGCGATCAGCTTGCGGACCTGATCCTCTGTTTTATGACAAAACGAGCATCTGACTTTGATTTTTTCAGCCATATACGTCTGATTCCTTTCTTCCCGTTCGAATAGGAACAGTACGGAGTACTGTCCTATGAATCAAGACAAGACCCCTGCTTATGCAGGAGTCTTATCGGTAAAATCACTTATGAACGACAACGCCGTCGATCAGGCCGTAAGCCTTGGCCTCCTCGGCGGTCATCCAGTTGTCCCGCTCGGTGTCACGCTCCACGACCTCCAGAGCCTGGCCCGTGTTGGCCGCCAGCATTTCGTTCAGTTTCTTCTTCGTCTTGAGGATATGCTCAGCGGCGATCTGGATCTCTGTCGCCTGTCCCTGTGTACCGCCGGAGGGCTGATGGATCATGATCTCCGCATTGGGCAGTGCAAAACGCTTGCCCTTCGCGCCGCCGGCGAGCAGGAACGCGCCCATGCTGGCCGCCATCCCGATACAGATCGTCGATACATCGCATTTGATGTACTGCATCGTATCATAGATGGCCATACCCGCTGACACGGAGCCGCCCGGGCTGTTGATGTAAAGCTGAATATCCTTTCCCGGATCCTGTGCCTCCAGGAAAAGCAGCTGAGCCACGATCACGTTGGCGCCGTAGTCCGTCACTTCCTCGCCGAGGAACACGATCCTGTCGTTCAGAAGTCTGGAATAAATATCATAGCTCCGTTCGCCTCTGCTGGTCTGCTCAATGACATATGGTATGATACTCATAGGATTCCTTTCTGTTCCGTTTTGTCTGTATTCACTCTTGTCTTACTCTTCGGTTTCGACGGCTGCGTCACCGACAAGCGCAACAGCCTTCTGTGCGGCAAGATCATTCTTCATGGTCTCAAGGCCGTCCTCGCCCATCATCTCGCGGATCTTGTCGGTCTCGAGGCCGTAAGCCTGCGCCTGGCTGGCCAGCTCGGCATCGATATCCTCGTCGGTCACTTCGATGTTCTCGACCTCGGCGATCTTTTCCATGACCAGCGTATTCTTGATCTGGCGAAGAGCTTCTTCCTTGGCGTCTTCACGCATCTTGTCCATGGTCTGTCCGGTAAACTGGAAATACTGCTCCATGGAAAGGCCCTGCATCTGCATTCTCTGTGCAAAGTCGTCCACGATCTGGCGTGCGCGGCTCTCCACCATCAGGTCCGGGATATCCATCTGGGCGTTGGCGACAGCCTTCTCCACGGCGGCGCTTTCTTTGGCGCGGCGTGCATTGTCGGCCTTCGTCTTTTCCAGATCTTCTCTTACATGGTTTTTGTATTCTTCAAAGGTATCGAATTCGGAAACATCCTGCGCGAACTCATCGTTCAGCTCCGGAAGCTCCTTGGTCTCCACCTTCTTGATCTCACACTGGAAAACAGCTTCCTTGCCCGCGAGGCTCTTCTCGTGATATTCCTCCGGGAATGTCACCTTGACCTCTGCATGCTCACCGGCCTTTACGCCGACCAGCTGCTCTTCGAAGCCGGGGATAAAGGTGCCGGATCCGAGCTCCAGTCTCTGGTCCTGTGCGGTGCCGCCTTGGAACTGCTCTTCACCCGTAAACCCGGCATAGTCCAGCACGACGGTATCGCCGTTCTCGGCGCCGCGGTCTTCTACTTCCACGGTACGGCCGTTCTTGTCCTGCTCTCTCTTGATGGCTTCGTCGACTTCTTCATCCGTAACAGTGGTGTCCTGCTTCGGAACTTCCATACCCTTGTACTCGCCAAGAGTGACCTCCGGCTTGACAGCGACCTCAGCGGTAAAGACCATTGGCTTGCCAGGCTCAAGCTGGGTCACCTCGACCTTCGGCTGGGAAACGATCTCGAGTGCCTTTCCGATCTCCTGTACGGCATCGTTGTAAGCTTTCGGCAGCAGGTCATTGGCAGCATCCTCGAGGAACACAGCGGCTCCGTACATACGCTCGATCATCTTGCGGGGCGCTTTGCCTTTGCGGAAGCCCGGCAGGGAGATGCGGTTCCTCTGGCGCTGGTATACTTTATTGACAGCCTCCTCGATCTTATCCAGAGAGACCTCGATGGTCAGCCTTGCCATGTTGTTGTCCAGTTTTTCAAAATTCACACTCATGTTCCTCGTATCCTCCTTGTACTCGTGGGGTTCGTCCCCTTTACATCATGTTATTAAGATGATACCGACACGGTATCATGCACATAATCACAGTCATTGTAGTAGTATAGCACAAGCATTTCAAAAACGCCAGTGTTTTTTAGGCACTTACAGTGCGGCGTGATATACGACCGATTCCGCGATCTCTCTCGCCTTGTCGCTGCCAAGCAGCTGCGCGATCAGGCAGAGGCCGAAATCGGCGGCCGTCCCAAGTCCCCGGCTGGTGGTCACATTCCCGTCTACCACGACCGGCTCCTCGCAGCGCTCCTTGCAGTCCAGCGTATTGAGAAGGGCCGGATAACAGGTTGCCCTGCGGTCCTTCAGGAAGCCAAGACCGCCAAGGACCGTGGGAGCTGCGCAGATCGCGGCCACCATGCGTCCTGCCTCGTACTGCTTTTTGAGCAGGTCCAGAAGGGGCTGGTATTTCGACAGATACGTCGTCCCGGGCTGGCCTCCCGGAAGAACCAGCAGATCCGCGTCGGCAAAATCCGTGCCGGCGAAGACCCTGTCCGCCTTGACAGCGACACCGGCGGAGGTTTCCACGTCGACCGTGTCCTTGATGGAGACCGTTACAACATCAAGCTCCGCTCTTCGAAGCAGGTCTACGACCATGAGTCCTTCTACTGTTTCAAATCCGTCTGCGAAAAAAACAAAAACCTTTTTGCTCATAACCTGACTCCTTTGCTTGATTTTTTTTTGAACTTATGTTATGATACATCCAGACAGGCAGATATAGTTCATTGGTAGAACATCAGCTTCCCAAGCTGAGGAGGCGGGTTCGATTCCCGTTATCTGCTTTTGGAGCCCCGCTTTGACGGGGCTTTTTCTTTCTTTTTCTTTCTGTCTGTCCGGACCACTTTCTCGCTCAAAAAGCAGGAAGGCCATTTCATTCCCGGCCTTCCTGCTTTTTTGTCATTTTATCGGACCCTTATGCGTCGACACGTTTCACATACGCCCTGTTCCGCGCCCAGGCGGGACGTCCGCTCCTGCCGCTTAAGGACGCCGGGACCGCAAAGTATTTGTCAACACTTCCGGTCACCTTGGACCAGTTGGGATCATAGAATTTTCCGTTGATCTCCGCCCAGCCATGGCCTCCGGATGAAGTTGCGTTTACCTTCTTGGCACCGGCTGCAACGGCCAGATACGCAAAACCACAGCCGCCCACATAGCAGTCCCCGTAGCCTCTGTCGAGGAGATAGGCCGCATAGAACTGATCCCAGTTCTTATTGCTCCTTCGGAAGCTGCCGATGTTGCGCCAGCGGGTCTTGTTCCTGACGTACAGGAAGCAAGCCTTGTTCTTCTGGGTCTGCGTCATATTGAAATTCGTGACGGAAAAGACGATCGTGTTGGCTTTTGCGAGCAGCCGGGCTTTTTCCTTGTTGGTCACTGCCCTGCCCTTTACGTCCAGCTTGATCCCGTTGACCGTCTGGTTGCGTCTGCGGTAGCCTTTTTCCTTGGCACCGATATTGAAATAATAGTAATAGCCGCCGGATTTGATCCAGCCAACATGCTGCATTCCCTTGGAATCGAAGTAATAGCACTTGGTCCCGATCTGCTTGATCTTGTTCTTGACCATCTGGCCGTTCGCGTCATAGTAATAGGCGCGGCCGTTCTTGCTCATATACCATTCGTTCTTGTAGGTTTTGGCCTGCGCGGTCACGCACATACCGAGAACGGCAAGGCACAGAACGGCAAGGACCGGCAGGATCCTGCGAAACAGATTCTTTTTCATAGTTTATGCCGCCTTTGTATGATTGTGCTCGTCAATGTACATAAAGCTGCCGGATGCACCGTACTCGAACTTGTAGGTCGTATACTTTTTGTTGTCCTTCTTGGCCTGGTACTCCGCGTTGGGATCATAGAAATACGTCTTGCTGCCCGAAGTCTGTTCCACCCATGCATGCGGCGTGGTCTTGTAGGTGCCGTCGGCATTCTTGCCCGTAGCAACAGAAGCCTTCATGAAGAGCAGGTTCTTCTGGCCGAGCACTTTTGCCATCATGTAGAAGGTAGCGGCCTGCACGTTGCAGTCGCCCTTCTTGTTCTTGAAGCCGTACACGGCGTACTGCTCCGCCAGATCTTCGGAGGTATCCACAGAAACCGCCGCGCTGGCATACCGGAGGGTCGTCGCGCTCCAGGTGAAGCACTTCTTGAGGTTGCGGCCGCAGGCTTCCGCCTGAATGCCGGCAAGGCCGAGAGCCTCGCTCACCTCGGTGCAGGCACCGTTCTCATCGATGGCATAATACTTGCCTTTGATCTTGATGCCGAGCTTGTCCGTCACCATGGCGCAGGTGCTGTCAAAATAATAGGTGACGCCGCTGATGGTATGAAGGCCGGTCATGCACTGGCCCTTGGAATTCGCACGATAGCGCTTGCCGCCGGTCTTGAACCAGGCGTTCTTCAGCATCGCGCCCTTGTCCTGCTTGCGGAAATAGTATTTCTTATTATTGATGGTTACAAAACCATAGCGCTGTTTTCCGAGGTTTGTCTTGTTCGGGTTGAAATAATAGCTCTTGCCGTCCAGCTCATACAGGCCGAGTGCCATAATGCCCTTGGTCTTGCTGTCCTTGCTGAAATAGTAGACGTTTCCCTTGATGGTGCGCCATCCGGTGCAGCGGGTCCCGTCGGACCACAGATAATACCAGTTGCCGCCGAGCTTCTGGAAGCCCTTTTTCTTGAAGATCGTACCGTTTGTCTGGCGCCATACATACTTACCGTTTACCTTGACCCAGCCTTCCTTGTAGGTCTTGGCCGAAACATTGACGGATGCGAATGCCAGAACCAGCATCAGCATCACAACTGCTGCGAAAATACCACGTTTTTTCATATTTACCTGACTCCTTGTTATCTGCTGAATGCGATCGTGTAGAACATATTATAGGTACTGGAATTGATCTTCTTACCCGCGTACTGAAGCACGAAGTGGCCGAAGATCAGGCTGTAATCCGTATAACCGATCACGAAGCAGCTCTTGCCCTCGTTCTTCTGGGTATACTTCAGCTTATGATAGTTGATCAGACGGGCTTTCAGGGATTTGAACGCCGAGATCCGGTCCTTCTGCTTGGATGCGTTCATGGCCTTTTTGACATAGTTGTTCAGCGTTTTGGACTGGGACGCGTTGTAAACGCCGGTCTTGCTGTTGAACACGTAGAAGGCTTCCGCGATCAGGTTCATCTTGGAATCCTCGTGGGAATCCATGACATACACACCCTTGATCATATGGCCCTCCTGGTCAAAGCCGTATTTCTTGCCGCCGATGGTCTTGACGACGAAGGAATACTTTGCCTCCTTATTGTAGGGAGCCTTGTAGGCCTTGCCGTTCTTGTCAAAATAGTAACGGTTGGTCTCCTTGACGCCCTTGCTGTTCTTGGCGGTGATGTTCCGCCAGGTGTTCTTGATCTTCTTGCCGTTCAGGTAATAATAGTAGTTGCCGTTCTCCTTGACAAGTCCTTTTTGGGTAGTGGCTGCTGACACGGTAGCCGGGCCTGCAAAAGACACGGCCGGGACCTGCAGGAGTGAAAGACATAAGACTACAAGCAGCAGTTTTTTGATCGACTTCATTTTGCGTACTCCTTTATAAAATAGTTGTTACAATTATAATATAAGAAAATTACAAAAACAACCTTTTTCGGGATCAAAATTCTTTTTGTACAAATTGTCCAATATGCCGCCTGATATCCACGGAATTCCTGCCCTGATCATGCAAAGCGGAGGCCCTCCAAAGAGGGCCTCCGGCGGTAAAAGCCTGTCCTGTTATGTTGACTGCATCAGATGATCACATCAAACAGTTCCTTGACCGTCGGATAGATCTGACGGAACTTCTGATACTTCTCCTCGTATCTGGCAGCAAGCTCCGGTTCCGGCTCAACAGTGCTCTTCACACGAACGATCTTCTCCGCCGCCTCTTCGACGCTTGCGTACTCCCCGTTGGCTACGGCGGCCAGCATGGCGCCGCCGAGGGCAGGACCTTCCTCGTTCTCAAGGATATCCACCTTGATATTCAGGATATTGGCCATCATCCGGCACCACAGCGGGCTCTTGGCACCGCCGCCGCAGATCTTTGTCCTCTCGATCGATACACCGAGGGATCTGGCCACCTCATAGGAATCACGGATGGCGAAGCAGACGCCCTCCAGGATCGCCTGTGTCATGTCTGTCCTTGTGGTATCCATGGTCATGCCGATAAAGGTGCCTCTGGCGTTCGGGTTGTTGTGCGGGGAACGCTCTCCCATCAGGTACGGAAGGAAGAAAACATTGTTCTTCCCGAGCTCCCGGATCCCTGTCTGCTCTCCGGCATAGTCCTTTGTGCCCAGGATCTCGTCCATCCACCATTTGTTGCAGGAGGCCGCGCTCAGCATGCATCCCATCAGATGGTAATGACCGTCCGCATGGGCAAAGGAATGCAGGGCGTTGAATTTATCCACACCGAAGGAATCGCTGGAGATAAAGATCGTTCCGCTGGTGCCCAGGGAGATATTGCATCTGCCGTTCCCGACTGTCCCGGTTCCCACGGCCGCGGCCGCGTTGTCCCCGGCTCCCGCGACGACCTTGCAGGTCTCGGGAAGCGAAAGCTCCTTTGCCGCTTCGGGCGTAAGGGTGCCGACGGTCTCGTAGCTTTCGAAAAGCTTCGGAAGCTGGCTCTCGGTCACATTGCAGATCTCCATCATCTGCGGAGACCAGCAGCGGTTCTTCACATCCAGGAGAAGCATGCCGGAAGCATCCGAGAAATCGGTGCAGTGAACGCCCGACATCCTGTATGCAATGTAATCCTTGGGAAGCATGATCTTCTCGATCCTTGCAAAATTCTCCGGCTCGTTGGCCTTGACCCAGAGGATCTTCGGCGCCGTAAAACCGGCGAAAGCGATGTTCGCGGTATACTCGGACAGCTTGTCCTTGCCGATGACCTCGTTCAGGTAATCCGTCTCCTTGCCGGTACGCCCGTCGTTCCAGAGGATCGCGGGACGGATGACCTGGTCGTCCTTGTCGAGGATCACCAGTCCGTGCATCTGTCCGCCGAAGCTGATCCCGGCCACCTGGCTGCGGTCGATGTCTTTGGTCAGCTCACGGATCCCGGCCGCTGATTCACGCCACCAGTCCTCCGGACTCTGCTCCGACCAGCCCGGATGCGGGAAGCATACCGGATATTCCCTGGATACAATATTTACGATCCTGCCGTTTCCTTCCATTAAAAGAAGCTTGACGGCGGAAGTTCCCAAATCTACGCCAATATAATACATGCTCTTCTCCTCATATACAGTGCAGTTCGATCTTACGCAAACGGGTTCTCCGTGGGATACCGTACGCCGGCCGGCTGGTTATAGCCGATCTCCTGCGGCTCCACGCCGATGTACTTGAACACCTCGAACAAAGCCTTGCCGAAGTTTCCGAAGGCCACGGCGCCGTGATGCGGGAAATTCTTCTCGATCAGTACGTGGCGGTAGAAACGATCCATCTCCGGAATCGCGAAGATGCCGATGCCGCCGAAGGATCTGGTCGCGACCGGAAGGATCTCGCCCTCCGCGATGTAAGCCCGGAGGATATTGTCGGCCGTGCTCTGCAGACGGTAGAAGGTGATCTTTCCGGGAGCGATATCGCCTTCCAGCGTTCCCTGGGTAACCTCCTCGGGAAGCGCTCTCGCCATGATCATCTGGTACTTCATGGAGCAGAAGCTGAGCTTCTTGGAGTAGGTGTTGCCGCAGTGGAAGCCCATGAACGTCTCGCCATGCCTGTATTCGAACTTGTCCTTGATGTCCTCCTGGTACATATCGGCCGGTACGGTATTGTTGATGTCGAGAAGGGTGACCGCATCGTTGGAGATGCAGGTTCCGATGAACTCGCTGAGGGCGCCGTAGATATCCACCTCGCAGGATACCGGGATACCGCGGCCGGTCAGGCGGCTGTTGACATAGCAGGGAACAAAGCCGAACTGTGTCTGGAACGCGGGCCAGCATTTTCCGGCGATCGTCACGTACTTGCGGTAGCCCTTATGCTCCTCGATCCAGTCGAGAAGGGTGATCTCATACTGCGCAAGCTTGGGCAGGATCTCGGGCTTCATGTTGCCCTCTCCCAGCTCCGCCTCCATGTCCTTGACGACATCGGGGATCCTGGGATCGTTGTCATGCTTGTGGAAAGCTTCGAAAAGATCCAGTTCTGAGTTCTCCTCGATCTCCACGCCCAGATTGTACAGCTGCTTGATGGGCGCGTTGCAGGCAAGGAAATTTAAGGGACGCGGGCCGAAGCTGATGATCTTCAGATCCTTGAGGCCGATGATGGCCCTTGCGATCGGGATGAACTCATGGATGCGGTCCGCCAGCTCATCGGCGGTCCCGACCGGTTCTTCGGGAATGTATGCCTTGACATTGCGGAGCTTCAGGTTATAGCTCGCATTAAGCATGCCGCAGTATGCGTCGCCGCGGCCCTGGGTCAGGTTGTCGCCCCGCTCCTCGGCAGCAGCGATGAACATGGCCGGTCCGTCAAAATGCTTTGCAAGAAGCGTCTCGGAGATCTCTGGGCCGAAGTTGCCGAGGTAGACCACCAGCGCGTTGCATTCCTGCTTTTTAAGATCCTCCAGAGCCTGTACCATGTGGATCTCGCTCTCGACGATACAGACCGGACATTCATAAACGGTATCCTCCGGATACTTGGTCTGACATGCGTCCATAAGGGCCTTTCTGCGGTTGACGGAAAGACTTTCGGGGAAACAGTCACGGCTGACCGCCACTACGCCGACCTTGACCTGCGGGATGTTGTTCATGGATAATTCCTCCTTTTTTGTTCAATTTAAGAATGCTCTGCATTCTTTTATTCCTTATGGGGTTACTTCTATTCTAGTAAAAAGCGCGGTTCCTGGCTATGCCAATATCCACTTTTTATTAGACGATCTTACGATTTGCGTCGGTCGGCTCTTCCATAGACCGCGGCCAGCTCGCGCATGGCTGCGAGGAGTTCCCCGCCGGGAAGCGTTTTCATCCGCCATTTCCAGTTATTGCCAAGGGTGGACGGCTTGTTCATCCGCGCCGAGTTGTCAAGCCCCAGATAGTCCTGCATGGGTATGACGCAGAGCTTCGCCACGCTCCCCATGACCAGGCGGATCAGTGTTTCGCAGACCGCGTGGGCGTCCGCCTCCGGCCTTCCTATGTAGGCGCGCACCTCGGCCTTCGCTTCCTCCGGAAGAGCCAGGAACCAGCCATACAGGGTCTCGTTGTCGTGGGTCCCGGTATAGGCTGCGCAGTTCCGGTCGTAGTTGTGTGGCAGATAGTCGCCGGGATCCCCCGTATCCCGCACATCAAAGGCGAACTGGATCACCTTCATGTTCGGATAGCCGCTGTCGCGGACCAGCTGCCGCACGGAGTCGGTGATAAAGCCGAGGTCCTCGGCGATGATCGCCTTCGGTCCGAGTCTGCCCGCGATCGCTTGGAACAGCTCCATGCCGGGACCCTTTTCCCACCAGCCGTTCTCGGCGGTATCGTCTCCGTAGGGGATGGCGTAGAACTCGTCAAAGCCGCGGAAATGGTCGATCCGTACGATGTCGTACATGGCAAAGCAATGCTCCATACGCCTGATCCACCACTCATAGCCGGAACGTCTGTGCACATCCCAGTTGTACAAAGGATTGCCCCACAGCTGGCCGGTCGCGGAGAATCCGTCCGGCGGACAGCCGGCGACCTGTATCGGCTCATTGTTTTCGTCCAGCCGGAACAGCCAGGGGCTTGCCCAGGCGTCCGCGCTGTCCATCGCCACATAGATGGGGATGTCTCCCACGATCAGGATGCCCTTCTGATTGGCGTATTCCTTCAGCCGGTTCCACTGCTCATAGAACTTGAACTGCATGTATTCCTGAAACTCAATATCAAAATACAGTTCCCGGCGGTAGTAGTCCAGCGCATTCTGCCAGCGCAGCCGTATGTCCTCGGCCCACTCGCTCCAGGGCGCGTTGCCGAACCGTCCCTTGACCGCCATAAAAAGAGCGTAATCCTTGAGCCAGTAGCCTTCGCGGTCCATGAACCGGATGAAATCCGGGTTCTCGGCAATGCGGCTGCGCTCGTAGGCTTTGCGGAGCAGGGGATACCTGTTTGCATAAAGCTTTGCATAATCCACGGCCCCGGGATCCGAACCAAAATCCGCCTCCCGGCATTCCTCCTCCGTCAGGACGCCCTCCCTGATCAGCTCCTTCAGGCTGATAAAGTAGGGATTGCCGGCAAAGGTAGAAAAAGACTGGTAGGGAGAATCCCCGTAGCCTGTCGGGCCCAGTGGAAGGATCTGCCAGATCCGCTGCCCGGCCTCATACAGGCAATCTATAAATTTGTATGCGCTCCCGGAAAAGCATCCGATCCCGTATTCCGACGGCAGGCTGCTCACCGGCAGCAGAACGCCGCACATTCGATCGCTGTTCATATAGCCCATCCTCTCCTGCTAGATAGTTTTATTTATTATACCACTTTTAGCGGATCTGTGCTACACTTTCAAAGGACGGAGGTGTATTTCTTGAAACTGAATTCATATTGCATGTCCTGCCAGATCCGGCGGCAGGAACAGAAGATCCGGCACTTTGAAGACGCCGGCAAAAAGACATTTTATATGAAGGAGATCTGCCGGCTGATGGCTGATGCGGATGAGGAAGCGTGTGCCCCCAGCCTCTCCGCCTCATTCCGGAAGCTCTACCGGGAGGTCTGGCATGAACCGCCCGAAGACTATTCGGCCGTAAACCGGGAATACAACCAGCTGGTCATGGATCTTCTGCCAACGCTCGAAAAGCGGATCCGTGCTTCGGAGGACCCGCTCATGGACGCGCTCGTCTATGCGCGGATCGGAAACTATATCGACTTTTCCGCGCTGCCCGATGTGAGCAAGGACGTGCTCCTTTCCCTGATCGACGCGGAGGAAAAGGAGCCCCTGGAGCCTTTTGAATACAGCCGTTTTCTGCAGGAGCTCTCCCGGGCCTCTTCCCTGGTCTACCTGACGGACAATTGCGGCGAGATCGTCCTGGACAGCCTCGTGATCCGGCTGCTTAAGGAACGCTTCCCGGATCTGTCCATCACTGTCGTCGTGCGGGGAACGCCGGTCGCCAACGACGCGGCCATCGGGGACGCCGTTTTCTGCGGCCTTGACAGGCTTGCCCGGGTCATCGGCAACGGCAGCGATATCGCCGGCACCCACCTGCCCTCTGTCAGTGACGAGACCCGCGCGCTTCTCTCCGGCGCGGACATCATCCTGTCCAAGGGACAGGGGAATTTCGAGACGCTGAACGGCTGCGGCCTGAACATCTATTACCTGTTCCTCTGTAAATGCGAGCTGTTCCAGCGGCGCTTTCACGCAAAGCCCCTGCAGGGCATGTTCCTGAATGAAAAGCGCACCGGCGAAGTCGACTGAGAGAGAGTTCGTCATTCTGCCAAAAATCCGCACGGAATTTTGTACGTTTCCACTGTAGCGCACATCGGTTTCATCCGTTATACTATCCATAGTCGGATATGGAGGTGCTCTCCGTATCCTCAACCGAAAAACCAACAATCATCCGGAGGAAAAAAGAATGGCAAGTTTATCATTATCCCACATCAACAAAACATATCCGAATGGTTTCCAGGCTGTTAAGGATTTCAATCTGGAGATCGAAGACAAGGAATTCATCATCTTTGTAGGACCGTCCGGCTGCGGTAAGTCCACCACTCTTCGTATGGTGGCCGGCCTGGAAGAGATCTCCAGCGGTACTCTTAAGATCGGTGACAAGGTCATGAACGACGTAGAGCCGAAGGACCGTGATATCGCCATGGTATTCCAGAACTACGCTCTGTATCCGCATATGACCGTATATGACAACATGGCATTCGGCCTGAAACTTCGTAAGGTTCCGAAACCCGAGATCGACAAGGCTGTCCGCGAAGCCGCCCGTATCCTTGACCTTGAAAAGCTGCTTGACCGTAAGCCGAAGGCTCTTTCCGGTGGTCAGAGACAGCGTGTCGCCATGGGCCGTGCGATCGTCCGTAACCCCAAGGTATTCCTGATGGACGAGCCGCTGTCCAACCTGGACGCCAAGCTTCGTGTCCAGATGCGTATCGAGATCTCCAAGATCCATCAGAGACTGGGCGCCACCATCATCTATGTAACACATGACCAGACCGAGGCTATGACCCTTGGTACCAGGATCGTCGTTATGAAGGACGGTGTCGTACAGCAGGTCGACACTCCGCAGAACCTGTATCAGAAACCCGGCAACCTGTTCGTAGCAGGCTTCATGGGATCCCCGCAGATGAACTTCCTGGATGCTGTTATCTCCGAAGAAGGCGGCAAGATCTGCGCATCCGTCGGCGAGTACAAGCTCGATGTTCCGGCTGAAAAGGGCAAGGCCCTGAAGGATGGCGGCTATGTCGGCAAGACTGTTGTTATGGGTATCCGTCCTGAGGACATTCATGACACCGGCACATTCGTAGAGCAGGCTACCACCAAGATGGATTCCACCGTCAGGGTTTACGAGCTTCTGGGCGCAGAAGTATTCCTGTACTTCGATCTCAACGGCACACAGATCACCGCTCGTGTTGATCCGCGTACTCCGGCCAGAACCGGCGACCCGATCAAGTTCGTGTTCGATATGGAGAAAGCGCACTTCTTCGACAAAGAGAGCGAGCTGGTCATCACCAACTGATCACATGTATTCCCGGCCCGGAGAGTATTCTCCGGGCCTTTTCAGGTAAGAGGGCCATCCTCTTTCCCGGCATATTCTGACGAAAGGAGCTCTCCCATGAAGCTTCAGCCACTTATGCAGCATTGTCTCGACGATTGGAGCCGGATCAGCGGCCTTGACTTCTGTCTTCTCACCGAGGACGACCAGGTTTTTGCATCTACGGGCCAAAGAGCCCTGCCTTCCGCAGGAAAGCTTCAGGAATTCCGGGACAGCGACGATATGTCCCTCGTAAATTCCTCCTGTCTCTTCTTCAAGGTCATGGATCAGCGCGAGCTTCTCTATCTGCTCCTGGTATATGGAAAGGCGGAAAACGCCCGCACCATCGGCGAGCTGGCTGTCTGCCAGATCCGTTCCCTGGCCGCCGCCTGCTCTGAAAAGAATGACAAGAGCCAGTTCCTCAAGGATCTTCTTCTCGGGCATTACCGGGACTCCGAGATCGCCTCACGGGCCAGACGGCTCCATCTTCATCCCGACACGCCCCGGATCCTCTTCCTCATCGAGCCCCGTACGAGGCAGGATGAACATGCACTTGCTACGGTCCGGAACCTGTTCAGCAGCCGGAGCCGCGATATCGTCCTGGAGATGGATGATTCCAGGATCCTGGTGATCCGTGAACTGACGCAGCCGGCGAACGCCGAAGATCCGGAGCAGACGGCCTCGATCCTGGTGGACATGCTTGGCACGGAGGCTCTCACACCGGCCTGTGTATCCTACTCAAGGCCCGCCGAAGATCTGACGAGGCTTCCGGACGCCTGGCGGGAAGCCTGTACAGCGCTCGAGATCGGCCGTACCTTTTACGCGGAGCGGAATGTGTTCGGCTATGACCGTCTGGGGATCGGCAGGCTTATTTACCAGCTCCCTGACGACATCTGTGAAATGTTTCTGGCGGAGGTCTTCAAGGAACAGTCCCTCGCCGATCTCGACGAGGAATCCCTCATCACGATCAGGACCTTTTTTGAAAACAACCTCAATATGGCCGAAACGGCACGGCAGCTGTACGTACACCGCAACACGCTGATCTACCGTTTTGAAAAGCTGCAAAAAAAATACGGCCTTGACATCCGCACCTTTGAGGATGCCCTGACCTTCAAGATCGCCATGCTGGTCACTGACTATATGAAAACGAGAAACAAATAAGCGGAACGAGGGGACGGTTCTCCGTTCCAGGGCAAGCCTGGAACGGAGAACCGTCCCCTCGTTCCGTTGTTTCTATATGATCAATAGTAGGATTCCCAGACGCCGTGCTCGTTGTAATAGCCGTAATCGGAATTTCCTTCATATTCGCTGTAATCCACGCTCGGATCGTAGGTATCGCCGTTCGGAAGGATCGTACCGCCGCCGCCACCGCCGCCGGTGCTGCCGGTCGCATCGATCACAGCGTCAGCATTGTAGGAATTGTTCTCATTGTAGTAGACCCACTCGCCGTAATCACTATAGTAACCGTAATCGGGATTGCCGACGGTACTGTCTGTGTAGCTGGTACCGCCGGAGGAGCTGCTGTCGTAAGAGCTGCCGGAGGAGGAACCGCTGTCGTCATTGCTGTAATCCCTGGCCAGCGTCTCGCTGTTCTGTGTACTGGACTCCTTGTTGCTGGTCAGGCTCATGTAGCTTAAGTAGGCAGAGCCGTCCTGCACGCGAAGCGAAGCGTTCTCCATATCACTGAGATCAATGTAGTAGATCGCATAGGAATTCCCGGACTTGTCAACGACCTTCATATCATGAAGCGTCTTTTCCTGCGTGGGCGGATCGTAGAACATCTGGACCTTCTCCGCAGCCTTCACCGTCGTCTCGTTGGGCACCAGGTTGCGGCCCCAGTCTTCCGTATCCGAGATCCGGAGATACACCTCACGTAGCGGATTGTTCGTATTGTTGGTGATGAACACATACTTGGACTGCGAAGTCTTGGTTCCGATCATCCTCGGGGCCGGGGTCGATGTGGGCGCCGGGGTCGGTGTAGGAGTCGCCGTCGGGGTCGGAGTCGCCGTCGGTTCAGGTGTCGCCGTCGGATCCACCTGTACGGCACTCTCTCTCTGCTTTGAAAACGAACAGCCGCCCGCTGCCAGCATGGCCGCCGCAGCTGCGATGATCAATACCCTTGCATACTTCATAATTGCGCTCTCCTTTATTCTTCTTATAAATCCTTAGCCCATTCCCTGGTACAGGAAACTGCCTTTTTCCATCCCTTCAGCAGAAGGAGCCTTCGTTCTTCCGGAAGCTCTGCCTCAAACGTCCTCTCCACCTGCCAGTTGTTCCTGATCTCGTCTGCATCGGCCCAGAATCCGGTCGCGAGCCCCGCCAGATAGGCGGCTCCGAGTGCCGTGGTCTCGATACAGCTCGGCCTTGTCACCGAACCCTTCAGGATATCCGCCTGGAACTGCATCAGAAAATTGTTGGCGCACGCTCCTCCGTCCACCCTAAGAGAACGAAGCGATGTTCCGGCATCCTGCTCCATGGCCTTGATCACATCGTAGGCCTGATAGGCCAGGGACTCGACCGTAGCCCGGATAAAATGCGCCTTGCCGGCTCCCCGGGTAAGTCCCAGGACCGCGCCTCTCGCATATTGATCCCAGTATGGTGCTCCAAGCCCGGTAAAGGCCGGTACCACGTACACTCCGTTGGTGTCCGGAACAGAATAACAGTAGATCTCCGACTCAGCCGCGCTCTCCAGGATCTTCATCTCATCCCGGAGCCACTGGATCGCCGCGCCGGATATGAACACACTGCCCTCCAGGGCATATCCGGGTGACCCGTCCGCGTTGACTGCAATGGTCGTAAGCATTCCCTGCCCTGACTCCACCGCCTCATTGCCGGTATGCATCAGCAGGAAACAGCCCGTCCCGTATGTATTCTTGACGTCCCCCTTTTCGAAACAGCACTGACCGAACAGAGCTGCCTGCTGGTCTCCGGCCGCGCCGGATATGGGGATCTGTCTTCCGAGAAGATGCTCACTGGTATAACCGTAGACGCAGCTGCTCGGCTTTACCTCCGGCAGCATGCTGCGCGGTATCCCGAAATACGAAAGGAGCTCCTCGTCCCACTGCCGTCTGTGTATGTCAAAAAGCATTGTACGGGATGCGTTGGTGTAATCCGTAACATGGACTTCCCCTTTTGTCAGCCGCCAGATCAGCCACGTATCGACCGTTCCGAAAAGCAGGTCTCCTCTCTCTGCCGCCTCCCTGGCCCCGTCCACATGATCCAGGATCCACCGTACCTTGGTGGCGGAAAAATAGGCATCCGGGATCAGGCCGGTCTTCCTGCGGATCACATCCGTCATTCCGTCTTTTTCGATCTGCTCGATCATGTCCGCCGTCCGTCTGCACTGCCAGACGATGGCGGGAAAGACCGGATTTCCGGATCGTCTGTCCCAGACGATCGTGGTCTCTCTCTGATTGGTGATCCCGATGGAATCAATATCATCCGAATCCGCGCCGATCTGGCTCATGGCCTCCATGGCTACCGCCATCTGGGAGGACCAGATCTCATGAGGATCATGTTCCACCCATCCGGGCTGCGGATAATACTGCGTAAATTCTTTTTTTGCCAGACTGCAGATCCTGCCTTCCTTGTCGAACAGGATGCAGCGGGAACTGGTCGTCCCCTGATCCAGCGCCATCACATATCTAGCCATATGCTATCCTTCCATGTGTTATGCGAGCATCGTTTTTGCTGCGAAATAGACCAGCACCAGAAGTCCCAGTACGATCCGGTACCAGCCGAAGGCCTTGAAATCATGCTTCTTGATGTAGCCCATCAGGAACTTGATGGCCAGGATCGAGACTCCGAACGCCACCACACAGCCGGTGAGCAGGTACACGGTCTCCGCGGTACTGAACGCAAAGCCGAACTTCAAAAGCTTCAGAAGGCTGGCTCCGAACATGACGGGGATCGCCAGGAAGAAGGTGAACTCCGCCGCCACCGTCCGGGACGTCCCTGCCAGGATACCTCCGATGATGGTCGCGCCGGACCTTGAAGTACCGGGGATCACCGAAAGGACCTGGAAAAGACCTATGATCAGCGCTGTCCTGAAGCTCAGCTTTGAAAGGTTTGTACAGGTCGGTCTCCGGCTGCGGTTGTAATTCTCCACAAGGATGAACAGGACGCCGTACACGATCAGCATGATCGCAACGACGATATAGTTGTTGAATTTTTCTTCGATAAGATCGTTGAACGGAAGCGCAACAATGATCGTCGGGATACACGCGACGATGATCTTGAACCAGAGGATCCATTTTCTGCGATCGCAGAACCTCTCGATAAAAGTGAGCAGCAATCTGGCCCAGCCGGGCTTTTTCGCGATCGCGGCTCTTTTGCGCGGAGAGATCTCACGGATCCGGAACGGCCAGAGCTTTTTCCAGTACAGGACCACCACGGCCAGGATCGCGCCAAGCTGGATCACCACCAGGAAGACCTCCCGGAAATCCTCCGATACCTGCAGATGGATAAACTCATCCACGAGGATCATATGGCCGGTACTGCTGATGGGAAGCCACTCGGTGATACCCTCCACGATCCCCAGCAGGATCACTTTAAACAGTTCAAGAATGTCCATAATTCCGTTCTCCAGATATTCTCAGTATTACATATAAAGTGTATCATTTCTTTTGGCCGGATGCAATATGATTCCTTCGATAAGTTTACGTAAGTTTGCATAAAAATCAATAGTTGCTGAGCTCCCAGATCCCCGCATTCTCGTTGTTCAGAAGGATCTCGCTGCGGTATCCGTCCCTGAGGTCCTCCATCCCGAAGATCTTCATGGCGTCCGCCCCTCTGGCATTGGCCTGGCCGTAAAGGTCCGCCGGTTTTTCAAAATGCACACACATATAATAGGCACCGTCAAAGGCGGCCGTATCGGAATCCTCCAGCTCCAGGAGATAATCCAGGACACCCTTGTAGCCTCCGTTGAACTCCTGCCTTAGGTAGGCGATCTGGCCGTCCGCGTTCTTCCAGTCATAGCCGTTGTCCCCGCACCATTTTTTGAGCGCGGACCACCTCTCGGCATGCCACTGGAACAAACCGTAGCTCGTGCCGTGATCCCCTACGATGGTATAATTATAATTTGATTCATGGCTTGCGTTCGCGAGGACCGCGCAGGCCGCCGCATGGTTGAAGCCGAAGTTGTCGCGCAGAGAATTATAGATATACTGCATGACCTCGTTGCCGTTGATCTTCGAGCTGTCCTCCTCCACATACTCCGAGAGCCGGGCGTCCGGATCGACTTCCTTTTCGGTATATCCTTCCGGCCTGCTTAAGCTTCCCTCCATATACGCGTCGGAGCCTTCAGCCCCTGTCCCTGCCTGCTCCGGCTGTACCGCATCCTCACCCCGTGCCGGAAAAGCCGGCAGGATGAGCAGGCAGAGCGCCAGTCGGACGGCAGCTCTCTTTTTACTCATCTTCTTTTTCATCCGAACACCCTTCTCATAAATGCCACGGACTCTTTTGCGTCGCGGTCGAGCCGTTCCTCCGAGACATCCGTAAACAGATCCCGCCAGACACGGATATCCTTTCCGACCTGTCCGCCGTGGATCACGAACGGCTCCATGACGATCGTGCCGTCATAACCGATCTCATGAAGTGTATCTGCGATCTCCTTCCAGTCGATCAGGTGTCCCTGGCCGGGAACCTTCCGGTTGTTCTCACCCACATGGAGATGCCCCAGATAGCTGCCCGCGGTCAGGATCGCATCCCGGAAGCTGTCCTCCTCGATACACATGTGGTAGGTATCCAGCATGACCTTCACGTTCGGCTTGTCGACCGCCTTCACATAGTCCAGGCACTCCTTCGCCGAATTGATCAGGTACCCTTCGTGGCGGTTCAGGGACTCCATGCCCAGCGTCGTGATCCCGAAGCTCTCCGCCATATCGGCCAGGGCCTTCATATTCCGGATACTTCTGTCAAGATCTGCGGCCTTGTCAAATTCTTTGGTATAATCCACCGGCCAGTAGCCGTACAGGCCGCCGCCGACCGTGGTGATGCCGAGCTTTTCGAGTACAGCGAAGGTCTTCTTCCAGAAATCCATCGCGTTCTGTACGATCGCCGGATCTTCGCTGGCAATGCTTTCCTCCGGACGCGGCCCGTATCCGCCGGTCAGGAGAACGCCGTTCTCATCCGCCGCCGACTTCAGTGCCAGGACGTCCTTTTCCGGGAGGTCCTTCAGTCCCGCGCAGGAGATCTCCAGGATATCAAAGCCGAGGGAGGCCACCTTCTTTGGAAAAGGCGTATAATCCACGCCCCATTCTTTTGCCCAGTATGCATAATAGATTCCGTATTTCATCGATCCATCCTCCTGTCTTGTTGTCCCAATGCAAGGCAAATAAGGTCATCGACACGACAGAAAGCACTGCCTGATGCCAATGACCCATATCGTTCTGTTTTGATTATACTCCCGTATCTTCCCGGTTGTAAAGCAGACTTTACCCGTCCGTTTTACGTTTATTGCTGCAGAAAGATGCCGTTTTTCAGTGCCTGCGGCGTCTGTACAGTGCGCCGGTCACGATCCCTGCCGCGATCACAAGAACAGACGCTCCGAGAAGAAGCCAGGTATCCCGTCCGTATTCCGACAGCGCTTTTCCGGAGGGGAGCTCCCCTTCCTCCTCTGCCTCTTCCTCGGCAACGGTCCTGTCGTCGCCGTGCATTCCCTGACCGTCCCTGACTTCAGACATCTCCGCACCCGGTGTTCCGGTCATCTCCGGCATCCCCTCCCCGGGTGTCCCGGTCATCTCAGGAAACTCACCGTTCTCCGGCATCTCAGGCATTCCGGTCATCTCCGGCATTCCTTCGCCCGGCGTCCCGGTCATCTCCGGCATTCCTGTACCGTCCTGTATCTCCATACCTTCAGGTCTCTGCGGTCTTTCGGACGTCTCCGTACTGTCGTTCTCCGAAGTCTGTTTTTTATGGCTTCCGTGGCGGCCGTTCATACCGCCGTTCCCCTGCGCTTCTCCAGTCTCCGTGCTGCCCTGGAAGTCACTCCGGCCGCCTCCGTTCATACTGCCCATTCCGCCGCCATGGTTCATACCGCCGGCTGCTCCGGACGAGATTACCGTCTGGTCGAACGTGATCTCTTCCTCTGTTTCCCCGACGGAAAGCGTATAGGTCTCACCGACCGCCAGCTCCGGTATACTGATCGTCACGGCGGTAAAGCCGCAGGGAACGGTCTGCGAAAAGATCTCGCTGCCGCTTTCGTCGGTGATGACGACCGTCGAATCATCGTCCGTCTGTGCGGTCAGTACATAGGTGACCGAGGGCTGCTCGGATTCATCGGAAATCTCTTCCAGCATGGAACTGCCTCCCGAGGCCAGAACGGAACCGCCGTCGATGATACAGCTTCCTCCGTTCTCACTCCCGTAATCAAGGGCATTGTTGCTGCCGCTGCCGTTGAGGCTGACCAGCACTGTTCCGCCTGTGATACGGATATCTCCGTTGGAATCGATGCCGTCCGAATCACGGCCGTTTGCGTTGACGATCGTGAGGGTGCCCCCGCTGATCGTCACCGTGGGCGTTTCCTCCGACTCATTCTCATTCGCCGGTTCCATATTCATACCGCCCGCCGGCGCTTCTTTTTCCCCGGCGGATGGCGTTGTCTCCGCTGCCTCTGCAGGCTCCTCCCCGGCGGATGGCGTTATCTCCGCTGCCTCTGCAGGCTCCTCCCCGGCAGATGGCGTTGTCTCCGCAGGTTCTTCCTCATCCGCAGTGGGCGTGATCCCGTCTTCCTCCGTATTCCGGGAAAATCCTCCGGCTCCCATGCCATGGCCCATCATACCCATGCCGAAGCCGCTGCTTCCGCCGTTCGCGTTCAATCCGTCATCCTCCGGGTGGATCGTGACATCCCCGCCGGCCATGTCGATCTGCGGTGCCTCGATCCCTTCGTAGCATTCATTGATCAGGATCGTTCCATCGCTGATTTCGATCCGTGTGTCGGAATGAATTCCATCATCCCCTGCTGAGATCGTAAGCGTTCCGTCAAGGATCGTGATATCGCCGGCCGCATGCACGGCGTCGTCCGCTGCTTCGATGGTGATCTCTCCATCCTCCACATACAGATATCCATTTTCACCGGCGACCGCCAGGCCGTCGTCACCTGCTGTCAGGGTCAGAGTCCCCGCGGCGATCCGGACACTGTCGTTTGCGTGGATCGCATCCTGGGAAGCCTCCACCGAAATCGTTCCGCCTGTAATGACAAGATCATCGTTGCAGGCAATGCCATGCTTGTTTCCTCCCGTGACCGTCAGGCTTCCGGAGCCGTTGATCGTCAGGTCATCGTGGGAAAAGATCACGCCGTCGGTCCCATCCTCCAGAGCTTCCTCACTGTACTCCGTACCGCTGCTAAAGGTATTCTCCGTTCCCTCTCCGAGCGTCAGAAATACCTTGTCCGCCTGATCCACACGAAGACACGCGTCATCCGAACATTGAACGGATACACCGTCCAGCAGGATCCATACCTTGGAGGAATCATACGCGTCGACGACGATGCTGCCGTCCGAGAGTTCTCCGCTGACCACGTAGTATCCACCGTTCGCGATCACGACATTTCCATCCAGCACATAGGCCCCGGAGCCGGAGATTTCCGCGTCATCGCCGGAAAGAGTGATCTTCACAGCCTTTGCGGTATCCCAGCTTCCATCCAGATCGTTCGCGGTAAAGACCGAGCTTCCCTCGTAGGTCTCCGCGTCCTCATCCACTGTTTTCTGGATACCAAGAGCCTCTCCATTCATAAAAAGGACCGTCAGGAGCATCGCCGCGATGATCACCGCTATACATATTCTGTCAAATCGATTATGCGTTGACATATGTTATCATCACCCCATGTATTCCCCGTTGTAGCTCACCAGGACCGCATGGCCGATGCCCGGCAGCTCCGCGAGCTCATTGATAAAGTCCGTATTGTCGTCCGCGAGCCGGATCTCCAGATTCAGCTCGATCTGCCCCTTCTGGACGGTCTTGCTCTTGACCACGCTCTTCTGCACCTTTGTGTCCAGATACTCCATAGCTGCCTTTTCGCTCTCGTGATCTGAGCAGGTCACGACCAGGATATAGGGATCACTGTGGGATTTCCGGTTAACAAAGAGAAGCAGTATCACGCCGATCAGCACGCTTCCGAAGACGGCCAGCGGGATCATCCCGGCGGCCAGCACGATGCCGGCTGCAATCGCCCAGAACAGGAACGCGATGTCCAGCGGCTCCTTGATGGCCGTACGGAAACGGACGATCGACAACGCACCGACCATACCAAGGGACAGCACAACGTTCGACGTCACTGCCAGGATCACCAGTGTGGAGATCATGGTGAGGGCGATCAGCGTCACACCGAAGCTCGAGGAATACATGACTCCCGAGTAGGTCTTCTTGTAGATAAAAAAGATGAAAAGGCCAAGGCAGAAAGCCAGAACCATGGCCAGAACCATGTCCACGATGCTGACCGCGGTCACGTTGTCCAGAAAGCTTGATTTGAAGATGTCATTAAATGTCATGATAGATGCTCCTTTATTTTCTTATTCATTCCGGCAGTTTCACCCGCAGCCGGTCCTGCCGTAAGGCCGGCTGGCACAGGTATGACCTTTTGTTTTACGATCAGCCGTACATCCGGCACGCCGCATATTTGGAGAACGCTTCCGCCCTGCGGCTTCCAAGCTGCACGGCCTGCCGGATGACCTCCGGCAGATATTCATCCCATTTGACTTCCAGAAGGATCGGCGCGTCCCGCACCGGGATCGTCACACAGTCCCAGTTGAGAAGGTCCGTGCACCGGAGCCCTGTCCGGATGTTATAGTCGATCGTGACCCGGACGTTTCCGGGCGCGTATATAAACGGCTCCCTGGTATAGTCCACGATCGTCATCGGCCGCAGGCCCTGCGAAAGGATCTTCGCGTAGAGCTCCTGCACGAGAGGAGCCCCCTCCGGCATCCAGCCATACTCTCCGTTCACGATCATCCCGGCCTGCTCTTCGGTAAGCCTTGTGCTGACCTTGTTGCAGAGCCCGTTCAGCTTGCTCTTTTTTTCGAGGGAGATAAAGCTTTTATCTCCGTTATAATACCGGATCCTGAATTTCTCCCGACGGTTGACTCCGTCGATCTTCTCCCTGAGGGCCTTGTCCGCCAGATTGTCAAAATACAGGCTCCGGATCTCATACACGCCGTCCACCGCGTGCGGATCCCGTTTCATCACCGCGCCAAGGCGCTGACGAAGGCAGATCCGGTCGGAAGCCGTGATCTCGTGCTTCCACTCATTCCGGAATTTCGCTCCCATGCTTTCCTCCTCCTTTTCATGCATATCATTCTATTGGGAAAATGTGGGCAACCCGTGTTCAGATTGTGAAAAAGATGTGAAAAGCCTGCCCCTCCGGCTGCTTCTGCAGTTCCGAAAGGGCAGGCTGCCCATGCTCTTTATTCTGTTTACGGTGCGGCTTTTTCCGTATCACCGCGGTGTTCGGCGACCTTTCGCACCTCGTCCTCCGCGTTCAGGAACGCCTCCGCGACCTTCGGATCAAAATGGCTTCCTGATCCCTCGCGGATGATCTCCATAGCCTGCTCGAAGGGGAAGCCTTCCTTGTAACTGCGCCTGGAGACCAGGGCGTCAAACACATCCGCCACGGCCATGATCCTCGCGGAGAGCGGGATCTCTTCTCCCTTCAGGCCGCAGGGATAGCCGCTGCCGTCCCATTTCTCATGATGGTATTCCGCCAGGTTTCTGGCTTCCTTAAGATACCCTGACTCACTCTCCGAGACCATGTCGATCGCCTTTTCCAGGATCTCGCTGCCGGCCGTCGTGTGTTCCTTCATCCTGGCAAATTCCTCGTCGGTAAGCCTGCCCGGCTTGTTGAGAAGGGCGTCCGGAACATGAATCTTGCCGACGTCATGGAGCGGCGCGGAATTGATCACGTCATAGACGAAATCATCCGTCAGCTGGTCCTCGTAGATCCCCTCTTTTCTCATCTCCTCGATGATGATCCCGGCATAGGCGGCCGTATTCTTTACATGGTCCCCCGTGCATTTGTCACGGCTCTCCACCAGATCCGCCAGCACCATGATCAGACCGTTCTGCAGCCTTGCGATCTCATCGTTTTTCTTCTGGGCATCAGTGATATAGCTGACCGTATCCTCGGTCGTCTTGGTCATGGCATGATACAGGTTCTCGATCTCATCGCCGGTATCGATCTCCAGATTCTGGATCCTGCGGACGGTATCCATCCGGGCCTCTTCGCTGTCATAGGCAAATTTCCCGGCCACATAGGCCATGGAATTGATCGGCAGGACGATATTGTACTCCAGAAGCCACGCCGCCAGCGCCAGGATCAGGATAAAGAAACCGCTGAAAAGCGCGATGACCTTGGTCAGGAATACCCGTCCGTCCGCCATGATCTCCTTCATCGAGATATCGACGCCCGCATAGCTCTGACACTCCCCATTGTCATCATACATCGGCAGATAGATCGTCAGCAGCCATCCGTAGGTCTCGTTGGAGACGATCGGCTCGATCTCCTTTCCGTTAAGGAGTGCCGGCAGGTACGGCTTGAACGCGTCGTCAAACGCGATGACCGTCCCCGGTGCTTCTCCCTTTGTATCCGGCGTATCCGGGTCAAAGACCACGTGGCAGCCGTCCTCCATGATCTTGTACACATATACATACTCGATATCCGGCGTGCTGTTCATGACATGGCTGAGATGCGCCTTTGTCTCAAGGTACCCTTCCACCGCCTCACCCTCGGCGAGATACTGGTCGACCTTGTTCGCATCCACATTGGACGAGACCACGTTCGCTACGCCGAAGCCCAGCCGCTTCTGCTGCTCGATCATCGAATCATAGAAGAGAACATAGCTCACCCCGGTCACGACGATAGCGATCAGCAGCACGGCGACAGACAGGCAGACCATGACCTTGGAACGCAGGGACTTTGAAAGCGAGATCCTGCGTTTCATGCTCTCCTGTTTCTTTACTGACAAGGGCTTCTGCCGCCAGCCGTACAGGTAGGAAGCCTCTTTGAACTTCTGCGACAGCAGCCGGAGGACCAGAACGCAGATCAGTACACTCACGGTCTTGTCCAGCAGATCGATCAGAAGATCCGCCGCGAACTGGGCCCAGAACACGCTTTCCATGCCATGTCCGTAAAAATAATGAGCCAGCGGTGCGGAGATTCCTTCGCCGAACCCGAAGCCGTACAGCAGCCAGGTGATCACGGAGCCGAGCCCGCCTCCAATCGCCGTAAAGGTCAGGATGGAGATCACAATACCCTTAATCTTCCCGAAATAGCCTCTGCGCGCAAAAAACGCGGCAAAAACGGCGATCAGAACGCTCAGGACCCCGTAATACAGGGATACCGGGTCCGCCATCACGTTGACCATATTTGTCGCAAATCCCACGAGGATACCCGGAATGACGCCGCAGATGGCTGCCACCAGCATCGTTCCGAAGGAATCCAGAAAAAGCGGAAGGTTCGCAGCAAGGGCAAACCTGCTGCCCACCAGATTCAGGGCAAACCCGATCACGCTGAGCAGGATGATCCTGCCCAACCTCCTGTTTGCGTTGCTCATAAATAAACCGCACTCCGTCCAAGTCGAATAGTAAGCCTTAAGATTCCGCCTACAGTATAGCACAGACTTTTGACATTCTCCACCTCTTTTTTGCAGCAGAACAGTACAGAGTACTTTCCTATGAAAAAAAACGACCCCCGCATGGCTTTCAAGTCCAGAAAGCCGCGCGGGGACCGCCCCGTTATCTGTTATTTCCCGAGAAGCTCACGCTCGATGCGTTCTCTCGCCTCAGGAGCCTGTTTGTCCATCTTTTCGGGGAATCCGAAATAGGATACGCAGGCAATGTTGTCGCCGCCCACCTTGGGAGCATCCGGTTTCAGCTGTCTGTTCGCGAAATCCATCTCACGCAGGGTCTCGAAGATGCCGTCAAAGTCGACCTCTCCCTCACCCATCGCGGTATGCTGGTGAATCGTCACGTCTGCACGTCCGCGCGCATTCAGCCACGGCGGATTCAGGATGTAGCGGCAGTCCTTGGTCTGGTTCCAGGTGTCCGCAAACAGCACATGGGTCAGCTCGTCTCCGGCATACTTCAGCATATGACGTACATCGCCCTTGCCCTGGTCATAGAAGAAGCCGTGGGAAGCCGAATACACATAGCCGAGGTTCTTGGAACGGAAGGATTTGACAATGTCACACGCCTCATCGTTCAGCTCGCAGAAATCATACGGATGGGACTGCACCTCCACGCGGAGTCCTTCCTTCTCAATGATCGGAAGAAGCTCCTCCATGGAACGGAAGAACATACCGTTGCAGATCTCCTGCTGGTTCGGGTCTCCGGAGAATTCCGTGTTGATGACCGGAACGCCCATGTTGACCGCGATCTCGATGATCTTCTTCCAGTTGGCGACCGCCATCTGGCGCTGCTCTTCGGTAGGACCGGACCAGCGGTAGACGACGATGAAGGAAGAGATCTCGACGCCGGTTTCCTTCAGGGCCTGGCGGTACTCTGCCTCACACTCCTTGGAGAAAAGCGGATGCTTGTAGAACGGGTTGATCCTGGGATGCGGGGACTGTTCGATATACTTGTAGCCCCAGTCCGCGACCTTGTGGACCATATCATTGATGGACATCTGTTTCGCGAGAACGTCCACATCAAATGCAATTTTCATTTCTTAAAAACTCCTCTCTGCCCGCCGGGCACACCCGGCCGCATCCGTCAATGATTATTCGTAGTCCGCTACGTTGTTCTTGTCGATCCAGACGTTGTTGGTGATGATGGTGTTGGAATCAAGCGTTCCTCCGGTCAGAAGGATCACGGCCGCGTTCACGCCGTTCGCTGCCATCTCGCCGCCGTTCTGGGAAACGGTACCGGTGATACGTCCGTCATTGATGGCTTCGAAGCCGTCCGGAGTTCCGTCAACGCCGGTGATGATGATGCCGCTGTCCGCGCCTGCCGCATTGCCGGCACCAACAGCCATGCCATCGTTCTCGCATACGATCGCATCCAGATCATACGCGGACAGCCAGCTCTCCACGGTCGACTGTGCGGCAGCGGTATCCCACTGGCAGTCAGCCGGTTCTACGACCTGGACAATATCCGGATAGTTCGCAAGGATGTTCTCATAGCCTTCCAGTCTCTGCAGACCGCCGGAGTCGCCGGAGGGGCCGGTCAGGATGGCGATGTTGCCCTTGCCGCCAAGAAGGTCTGCCACATTCTGCATCTCGGTCTCACCGGCCGTCACGTTATCGCCGCAGGAAAGAGCGGCGATTCCATAGCTCTCCCAGTCGGTGCAGGCGGAGATGATGTTGATCACGACGACGCCTTCATCTGCTGCTTCCTTGGCAGCCGGTCCAAGTCCGTCCGGATCCACCGGCTCAAACAGGATGGCGTCATATTCGCCGATGCACTGCTCGATCTGGCTGATCTGGGTAGCGGCATCCTGGTCTGCGCTGAGGAAGGTGATCTCACAGCCAAGCTCGTCGGCCGCAGCCTGTGCAGCCTCGGTGACAGCGATCTGGAATGCGTTGGTCTGATGCTGCTGCAGGACGGCGATCTTGAGGCCTTCGCCTGCGCCTGCCCCTGCGGAAATGGGCTCATCGGCAAACGCGACCGTAGTCATAAGGGTAGCTGCCATCATGCCGGCGGTGAGTAAAGCAATGAGTTTCTTCATGTTGAAATACCTCCTTTTATTTGTTTGTTTCGTTTATATGCAAAGGGATAAAGGAGCTCAGTCCTTTTTGCTCTTCCCTTTCACATCGATGAGGACGGCAAGGACAATGATCAGGCCCTTGACGATCTTCTGCCAGTGGGCGGATACGCCCAGGATATCAAGTCCGTTCGCGATGATGGTGATCAGCAGTGTTCCGATGATCACGCCCCAGGGCTTGCCGACACCGCCCGACATGGACACGCCGCCGACGACGCAGGCGGTGATGGCGTCCATCTCGTAACTCTCCGCCGCCGTCGGCTGGCCGATCGTCACGCGGGAGGTCATGAGGAATCCGCAGAAGCCTGCCAGAAGTCCGGCGATGGCAAAGGTGGAGATGCGGATCAGGGTCGTGTTGATGCCGGCCACGCGGGCCGCCTGGATATTGCCGCCGCAGGCGTACACGCGGCGCCCGTAGACGGTCTTGGTCGCTACAAAGGAACAGATCACGATGACGATCAGAAGGAAGATCGCCAGCATGGGGATGCCCAGGAAGGAGCTGGCCGCGATATTCCGGTAGCCTTCGCTGATGCCGGTGATCGGTTTTCCGTTGGAGATCAGAAGCGCCAGTCCCCGGACCGCCGTCATCGAGCCCAGCGTCATGATAAAGGGCGGCAGGTCACCGACCGCGATGCCGACGCCGTTCACGATACCGACGCCAAGGCCGGCGATCATGGCCACGATGAGCGGCAGGATGAGCGGGTAATTGCCGTTGCCCAGGAGGGCAGCCAGGATGCCCGCAAAAGCGACGGTGGAGCCGACGGACATGTCGAATCCGCCGGAGATGATGACGAACATCATGCCGAAGGCCAGGATCCCGTTGATGGATGCCTGCTTCAGGATGTTGCCGAGGTTTCTCGGCGAGATAAAGCTTGGTTTCAGGATCGTCAGGACGATGACAAGCAGGATAAAGACTACAAAGATAAAGTAATCGCTGACGATGGCGGAAAAGTTCTTTTTATTCGTATTCATAGTTCCTCCCATGGTTATACGGCGATGTCGGATGCAAGAGTCATGATCGTCTCCTGTGAGAACTGACTCCGGTCAAGTTCCCCGGACAGGTGTCCCTCGGCCATGACGGCGATCCTGTCACAGACGCCCATCAGCTCCGGAATCTCCGAAGAGATGATGATCACGGCCTTGCCCTCCTGCACCAGGCTCCCGATCAGCAGGTAGATGTCGCGCTTGGCGCCTACGTCGATGCCGCGGGTCGGTTCATCCATGATGATGATGTCGGGGTCATTCAGCAGCCATTTGGCGATGACCACCTTCTGCTGGTTGCCGCCGGACAGGTTGTTGACGATCTGGTCGCCGGAAGGCGTCTTGATCTTGAGCTTGCCGATGTATTCGGAAGAGACCTGCCGTGCCTTGGTCTTGCTGTACAGGCCGCCGGAGAGCGTCTTGCGGATCGCCACCATCGAGATGTTGTCATTGACCGTGCCCGAAAGGTTCAGGCCCGTGACCTTCCGGTCCTCGGTGATCAGTGCCACGCCCTCCTTGATGATATCCCGCGGGGAAGAGACACGGATCTTTTTGCCCTTGACGTAGATCTCGCCGCCGGAAAGCTTATGCATGCCGAAGATTCCCTCGACCAGCTCGCTCCGGCCGGCACCCACAAGGCCTCCGATACCCAGGATCTCGCCGCGCCGCACGGAGATGCTCACGTCCCTGACCTTATTGTCCGCCCGGACGATGTGTTTGGCCTCGAAGATCGTCTCGCCGATCTCGGCCTCGAGTTTGGGGAACACGTCGGTGATCTCCCGGCCGACCATCATCTTGATAAGGGCCGCCTCGTCCAGCTCCTGCGTCGTGCCCGTCCCGATATACTGCCCGTCCCGGTAGACCGTCACATTGTCGCAGATGGCAAAGATCTCGTCCATGCGGTGGGAGATGTAGATGATGGCAACACCCTTCTCCTTGAGCTTACGGATATGGCCGAACAGCAGCTCCACCTCACGGTCGGTGATGGCAGCTGTGGGTTCGTCCATGACGATAACCTTGGCGTTGACGGAGATCGCCTTGATGATCTCGATCAGCTGGCACTGCGCGACCGTCAGGTTCCTGAGCGTCTCGGTCGGGGAAACGTGAAGGCCGCTGTCCGCGATGAGCTTTTTGGCCTCCTCGATCTCGGCCTTCTTGTCCACCAGGCCGTATTTGCGGATCTCACGCCCGACAAAGATGTTCTCGTACACGGTCATGTCCAGGATCGGGTTCAGCTCCTGGTGGATCATGGCTACGCCGGTATCCATGGCCTCCTTCGGATTGTGCACATGATAAGGCTGGCCGTTGAAACGGATCTCTCCGCCTTCGTCCATGGTATAGATGCCCATCAGGATCTTCATCAGCGTGGATTTGCCCGCGCCGTTCTCTCCCATGAGCGCATGGACCTCACCGGGTTTCACCTTCAGCTGTACGCCGTCCAGTGCCTTGACGCCCGGGAAGGTCTTGCTGATGTTGTTCATTTCCAGTATATAATCCATACCTGCCCCCTTTGCAGAGGAAAATATAGCCTATGGTTACCTTTACATTATCCCCTGTTTTGCCGAAAATGTCAATGTTATATGCGGCAAATTATAGCATTTTTGCCAATAATTATAGCGATAGCGACGGATTTTTTGAGTAATGTGTGCAAAAGTGTGCAAAATCCTCCGGTTTCCCTCCGCATGGAAGGGGACCGGAGGATTTTGAAAATCCAATGGAGGAAAACCATTATCACCCATAAACCCTGTTCAGCTCTTCTCTTGCGATCTCCACCCAGCGGATCACCTGCTCCGGCTTGTTGCTGATGGTATGCAGATCCTTCAGAACGACCTCCACATGATTATTGACGGTCTTTTCATACATGGCCCGAAGTTCCTGGCGAATGACGTCTTCATCCATATTCGGTACCGAAACATGCGCAGAGTTTGCTTTGTACGAATAGACATAGTCACCGCCGAGGTAGTCTGACATCAGGGCCATGTTCGACCACTGGGAGACTGATACTCTCCGCAGATTCGGGATCTGCTTTACATCATCCCACATCGCGTTGATCCCTTCGCAGCAGGCATAGCAGGTCAGGCCGAAAAGCTCCGCAACCTGTTTGAAGTACGGGAATATGAACTCCTTGTACAGGGATACCGACACCTGTCCCAGTTCCTGGGCTTCCGTCAGTCCCCACATGGTCTTCAGCGTCACATGATCCGGATCGGTGCCGAGAGTGTCCGTCCATCCGAGTCCGCCGGAGCCTACAAACGTATTGTCCGTATTATTATAAAGCAGATTGTTGGCTTCCAGGAATTTCAGTTTTTTGATATAACCGTCGGTCAGCTTCTGAAAAATGTTGTGGACCGTGTCCGGAAAATCATAGAAGTCCGTCATCATCGTGTCCATACCGCGGAAATTGGAATAGGCCAGCGTCATATGCGGTGACCAGAACCACCAGGTCCGCATGCGGACCTCCAGGATCCCGTCAAACACTTCCTTTGCAAGCTCGAAGTAGGCATTCGTCGTCTTCTCATCCACGATGACGACCGGATCCTGAATCTCCTTTTCAACGTCCAGCTCATCGAACTCATCGTCATCCATGTCCTTCATCGTGGGAACCCAGGCATAAGCCGCATTCTTGGCGTTGTCATCTCCGGTGTCGATCTCCACCTTGTTCTCTCCGATGCCCCACTCCGTATTGATTGCCCTGTGGGGCAGGTAAAATACCGGCGTCAGCGGTTTATCATCCCGCATTTTCTCCGCATAGAAGATCTCCTTGCGCAGCCACATCTCCCAGTCCTGGGCCATCGTTCCTTCGCAGATAATATCGCGATCAAACCGGATTGCCTCATTCCAGCCGTTCTCCATGTCTACCAGGATCAGCGGTCTGGTCGTCTTCAGATCATTGTGATCCTTCCAAAGCCGGATCTTGATCTTTTCCTCCGGTCTCTCACAGTATTCCCGGAATTTCATTGCCAGATCCCGGAGTATCTGCCGGTCTTTGTCCGACACCTTCACTTCTTCCATAGGCCATCCTTCGGTGATCCAGTTTCCCCAATATCCTTTATCGATTCGCATAATGTCCTCCTGCTATCGCAAAAATCTTGTCTTTTTGTTAAGAAAACAGTATAATAAAAGAAAACACTTGCATTTATCAGGCAGTTTTACAGCCCGTTTTTCTTCACACATACAGGAACGAGGTACAGTCATGGCCGTCTATTACACCTTTCCCGAAGCCGGAACCGCCTCCATCCATGTCCGCTACGAGTCCTTCCCGGACGCCTTCTGGGTGGAACCCCATATGCATACGTTTTATGAATTTGCCTTTGTCAGCCGCGGGAGCTGTATACATACCTATAATAGCCTCTCGCTTCCACTGATCGCAGGCGATCTTCTTCTGATCTCGCCGGATGAAGAGCACTCCTATGTGATCAATCCGGATACCGATATCATCAACTGCTATTTCTTCCCGGAACGGATCTATCAGCTTTCCAGCTACATCGTAGACGGCAGCTTCCATCCGCAGAAACCACCGAAGGAGCTGATCGACTTCCAGGCTGAATGGGATCACCTGCTGACCACGCTGTCCCTTCGTGACTCGATATCTCCCCTGGAGACCGAGAACGCTTCGGATCTGATGCAGCGTCAGGGAATCCTCCACCTGTCTCCCAAGGCAGCCCTGCAGCTTGAATCCCTGCTGGCGGCCCTTTATGAGGAATGCAGCGAACCTCAATACAATTCAGAAGAAATGAAACGGGCCTATCTGCAGCTGATCCTGGGGATCTTCGGCCGGACAGGGGCCGGAAATGTCGAGAAAGCCCTGCCATCCTCCATCCAGAAAAAGCGGCAGATTCTGAATGCCCTGACATTGATCGATGAACACTACATGGATCCGATCACGGTTCAGGAGATGGCCCAGGCCACCTCCTTCTCGGAGACCTCCTTCCGGAAGATCTTCAAGGAAGTGACCGGTCTTTCTCCTCTGGATTACCTGAACCGCTACCGCATCATCCAGGCTCTGAAGCTGATTCAGTTTAAGGATGTGCCCATCGCGGATGCCGCTGCACAGGTGGGCATCTACGACGCCAATTATTTCAGCCGCCTGTTCAAAAAGCTTCTCGGCTATTCGCCCAGGTATTTCCGGAAGATCCGCGAGGATGAGGTATAACCTAGCGGCTGATCGTGTCCTTGAGAGCCTCGATGGAAGTAGCCAGTCCTGCTTCCACGCTCATGGTCAGATCCTCCATCTCAAGTGATACATAGCCGTCATATCCTGCCATCTTGGCAACGGAGAAGAATTCCTTCCACCACTGAAGATCACGTCCGCAGCCGACCGCCACGTAATTCCAGGTTCGCTCGGAGGAGCATTCCACCGGCAGATTCTCCAGAAGTCCGTCCACATCCGCCAGATACCGCTCTACTCTGGCATCTTTTCCATGAATATAAAAGATCTTATCGCCCAGCGCTCTCGCGGCTGCGACCGGATCAGCACCCTGGATCATCAGGTGCGAGGGATCCAGATTCAGGCCCAGAACACCGTTCAGCTCATCTCCGACCACTTCGCATAATTTCCGGAAGGTTCGGATGTTATGGACCAGGGCTCCCGGAAACTCCTCGATCGCGATTTTTTCCACGCCATGATCCCTGGCAAATCCGCAGAACTCCTTCCACCAGGCTGCCGCCGTCTCCCACTGGAATTTCACGGCCTCCGCCATATAGTTGAAGCCTTCATATTCCGGCCAGGAAATCGTCGAAACGATCCAGTTCGGTGTCTTGTCCCCGGGTGCGCCTGCCGGAAGCCCGGACATGGTGACGATCGTCTTCACGCCAAGCTTTTCGGCAAGCAGTACGGTGTCGTGTATTGTCTTGCTGTGCATCTGCCCCATCGGAGAATCGATCAGGGGGTTTCCGGAGCAGTTCAGGGCAGATATTTCCATGTCTCTTTTTTCCAGTTCCGCCTTGAAAGCACGCAGCTTTTCTTCATCTTTATACAACTCTTCCGCAGAAGGGATAAAGCAACAGCCTCCCCAGCCGCCGGCCGTCATCTCGACGGCATCGATCCCGTATGCCTTCACCTTGTCCAGCATCTCTGTGAATGGGATCTTCCCAAAAACATCCGTACAAATTGACAACTTCATACCGCTGTTCCTCCGATCTTATCAGGCCTTGTACAGTTCCGGCATCTCATCATATACGACCGGAACGATCGTCTGTGTATCCCGCGCTTTCGAAGCCGCTGCGGCTGCCACCTGGCAGGCATAGCCGTCCCACGCTGTCGGACCTTCCACCCGATCTTCCTTCGTGGCGTTGATCCAGGACTGAAGCTCCACATTGTATGCCTCCTCAAA
This sequence comes from Blautia sp., assembly GCA_017463155.1. GTDB lineage: Bacteria > Bacillota > Clostridia > Lachnospirales > Lachnospiraceae > Blautia_A. Next base: position 38,427 of record JAFTPT010000045.1, read on the forward strand.
TCTCTGGAAGCAATCCGTATACATAGCCTGTCCCTTCTGTGCCTTGGTGTTAACAGAAATATAGACGGGCTCCGGCATATTCAGCACCGCGTTCTCGCACACGATCTCACATTTGATATCATAATCGTTAAAATTATTGACAAAAGACTCCACATCGATGCGGACACCTGATTTTGTCGTCAGGATCATGATCTGCGGATCGTGAAGGCCCTTCGGTCCACGGCTCGTGCTCTTCCCGAACCGCACCTCCGCCGTTGCATAATCCTCCCCGAGAAGCCAGCGCAGCACGTCGATCTCGTGCACCATCGAATTCTCTACCGCCATCGTATTGTCCCAGTCATCCGGCACCGAGGGATTCCGGTGTGCGCAATGAAGGAGCAGTGCTTCTCCGTAGGCCTTGGTATCGATCGCTTCCTTCAGCTGTCTGTAGCCCCGGTCATATCGGCGCATGAACCCGACCTGCACGTATTTTTTTCCTGCCTTAAGCTCCGCTTCCACGATCCGTTTGCAGGCATCTGCTTTTGGCGCCAGCGGTTTCTCGCAGAAGATGTACTTTCCTGCCTGGATGGCGGCCATCACATACTGCTCATGATAGGGATCCGCCGTGGTACAGATCACCGCGTCCACCTCGGGATCATTGATCATCTCCATCGGGTCTGCATAGCCCTTCAGGCCGTTTTTTTCAGCGATCGAAAGTCCGAATTCCGATGCAGGATCCGCGCAGGCTGTCACGACGCCTCCCTGCAACTGTCTGTTGATCCGCTCAATGTGGCTGCGGCCGATACCGCCCGTCCCAACAAGTCCGATACGCAATTCTCTCTCTTTCATCATCTTTCTCCTTTTTATGCACTTTTGGTTGAATCCGTTATCATGATATTTCTCATCAGGCGCTCTTCTGTCACCTCATCGGCTGACAATTCTCCCGTAAGCATGCCCTGGGCCATCGTGATGACGCGGTTGCTGACTCCCATGATCTCCGGCATCTCCGAGGAGATCAGGATAATGGCGATCCCTTCCTCTGCCAGGCTGGCGATCAGCTTGTAGATCTCTGCCTTCGCATTCACGTCGATTCCCCGGGTAGGCTCATCAAGGATCAAAAGCTTCGGCTTGATCGCCATCCACTTTCCGACAACGACCTTCTGCTGGTTTCCGCCGGACAGGTTTCCCACTTCCTGTTCGGAGCTGGGGCTCTTGATCCCAAGCTTGTCCCTGTAATAATCGTAGATCCTGTGGGTTTCCTTCTCCTGCACGAAGCCCCGTTTCGTCAGCTCCGGAAGCGCTGCCAGGTATGTGTTTTTCCGGCATCCTTCTCCCAGGACAAGTCCCTGCTCTTTTCTGTTCTCTGTCAAAAAACCGATCCCGGCGCGCACGGCGTCTCCGCTGCTGCGGATATGCTGTTCTGTTCCGTTCAGGAATACTTTTCCACTGTCGGCTTTTCGTATGCCGAAGATCGTTTCCATGATCTCCGTACGTCCGGCTCCGACCAGGCCGTAAAACCCGACGACCTCCCCGGCCCGGACACGAAATGAAATATTCTTGAAATAGCCTTTGAGACTGAGTCCCTCTACCCGCAGGACCTCTGCTCCCGGCTCTCCTTCGTATCTGTAAAAATACTGATCCATGGACCGCCCGATCATGCTGAACAGAATATCATCCAGCGTGATCTCTTTTGTTGCGAAATCACCCGTCGGTCTCCCGTCGCGCATGACCATCACACGATCACTGATCTCAAAAATCTCATCCATCTTATGGCTGATGTAGATGATCCCGACGCCCTGCGCCTTCATATTCCGGATGCTGCGGAACAGTGCTTCCTTCTCCCGTTCTGTCAGGGAAGAGGTAGGCTCATCGAGGACCAGGATCCTGGCACCCAGGGCGATCCCTCTCGCTATCTCTACCATCTGCTGCTGTGCGATGGGCAGGGAAGCCACCATATCCTCCGGCTTTGCCGGGCACTCCAGGGCTTCCAGCACCTTTTTTGTATCGTCATTCAGTTTTTTCCAGTCGACCCGGAACCCTTTTTTCGGCAGGCTGCCCAGATAGATGTTCTCAGCCACGCTGAGCTCCTGTACCAGGGACAGTTCCTGAAAGATCAGAACGATCCCTGCGTTCTTTGCCTCTACCGGGCTCGAAAAATGGACCTGCTCTCCCCTGTACCGGATCTCCCCGGAGCCCTTGTCTGCCTGGTATACACCGGACAGAATCTTCATGAGTGTTGATTTACCGGCTCCATTCTCTCCGCAAAGAGCAACAACTTCGCCTTCCTTCACTCTCAGATAAGCCCCGTCAAGCGCTTTTACCCCCGGAAATGTTTTATTGATATTGGTCATCTCAAGAACGTAACCGTCACTCATCATTATCCCTCCCGTTCTTCCGGACAGCGGGAAAAGCCGCCGCCTTTCCCGCTTTGTGTCAGTTTTCCGTAATACCGCCGGTCTTTACCATGCCTCCAGCTCGATCTCGTCAATATTGCTCTGTGATACGGCAGGCGTCTCGATAAAGTTGAGGTACTCTGCCGGAGCCTCGCCCTTGGCCACATTGACCGCAACATCCAGTGTAGTCGTCGCGTCAATGATCGGAGACTGCATGGAGATCGCGCGGATCTTTCCGTTCTTCACATAGTTGATCGTTTCATAGTTGCCTGCAGCTGCCGCAAACACAAGCACATCATCACGTCCATCCGCCTCCAGTGCATTCAGAGCACCATAGGCCGTTGTATCATCGTAGCAGAAGACAGCAGCGATCTCACCCGGTGCATACTTGACAAGGTAGTTTTCCATGACCTGCTGCGCCTTTTCACGGTTTGCTTCACCCGGCTGGCTGTCCAGGATCTCAATATCCGTATCCTCGATGGCATCGTGCATGCCGCCCATTCTTTCAATACTGGCTGTGTAGCCTGCCATGTTGCTGATCTCGACGATCTTCGCATCTGTCCCGATCTCCTCGACCATTGCTTCGCCGGCGTTCTGTCCCTCAAGACGGTTCGACGGCCCCACAAAGCAGGTCACATACTCCTGTCCTTCCTCCGCGACATCCGTGTTGGCTGCCACGACCGGAATCCCGGCTTCGCTGCAGGCCTTCACCTCGGCGATGGCCGTCTCGGAGTTTGCCGGCCAGATGATGATCACGTCGCAGGCCATTCCGATCAGATCCTGCACCATATTCTGCTGCTTGGTGGCATCTCCGGCCGGGTCCAGCAGCTGTATCTCTACACCGAGTTCCTTCGCATGGCTCAGCATCGTATCATAATATGCCGACTGATAGGCATCCGCACCGGAGTCAAAGGTGACCATGCCAACCTTGATGGTATCCTCTGCCATAACCATCTGTCCTGCGCCTGTGAGCATAGCTGCCGCAAGAATTCCAGCCATCAAGTTCTTCATACCCTTTTTCATTTGTAGTAGCCTCCTTTTTCTGATCTTTTTTTCTTTATAATCACCGTTTCAAACGGATCTTATCCTTCCAGGTTCGCTTTTTTCAGCTGCTTGGCCATCATCACCTTGTCAAGGCAAAGGACTCCGATCATGATCAGGCCGTTCACCATGGTGCTGACATAGGTCTGTACATTCAGCAGGTTCATGATATTGTCAATGATTCCGAGGAGCATGATACCTCCGAGCGTATACCAGACATTTCCGCTGCCTCCGGAAAGCTTTGTTCCTCCCAGGACGACCGCTGCGATCACCAGCATGTGCATATCCGGCCAGCCAAGTGCGGGTGTGGAAGCCCCTGCGTAGCAGGCATAGAGAACGCCCCCCAGACCTGAGAGAAAACCACAGACCACGAAATTCATGCAGGTGACCAGCTTTGTATTGATACCCGCATTAAAGGCTGCTGCCGCATTTCCTCCGATGGCGTATGTGCTGCGACCGTAGTCCGTATACCGGAGTACGAAGTGCCCGATGACCAGCAACAGCAGGAACAGGATGCTGATATAAGAGAAGGGGCCGATCTTTCCGGTTCCGAAATGGATGAATGCTTCCGACCTCGCAACAAAGGACTGTTCCTTGTGATAGATGTAAGCGATACCATGACATCCCATCATCATAGCCAGGGTTACCACGAAGGCGTTGATCCCCACGTAGGAGACCAGGATGCCGTTGATCAGGCCGACAGCCGCTCCTGCCAGCAGGGCGATGAGAACCGCGGGAACCGTTCCAAGGCTTTCCTGCAGCCCGCAGGACAGAGCAGCCGTAAGGCCGACCAGTGTACACAGGGACATATCAAAATAGCCGTTAATGATCAGGAAGGTCATTCCGATGGCCATGATTCCCTTCATCGCGTTCTGGTTGAAAACATTGAAGATGTTCCCCACGTTCAGGAAGCCCGGTACAACAAAAGCCGCGAACACCAACACGATCACCATGATGGGAACAATGGTATTGTTTGAAATGAACGTTTTGAACCGGTTGTTCTTCATATCAGGCCGCCCCCTTTTTCTTTTTTGACATCATATCAAGATACACAGCTACCAGCATGATCAGACACTGGGCGATCCACTGTACATAATATGGAAATCCCATCATCACGAAGCCGTTTTTCAGGATTCCCAGGATCAGCACTCCTACAAACGTCTTGTAGATATTTCCGGAGCCTCCCGCCAGGCTGGCTCCGCCCAGGATGACCGCCGTGATCACATCGAATTCGTAGCTTTGTCCGACGGTCGGCTGCGCGCTTCCTCCTCGCGAGGACAAGAGGATCGCTCCAACCGCTGCGGAAAGTCCAGACAGTACAAAGCTTTTCAGGAGCACCCGCCTGTCATCGATCCCGCTGTAGCGACATGCCTCAGCGTTTCCACCGGTGGACAGGATCTGATGTCCATACTTCCTCTTCATAAGGATCACCGCCATGAGGATGATGTAGAGGATCATGATCACGGCAGAGATCGGGAATCCGGCAATGTTGCCTTTACCGATCTGACAGAACCATACATCTGTGTCCTCCAAATACACGGATCTCCCATTTGTCACCATCAGGGCGAGCGCCTGGATGACATTCATCATTCCAAGTGTCACGATCATGGAGTTGAGCTTCAGGTATCCTACCAGAAAGCCGCTCACCGCTCCCGATGCCAGGCCGGCGATGATCGCCACCAGCATCGCCGGAACAGGGCCGATCCGGTCGTGCAGACCGATGCAGAGCACGCTGCACAGCGACAACAGGGAGCCGACGGAAAGATCGAAATTCCCGCCGATAATGACGAAGGTCATTCCGGCTGCCATCACGCCGATCGTAGCCACCTGCCTGAGGATCAGGATCACGTTCCGTAAGGAACGGAACTGCGGGGAGGCTATGGCAAACAGAATGTAGATAACGACCAGAGCCATCACGATCCCCTGCCGCTTCAGGGTACCCAGCACTTTGTTCCCTCCGCTTTGCTGCATTTTTATCCTCCTTTCAAACCGTTGCCTGTTTTGTTTTGTGGCATTATCATACCCTCTTTTTTCCTGAACCCATTAGCACGATTCGCTTTCCTTCTAGCACAAAATCGCGCTCCTTTGTGTAATCTGCATAATTTCAGCCGTTTCAACAAAATTATTTGTGCACTTTTGTATGCTTTTCACAAAGTCACCCTTCACAGATTGTAAATATGTCCTTTTTTTCCATCGTGCCGGCAAAAAAAGAGCCGAATGAAAGAAATCGATCCATTCTTTCATCCGGCTTTTTCTGCCAGCATTTTCAGGTCCGTTTGAGACCTTTCAGTATTCTTTTTTTATATTCCAGGAACTCCTCCGTGACCGCGAAGCCGTCCCGTTTACTCTTCGGTCGTTCGATCACGATCTCTTCGGAGATCGTGCCGGGCCTGCCTGTAAGCAGACAGATCCTGTCGGACAGGAGGATCGCCTCGTCGATGTCGTGGGTGATAAAAAGGGTCGACAGCCGGATCTTCTCCATCATGCCGAGGTACCATCTGTGCATTTCCTGCCGTGTCAGCGTGTCCAGCGCGCTGAAGGGTTCATCGAGAAGTGCGGCTACCGGGCTCCCCTCCCTGCTGAGGCTGAACATGTAGGTCCGGAGAAGCGCCGCCCGCTGGCGCATGCCGCCCGACAGCTGGTGGGGATACTGAAGCTCGGTCCCCGCAAGTCCGAAGTCCGCAAAATTCGGAGCCGCCTTTGCCCGGGCCTCCTTCTTTTTCATGCCCGCAAGAAGCAGCGGCAGACAGACATTGTCGATGATCGTCCGGTAGGGAAGCAGCAGGTCCTTCTGCAGCATGTAGCTGACATGGCCGGACTCCCCCGTGATGTCCTGGCCGTTCAGGAGGACCTGGCCTCTGTCCGGGCGCAGCACACCGGCGATCACGTGGAAAAGGGTCGTCTTGCCCCCGCCGCTCTCGCCCAGGAGGCTGACCAGTTCCTGGTCTTTAAGATGCAGGCTGACATCCTTCAGGATCTGCGTCTCTCCATATGAAAATGAAACATCTCTGATCGAAAGATCTGCCATACATCCTCACTCCAGATACTCGTTCGTAAAGCCGGTCCCCTCCGGGATCTCCATCTCCGAAAGGCCGTTCTCATTGAGCCAGTTGTAGAAGGCATTCCAACGTTCCGGATCGATCACGCCCCAGCTTTCGGCGTCGGCAATATACTGGTCTGTCATATATTTCTGGGAGGCGAGCACCAGGTCGTGATCCAGCTCCGGTGCCGCATTGCAGAGAATATCTGCGGCCGCCTCCGGATCCGCAGCAGCATCCTCATAACCCCTGGCGGTCGCCGCAAGGAAAGCCTTCGCCGCTTCCGGGTTCTCGGCCATCCAGTCCGTGTTGCCGATGATCACGGGCGTATAATAATCGAACACCGGATTGATATCCTTAAAGGCAAAGTAGTCGGTCTCGAGTCCCGCCAGCTCGCAGGCGATGCCGGCCCACCCGTAGAAGATCCAGATGGCGTCCACGGAATTGCTCCGGAGTGCCGACACTTCATCGGTCACCGTGCTGGGAATGAGCTCTACCTTGTCAAAGTCGCCGCCGTCGTCGGCCATGACCTGCCGGAGCGTCGCTTTTTCGATCTCCAGATCCCAGGTCGCGTATTTCTTTCCTTCCATGCCGGCGGGATGACCCATCCCTTCCCCCTTGCGGGAGATGATGCCGGAGGTGTTGTGCTGCAGGACGGCCGCCACGGCCGCGATGGGCATCGGGCTATCCGATACGACGGCCGGCATCATGGTATCCTGGAAGGAAACGCCGAACTGTGCTTTTCCGGAAGCCACGAGGACCTCCGCCCCGTCGTCCGGCGGCTGCACCACGTTCACGGAAAGGCCGGCCTCTTCATAGTAGCCTTTTTCGAGCGCTACATACACGCCCGTATGATTGGTATTTGGCGTCCAGTCCAGCACGAAGGTGATCTCCGTCGGTTCCTCAGCGTGTACGGCAGAGACCATGCCAAGGGAAGAAACAGCCAGGACTGCCGCGCTGAGCAGGGAGATGGTTCTTTTCGCTTTTTTCATTTGTCACATTTCCTTTCTGTCAAGTTTATTCGTCTACTGGTTCCTCATTGTGTCTTTGTCCACGGCATGCATGCCTTCTGGATCACCTCCACCAGTTTCATCAGAAGCAGGCTCAGGGCCGAGATCAGGAAGATCACCGCGAACATCTTGTCAAAGCTGAAGGATTTCCGCACCCGGGTCATATAAACACCCAGGCCTCCGAAACCGCCCAGCCATTCCGCCACCACTGCGGTCACGATCGCGTAGGAGACCGAGATCCGGAGGCTCGCGAAAAACTGCGGGAGCGCCCCGGGGAATTTTACATGCCGGAAGATCTGCCACCCGGACGCACCCATGGATTCCAGCAGCCGGATCGTATCCCTGTCGGCACTCCGGAACCCGTCCAGCATGCTGACCGCGATGGGAAAGAACGTAGCCAGGATGATCAGCAGCACCTTCGGCGTCATCTCATACCCGAACCACAGGACCAGCAGCGGGGCGATCGCCACGGTCGGGATCGTCTGTGTCAGCACGATCAGCGGGTAGAAGGCCTTGTACAGAGGCTCGAACCGGTCCATCATCATGGCAAATACAAATCCGATCACAATACCGAGCCCCAGCCCGACAAAGGCCTCAATGAGCGTGATCCTCGCGTTCTGGATGAGGAGCGGCAGGTCTGAAATAAATGCCTTCACCACATCCACCGGGGACGGCAGAAGGTACGGCGAGACGAGGCCCGCACTGCAAACGATCTGCCAGACCAGAAGGATCAGAAGGATCGCCGTGACGGAAAACAGGCTGTTCCCTCCGCTCTTCTTTGCTTTCATCACGCGATGGCCGAAAGCTTCTTTTCTTCCGGCTGATGGTGCTTTGTCACCTTCTTGTCAATGCTGAGCACCTCACCCTCCGGACGATAGGCCACCTTGATATAGGCCGCCACGTAGGGGGCACCGGCCCGCACCGCGATATGCTGGCATTCCTTGACGATGTCCATCAACTCGTCGTAGGGGCCCTCGATCGTGGTCTCAAAAGGACCTACATAGTAGTTGTACCCGGTGCTCTTGATGTAATCGATGACCTCGTCGACGATGCGGATCAGTTCCTCGTCGTTCTTTGCCTCCGGCAATGTCTGAATGGCAACACTTGCTTCCATAATCATAACCTCCTTTGATCATTGTTGTTTGAAAAAGAAAACCCCTCCCGGATGCCCGGGAGGGGGGGAAACACACAATGGTGCAGATCATCTCCTACGCTGGCATTATCCAGATCAGGTTACGGGTCTAGGACGCACGTCTGTCCTACTCTCAGCCGGCCTGCCGCCAGCTCCCCCGAATCTCTATTCTATTACAGCGCCAAAAGTCTTCTTCCACGTCGTGCTTGCACGTAAGTGGAAGCAAGACCTTGGGCGCGCCTCGACATGAGCAAAAAAGTGGTGCGTAAGCAACACGATTTGCGAATGGCGAGCAGGATTGTGCGAGCTCGAAGAGCGAAACAATCCGTAATAATCTATGCTGACTTCTCAAACTCTGGACAGGTATTCACCGGTCCTGGTGTCGATCTTGAGCTTGTCGCCCTGGTTGACGAACAGAGGAACGTAGACGACTGCGCCCGTCTCCACGGTCGCCGGCTTGGTCGCGCCCTGTGCGGTGTTGCCTGCGAAGCCCGGCTCGGTCTCGGTGACTTCGAGCTCGACAAACAGCGGCGGCTCCACGGAGAACACATTGCCGTTGTGGGAGCAGATCTTGACGATCTCGTTCTCTTTGACGAATTTGAGCGTATCGCCCACCTGATCCTTGGTAAGCGCGATCTGTTCGTAGTTCTCGGTGTTCATGAAGTTGAAGAATTCGCCGTCATTATACAGGTACTGCATATCCACACGCTCGATACGGGCCTGCGGGAATTTTTCCGTCGGACGGAAGGATCTCTCCAGAACAGCACCTGTGATGATGTTTTTGTATTTGGTCCTTACGAAGGCAGCGCCTTTTCCGGGCTTAACATGCTGGAATTCAACGATCTGACATACGTTGCCATCGATCTCCAGGGTGATGCCGTTCTTAAAATCGCCTGCAGAAATCATAAAAAGTTCCTCCTTATTCGTACGCTTTCACTATGGATAATTCTATAATACCTGCGTCACATTTTCAACTGTTTTTTTCGGATACCTGCTTTATTTGCTCCTCGATCTCCGCTACGAGATCTTCAAAGGGCTTGGTCCCTGTCCGGACCGTGATGTCCGCGAACTTCTGGTAGACCGGATCCCGCTGCTTCAGCATCCGGCGGATCTTGTCCTGGTAGTTTTCCTCCTCGGTCATGGGGTTATTGGTATCCTCGAGTCTTTTCAGCAGTGTATCGACAGAACCCTTGATGTAGACGACCGTACCGAGGGCCGGGATCAGCTGCTGGTTCTGCTCCTGCATGGGAAGACCTGCTCCCAGCGAGACAACCATCCGTTCTTTACTGCCGGCCAGTTCCTTGATCGTCAGGGTCTCCAGGGCCCTGTAATAAGGCTCCCCGAACTTCTGAAAAATGTCATTGATGTTCATACCCATCTTTTTGCTGATGGACTTATCCACCTCGACAAAGGGAAGCTCAAGATCCTGTGCCAGACGCTTACCGACTCTGGTCTTTCCGGAGCCCATAAAACCGATGATAACGATGTGATTCATGAATCCCCCTCCTTTCGAGAAAATTCTACAGATCCTACCGATCGTGTCTTTCAGAAAAAGAGCAGAGGCAGCGTTTTCATGCCTGCTGATAGCCTGCCAGGAATTCCCTGAGTTTCCCGGTTGCCTTTTCCAGCTGCAGGACATTCGGAAGGAACACGACCCTGAAATGATCCGGTTCCATCCAGTTAAAGCCTTTGCCGGGTACAAGCAGCACCTGTTTTTCGTGAAGGAAATCCAGGGCGAACTGCTCATCGTCGTGGATATTGAATCTGGCGGTGTCGATCTTCGGGAAGATGTAGAACGCGGCTTTTGGCTTGACCGCGGTGATCCCCGGAATGTCCGTCAGCGCCTTGTAGACATAGTCCCTCTGTTCGTAGATCCTTCCGCCGGGCTGGGTATACTCATTCACACTCTGATAGCCGCCAAGCGCCGTCTGCACGATGGACTGGGCGGGAACGTTGGAGCACAGGCGCATGGAGGAAAGCATGTTGATGCCTTCGATATAGCCTTTTGCCTTGTTCTTGGCGCCGCTCAGCACCATCCAGCCGATCCGGAAGCCGGCGATCATATGGGATTTGGACAGTCCCGAAAAGGTCACGCAGAATACGTCGGGCGCCATGGAGGCGATGGAAACATGCTGGTAATTGTCCATCACGAGCCGGTCGTAGATCTCATCGGAGAACAGGATCAGTTCATGCTCCCGCGCGATCTGGGCGATCTGCTCCAGGATTTCCCGCGGATACACGGCTCCTGTCGGATTGTTCGGGTTGATGATGACGATCGCCTTGGTCTTATCCGTGATCTTGCTGCGGATATCGTCAAGATCCGGGTACCATTCAGACTGTTCATCGCAGATATAATGGACCACCCTGCCGCCGGCCAGCGTCGCGGTCGCGGTCCACAGCGGATAATCCGGCGCCGGGATGAGGATCTCATCCCCGTTGTTCAGAAGCGCCTGCATGCACAGGTTGATCAGCTCACTGACGCCGTTGCCGGTGTAGATATCGTTCATGGTCACGCCCGGGATCCCCCGCAGCTGGCAGTACTGCATGATCGCCTTGCGTGCCGAGAAGATGCCTCTGGAATCCGAGTATCCCTGGGATGTCCGGATATTGCTCAGCATATCAAGAATGACCTCCTGCGGAGCGGAGAAACCGAAGGGATAGGGATTCCCGATATTCAGCTTGAGGATCTCCATTCCATCTTCTTCCATACGGGCCGCTTCATCCACCACCGGTCCTCTGACATCATACAGTACATTGTCAAGCTTGGTGGATTTTTCAAATTTTCGCATTACAGTCATGCCTTCTTTCCTTAATCTGGTATACTTATATTCTCATATTTGAACGGATTATTCAAGGCTAACGTGCCTATTTCCGGAAAATTGACCGTAACACAGCTGTTTTCGGCTCGTATTTTTGCACATTTGACGAAGATTTTTTTTGCTTTATCTCTTTTCAATTGTAACGCTTTAGTGTATAATAGCATTCGTATTCAAAAATGCGTTACAAAAAGAGGAGGAATATGTATGTCTTACACCGAAGAAATTTATGAGCGAGTCGTAGCGCAGAACCCCAATGAGCCGGAATTCCACCAGGCTGTCAAGGAAGTCCTGGATTCCCTCAAGGTCGTCATCGACAAAAACGAAGAAGAATACCGCAGGCTTTCCATCCTGGAGCGCCTGGTCGAGCCGGAAAGGATCGTCTCCTTCCGTGTTCCGTGGATCGATGACAAAGGCACTGTACAGGTCAACAAGGGCTATCGTGTACAGTTCAACAGCGCGATCGGACCCTACAAGGGCGGCCTCCGTTTTCACCCGACCGTCAACCAGGGCATTCTCAAATTCCTGGGCTTTGAACAGATCTTCAAGAACTCTCTGACCGGCCTTCCCATCGGCGGCGGCAAGGGTGGCTCCAACTTTGATCCCAAGGGCAAATCCGACCGTGAGGTCATGGCCTTCTGCCAGAGCTTTATGACGGAGCTTTGCAAATATATCGGTAAAGACGAAGACGTTCCCGCCGGTGATATCGGCGTAGGCGGCCGCGAGATCGGCTACCTGTACGGACAGTACAAACGCATCACCGGCCTCTATGAAGGCGTCCTGACCGGCAAAGGCCTGAACTTCGGCGGATCCCTGATCCGTACCCAGGCGACCGGCTACGGCCTGGTCTACATCCTGGATGAGATGGTCAAGGCCCACAATGATACACTGGAAGGCAAGACCGTTATCGTTACCGGTTCCGGAAACGTGGCGATCTACGCTGTCGAGAAAGCTACCCAGCTGGGTGCCAAGGTCGTCGCCATGTGTGATTCCAACGGTTACATCCATGATCCGGACGGGATCAAGCTGGATGTCGTCAAGGATATCAAGGAAGTCAAGCGCGGACGTATCAAAGAATACGCCGACCGTGTCCCCGGCTCCACCTATACCGAAGGAACCGGCATCTGGAACATCAAGTGTGACATCTATCTTCCCTGCGCGACCCAGAACGAGCTGGCTCTCGACGCGGTCAAGACGTTGGTCGCCAACGGCGTCAAGTACGTCGCGGAAGGTGCCAACATGCCCACCACGCTGGACGCGACCGAGTACCTGCAGGAGCAGGGCATCCTGTTCATGCCGGGCAAGGCGGCCAATGCGGGCGGCGTAGCCACCTCCGCCCTGGAGATGAGCCAGAACTCCATGCGTCTTTCCTGGTCGGCCGAGGAAGTCGATGCAAGGCTCAAGGAGATCATGGTCAATATCTTCAAGAAAGTCAGCGAAGCGGCTGACCGCTATGACCTGACCGACAACTATGTTGTTGGCGCGAACATCGCCGGCTTCGAAAAGGTCGTCGACGCCATGAAGGCGCAGGGCATCGTATAATCAGGTATCTGAAAAAGCTCCGGCGGGCGAACCTGCCGGAGCTTTTATTCTGCTGTCCTGTTCAGTTCATGAACTTCTTGAGTTCATCCATAAAGGTACTGACATCCTTGAATTCACGGTAGACAGAGGCAAAACGCACATAGGCGACCGCGTCGAGCTTCCTGAGATGCTCCATCACGATATCGCCGATCTTGCTGCTGGCGATCTCCTTGTCCTCCGTATTAAAGATGTCCCCCTCGATCGAATCGATCATCTCCTCGATCTTCTCGACAGAGATCGGGCGTTTGTAGCAGGCACGCATCACGCCGTCCAGTACCTTGGTCCGGCTGTACTGCTCTCTTGTCTGGTCCTTCTTGATCACCGAAAGAGGGATCATCTCCACCTTCTCGTAGGTCGTAAAACGCCTTCCGCATTCATCACACATCCTGCGCCGGCGGATCGAATTCGTGTCTTCTACAGGTCTCGAGTCCACGACCCGCGTATTATCCTTGTTGCAAAACGGACATCTCATGGCTGCTCCCCTTTCCGTCAAGGACCGCCTTTCTGTACGGCGGTTCCTTATCCCCGTCTCACTTGCTGAAAGATCTTTTCATACTCCCCTTAGATTTACATAACATTAAAGAACAAAAAAGTCAAGCAAAAATTGCCCGGGCCTTACGAAGCCGGTCATAGAACTGTTCGTAGAAATCCCCTTCAGGCTCATACTCCTTCTGATAAAAGGCCCGAAGAAAGAACAGATTGACCTTTCTTACATAATCAGGATCCCCGGAGGATGCCAGCTTCTGCTGCAGCTCCCTGACAAAATAATGCCAGTCCCGTACGAACCTTTCATATCGTGCGAGCTCCGGTGTATCGACCCATTTCTTTACCTTGACCTTCGTTTTTCTGCGATCGCATTCGTGGATCTGCAGAATGTAGCGGAACTCTCCGTCCTCGTAATACCGCCCCAGCGGAAAGATCCGGCAGTATCCCGGCCTGGCCGCGTGTACGCGGCAGCGTCCGTTCCCGTCCAGAAAGATACAGGTCTCCTTCTCTCCCACGACAGCCGGATAGGGCAGGATCAGTCCATCCTGCACCGCGAGTGAAAGCTCGCCTTCGAGAAGAGACGCCGCCGTCTTCCCCAGAAAGACAGCGAGGCGGTGAACATCCAGCGGATCCAGAAGAAGCGTATCCCCCATGCCTTCACAGCAGGCATGGCACCCCTCGCAGCCCTGGCAGTCCGCCTTCACCATATCGTTTGCTTCATAAAAACGTCCGTCCGAAATCTCATCCAATGTGCCTTCCCGCATCATCCCGGCCTCCTTCTGTTCATTTTTCATAGGAAAAGAGCAGTTTTTATGTTTTTTTTCTATAATAATTTTGTAAAAAAATATTTGTAAATCCGCATGTCCGGTGCTATTATATCACTGAAAAATCCCACGGAGGATGATCATGCATTACTTTATCATCAATCCCAATTCCCGTTCCGGCAAAGGAAAGAGGATCTGGGAGGAACTTACAAAGATCCTCGAGCAGAGGCATATCCTGTATGAGGCACGGATGACGCGCCACGTCGGCGACGCGATCGCCCTGGCCGCGGAGATCAGCCGCAAGGGAACGAAGGAAAAGCCGGTCCATCTCACCGCCGTCGGCGGCGACGGTACGATCCACGAGGTACTGACCGGGATCGAGGACCTTTCCTCAGTGATCTTCGGTTACATTCCCACAGGGTCCGGCAACGACTTCTGCCGCGGCATGGGGATCCCGCAGGATCCGGCCGAAGCCCTGGAGGTCGTCCTCGGAAAGGGATCAGCCCGGGAGATGGACGTCCCCTGTATCAAGGCCGGCAATCTCCGGAGCCGTTTCGGCATCAGCATCGGGATCGGCTATGACGCCGCCGTCTGCCAGGAGGTTCTCGCCTCCCCGGCCAAGGCAGTCCTCAACCGGATCGGCCTCGGCAAGCTCGTCTACCTGTTCATCGCCCTGAAGCAGCTTTTATTCATCTCGCCGGTCAGTGCTGTTCTCACACTTGACGGAAAACGCAGCTACCGGTTCCGGCGCATGTATTTCGCGGCGGTGATGAACCAGAAGTTCGAAGGCGGCGGTTTTCGTTTCTGTCCGGCCGCCCGCACCGATGACGGCATCCTCGATGTGATCGTAGCGGAGAACATGTCAAGGCTCCGCATGCTGCTGAGCCTGCCCTTTGCAATGCCCGGATACCACACCGGTTTCCGGGGGATCCATATATACCGCTGCAAGTCCATCGAGATCACGGCGGACCGCAGGTGTGCCGTCCACATAGACGGTGAATCCGGAGGACTCAGAAAGTCCCTCCGCGCTGGTCTTGAGCCTGACAGCATCAGGATCATGCTTCCTGACAGATCAGCGTAAAGTTGAATCATCATAAGGAGTCGTTATCATATGATATCATTTATCAGAAAATACCGGCATGGATTTGTCATCCTTGTCTTTTCGATCATCTACATGCTCCTGTTTTCCTATCTGGAACAGCGGGGCGTACGCTATTATCATGTTGTGCACACGGCACTGGATGACCGGATCCCCTTCTGTGAGGTCTTTATCATCCCGTACCTGCTGTGGTTCCCCTACATGATAGCCGCCATCCTGTATTTTGTCTTCCTGAATGATGACAAAAAGGAATACTACCGGCTGACCTGGAGCCTGATCATGGGCATGAGCCTTTTCCTGGTGATCTCCTGGCTGTATCCGAACATCCAGCACCTGCGCCCCACGGTCTTCCCGCGGGAGAATGTATTCACCGACATGGTGCGGGCTCTGTACCGGACGGATACGCCCACAAACATCCTTCCCAGCATCCATGTGTTCAACTCGCTGGCGATCCATATGGCGATCTCCAGCTGCCAGAGGCTCCGGAAGCATCGGTTCGTGCAGGCCGCCTCTCTGGTCCTGACGATCCTGATCGTCATGTCGACGATGTTCCTGAAGCAGCACTCCGTCGTGGACGTTTCCATGGGCACGGCCCTCTCGATCGCCGCCTTCTTCCTGTTCTACTCGGAATGGTCGGTCGTCCGCGATCCTGTCGCAAACAGGCAGAAGCATACATACACACACTAAAGCGCAAGCAGATCAACCGGCTGCCGGATCGTATGATCCGGCAGTTCTGTTTTTCCGAATCCATATTCCGCAAAGATGAAGGGAACGCCCGCTTCTTTGCAGGCCGCATGATCTCCGTCCGTATCGCCTACATAGGCAGGAGCCCGGAGTCCGTACCGTTCCACGATCCTGCGGATATTGGCAGCCTTTGCCTCCCCCGTGTCGCCCGGGCACAGATGGTCCGTGATGAACCCTCCAAGTCCCGTCGCCTCAAGAAACACCTCGATATAACCGGCCTGGCAGTTGCTGACGATAAAGACCGGCATCCTTTCCGACATCTTCCGAAGCACTTCCGGGACCTGCGGATACAGCGGCGCGCACTGCCGGCGGAGGGCTTCATGCTCTGCCTCGCAGCAGGCGTCGATCAGCTCCAGCTGCCTCTCCTTTGTTTCGTCAGAGAAAATCTCCGCCGCGATATCCGGCAGCGTTTTTCCGAAAAGCTGCTTCAGCCTGTCCGCTGAAAGATCCCGGATCTGTATTCCGTTTTTGCGGCAGCATTCCTGCCAGGCTTCTGCCACGATCCCGGTGGAATCCCACAAAGTCCCGTCCACATCAAATATGATCCCGTCCATCTTTCTCCTCCTGTCGCATGAGTTAATCGAATTTTAATCAAAAACTTCTAAAAAAGCAACTGGCTTTTTACATAATATGTGTTATGATAGTGAACATGAGAGTTTCAGGACAGATACCCGCGCCGCTTCTTGTCTGGTATGACGGGAATAAACGTGAGCTTCCCTGGAGGGAACAGAAGAACGCCTATCGCACCTGGGTCTCGGAGATCATGCTCCAGCAGACCCGTGTCGAGACCGTAAAACCGTATTTTGCAAGATTCATCCATGCTCTCCCCGACATCGCTTCGCTCGCCGGCTGTCCCGAAGACCGCCTGCTGAAGCTCTGGGAAGGCCTGGGCTATTACAGCAGGGTGCGGAACATGCAGTACGCGGCCCGCACGGTCATGGAGCAGTATAACGGGCTCCTGCCGGCCTCCTTCGAGGAGCTGCTGAAGCTGAAAGGGATCGGCCGCTACACGGCCGGCGCCATCGCATCCATCGCCTATGGCCTGCCTGTTCCCGCGGTAGACGGAAACGTCCTTCGCGTCACGGCCAGGCTGGCGGACGACCACAGTGATATCATGAGCCAGACGGTCCGCCTGGAAACGGAACGGGCCCTTGCCGGGATCATTCCCCATGACAGGCCCGGCGATTTCAACCAGGCTATGATGGATCTCGGCGCCATGGTCTGCATCCCCGGAGGCGAAGCGCACTGTGATGCCTGCCCTCTCTCCCGGGAGTGCCTGGCCCACAGGGCCGGAACCGTTTCAAGTCTTCCGTTCCGTCCGCCCAAAAAGAAGCAGCGGATCGAAGAGCGCACGGTATTTGTGATCGTGGAGGGAAGCCATGCGGCCCTTCGGAAGCGTCCGGACAAAGGATTGCTCGCAGGTCTCTATGAACTTCCCAATACGGACGGACATCTTTCACAGGATGACGCTGTCCGGTATGTAAAGGATCTTTTGCTGGAACCCTTGTATATCGAACGCCTGCCGGACGCCCGGCATGTGTTTTCCCATATCGAATGGCACATGACCGGCTACCTGGTCAGAGTCTCCTCGCTGGACAAGGCCGGGAAGGAAGAGCTTCTGTTCCTCAGCCGCCGGGAGATCCGCGACGGATTTGCCATTCCATCCGCATTCAGCGCCTATATACCCTATCTGAAGGAGGACAATACATGAAGCTGCTGAGTTTTGCCATACCCTGTTATAATTCCGAGAGCTACATGGAAAAATGCATTGAATCCCTGCTGCCCGGAGGCGACGAGGTCGAGATCATCATCGTGGACGACGGTTCCAGGGACCGCACCGCCGAGATCGCGGATGCCTATGCCGCCCGTTATCCGGGCATCGTGAAGGCCGTCCATCAGGAGAACGGCGGTCACGGAGAGGCTGTCAACACCGGCATCAGGAACGCCACCGGCCTGTATTTCAAGGTCGTGGACAGCGACGACTGGGTCAGTGCAAGAGCCTACAAGGAAGTCCTGCATGCACTGGAGGACCTTTCCAAGGGCCCCGATACCGTTGATCTGTTCATCAGCAACTTCGTTTACGACAAGCAGGGCGCAAGCCACAAAAAGGTCATGCAGTACCGGAAATGCTTCCCGGTCGACCAGGTCTTCACCTGGTCCGACGTCGGCCATATGCGGCGGGGCAAATATCTGCTCATGCATTCGCTGATCTACCGCACCCGGCTTCTGCAGGACTGCGGGATGCAGCTTCCTTCCCACACCTTCTATGTCGACAACATCTTCGCCTATGAACCCCTGCCGTTCGTCAAGAAGATGTACTACAAGGACGTGAATTTCTACCGGTATTTTATCGGCCGTGATGACCAGTCCGTCAATGAAAAGGTCATGATCAGCCGGATCGATCAGCAGCTGCGGGTCAACCGCATCATGGTGGACATCTACAACCGCGGCAACTTTACGGAAAAGCATCTGAAGCACTACATGTACAACTACCTGGAGATCATCACCACCATCTCCTCCATCATGCTGATCCGCGCCGGCACGGACGAAGCTCTGCAGAAGAAAAAAGAGCTGCTTGATTACATCAAGACACAGAACCGCGGCCTGTACGGAAAGATGCGCCGCAGCCTGGTCGGACAGATCACAAATCTGCCCGGACGGGGAGGACGGAAGATCAGCGTACTGGCATATAAGATCACGCAGAAATTCTATGGCTTTAACTGAAAAGCCGTCAGAAATGGGAAACGCCGCACGGCAGGCCGTGCGGCGTTTCCCATTTCTATGCTTTTATTTTTTGCACTTCTTTGTGATGTAAAAGATGAACGCGGCGAACACGATCAGCACCACGACCAGGTAGACGATCGAGAAGACGGGCGTCGTGAGCAGCACATCGAGAAGCGTCAAAGCCCCGACGATCAGCAGGAATATGCCGCTGGCCTTTGCGAGCTTTTCTTCATCATAGACATTGTTCCTCTCCTTTGAATTTCCGCTCTTCAGGAGGAATCCTCCGTTTCCGGTCAGGAGGAGCACACCGCAGATAAAAGAGGCCGCGATGATGATGATGTCAAATGTTCTTCCCATGATCACTTATGTCCTTTCAATAAAAACAGATGATCGGCACATTGTAGTCGATAATGTTGTAGAGATAGGCCGCGGCGTCATACGGAAGGTTGATGCATCCGTGGGAGCCGCCGTACAGGTACCTGTCTCCGCCGAAATACGGCTGCCAGGTCGCGTCATGGAATCCGATCCCGCCGTTGAACGGCATCCAGAAATTGACGTTGGCCTCGTATTCATAGCCTCCGTCCGGCCTCTGCGGTCCGCGCAGCACGTCCGGACTCTTCTTGTAGTACAGTGTATAGACGCCGGAAGGAGTCTGCCTGGAGGGATCGCTCATCTGTCCGGATACGATCTCGGAATCCATGATGATGCTGCCGTTCTGGTAATAGTACATGTGCTGGTCGCTCAGGTCCACCTCGATGTAGGTATCGCCGAAATCATTATAGCCATGCGCGTTGGCCGTCATGGAGTAGATCGGATCCCGGCTGATCTGTTCACCGGACTTGATGTCCTTCAGAAGCTCCTCGGTCTCCGCCGCCTGGTCGATCTGCCAGCCATAGGCGCTCCCGTACACATAGACGGTCCTGCCGTTGGTCGTATTGAAGGGGCGCTCCGTCCCCACCGTATCAAACTGGGCCGCGAGCTGTCCCACATACTCCTGCACCTTCTGCTGGAACGAAGCGTCGTTCTGGAGCAGCTGTCCCTTATCGTCAAACTGCAGCCAGGTCTGGATGGTCGAGCCGTCCAGCACGACCGCGGAATCCCCGAAGGTATAGGTGATGTTCGCGTTGGCCAGATTGTTGTATGCTTCGACCTCTTCCTTAAGCTCCGGGCTCTCACTGGTCAGATCCGCTTCCACATAGACGTCCGGAACCGCGCCCAGGTCAATGCTCGTATTGTCCTCGTTGATGGCGTTGTCCAGCGCCTTGTAGGCTTCCTTGAGAAGGATCTCCGAGCCTTCCGTCTCGGGAACGATCTCGAACTTGTCATTCTGGAAAGCGACATACGCGTTCTCCGGCGCTATCTGATTCTCTTCTTTGGCACACTCGAGCGCTTTGACCTGCTCCTCCAGAAGCTTTTTGTCATAGGTGGCGTCCATCGCGGTCGCGTAGCTGGTCTGCTCGAAAAGCCCGCGGACCCATTCCAGGGGCTTCTGCTTTTTGAGCAGCTCCAGGACTTCGCCGTGGGATGCATACCTGTAATTGATATCCTTGCCGCTGATCGACTGGTTCTCAACATTCCGGGAGGTGATCTCGATGGAATAATCCTCCACCTTGTCCGCAATGGCTTCCTCCGCTTCGTAGGCCGTCATGCCGGAGCAGTCGATCCCGTCGATGAATGTCCCTTCAAAGAACCTGTTCGAATAATAGTAGCTGACGCCGCCATAGGCTGTAGCCGCTGTCACGGCCAGCATGCATACCGTAAGCCCCGCCGCCTGGAAACCCTTCTTCCAGTTGATCTTCTTTTTGGGCTTCCGTTCCGGCATCTGTGACGGTATGATGATCGGCTGATCATCGACAGCTACATATGTCACCTTCTGAGGCCGTGCAGATTTCTGTCCGGACCCATTCCCCTTTGTGTCCTTACCTGCCATGTTGCATACTCTCCTCTTTGTATTTCCCGGCAGCAACGCCGGCAATCGATCTTTACTCTACGGTGAGAAGTGACTTTCCGGTCATCTCGGCCGGCTGTTCCATGCCCATAAGCTCGATCAGCGTCGGGATGATGTCCGCTAGGCAGCCGTTCTCACGAAGCCTGTATTTGGGATCCGCGTTGACCAGGATGAAGGGAACCGGATTCGTGGTATGGGCCGTGAACGGCTCACCCGTCTCATAATCCACCATCTGCTCGCAGTTACCATGGTCTGCGCAGATGAACAGCTGTCCGTTCACGTCCTTGATGGCCTCCACGACGCGGTCCACGCAATGGTCGATGGTCTCCACCGCTTTGACAGCCGCCTCGATCACACCGGTATGTCCCACCATATCCGGATTTGCGAAATTGATGATGATCACGTCGTACTTGTCGGAACGGATCGCTTCCACCAGACGGTCACAGACCTCCGGAGCACTCATCTCCGGCTGCATATCATAGGTCGGTACCTTCGGGGACTTTACCAGGATCCTCTCCTCGCCCTCGTTCGGCTCCTCGACGCCTCCGTTGAAGAAGAAGGTCACATGCGCGTACTTTTCGGTCTCGGCGATACGGGCCTGCGTCATATGATGGGCCGCCAGGTACTCGCCGAAGGTATTGTGCAGCTGCACCTTGTGGAAGGCGACCAGCTTGTTCGGGATCGTATCGTCATAGTCCGTAAAGCAGACATAGGTGAGCTTCATGCGGTCTCCCCGCTCGAAGCCCTGGAAATCATCCGTGCAGAACGCTCTGGTGATCTCTCTTGCCCGGTCCGGACGGAAATTGAAGAAGACCACGGAATCGTTCTCCTTGATGGTCGTCACAGGCTTTCCGTCCTTCTCGATGACGGTCGGCATCACGAACTCATCGGTCTTCTCGTTATCGTAGGATGCCTGTACGGCTTCCGCCGCGTTGGTCCCCTTGACGCCTTCACCTTTGGTGAGCGCACGATAGGCAAGTTCGACACGGTCCCAGCGGTTGTCACGGTCCATGGCATAATAGCGGCCAGAGACAACGCCGATCTCACCGACGCCGATCTCTTTCATTTTTGCTTCGAGTTCCTCGATATAGCCCTTGCCGGATGCCGGCGGGGTGTCCCTGCCGTCCAGGAAGCAATGTACATAGACCTTGGAAAGGCCTTCACGCTTTGCCATCTCCAGAAGGCCGTACAGATGTGTATTGTGGCTGTGTACGCCGCCATCAGAGAGCAGGCCCATAAAGTGGATGGAGGAATCGTTGTCCCTCGCGTTCTTCATGGCTGCGAGCAGCGCCTCATTCTTGAAGAAATCGCCATCCTCGATCTCTTTGGTGATACGGGTCAGCTCCTGATACACGATGCGGCCGGCGCCCATGTTGAGGTGTCCCACCTCGGAGTTGCCCATCTGACCGTCCGGAAGGCCAACAGCCAGGCCGCTGGCATACCCTTTTACAAACGGGTACTCCTTCATCAGGCGGTCCATCACCGGCGTATTCGCAAGCGCGACTGCGTTGGCTTCCTTGCGTTCATTCAATCCATATCCGTCGAGGATCATCAATACTGTTGGTTTTTTACTCATCTTTTCTCCTTATTCATGGAATCGTTATGTAGTCGGCAGCCCACGCTGCCACAAGTATTCTCTAACATTTAATAGTACTCAAAAACGGCTGTAATTTCAATTCTTTTTCCGAAAAAAATGAAATTTTATGTCTACCGGCGCAGACTACCGCCGGGTGTCCGCGCAGACCCGGAGTTTACTGGAGATCTTACGCACGGACGGACTCTCGGCCAGCTCCCGCATGGCGGTCCTGAAATCGCCTTCGCGCACCTCGTCCGTGATTATGACAACCTCCGCGCAGTCCTCGATCTTGGTATCCTTCTGGATCATCTGCTCAATACTGACATTGTACCGGGTAAAGAGTGTCATCATCTCCGCCAGCACACCGCAGCGGTCCTCCACCTTCATGCGAAGGAAATACCGGTTGCGGGTATCCGCCATCTTTTTGATCGGCAGCTGCTTGTAGCAGGTGCAGCCGATCCGTCCGCAGCAGTCCGCCAGAATGTTCCGCGCCACGTCAAAGACATCGCCCACTACCGCGCTGGCCGTGGGAAGCTCTCCGGCGCCGCGCCCGAAGAACATGACGTCCTGCACCGCATCCCCGGTCACGAACACGGCGTTGTAGGAATCGTTCACCGAAGCAAGCGGATGGCTGCTGGAGATCATCATCGGGCAAACGTAGGCCTCGATCCCGCTCTCTGTATTGCGGGCCACGCCGAGAAGCTTGATATCGTAGCCCATCTCCCTCGCATACCGGATATCCTTGGCGGATATACTTCCGATCCCTTCGGTATAGACGTCGTCAAAGGTCACCCTGGAATTGAACGCGGCGCTGGCAAGGATCGCCACCTTGCGTCCTGCGTCCAGGCCTTCCACGTCCGCCGTGGGATCCGCTTCCGCGTATCCAAGCTCCGTCGCCAGGGCCAGGGCTTCCGAAAACTCCATATTGTCCTTTGTCATCCGGGTCAGGATAAAGTTGGTCGTCCCGTTGACGATCCCCATGACCTCCGCCATATGATTGCCGGCCAGGCACTGCTTCAGAGGCCGGATGATCGGGATTCCCCCGGCGACGGCCGCCTCAAACAGGAAATCGAGGTTCTTCTCCTTCGCCAGATCCAGAAGCATGCCGCCGTCCTGGGCCACCAGGTCCTTGTTGGCCGTGACCACATGCCGGCCGGCTTTTAATGCCTCCTCAATATACCTTCTGGCAACACCGGTGCCTCCGATCAGTTCGATGATGATGGAGATCTCCGGATCATTGATCACGTCCTCCCACCGGTCCGTGATGACGATATCCGGATCCGTGACCTTGCGCGAGGCTTTTTCGATATCTCTGACCAGGATCTTTTTGATCCTGACCTGACAGCCGATCTTGGCCGTCATCTCACTCTCCTGTGCCTTGAGTACCTTGTATACCCCGGTACCGACCGTTCCAAGGCCCAGAAGTCCTGCCTTTATGATTTTTGTTTCCACAGGGAAAGCTCCTTTCATGATCCCGGCTGCTTCCGGCAGCCGCACAGACTTTCTCGCACTTTATACTAGGTCAGAATACCCTTTTTGTCAAGTACTGCGGGCGGTTCTCCTACATCGATCCCCATCGGGGCTTCCAGGAAATGCCGCCGGAACGCGCCGGGCGTAAACCCGCTGTAATTCCGGAATGCCCGGATAAAATGAGCCGCACTCGAGAATCCGCAGTTTTCCGCGATCGCCTCAATACCCACATTCGTATGCGTCAGTACGTGCATGGCATTGCGCATACGGATCTCTGTCAGGTATTCCCAGGGCGTATAGCCTGTCTCTTTTTCAAACAGTCTCGAAAAATAGAACTTGCTGAGCGAAACTGCCCCCGCTATATCATCGAGGCTGATATTCTCTTTGTAATGATCTGTGATAAAGTACATGGCATGACGGACCGGATCGCTGCTGTCGGTCTGGTAACCGCTGATCAACGCGTACAGGATCTCCGTGATCACCATCGAGATCAGATGGTCGTCAGGCACCGGCGCCATGGTCTCCTTTTTGAGGCCCGAAAGCAGGAAGGACAACTTGGAATCCCTGTGGAAAACAAGGCTTTTCTGTTTTTCGCTTAACAGGTTGAAATAGGCCGGCAGCGCATTCCCGTTCAGCATGAACTGCTGGACACGCAGATCCGTCTCAGCCTGATAGCAGTGCGGATGATTGAGATTCAAAAGGACAAGACTGCCGCTTTCGGCCAGGAAGGTCTTCCCGTTCACGGTCACCCGCATTTTTCCTTTGATCAGGTTCATCAGCATGAAGCAGGGCAGTGACTCCCGGTCGACCACGTACCCTGGACTGCAGTCATACTCGTCACTCCACACCAGATAGTAGAGATGCTTTTTGGCAAAAGGCGACGGAAAATGGAACCCTCTTCCGTGCCTGGACATGATCCCCTGCTCGCCGGGAATCACCGATTTCTGCTGGACGGCGTCCAGTTCTTTTTGCTGTTTCATGGACGATACCTCACATATTCTGCCATATCAGGATATCTGATCATATTTCTTTTACCGGTAAGTATAGCACAAAAGAACAATCCCGCAAAGAAACTTCTTTCATCAGCGGGATTTCCATCCCCAATAAGCAAAAGCAATATTTGGCAACTTTTCAGCATGCTCTGGCAGTGTTTTCCCGCTGTTCCGCAGGTATGATAGAAGCACGGAAAAACAGATCCCGTTTCTGTGCGCATAGGAGGGAATGATACAATGACGAACCTGACCAAGGAACAGCTGGTCCTCGACGTGATCAGCCGCAAGAACACCAGTTACCTGCCGAGTGTGATCAATTTCGCCAACCTTCGGAAAAAGATGGAATGTGCCGCCTACATCGGCATCACCTCCGAGGACGAATACGACGATTATCTTGGTAACCATTACCGTTTCACCTACACTACGGATGATGCCGTCAGCAACGGCATGGACGATACCGAAAAGGTAGAGCTGGCACTGGCCACCGGCCGCGCCACAGCGCTCCCGAACGGTCACTACCGGGACCCGTGGGGCATGGAATTCGACCCCCACGCCACCAGCTACTTCAACTACGGTCATCCGCTGGCGGAGGTCGCCGACGACCCGGAAGTCCTCGAGAATTTCCACGCACCGGACCTCACCGACATGGACCTGCAGTTTAAATATGCCGAGGAAGATCTCAAAAACTACAGCGGGGACCGCCTTGTCGTTCTTTCCGGCTACAACGGCATCTGGGAAAAGACCTACGACATGATGGAGATCGAAAACTTCATGTATACGCTGATGGATGAACCGGAGATCATCGACCGTCTCTTCCACATCGTCACGGACTACAAGGTGGCGATCGCCAAAGAGACTGTCAAAAGAGGTTTCAAGCTCGGTCACCACGGCGATGACCTCGGCACCCAGGTTTCCACCTTCTTCTCGGAGGAGATCTTTGTCACCTACCTGAAGCCCAGACTGAAAGAGCTGTTCGACGTGTATCATGCCGCCGGCATTCCGGTGCAGATGCACTCCTGCGGAAAGATCACGCCGTTTATCCCGCATCTGATCGATATCGGTCTCGATGTGCTGGAGCCTGTGCAGCCTGTCATGGATCATGAATTCCTGAAGAGGGAATACGGCAAGGACCTGATCTTCTACGGCGGCGTAGATACCCAGAAGCTTCTGGCCTTCGGGACGCCCGAGGAGGTCTATGAGGGAACGCTTCACACCATCGACGTGCTCGGCAAGGGCGGCGGCTATATCGCAGGGCCTGCCCAGGAGATCATGGATAATGTCACTCCGGCCAACGTGGACGCGCTGGTCAAGGCGATCCGTCACATGCGCGGTGAAGACTGAATACAAAAAAAGCGGAGAGGTAACCGATATCTCTCCGCTTTTTCTTTTTATTCCTCTGCTTACCGGATTCAGCGTTATCTGCCGTGCCGAATCTTCAACGTCTTCAGATATGGCAGCGCAAATTCATACTGCTTCGCCATCATGCTTTCATTTTCCTGTAAAGTTTCCCGGCGATGAATACAATTACGGCAGTCCATACGGCGGTCCAGACCTCGACCGACCACAGCGGAACCGCACCTTTCTGGTACAAGGCAGGGAATGTATCCATCAGCATATGCAGAAGGACCGCCATCGGAAGATATGCCTTCTTTACGTTGATAACGCCGTAATACACAATGACCGTCAGCCCGATATGGAGGAGCATTGCCAGCAGCCGTTCAATGACGTTCATGGCCATCATTGAGTAATCGAACGCGGCTGCCGCCTGTACAGACGGAAGAGCAGCTGCGGCGGTTTCCTCCGTAATCTTCAGGGAACTGAGCGCATTTTCCACGTCTCCATGAGAAAACAGCACCGCAATCACAAGATAGGTGATCATGCCCGGCAGAAGGATGGCAAGGATCTCGATTCCTCCGTGACCGATACCGTACAGAACCGCATTCTCACGGATACGATTCTTTTTCATAATGTATTTCAGAATGACATGCCTGCCGCACTCTTCGAAAACGCCTGCCATAATGATTCCATAAAGGACGAAAGCTGCTGTGTTTTCGTTGATGGATCGGGAAACGGGATTATCCGCAACGATGCAGAAATAATGCACGCCAAGTTCCAACACGCGGGCAGAAACGATAAATCCAACAGCACCTGCAATGAGCCAGCTGATATTTGTCTGTTCTGCATGCTTCCTGCGCCAGTAGATGAAGAAAATGACGGGAATCGCGATCATCAGAATGACCGTAATGATCAGAGCCGGTACACTGCTTTTGCCAATGACGATATTCTCGAACTCCGTCATTCTTCCTCACCTCCCCAGGCCTCTACACAGAAACCTTTATGCCCGCACACAGTGCAGGTCAGCTTGCGGGCCGAAGGGGTATGATTCGCCCAGAAGGCTTCCTTCAGAGCGGGCTTGAATACCTCGTGGCATTCCGGGCAGATGTATTTTACATGATTGAAGTAGTAACGGCTGACCAATGTACCCCAGATAGCAGCCACCAGTACCCAGACGATGAACGGCCACCATATGCCTTTGACGATCCAGAAAATGATGGAAAACCATTGCAGCGCCGTGACCGGGATTCCGGTCAGGATCATCATCCGGCGCATTTTTTTCAGTTTTTTCTTGCCTTCCATAATGACGGCTATGTCACCGATGGTTTCAAGAGAGAATTCTGTTTTGCCTTTCAGCCCGTTTTTCAGCTCACGCAGCTTTTCCAGCTTTTCCTGTTTCTCGGAAATCTCATCCGAAAGAACGGTTTCCTGTTGTTCGATCAGCAGAGAGATCACCTTCTCAGGATGCTCTTCCTTTAAAATCTGAGAAATAGCGTCAATAGAAAGATCCATTTCCCTTAAGAAACAGATGATCTTCATGCGCTTCACATCGTCTTCCGAGTAGAGCCGTCTTCCGCCTTCGGACAGCTCACTGGGAATCAGGATGCCTCTGGTATCATAATACTGAACCGTTCGGACAGTGACGCTGCAGAGCTTTGCAAGTTCTCCCGTCGTGTATTTTGACATAGCCTTCGCCTCCTTTCGCCATGTATCCTACAACATGACGCTGCGTAACAAGCAATACATTACGCAGGGGGATTTTTCTATAATTCTTTCTTTTCTTCCTATCCGGCATAGACATACCGGCTGACAGCATCCCACGCTTCGCCGCAGAACTTTCCGTTCATCAGGTGGTAGAAATCATCCTGCTGCGGGGTGCGTTTGAGCAGGAAGGTATCGCCCGGTTTAAAGAACGGTTATTCGACATTCGTGCTGCATGTCATTTTCCTTTCTTGGCAGACTTCCTGACCTCTTCATGATAGAAGTAATTGCAGACCACCGGGGGTTTGCCGAATGGCGACCGATGAAGGTCATCATCCCGTGTGTTCATCATGCCTTCATTGGCAGTATGCTTCCGGCTGTGACCGAACAGAAAAATGCTTCCTTTCCGACGTACTTGCCCGGCTTGTTGATCTCCGGCCAGCTCTTGATATCCACGAACTCGCCCCAGGGCTCCGGGTGATTGGTGAAGCGCTTCATGAAGGAGGCATGGCAATACTTGCAGGCATGGGTGCAGCCTACATAAGGATTGACGGCGTAATCTGATACCGGCAGATTCGTTTTCGTCATGATGTCCTTGACTTCGACTTCCTTGATAACCATGCTGTAGTCCTCACCTATATTCGCAATCTGCCAAATGGTCGTTCACAATCCCGATTGACTGCAGGAAAGAGTATGTGATCACCGGACCTACAAACCCGATCCCACGCTTCTTCATGTCCCGGCTCATTGCAATGGAAACGTCTGAAACCGTTGGAACATCCTGCGGTGTCTTCCAGTGACCGTCAATCCGCCTGCCGTTTGTAAAACTCCAAAGATAGGCATCAAAGGACCCGAATTCCTTCTGGATCTTCTTAACGATCTGTGCGTTCTTCCGAACGCTGTAGATCTTATTCTTATTCCGGATGATCCCCGGATCTGACCGCAGGGCTTCCAGTTCTTCATCGGTCATCGCCGCGCATTCGTCGATGATAAAACCATGAAACGCCGCCAGATAAGCCGCTCTCTTATGCATGATGATCTGCCAGGAAAGACCAACACTGGCCCCTTCCAGACAAAGCATCTGGAACTGGAAGTCATCGTCGTGATTCACCTTGCACCATTCATGATCGTGATACTCTTCCAGAATCGGGTCTCCGTTATACCAATTCCTGCATTCGCTCATGTATATATTCCCCCATCATCAAAGGAGACGTCTATTGTCTCCGAAAATACCTGTTTGTTTGCCATATATGACAACTAAACCGCCTACTCAACCCTCTGGCAGAAGCGGTTGATATGTTACGACAGAGCGATTTTTACGGTCAAATGCGCTCTCCGCCGATGACGGTCAAGTGGTCAAGTGCCCGTAAATACGGCATTTTTTCGGCGGTCAGTCGTTTACCCGCGACATCAATACTACCGTCTCGACGTCGTTTTCGTTGAGCAACACCTTGCCACCAGCTTCGGTATCACAATCGATTCAGAATCATAATCTGGTACGATACAGGCTTGTTATTCAAATCGTATCACTTGCTCATTGGCATCTACTGATGCATTTACGCCAAACGGAATAATGCACCTCGGTGTCGCATGTCCAATATTTATATTGAACAGAACAGGCAACTCTGGAGAAGCAATTGTCTTGACCAGCAGATTCTTGTATTCATCTGCGTATGTTTCATCCATGGGCTTTCCAACAAGCACACCAGATACAACATCAAAAACACCATATTTCTTCAGAGCAAGTAGCATTTTTTCATACATTTCAGGTGACGGTTTCTCTTCACTGCTTTCCAAAAGAAGGATCCTTCCTCTCCAATCATCAAGTGTCGGGAACAGTTCATATTTTTTGCATAGATCAATACTGTCACTATATCGATCATTATTGAAAATGTCATAAATTGACTCAATACAACCGCCGAGAATCTTCCCCGAAAAGACAGTCGCCCCTTGCAGTAATTCAAAGCCGGTATTATAATGCTTCACTCTGGGAACACCAATCTGACTCTCGTCAAATTCTGTTCTTTCCTCATACCAGACATCGCTTGGACGTACTTCTTTAATCATTCCCGTAGTGATTAGTTCTTTAAAGAATTTCCCGGTATAAGGCAGCATTTCGTTTTCAAGTTCACATATATCGGCCAGAAAACACTGACCATAAAATGTCTTTATCCCCAGCTTATGAAGCATAAGGTGATTTATTGTGGTATCGGAAAATCCAAGGAACGGCTTCTCGTTCACAACATTTTTAAGCCTGTCATCTTCAAACAGATATGGAAGCAAGCGGTACGTATCATCTCCGCCGATCGCACACAGGATCATATCTACTTCAGAGTCGGCATATGCCTCAATCAGGTCTGCCGCCCTATCCTCTGGATGTCCTTTAATATAATCTATTCCTTTAAGTGCATGCTTTGAAAATTTTACCTGAAGACCCATAGACTTTAGACGCTCAATACCAATCTTAAGTTCATGTGCCACAAATGCTTCACCGATGATTCCACTTGATAAGCTCACTATTTCTACAGTTTTAATCATATTGTCACCAACACTTCCTATCTGCCGTTACGCTTACCGTTCTTTCTGCGAATCAATTCTTTTTCTTGCATTTCAACTGTTCGTGTCTTTATCGTTCTTTCCGTTTTTCCAATTATCCCGGCCAATTCTTTCTGCGTAATCGAAGGATTATTTAGTAACTCTTTTAGAATCGCCGCCCGGCAGTTGTTTTATACCATCCATACTGACCATGGACAGAGTCTCCATCTGCTTAACAGCGAGTTCTCTAAGCAACACTATCCTTTCAGACATAGTTTTGCCCTGTCCGATCAGGATTGCATTATAGCTTTCCATGTTTGCCAACACGAGAAGCTGATTAAGGTTGGCATCATCTCTGATGTTTCCTTTCTTACCCGAATTAGCATCTCTCCACTGTTTTGCAGTCATGCCAAACAATACCACATTAAGCATATCCGCCTCATTTGCATATTTGAAAAAGATCTGATCCTGTGTAAGTTCTGGAGGTATCAAGTGATCCCTTATTGCATCGGTATGAATACGATAATTAAGTTTGGCTATCTCGCGGTTCAGGTTCCAGTTAAGAGACAGGCGGCTGTTCTCATCCTTCTTTAGGCGCTGATAATCCTTAACAATCAGCAACTTGAATGAAGCTGAAATCCATGATGCAAACTCAAGCGCGATATCCGAATGAGCATATGTTCCACCATATCTTCCCGCTTTTGAGACGATTCCAATTGCATTTACTCCCTCAATCCACTTGGACGGTGACATTGTAAATGCATGTAATCCAGCCTCACCTCTAAACCCCTCGAATTCGAGGGGTTTAAAATCCTGATTATGCAAACTTTCCCATAACCCAAGAAATTCTATAGTTTCCCTATTTCTCATCCAATTGCATATCGTCGCATTTGCATCATCACTTTTGTATTTTGCAATATCAGTTAAAGATAAAAAATCATTTTCAAAGTCCGATGTATAAACTGCTATACTGATGCCGCCAACATGTATTGTTTCTTTCTTTATCGTCTTAGGCATATTATTTCACCTCCCCGGTCAGATAATCATATAATTTTTGGCTCTTCAGGGGTAATAGTGGGTGAAAAACACCCACAACCCCAGTAGTTATGCGGATCAAGCGGTTTTCAATCTCCGATTAGGTAATGGCACCCGTAAATTTGAGCAAACCAGATAGACCATATCCAGCATGTTCTGGATGTTGCGAAAGCCATATGCCTTCCGGATGATCAGCTTGATCTTGTTGTTGGTAGCTTCGATTCTTGCATTGCTCATGCCGAGCCGTATGGTGTTCAATATATGGCCCTTGTGGCGCTTGATCTTTTTGTATAGTTCCTTGAAAGCTGGAATCCTGCTGTGGCTGGCCCACCATAGCCACCGGTCCAGCTCAGCCTC
>JAFTPT010000049.1 GCA_017463155.1 Blautia sp.
GCATCTATTACGGAACCGAAGTTGCCATGGACGGGTCCTTTGACCCGGACTGCCGCAGATGCATGCCATGGGATGAGATTGATGCAGGTAAAAGAGCTGATGAACTCACTGAGATGAAGAACCTCATCGCAATGAGGCACAGGCTGCAGTCCTGCAAGAGCAGGAATTTCCATTTTCCCAACGACGTACCCGGGGACAGGGTGATTTCTTATCTCAAGATTGGGGAGAATGAGACAATCGGGGTTTACCTCAACTGTGAGGAAGAGGATGTAACAATAGAGTGCTCTGAGTTCTCGGAGGTTGTTTATTCCCGCAAGTGGAATAAGGGTGAAGATGGAAGCGGAGTGCTGGAAAAAGATGGTATTTTGATCGTGAGGAAATAACATTAGAGGGACGGGGCTGTCGCACTAATTAGTGTGGCAGCCTTTTCTTACGCCCAGCCATAAGCTTTATGTCGCACGTGCGTGAGATTGCCGCCGCAGCATCGGCGGTGTTTCCGCCTCCTTTCCTCTGGCACGCTGACTGGGTCTCCCGGGGTAATTCACAGTTCTGTCGTCACACAACCTCCTGATTTACTTTCTTGGTTTTACGCTTACCACGGACTTCGGATTGTAATGCACCCTCATCCACCATTTAGCCTCATATCAGGTTTCTGTTCGTAGGCTCATGACTTTGCTACACGCTTCCTTCACCCCACCGTTACCGGCTTCGGCTTGCGCTTAACTACATGGACGGTAAGTTACCCATGACCGGACTTTCACCGGCTAGAACTGCGCCATGCCCGGCGCACAGTTAAAACCCCCGGAAATCGGATCTCCGGGGGTTTTCTCTGCACGATATTCTGTTCCCTGCGGTCAGCAGTCTTTCTCCAAATGCCAGATATCATTGTTGTACTGGTCGATCGTTCTGTCGGAGGAGAAGTAGCCCGCCTTGGCGATATTGACTGCCATCTTCTTCGCCCAGCCCATTCTGTCCTCATAAGCTGCCAGAGCCTTGTCCTTGGTCTTGCAGTAACTCTCGAAGTCAGGGAATGTCATGAACCAGTCTCTGCCCAGCAGCTCGTCGTAGAGCTGCTTGAGAAGCTTCCTGTCGCCGGCTTCGAGCATCTCTTCACTGACCAGGAAGTCCACAGCCGCGGCAAGTCTCTTGTCCTTCTTATACCAGTTCTTTGCGACGTAATCCGCGTTCTTATAGTGCTCGATGACCTCCTCGGAGGACTGTCCGAAGGTGAAAATATTGTCTTCCCCGACAAGTTCCGCGATCTCGACGTTCGCTCCGTCCATGGTTCCCAGCGTCACAGCGCCGTTGAGCATGAACTTCATATTGCCGGTCCCGCTGGCTTCCTTGGAGGCCAGTGAGATCTGCTCGGAAATGTCCGATGCGGGGATCAGTTTCTCCGCCATGGACACGTTGTAGTTGCGAAGCATGACGACCTTGAGGTAAGGACTCACTTCAGGGTCGTTGTTCACGATGCTGCTGAAGGCGAGGATCGCATGGATTATATCCTTGGCGATCACATAGGCAGGAGCTGCCTTTGCGCCAAAAAATACCGTGACCGGTCTTCTCGGCCTGTAACCGTCCTTGATGTGCAGGTAACGGTCGATGGCCCACAGGAGGTTGAGCTGCTGTCTCTTGTACTCGTGCAGGCGCTTGATCTGCACGTCATAGACGGACTCGGGGTCAACCTTGTCGCCCTGATATTTTTCAAGCCATGCGGAGAACTTGTGTTTTTTCGTGTTCTTCCTGTTCAGGATGCACTGCAGGAAAGCCTCATCCTCCGCGTAAGGAATAAGCTGCTCAAGCTGTCTGGCGTCCGTCTTCCAGCCCTCGCCGATCTTCTCGGTGATCAGCTCTGTCAGCTCAGGGTTGCACTCGATGACCCATCTGCGGAAAGTGATGCCGTTGGTCTTGTTGTTGAACTTCTCGGGATAGAGCTTGTAGAAATTGTTGAGCTCTGTCTCCTTGAGAATGTCAGTGTGAAGTCTCGCGACGCCGTTCACGGAGTGGCTGTAGTGAATGTCCATGTGGGCCATATGCACGTTGCCGTACTCGTCGATGATCTGAACGGAAGGGTCTTCATATTTTGCCTTAACAGCGTCATTCATCCTCTTGATGATCGGCATAAGGTGCGGCACGACAGCCTTGAAGAAGTGCTTGGGCCATGTCTCCAGTGCCTCAGCAAGGATCGTGTGGTTCGTGTAAGCACAGACATCAGTCACAATCTGATATGCTTCTTTCTCCTCAATGCCCTTTTCGGTCAGAAGGCGCACCAGTTCCGGAATGACCAGAGAAGGGTGCGTATCGTTGATCTGGATCGCCGCGTAGTCGGCAAGGTCATGCAGGTTGCTGCCGCGTTCCACACACTCGTCGAGGATCAGCTGGGCGGCATTGCTGACCATGAAATACTCCTGATAGACGCGGAGAAGCTTTCCGTCCTCATCGCTGTCATCGGGATACAGGAAGAGGGTCAGGTTTTTCTCGATCTCTTTTTTGTCAAAACCGATACCCGAGCCGATCAGTCCCTCATTGACCGTGTCCAGGTCAAAGAGACGAAGGCGTCCGCACTTGCTTCCGTAACCTGTGACATCGATCTCATACATGGTGGAAAGAAGCTCCAGATCGCCGCACTGCACCTTATAGTGCCTGTCGGTGCGCTTCATCCAGTTGGCCATGCCCCACTTGCGCCAGTAGTCAGGTCTCGCGTGCTGCTTGCGGTCCTCGAAGGACTGTTTGAACAGACCGCAGTGGTAGGCCAGGCCTACGCCGTCAGCGGGAAGGCCCAGTGTCGCAAGGCTGTCGATGAAGCAGGCTGCAAGTCTGCCAAGGCCGCCGTTTCCGAGGGAGGGCTCGTATTCAAATTCCTCCAGCTCCGTAATGTCTTTCCCAGCCTCAGCCAGTTCCGCTTTCACATCATCGTAGATGCCGAGGTTGATCAGGTTGTTGGAAAGAAGTTTACCGATCAGGAATTCTGCCGAAATATAGTAAACTTTCTTCTTTCCGCTGTTGTATCCCCTGTTCCTGCAGGCGTCCTGCGTCAGGGCCAGCGCCGCGTTGTAAAGTTCCAGAATCGTGCACTCGCTAAGTGCTTTTCCAGTGTAATCTCTGAGTTTTAATGTATTCATTACTACCTCCTGCGGAAGATCTCCGCTGCTTACAATGGTTCCCGTATATAAGCATTATAATAATTTATATGCGTGATAATCTTGCAGAATAATGGCAAATAATAGTACGATAATGATATTAATAAATTCATCACAAAGAAGGGTTCCGTTTTTATGAATCTCGAGGAATACTCACAATACAGAGAGACCCTGCTGCATAAACAGCCGGGTTTCGCCTACAACACTTACCTGTGTACCATCCCCCAGGACTTTGCCCGGGTGGATCTACACTGGCACGACCAGATGGAGATCATCTATGTCAAAAAAGGCAGCGGCACAGTGACCGCCGCTTCCCGCAAATATCCCGTCATGGCCGGTTCCATCATGCCCATCCTCCCCGGTGAGCTTCACGCCATCGACGGAGATCCCGGCGTGCGGATGGAGTATGAAAATATCATTTTCTCCCTCTCCCTCATAGACAATCAGGTCGAAAATGACTGGGCAAGGCGCAATATTCTGACCCCCTTGCAGATGGGGACCCTGCGCTTCCCCCGCCCGATCTACGCGGACACCGCGATGCACGCCGAGGTATCCGCTGCCCTTGACGCGGCTGA
>JAFTPT010000046.1 GCA_017463155.1 Blautia sp.
TGCAGGAGAATTCATTTTTTCTCGAAGTGATCAAAGGGATCAGCAGCTGCTGCAACCAGAGATCCTGCTCCGTCTCCCTTGTGAACGGCAGTTCGCCGGAAGAACTGCGGTCCGCTGTACGCTCCTTGTTCTCAGAAAATGCTCCCGACGGAATGATCCTGCTCTATTCCCACAAAAATGATCCTGTAACAGAGGATCTCATCTCCTCCGGCGTTCCCTTCATCCTGGTCGGGAAATCCGCCTCCGAAGAAGGGGATCAGAGTTTTATTGACAATGACAACATTGCCGCAGCAAGGGAAGCCGCAGCCTATCTCGCGGGGCTTGGACACACAAAGATCGGCTTCTTAAGCAAGCGGTCCGAGGAACAGTTCAATGCGGACCGGAAGGCAGGATATCTTCTGGCCCTTGCGGAGCATGCTCTGCCCATACGCCCGGAGTGGATCCTGGAGTCTGACGGGACGAAGGAAAGGACCGAGGAGCTTCTGGGTCAGTTTCTTTCCCTTCCGGAACTCCCCTCGGCGCTTCTGGCAGCGGATGACCTCCTGGCGGTGCTCACCATGCGGCAGGTTCTGGCGAAAGGCCTGCGGATCCCGGAGGATCTTTCCATCGTGTCCTTCAATGACTCCCTGCTCTCACGGATCACGCTCCCCGCGCTGACTTCCGTGGACGTGCAGGCGGAGCGCCTGGGAGTGGAAGCCGCGGCGCAGCTTCTTATGCGGCTGGATCATCCGGACCTGCCGGCGAACAAAGTGATCGTCCCCCACCGTCTGGTGATCAGGGAAAGCTGCACCGCTGTCAGTACGTCCTGACCGCCGTTCACTCCGCCCGCCGAAATTCTCCGGAGCCGTAAAAATGCTGGACAGCCCCTTGGCCAGCCTGCACCATCAGACTTGTTCCGTCGTCAAAATCTTTCCAGGTCATGACAGCCGCGTACTCTTTCCATCTTTTTTCGCTGTCTTTTTCGTCCTTTCCGGCCTCATCGTCAAGATAAAGGTAATCGTGCTGCCGGAAACCGGATTCTTTGTCCGCCTGGATCCAGAATCCAAGATCTCAGTCCTTGTCCGGGAAGGCGTACCGGAAGCCGGTCTCCGTTTTCTCAAGGATTAGGTCTTTCTCCGGGTCAAAGGTCCGGTCGGACACCTTCACTTCCTGTGTCCGGGAATCTTCCTCCTCCGCCCGGTACCTGAGAACGCCCCGGAGCCGGAAGTCATCCTGGTCGATCCAGCCTCTTTCATAAGTTTTCGTCTCCCTGGACCAGAGGGACGAAAACTCCTGGTCTTCGGTGGCGAGGTCCAGATTGTGGAAAAAGATCCCGCACTCTTCGCAGAGGGATTTTACTCCCGCAAGATTATACCATCCCGACAGCCTTTTGATACAGGCGCGCCGCAGGAAATGAAAAATGTGCAGAATAGTGCAGCCTGTATTTAATAGTATACTCGTTTTACGATCTTCTTAAAACGGAGAAATGTTGTATAAAGCCTTAATTTACGGGCTTTTTGTATTCTGGCGCCCGTGGGAGCGGTATTCCCTCGGGGACATTCCGTATTTGCGGCGGAAGCGCCGGATAAAATAAGAGAAGTTGTCGAACCCGCACAGGGAGGCGATGGCACCGACAGAGTCCGGGCGCTCCCTGAGCAGATAGGACGCGTATCTGAGCCGGTAATCCGACAGGTATTCGCCGAAAGTGAATCCCGTCTCGCGGCGGAAGACCCGCATGAAGTGAGCGTCGCTGTAGTCAATAAGACTTGCGGCGTCGCTTACCGTGATCGGCTCCGAAAAGTGATTCTGGACGTAGAGCAGGACCTGCTTGATGGCGTCCTCGTAGGGGGACGGCGGTAAGCTTTCCTCGCGGATCCGATGGGTGTAGAGCACAAAGAAAAAACGAAACAGGCTGCTGCGCACCAAAAGAGAGTAGCCGTCAGGCCTCTTGCTGCAGGCATCGTCAGCCGCGTCAAGGGCAGCGGATACCTCGGCGTGCATCGCGGTGTCCGCGTAGATCGGGCGGGGGAAGCGCAGGGTCCCCATCTGCAAGGGGGTCAGAATATTGCGCCTTGCCCAGTCGTTCTCAACCTGATTGTCCAAAAGGGAGAGGGAGAATATGATATTCTCGTACTCCATCCGCACGCCGGGGTCGCCGTCGATGGCGTGGAGTTCACCGGGGAGGATGGGCATGATGGAACCGGCCATGACGGGATATTTGCGGGAAGCGGCGGTCACTGTGCCGCGCCCTTTTTTGACATAGATGATCTCCATATGGTCGTGCCAGTGCAGATCCACCCGGGCAAAGTCCTGGGGGATGGTACACAGGTAAGTGTTGTAGGCGAAACCCGGCTGTTCATGCAGCAGGGTCTCTCTGTATTGTGAGTATTCCTCGAGATTCATAAAAACGGACCCCTTCTTTGTGATGAATTAATTAATATCATTATCGTACCATTATTTGCCATTATTCTGCAAGATTATCACGCATATAAATCATTATAATGCTTATATACGGGAACCATTGTAAGCAGCGGAGATCTTCCGCAGGAGGTAGTAATGAATACATTAAAACTCAGAGATTACACCGGAAAAGCACTTAGCGAGTGCACGATTCTGGAACTTTACAACGCGGCGCTGGCCCTGACGCAGGACGCCTGCAGGAACAGGGGATACAACAGCGGAAAGAAGAAAGTTTACTATATTTCGGCAGAATTCCTGATCGGTAAACTTCTTTCCAACAACCTGATCAACCTCGGCATCTACGATGATGTGAAAGCGGAACTGGCTGAGGCTGGGAAAGACATTACGGAGCTGGAGGAATTTGAATACGAGCCCTCCCTCGGAAACGGCGGCCTTGGCAGACTTGCAGCCTGCTTCATCGACAGCCTTGCGACACTGGGCCTTCCCGCTGACGGCGTAGGCCTGGCCTACCACTGCGGTCTGTTCAAACAGACCTTCGAGGACCGCAAGCAGCACGCGAGACCTGACTACTGGCGCAAGTGGGGCATGGCCAACTGGATGAAGCGCACCGACAGACACTATAAGGTGCAGTGCGGCGATCTGGAGCTTCTTTCCACCATGTATGAGATCGATGTCACAGGTTACGGAAGCAAGTGCGGACGCCTTCGTCTCTTTGACCTGGACACGGTCAATGAGAGACTGATCGGCTCGGGTATCGATTTTGACAAAAAAGAGATCGAGAAAAACCTGACCCTCTTCCTGTATCCCGATGACAGCGATGAGGACGGAAAGCTTCTCCGCGTCTATCAGGAGTATTTCATGGTCAGCAATGCCGCCCAGCTGATCCTCGACGAGTGTGTGGAACGCGGCAGCAACCTGCATGACCTTGCCGACTACGCGGCGATCCAGATCAACGATACGCACCCTTCTCTGGTCATTCCGGAACTGGTGCGCCTTCTGACCGAAAAGGGCATTGAGGAGAAAGAAGCATATCAGATTGTGACTGATGTCTGTGCTTACACGAACCACACGATCCTTGCTGAGGCACTGGAGACATGGCCCAAGCACTTCTTCAAGGCTGTCGTGCCGCACCTTATGCCGATCA
This sequence comes from Blautia sp., assembly GCA_017463155.1. Taxonomy (GTDB): domain Bacteria; phylum Bacillota; class Clostridia; order Lachnospirales; family Lachnospiraceae; genus Blautia_A. The sequence goes on from JAFTPT010000046.1 coordinate 3,545, forward strand.
TCAAGAGGATGAATGACGCTGTTAAGGCAAAATATGAAGACCCTTCCGTTCAGATCATCGACGAGTACGGCAACGTGCATATGGCCCACATGGACATTCACTACAGCCACTCCGTGAACGGCGTCGCGAGACTTCACACTGACATTCTCAAGGAGACAGAGCTCAACAATTTCTACAAGCTCTATCCCGAGAAGTTCAACAACAAGACCAACGGCATCACTTTCCGCAGATGGGTCATCGAGTGCAACCCTGAGCTGACAGAGCTGATCACCGAGAAGATCGGCGAGGGCTGGAAGACGGACGCCAGACAGCTTGAGCAGCTTATTCCTTACGCGGAGGATGAGGCTTTCCTGCAGTGCATCCTGAACAGGAAGAACACGAAAAAACACAAGTTCTCCGCATGGCTTGAAAAATATCAGGGCGACAAGGTTGACCCCGAGTCCGTCTATGACGTGCAGATCAAGCGCCTGCACGAGTACAAGAGACAGCAGCTCAACCTCCTGTGGGCCATCGACCGTTACCTGCACATCAAGGACGGTTACAGGCCGAGAAGACCGGTCACGGTATTTTTTGGCGCAAAGGCAGCTCCTGCCTATGTGATCGCCAAGGATATAATCCATGCGATCCTCGCCTTCAGCAGCATCGTGAACAACGACCCTGAAGTGAGTCCTTACCTCAAGGTCGTCATGCTTCGTAACTACAACGTGTCCATGGCGGAGAAACTGATCCCCGCATCGGACATTTCCGAGCAGATCTCACTGGCCTCCAAGGAAGCCAGCGGGACCGGCAATATGAAGTTCATGCTCAACGGCGCTGTGACGCTGGGAACCATGGACGGAGCGAACGTCGAGATCGCGGAACTTGTCGGGGAAGACAATATTTTCACCTTCGGACAGTCCTCCGAGGAGGTCATCGAGCACTATAAGAACGCGGATTACGTCGCAAAGAACTGGTATAAGAAGGACAAGAGACTTGCCGCGGCTGTGGACTTCCTGGTCAGTGAAGAGATGCTCGAAGCCGGCGACAGGAAGCTTCTCAAGCAGCTCTACGACGAGCTGCTGGGCAGAGACTGGTTCATGACATTCCCTGACTTCGAGAGTTACTGCAAGACCAAGGACAAGGCTCTGGCAGCTTATGAGGACAGAATGGGCTGGGCGAAGAAGATGGCAGTCAATATCGCCAAGGCGGGCTACTTCTCCTCCGACAGAACGATCGACCAGTACAACAATGATATCTGGCATTTGGAGAAAGACTGCTGACCGCAGGGAACAGAATATCGTGCAGAGAAAACCCCCGGAGATCCGATTTCCGGGGGTTTTAACTGTGCGCCGGGCATGGCGCAGTTCTAGCCGGTGAAAGTCCGGTCATGGGTAACTTACCGTCCATGTAGTTAAGCGCAAGCCGAAGCCGGTAACGGTGGGGTGAAGGAAGCGTGTAGCAAAGTCATGAGCCTACGAACAGAAACCTGATATGAGGCTAAATGGTGGATGAGGGTGCATTACAATCCGAAGTCCGTGGTAAGCGTAAAACCAAGAAAGTAAATCAGGAGGTTGTGTGACGACAGAACTGTGAATTACCCCGGGAGACCCAGTCAGCGTGCCAGAGGAAAGGAGGCGGAAACACCGCCGATGCTGCGGCGGCAATCTCACGCACGTGCGACATAAAGCTTATGGCTGGGCGTAAGAAAAGGCTGCCACACTAATTAGTGCGACAGCCCCGTCCCTCTAATGTTATTTCCTCACGATCAAAATACCATCTTTTTCCAGCACTCCGCTTCCATCTTCACCCTTATTCCACTTGCGGGAATAAAC
>JAFTPT010000002.1 GCA_017463155.1 Blautia sp.
CTGAGCGTTTTGCAAAATGAGCGGATGAAACAAGACAGAGAACCGTCCCCTGTCTTGTTTCATCCGCTCATTTCTGGTTGGAGTTAGCGATTAGCTCGCTTCGACGTTGCCCGGGGCCTTGCGGGCAGAGAGATCTTTGCCCCTGGCAGCGTCCGTCCTATCCCTCTACTCCTTTAAACCGTGAGCGATATTACATTTAATTAGAATTTAAAGTACAATTTCCCGCGAGACAATCTCGATGGGGATTTCGTAATAGTAGGAAGAGGGTTTGATCATCTTGATCAGGTGATCAAACATCAGCCGGACCAGCTGATACCCTTGATTATAGGCGTTCTGGGAGATGACAAAATCCAGGACGCCTTCTTTTAGCAGTGCTTCCGTCTCGGGCGACTGGTCGTGGCAGATGATCTTGATATCCTTCTTGACACCGGCGACCATGAGTGCACTCTTGACGCCTTCACTTCCGTTGCCGGAAAGGTAGAGGCCATCCAGATCGGGATAGCGGTTAAGATAATCGAGGGCAATGCGGAAGGCTTCCTCCCGTTTATCCTGGTTTTCCTGGATTTCAACGATCCTGATCGGATTTTTGCATTCGGCGAGGCGGCTGCTGAACCCCTGCAGGCGATCCGGGTGGCAGGAGAGGATGGCAGAGCTGATGATCACGCCGACCTCTCCGCCCTCGGGCAGCAGCTTTTCCATAAGGCCGGCAGCCACCATGCCGGCTTTTTTATGGTCCTGTCCCATGTAGCGGAAGCCCTTGATCTCCTCCAGAGGAGAGTTGAAGGTCATGACCTTCACACCGTTCGCCTGCATCTGGTTGATCTTCTGGATCACAGCCGGATCATTGATGGGGATCAAGGCGAGACCGGAGATGTTCTGGCTCTCGAGATCCAGGAGAATACTGATCATTTCGGCCGGCTCCAGGGCGGTCAGCATGCGGGTGATCACTTCAAATCCGAAGGCCTCGAATTCCCGCTTTCCTTTGGCGATCCCGCTCAGAAGTCCCTGCACATAGGGATTGTAATCCGGCGTCAGGATCACGCCGATCTTGACAGGGTTTTTGCTCATGACCAGGGCCTTGCCCATAAGGTTGGGATGATAATCGAGATTGTCAAGGATCTCCTGAATCCGAACCTTCGTCTCTTCTTTGACACCGGGGCGGCCGTGGATCACTTTATCGACAGTTGCTCGTGAAACATTCGCGAGCTTTGCTATTTCATTGATGGTAATCGCCATAATTCTCTCCCTCAAAATGAGTTGAATATTCTGGAAAAAATGTAACATAAACGATACGGATCAGCAAGCGTTTTTCCTTGTATATCTAGTTTGTGCAAGCAAAAATGAAGATAGAATCCCTCCTTGAAATAGGCACGAGCACATTCGAAGGCCTGCTTCTAATGAGCGTTTGTTTGATAATAGTCCAACAATCACAAAATAGAATAGAACTAGACACGAGCACAATTCCGATTATTGACACGAAAGGAAACACAATTCCTGATTCGATTGGCTAATATCAACAAAAACCGAAGATAAAAAGTAGTAAAACTGCTTCATTGACACAAAATCATAATCGGGTTATAATTTCATTATCAAAGAATTGAGCACGAGCACAATTTCAAAAAACACAAAGGCTGAGATCGAAAAGGAGATGAAGATATGAAATTTGGAATCGGTCATGCGTACTGGGGAAACACATGGGATTGCGATATCAAAAAATATGCTTCTGTGGGCAAGCGCCTTGCTGAATTCGGATTTGATATGTTTGAGGTTACGGCAGATCATCTGTATCACATGAGCGAGCAGGAGCTGCAGGAGATGAAGGCCATCGGGCATGAATACGGGCTCACCTTCTCTACCAACAGCGGACCGGCAAAGGAATATGATCTGAGCTCTCCGGATCCGGCAGTCCGCGCGAACGGAGCCGAGTACTTCAAAAAGATCCTGGAGGCCATGGACGTGATCGGGTCCCCGACACTGGCCGGAGCGATCTACTCCTTCTGGCCCTGCGATTTCAAGTACGTTGATAAAGAGGCCGCCTGGGAGCACAGCATCGAAAAGCTGCAGGAGATCGGAGCCGTCGCAGAGGGTCTCGGCATCGAGTGCGCGCTCGAAGTTCTGAACCGGAATGAGACCTACATCCTGACTGACTGCAAAGAGGCCATGGAATACTGCGACCGGGTGGGAAGCAAGGCAGTCAACATCCTGCTGGACACCTACCATATGAATATAGAAGAAGACAACATGTGCGATGCCATCCGTCTCGCAGGCGACCGGTTGGGACATTTCCATGTAGGAGAGAACAACCGCAAGCTTCCGGGCATGAACAACAGCCTTGACTGGGCAGCCATCGGACAGGCACTTCGGGATATCAATTATCAGAAGGGCATCGTTATGGAACCATTCCTTCTTTCCGGCGGGGCAGTCGGGTTTGACGTCCGTGTGTGGAGAGACCTCAGCAACGGCGCTGACAAGGAACAGATGGATGAGTATCTCAGAGCCTCGCTGAAATTCCTGAAAGAGAAGTGCCTGGGCTGAGACATCCCGCAAACAGTATCGTTTTTGAACATGGAAAGAAGCCGGAATTGATAAAGAAAAGCCGGACTCCTTTCTGACAGGAAGAACGAAAGGGAGGGAATCTACATGGCAGAAGTCTGGATCATGGGAGAAATGATCGTCGAGATCATGAGAACAGAAGAGGATCAGCCTCTTGACAAACCGGCACTGTTCCGAGGGCCGTTCCCGAGCGGAGCCCCGGCGATCTTTATCGATACGGTGGCAAGGCTTGGCCACAGCTGCGGGATCATCAGCGGTGTCGGAAATGACGATTTCGGCAAATGTCTGCTCGAGAGACTTTCCGGTGACGGAGTCGATATCAGCCAGGTGCTGAGAAGCGACAGGGCGGCAACCGGATGCGCGTTTGTCACGTATTTTTCAAACGGAGACCGTAAATTCATCTTCCACATGGGGAACACGCCGGCAGCGGACGCGACGGCCCCTGCGCCTGCTGTGCTGGAGGGCGTGAAATACTTCCATATTATGGGATGCTCTCTCTCCGCCAGAAAGGAATTCGGCGAGGAGATCCTGAAGACCATGCATATGGCGAAAAACATGGGAGCCAAGGTCTCCTTCGACCCGAATATCCGCAGGGAGCTGCTGAAGGATGACAGTTCACTGGCCATGGTAAAGGAAGTTGTGGAAAACACGTCCGTATTTCTTCCCGGTGTGGAGGAACTGCTGATGATCACAGGCAAGGCTACGGTGGAAGAAGCCGTACGGGCCTGCTTCGATAACCCCGTGCTTGAGATCCTGGCACTTAAGAAAGGCTCGAAGGGCTGTACGGTCTACACGAGGGAGAACACCTACGACTTCGGGATCTACCGGGTGGAGCCGGTGGACGCGACAGGTGCCGGGGACAGCTTCGACGGTGCGTTTATCAGCGGATTGCTGGAAGGAAAGCCCATCACGGAGATCCTGAAGATGGCATCCGCGGCCGGAGCGCTGAACACGGCGGCCTTTGGCCCGATGGAGGGAAAGATCAGCCCGGAGAATATCAGGGCCATGATCGAAGCCAATGCCTGAGGATGGCCGGAAGGGAGGCAACATGAGCGAATACAAACTGGAATTAAAGCATATTTCAAAAAGCTTTCCCGGCGTCAAGGCACTGGATGATGTCAACATCGCGCTGCGGCCCGGCACCGTGCATGCGGTCGTCGGGGAGAACGGCGCCGGAAAATCGACCCTGATGAAGATCATCAACGGTCTGTACCAGAGAGATGAAGGACAGGTGTTCCTGGACGGAAAAGAAGTTCATTTCAGCGGACCGCTGGAATCCTCCGCGGCCGGGATCGCGATGATCTATCAGGAATTGAACTTCTTTGGAGAACTGTCTATCGCGGAGAACATCTTCATGAAGCGGCAGCCCACCAGCGGCGGCAAGGTCAACTGGAAGAAGATGTACGACGATGCAGCCGCGATCCTGAAGGAAAATGACCTTCCCTATGATCCCCGGACAAAGATCAAGGAGCTTCCGATCGCAAGTATCCAGATGCTGGAGATCGTGAAGGCGGTGGCTTTCAATGCACAGGTCATCATCATGGACGAGCCCACCTCGTCGATCTCCAACAAGGAGGTAAAGATCCTCTTTGACAAGGTCAATGAGCTTAGGGCAAAGGGAATCAGTTTTCTGTATATCAGCCACAAGATGGAGGAGATCTTCCAGATCGCGGACGACATCACGGTCATCCGGGATGGAAAGAGCATCATCAGCGGCCCGGCATCGGACTTCAATGACGAATCGATCATCACCTACATGGTCGGCCGTTCGATCGAAAATGTATACCCAAAGGTTTCGGTACCCATCGGGGAGGTGCAGTTCGAATGCAAGAATCTTTGCTCGGACGGCATGTTCAAGGATATCTCGATGACAGTCCGTAAGGGCGAGATCGTCGGGATGGCCGGACTGGTCGGCGCAGGCAGGAGCGAGGTCTGCAGAGCGATCTTCGGACTGGATCCGCTGGACTCCGGGGAGATCACACTGTGCGGCAGGCCATATAAGCCGAAGAATGTGACCCACGCCATCAAGAACAAGATCCTGATGATCACCGAGGACCGTAAAAAAGAAGGCATCATCGGCGTACGCAGCTGCCGCGAGAATATCACACTGACGAGCCACCATATCCGTAAGGGTGTCTGGATGAATCTCGCCAAGGAGAAAAAAGAAGCCCAGGAGATGGCAGAGATGCTGAAGGTCCGGTTCGCAGGCATTGAGACACCGATCGGCTCTCTAAGCGGCGGCAATCAGCAGAAGGTCCTTCTGGCCCGCTGGCTGATGCTGGACAGTGACCTGCTGATCCTCGATGAACCTACCCGTGGTATCGATGTCGGCGCGAAGCTGGAGATCTACAATATCATGATCGACCTGGCCAGAAAGGGCTACGCGATCATCATGATCTCCTCGGAAATGCCCGAGCTTCTCGGCATGTGTGACAGGATCTACGTGATGAGCCAGGGCTACATGACCGGTTGTCTGGACCGCACTGATTTTAACCAGGAAACGATCATGCAGATGGCCATCAAGAACATTGACTGAGCATCCGGGCGGAGGTGTATGAAATGAATAATAAAACAAAAAAGTTTGACATTCAGAAGTATTCCCTGATCATCATTCTGGTGGTCATGGTCGCGGTCTGCTCGATCCTTTCCAAGAGCTTCTTTACACCGACAAACCTTCTGAATATCCTGAAGCAGGTATCCGTCGTCACGATCTGTGCGTTTGCGCAGGGGATGATCATCATCATGGGCGATATCGATCTGTCACTCGGATATCTGGCCGGCATGGCCGGCACCTATGCATGTATCTTCTACATGCACATCAACAATCTGTTCGTAGCCTTCCTGCTCGGCCTCGTGCTCGGTGCAGCGGTAGGCGCGATCAACGGCCTGTTCGTCGCACACTTCAATCTGCCTGCCTTCATCGTAACGCTGGCCATGCAGCAGGTATGTCTCGGCGCGATCTGCCTGTATACGGCAGGACAGAACGTTTACCAGATTGGCGCCTTCAAGGGCCTTGGCCAGGGCACGATCCTCGGGATCCCGGTCACAGTCATCTTTATGGTCGTCATGCTGGTGATCACCCATGTGATGCTGACCTACACAAAATTCGGCCGGTACATGTACGCGGTCGGCGGCAACCGGGAGGCTGCCAATGCAGCCGGTGTTGAGGTTGAAAAGGTCCGCTGGGCTGCCTTCATCGTATCGGGTATGTTTGCGGCGGTAGCCGGTATGGTCCTGATGGGACGTCTGAACGCAGGTATCCCCACACAGGGACAGGGTTATGAGACCGACGCCATCACGGCTACGGTCATCGGCGGAACGAGCTTTTCGGGCGGTTCCGGTACGGCGCTGGGCACCCTGCTCGGCTCCATCATCATCGGTATCCTGAACAACATCATGACACTTCTGGGCGTGGACTCTTACCTGCAGATGATCATCAAGGGCGGTATCATCATCCTGGCTGTCCTGGCAGACGTGGTGACCAAATCCGGAAAACGCAGCATCAAGATCATGGCATCCAAATAACCCAAAAAGGGCATCAACTTCTGGTGCAAGAAGTCTATATACAACAAAAAAGGAGGACCAATCAATGAAGATGAAGAAAATGTTAAGCGTACTCGTATCCGCAGGCCTTGCAGTCGGAATGCTTACCGGCGCATGTGTGAACGCACAGGCTGAAGAAGGCGCCTATAAGGTTGCTTTCCTTCCGACCGATATGTCCGCCACCTTCGCATCCTGGCTGGCAGCAGAACTGGAAACCGCTTTTGCGTCCTATGATGATATGGAGCTGACGGTCATGGATTCCAAGAATGACCTGCAGACCCAGATCTCCAACATGGAGACCTGCGTATCCCAGGGCTATGACTACATCATCCTGCTTCCGCTGGAGCCGGCTGCAGAAGACGATCTGGTCGCACAGTACATTGAGGACGGCACTCCGATGATGAACATCAACCTGGATGACCTTCAGGTCGAGAAAGCTTCCTCCGTTATCGCAAATCCCTATGACCTTGGAACGATCGTATCCGAGTATGCAAAGACCCTGATTCCGGAAGATGCCAATGTCGTCGTCCTTCTTGGACCGTCCGGCAATACAGACTCCATCGAGCGTCGTCATGCGTATGAAGATGTCATTTTCACCCAGATGGAGGGCGTGACGATCCTTGACGAGCAGCTTGGCGACTGGGAAAAGGCAAAAGGCATGGAGCTGATGGAAAACTGGCTGCAGGTCTATGACGACATCGACGCTGTCTTCTCCATGAACGATGCGATGGCGATCGGCGCTTATGAGGCTGCCGCAGATGCCGGCAGAGCTGACGATATCATGTTCTTCGGCGTTGACGGTCTTGCAGACGCTGCAGTTGCGATCCGTGACGGCGAGATCGACGCAACCGCTCTTCAGGATGCACAGGTCATGGCACAGGAAGGTGCAAGGATCGTGCATGAAGTCCTGACCGGTGAGAATGCGGAAGGCTTCGAGAAGACCCAGATCGACGTTACCCTGATCACCCCGGACAACGTTGCCGAGTTCGTAGAGAGATATACCGCCAACGGAATGCTGAGCGAGTAAGCAGAAAAAAAAGAGAAACTGAAAACGGATAGACGATCCGGAAACATCCCGGCCGGAACAGGCCCGGAATGAATTGAAACCAGTGGTCTTCCCGGAACTCCGGGAAGACCATTCCAGTAGAACGGAGGGAATGACAATGAAACAGGCTATTTTGACAAAACCAGAGACCATCGAATTCAGCGAGATCGAGAAACCGGTCATACAGCCGCATGAGATCCTTATGAAGGTGAAGAACATCGGCATTTGCGGATCCGACATTCATGCATATTACGGCAAGCATCCGTTCATGTCCTTCCCGATCCGTCTGGGCCATGAGATGGCCGGAGAGATCGTCGAGGTTGGTGCTGACGTAAAAGACCTCAAGGTCGGCGATCTGGTAACCGCCATGCCGCAGACCTTCTGCCACGAGTGCGAGCCCTGTAAAGAAGGAAGATACAATATCTGCAATACCCTGGACGTGATCGGCTGCCAGACACCCGGAGCTGCCTGTGAATACTTCAACGTGGATTCCGCCCTGATCAAGAAGATCCCGGAGAGTATGAGCGCACGGACCGCGGCTACGATCGAGCCTGCCGCCGTCGGCGTACATGCCGTCCGCAGAGGCCAGAGCGTCGTGGGTAAGAATGTCGTCGTCATGGGCGCCGGCACGATCGGAAACGTAACGGCACAGGCCGCCATGGCGGAAGGAGCCAAGGCGGTCCTGATCACGGATTTCTCGGACTATCGTCTGGAGCTGGCCAAATCCTGCGGGATCCCGTTTGCGGCCAACACAGGAAAGGTCACCATGCAGGAAGCGATCAAGGAAGCCTTCGGGGATGAAGGCGCGGATATCTTCTTTGAGTGTGTGGGCATCGGCGCGACCGTCAACCAGGCCATCGAGTGCTCCAAGAAGGGCCACGATATCATCATCGTCGGCGTATACGGAAGCACGCCCGAGATCAACATGGCATGGGTGCAGGACCGGGAATTCCGCCTGATCGGCTCCCTGATGTATGTGGACAAGGATTTCCAGGATACCATCGATTACATGGCAGCCGGAAAGATCAACATGGAACCGCTTGTATCCAAGGTGTTCCCCTTTGATCAGTATCCGGAAGCTTTCAAATACATCGAGCAGAACAAGGATACCAGCTTAAAGATCCTGATCGAGATGTGAGAACAGGAGGTTCCTATGATCGACGAATCAAAATACCGCCGTTTTGACGAGAACTTTTCGCTGGCCGGCAAAACGGCCATCGTGACAGGCGCTTCCAACGGGATCGGTGAAGCGATCGCGCAGATGTTCATCCGCAAAGGCGCCAATCTGGCGGGCTTTGACATGAACCCGTCTCCGGTCCTTGCGGACTATGCGAAGGAGCACGGGGTATCCTATCTGGAGATCATCGGCGACATTACGGTCACCGACGATATCAAACGGACGGTTTCTTCCGTGATCGAAAAATTCGGAAAGATCGATATCCTCGTGAACTGCGCCGGCATCGGCATCCTGGAGACGCTGGAGGAGTACACGGAGAAGGTGTGGGATAAGACGCTGGCCGTCAATCTGACCGGAGGGACCCGTATGGCCCTGGCCGTCGGGGAGACCATGAAGCAGAACGGTGGAGGAAGCATCGTCAATATCGCGTCCCAGGCCGGTATCGTCGCGCTGGAGAGGCATCTCGCCTACGGGACGGCCAAGGCGGGCGTCATTCAGATGACAAAGCAGCTGACCCTCGAATGGGCGCAGTACGGGATCCGCGTCAACGCGATCTCGCCGGCGGTCATCATGACGGACATGGGCCGCATGAACTGGGAAAATGAAAAGGGAGAGGCCTTCAAAAAGCTGATCCCGGCAAGACGCTTCGGGTATCCGGAGGAGGTCGCGGCCGCCTGTGTATTCCTGGCGAGCGACGCGTCCCAGCTTATCAATGGAGCGAATCTGGTCCTGGACGGCGGTTTTACCATTTCCTGATAACAGAGAGGCCGCAGGGCCATTGAGTGAACAAAAAACAGCCGCAGGGACCGGTCCCTGCGGCTGTGTGCGTATACAGCTTATTTGTTGATGACGACGCCCTTCTGGAGCATGACGTTGGCGTAGATGGCCTTTTCGCCGGTGGCGATGATGCAGTAGGCCTTCTTGGCTTCCTCATAGAAGGCAAAACGCTCGATCTGTCCGATGCAGTCAGCACCACGTTCATCGTGCTTTGCCGCGATCTCTTCATAGTCCTTCCAGATCTCGGGGGTGCCGCAGGTATCGCCGGGCATGACCTCCATGAGGTTCATCGGCTTTTCGATATAGGTGTCAAGCGGCATGACGGTCAGGATGGCGTCCAGGATCTCGGGAACACCGTGGCCGTCCATGCGGACGACGATGGCGTCCTTGCCCATGGTCTCGGCCGGGAAGTTGCCGTCGCCGATGACGATGCGGTCGCTGTGACCCATCTCACAGAGGATCTTGAGAAGCTCCGGGGAAAGAATTTCGGGAATACCTAATAACATAGCTGATTGCTCCTTTCTGATTCGTGTATGGATACACTTCTGTATTTAGATTACGCTTGTGACGCGATGATTGCAAGAGAAAAATGTAATTGACGGGTGATGGCTGATTCCGGTTTGATCAGGAGCGGCTCCCGAAAAAAAGGGAAAAATCGTGATTTTGCATATTGACAGAAGCGTGGAACGATAGTATATTTTTATCAAAACCGAAACGTTTCGGTTTTAGAAAGGGAAAATGACATGAAGAATTTGATGCTGCAGGTTTTACAGGAACAAAAAGAAGGAAAACAGATCGGAATCTACTCGGCTTGTACCGGTAACGCGCTTGTGCTGGAAGCTTGCATGCGCCACGCCGTGAAGACCGGCAGTCCTCTTCTGATCGAGGCAACGGCCAACCAGGTCGACCAGTACGGCGGCTACACAGGTATGAAGCCTGCGGATTTCATGAAGATGATCCATGAGCTGGCACAGAAGGCCGGGCTTTCCATGGACAGGATCATCCTGGGCGGAGATCATCTGGGACCGCTCACCTTTGCACATCTTCCTGAGGAGGAGGCCATGAAGGAAGCCTCCGAACTGGTGCGGCAGTATGTAAAAGCCGGCTTTACCAAAATCCATATCGATACAAGCATGAAGGTAGCCAGCGATCCGGCCGACGTACGGCTTTCGGATGAGATCATTTCCCGCAGGGGTGCCCTCCTGGCCTCCGTCGCGGAAAAAGCCTATGCGGAGCTCAAAGAGGAGAATCAGGACGCGGTTCATCCGGTCTACATTGTCGGCTCCGAGGTCCCGATCCCGGGGGGTTCCCAGGACGCGGTCGACACGGGCGTCCAGGTGACGAAGGTCGAAGACTTCAAGGCGACGGTCAAAGCTTTTGAAGATGCTTTTGCGGCAAAGGGGCTTTCCGATGCGTGGAAGTACGTGATCGGCGTGGTCGTGCAGCCCGGTATGGAAGAGAAGGACGCCGGCTGTACCGAATATGACCGCAGCAAGGCGGTCGAACTGATGGCTTCCATCAAGGAATTCCCGTCACTTATGTTCGAAGGACATTCCTCCGACTACCAGACCAAATACAAACTGCGTGAGCTGGTGGAGGACGGCGTAGGGATCCTGAAGGTAGGCCCGGGCCTTACCTTTGCCCTTCGTGAAGGACTCTTTGCTCTTGCCTATGCGGAGAAGGAGCAGTACAAGGCCGAGCCCGAAAAGCAGAGTGATTTCATGGAAGCGCTGGATGAGGCCATGCTGGCGGATCCCAAATATTTCGTCAAGCATTATCACGGAACTGACGCGGAGATCGCGATCAAGCGGAAATTCTCCTTCTCGGACCGCTGCCGGTACTACCTGCCGCAGGAGAAGGTGCAGAAGGCGATGGATACTCTGTTTGACAATTTCAAGGACGGCGTTCCGCTCAACCTGCTGAGCCAGTTCATGCCGATCCAGTACACCAAGGTCCGTGAGGGCGTCCTGAAGAACGATCCCAAAGAACTGGTCTTTGACCGCGTTGCCAACACGGTCGACGAATACCTGTACGGAACACAGCAGGAAAAGCTTTAATCAATAAACCAAAAAGGAGGCTGACAAGATGGCATATGTAACATCGATGGAAATGCTCGCGAAAGCGCAGAAGGGCGGCTATGCGGTAGGCGCCTTCAACGCGGAGAACATGGAGATGGTAAAGGCGATCATCCAGGCGGCGGAGGAGCTTCGCGCCCCGGTCATGATCCAGACGACCCCCTCGACGATCAGGTACGGCACGTTGGATACGTATGCGGCGATCGTGAAAGCGGAGGCAGAGAATGCCAGCGTGCCGGTCTGCCTGCACCTGGATCACGGCAGCAGTTTTGAACTGGCCATGGAGGCCCTTAAGGCCGGCTACAGCTCCGTCATGATCGACGGCTCCAAGCTTCCGTTTGAGGAAAATGTGGAGGTCAGCAAAAAGGTGGCCGATGTGGCGGCAACCATGGGGATCCCGTGTGAGGCCGAGCTTGGAAAGGTCGGCGGCAAGGAAGACGACCTTGAGGCGGAGGCGGATACCAATACCGACCCGCAGCAGGCGAAGGAGTTTGTGGAACGCACAGGCGTCACCTCCCTGGCCGTGGCGATCGGGACGGCGCATGGTTTTTACGTGGGGACACCGGTGCTTGACAAGGAACGCCTGAGCGAGATCCGGAAGGTCGTGGACATCCCGCTGGTGCTGCACGGAGCGTCCGGACTTACGGATGAGGACGTCAGCGACTGCGTGAAGCGCGGCATCTGCAAGGTGAACTTTGCTACGGAGCTCCGCGCGGCCTACACGAAGGCGGCGCGCAAAACGCTGGAGGATGAGAGCGTCTTTGATCCCAAGGCATATGGAAAAGCCGGCATCGCGGCTGTCAAGGAGCTTGTCATGGGCCGCATGAAGGTGTGTGGCTGCGACGGAAAAGCCTGATAAGGATTTTGTTTTTTGAGGTGATGACATGGCGGCGACCATGAAGGATCTGGCCAGGCATACCGGGCTGGGTCTGGCCACGATCTCGTCCTATTTTAACGGTGGAAATGTCCGTGAAAAGAACAGGATCAAGATCGAACAGGCGATCGAAGAACTGCATTATGAGGTGAACGAGGTCGCCAGAGGCCTGAAGACAAACGCGACCCATACGATCGGCGTCGTGATCCCGGAGCTGAACAACACCTTCTGCACGGAGATCATTACCGGTATGGAGGATATCCTGCGGAGCCGGGGCTACGCGACGATCGTGTGCGACTGCCGGACCGACGCGGCCCTTGAGCAGGAGGCCATCGAATTCCTGACCCGCAAGCGGGTGGACGGCATCATCAACATGCCGGTCGATCCGGCGGGAAGCGGGCTCCGGGAATTCTCCAAAGCGGGAAAGCCCGTCATACTCCTGGATCGCAGGATTCAGGGACTGGACTGTGACTGCGTGCTGGTGGACAACCGGAGAGCTGTCAATGAAGCCGCCTCTCTTCTGTTCGCGCAGGGACACCGCAACATAGGGATCATCAGCGGTCCCCGCGAGATCTATACGGCGTCCGAGCGGCTGAAGGGATATGCGGACGCCCACAAGGAAGCCGGGATCCCGGTGCAGGAGTCCCTGATCTGCCAGGGCGACTACACGATCCGGGGCGGCGTCAGCGGCATGATCTCGCTGATCCGCAGAAATCCGCATATGACGGCGGTGATCGCAACAAACTATGAAATGACCGTGGGGATGATGATCGCGGTCAATGAGCTGGGAATACGGATTCCGGATGAACTGTCGCTGATCGGCTTTGACAATCTGGAATTTGCGCGGGCCTGCTGCCCTGCGCTGTCGATCGTGTCCCAGCCGACGATGGAGATGGCGAAGGAAACGGCTTCCCTGATGCTCGCAAGACTGGGCGTCGAGGGAGAAGCATCCTCCGGGCCGGAGGTGAAGTATTTACGGACCCGCCTGATCGGCGGCAGATCCGTTTCCGGACCTCTTCCGGGAGCAGAAGAGCGTAAGGCTGTCGGAGGCCTTTGATCATATGTACCCTTTTGAAGGGAGAGTAAACAAAATGGAAAAGTCATATTTATTGGGAATCGATATCGGGACCAGCGCCTGCAAGATCGCGGTCTTTGACAGAAACGGGCACGTGGCCGCCGCCGGAAACGGCAGCTACAAGGTCTACTACCCGCAGGAAGGCTGGGCCGAACAGGATCCGGAGGAATGGTGGGATGTGATCTGCCGCACGATCCGGAAGACCCTGGAAGAAGGAAACATCGATCCGGACCGGATCGCCGGGATCGGGATCGACGGACAGAGCTGGTCGGCTATCGCCATCGACAAAGAGGGCAGGGTCCTTACGAACACGCCCATCTGGATGGATACACGTGCCGCGTCGATCTGCAGAAGGCTGAACCGGGAGATCGGGGAGGACAGGATCTTTGCGGTCTCCGGCAATTCTCTTCAGCCGTCCTATACCACGGCGAAGGTCCTCTGGTACAAGGAAAACATGCCGGAGGTCTATGCGAAGATCGATAAGATCCTGCAGTCCAACAGCTTTATCGGATATAAGCTGACCGGAGCCATCACCCAGGATCTGTCCCAGGGGTATGGCTGGCATTGCTTTTCCATGCGGGAAGGCACCTGGGATCCGGAGATGTGCGAAAAGCTCGGGATCCCGATGGAGTTTCTTCCGCCGATCGTCCCCTGTGATGAGATCATCGGGACGGTCACCAAAGAAGCGGCGGAAAAAAGCGGCCTTGCGGTCGGCACACCGGTTGCGGCCGGCGGGCTGGACGCGGCCTGCGGAACGCTCGGAGCCGGCGTGATCCATCCCGGGGAGACCCAGGAGCAGGGCGGACAGGCCGGCGGAATGAGTATCTGCCTGTCCGAATACAAGGCGGATCCACGGCTGATCCTCGGATACCATGTGGTTCCGGGTACCTGGCTCCTGCAGGGCGGGACCACCGGCGGAGGCGGCGTGATGCGCTGGTTCGAGCAGGAGTTCGCGTCCTACGAACGGGAGATCAGCGGCCGGGTCGGAAAGTCTTCATTGGAGCAGCTGAACGTGATCGCTGAGCAGGTACCGGCCGGGTGCGAAGGCCTTACCTTCCTCCCCTATATGGCAGGGGAACGTTCACCGATCTGGAATCCGGACGCGAAGGGTGTATTCTACGGACTGGATTTTTCGAAGACGAAGGGCCATATGGTCCGGGCCTGCATGGAGGGTGTGGCATACTCCCTCCGGCACAATCTGGAGGCGGCAAAGGAAGCCGGCGCAGAGGCAGAGGTTCTCCGTGCCATGGGCGGATCGGCCAATTCACTCCTCTGGACGCAGATCAAGTCCGACGTGACGGGCAGACCGATCGTCGTGCCCTCTTCGGACACCGCGACGACCCTCGGAGCGGCATTGCTCGCAGGCGTGGGCGTAGGCTTTTACAAGGATTACGAGGAAGCAGTGGCCTGTACGGTGCGCGAGATGCGGAGGCATGAACCGGATCCCGCGATGAAGGCCGTCTATGACGCAGGCTTTGAAACATATAAGAAGCTCTATGAGAGCCTGAGAGGGCTTATGACAAGAAAGGAAGGTTAACAAGCGATGAAAGCAGCAGTGGTAGTTGCAAATGAAAAGGTTGAATATCAGGAGATCGAAGAGCCGCAGGTGAAACCGGGCTTTGTCAAGATCAGGGTCAAGGCTTCCGGTATCTGCGGATCCGATGTCCCGAGAGTCCTTCATAACGGAGTCCATTTTTATCCCATCGTGCTGGGACATGAGTTCTCCGGCGATGTGGTCGAAACAGGGGAAGGCGTCACCAAGGTGAAGGCCGGTGACAGAGTCACCTGCGCACCGCTGATCCCCTGCATGAAGTGTGACGACTGCCAGAAAGGTCATTTCTCGCTTTGCAAGC
The DNA here is from genome assembly GCA_017463155.1 of Blautia sp. Taxonomy (GTDB): domain Bacteria; phylum Bacillota; class Clostridia; order Lachnospirales; family Lachnospiraceae; genus Blautia_A. The sequence continues at coordinate 14,973 of JAFTPT010000002.1, forward strand.
ACTATTCCTTCATCGGCTCGAGAGTGAACGGCAGCAATGCGGATTACGTAGTGATCCCGGAACAGAACACGGTTCCTTTTGATCCGTCCATCTCTTATGAGCAGGGAGCCATGTTTGAGCCCTCCACGGTCGCTCTTCACGGATTGTTCCAGAACGACTACCAGGGCGGGGAGGACGTGGCGATCCTCGGCTGCGGCACCATCGGCATCTTCACCATGCAGTGGGCAAAGATCTTCGGCGCGCACAAGGTCGTCGTGTTCGATATCAGTGACGAGCGTCTGGAGCTTGCGACCCGGATGGGCGCGGACGCCGTGGTCAATACAACAAAAGAAAACTTTATGGAAGAGGCAATGGCCCTGACCGGCGGCAAGGGATACGGTTTTGTATTCGAAACGGCAGGACAGGTTCCCACCATGCAGATGGCATTCGAGCTGGCGGCCAACAAGGCTCATGTCTGCTTTATCGGTACGCCGCATGTGGATCTGACCTTTACGCCGAAGCTCTGGGAGTGCATGAACCGGAAGGAATTCAAACTGACCGGCTCCTGGATGTCCTACAGTGCCCCGTTCCCGGGAAGGGAATGGACCCTGACCGCGGATTATTTCGCAAACGGAAAGCTCAAGTTCGATCCGGCTTTCATTTTCCGTGAGATCCCCATGAGCCAGGCACAGGAGGCTTTCCAGATGTACAAGACCCCGGGTCTCGTACAGGGCAAGATCCTGCTGACAAATGAATAAACAGGAATACGCGCGTACCGCGCACAATAAGGAGGAAGATTATGGCTACTGTTGATCCCAAAACCGTTCCTTATAAAACACTGTATACCGGAGCAAAGATGCCTGTCGTGGGCATGGGTACCTTCGGAAGTGACCATGCGGATCCGGAAGCAGTTGCTGCATCCGTCAGGGGCGCGATCCCGGCGGGCTATCGTTCCTTTGACTGCGCTGCCTGCTACGGCAACGAGGACGTGATCGGGCAGATCTTTGCGGATGCCTTTGCGGAAGGCCTTGTTACGCGTGAAGAGCTGTTCATCGCTTCCAAGGTGTGGAACGACATGCACGGTGACGGGGACGTCCTGCTTGCCTGCGCAAAAACGCTGAAGGACCTGAAGCTTGACTACCTGGATATGTACTATGTGCACTGGCCCTTCCCGAACTACCATGCACCGGGCTGCGACGTGGATTCCCGGAATCCGGACGCGGTTCCCTTTACCGTGGAGCGGTTCATGAAGACCTGGCGGCAGATGGAACGCCTTGTGGACATGGGCCTCACAAAGCATATCGGCATGTCCAACATGACGATCCCGAAGCTGGAGGCCGTCCTGCCTCTGTGCCGCATCAAACCGGCCGCCATCGAGATGGAGCTTCACCCCTGCTTCCAGCAGCCGGAGCTTTTCAAATACTGTCAGGATAAAGGCATTGAGATCGTGGCCTTCTGCCCGATCGGCTCACCGGAGAGACCGGAGCGTGACAAGATGCCGGAGGATATCGCGGACATCGAGCTTCCGGAGATGAAGGCGATCGCCGCTGCCCACGGCGTGCATCCGGCCGTGATCTGCATTAAATGGTCCGTCCAGAGAGGGTCCTGCCCGATCCCCTTCTCCCTGAAGGAAAAGAATTACGTGATGAACCTGAAATGCGTCACGGAAGATCCGCTGACGGAAGAGGAGATGAAGATCATCGAGGGCCTTGACCGGAACAACCGCCTGATCAAAGGCCACGTCTTCCTGTGGGAAGGAGCCAAAGACTGGCACGACCTGTGGGACGAGGACGGCGTGATCGTTAAATAAGCATTCAAAGCAGAACAGAGAAAGACCGCAGGTCTCCTGAAAAAGAGACACTGCGGCCTTTTTTTATTTTATAGGATAGTTCTCCGTACGGTTCTGAGCCTACAGGTACTGGCTGAACTCGATCCGTTCTTTGTTGGGCCCTTCGATATTGAAGTAGCGGATGCCATTCTCCCAGTAAGGGAGAAAGTGGATCTCATCCTCCAGGTTGTTCATGCCGCGGGAGCAGATGAATTCGTAGGCTTTCTCTACGTCGTTGACATCGATGGCGATATGGTCGATGGATCCTGTCCGCAGGGCGGCCGCCTCTGCCTCGTAGACCTCGATCGTCAGACCGCCCAGCCGCAGGAAATGCACAGCCAGTCCGTTGTCCGGCTGGATGCTGCTGTGAACGATATCAAAGCCAAGTTCCGTGTAAAACAACAGGGTTTCTGCCATATCGGTGGTCGGGATCCCGATATGCTGGAGCCCCGCTGCATAATCTGCCATTCTCATAAAAGACCTCATCTCGTGCGCGGTGCGCACGTTCCTTTCCATGCACGGTTTAAAATACCATGATTCGTATGCCCAAAAAGAATGATTATGGATTGTTTCGCTCTTCGAGCTCCCACAATCCTGCTCTCCATTCGCAAATCGTGGTGCTGACGCACCGCTTTTTTGCTCATGTAGAGGCGCGCCCAAGGTCTTACTTCCACTTACGTGCAAGCACGACGTGGGAGAAGACTTTTGGCGCTGTAATCATATTGTAGCACGGAATCCGGGAAGGGACAAGTCTGCTCCGGGAGAAAGAAAGCCTTTGGCAGCGCACAAGTTTTTTTCCACGGCATGCAGTATCGAAAAAAAACAAATAATTCCGGATTTGCTCTTGCATATGTGATGGAAACAGTTCATAATGAGAAATATACATGAAACGTTTCGCTTTATGCATTCTGTATAAACAGTATCAGGAAGAAGGATCGATATGCGGGCCACGATCGTGGATATCAAGAACAGAACAGGGCTTTCGCTGGCGACGATCTCAAAATACCTCAACGGGGGAAATGTGAGACCCGAGAACAAGGCGAAGATCGATGAGGCTGTCGAAGCCCTGAATTACCAGGTAAATGAGAGCGCGAGGAGCCTTGTGACCAACCGGACACATGTGATCGGCGTCGTTGTATACACGATCGACAATCTCTTTGTCGGGACGATGCTGCATCATCTCGGCGGCCTGTTCCGCTCCCGCGGATACGGGATGATGATCTGCGATTCTGCCAACGATGAAGGGATCGAACAGGAAAACCTGCGCCATATGGTACAGAAAAATGTCGATGGGGTCCTGCTGATGCCGGTCTCGGACGATCCGGCCATTGTCACGCCGCTCAGGATGGCGGGTATCCCGGCCGTATGTCTTGACCGGGTACTTGAGGGCGCGGACTGTGACAGCGTGGTCGTCAATAACCTTGAAACGGCCAGAAGCCTGACGGAGCTGCTGATCCGGAACCATCATGAACGGATCGCCATGCTCGGATCCATCACGGAATATACGGGGAGGGAGCGCCTGAAGGGGTACCGGGAGGCCATGGAAAAGGCCGGTCTCCCGATCCGGGAGGAGTATGAACTCAGGCTGTCCCACACCCTGCGGTCGGGGTACGACGGCATGCAGAAGCTTCTGGATCTTCCGGAACCACCCACGGCGATCGTACTCAGCAATTATGAGGTGACCATGGGCGCCATCATGACGATCCAGCGCAGGGCCTGCCGGTATCCGGAGGATTTTTCGCTGGTCGGGATCGACAATCTGATGCTGGCAGAGATCGTACGGCCGAGGATCAGCGTGGCCGTCCAGCCGATCGAGGAGATGAGTGTGAAAGCGGCAGAGCTTCTTCTCGAAAGGATCGAGGAGCCTGGGGAGACGGAGAGGATCCCGGGCCGCCACTATGTATTTGAGACACAGTTTTATGATTACGGGTCCGTGCAGGCTGTCTGACGGGTCCGGCTGATAGTGCCGGCAATATTGCAGGGCTTTCCTGCGGGAGACATGCCGCGGGCTGACAGGAGGGATCGTATGTACAGGCAGGATCCTGTCTGGAATGAATACTACAGGGAGACAGAACCGGGGAGGCGTAAGGAACTGTTTGACAAGATCGCTTCCGGGGAGCCGGAGGATGAAGTCCTTCCGTACAGGCGCTTCTTTTTTGAAAAAAGACACTCGGATCATGGTAAGCTTTCCACGGACGTGGATCTGTACCTGTTCCAGTGCGTTAATTTTATCCAGATCGCCAGGGCGAGCCGGCTTTTCCGGCGGGCCGGTGAGAAGGAGCTTCGATCCGTGATCGGAGACCTTGGGTTTACGGAAGCCTCCGACGCGGGAGAGGCGGGAAAAACAGCCCTCTACTGGGAGATCCGGAATACCGTCCGCAGATATATCAAAAGCTGCGGCGACGGCAGTTACCGGCGCATGGTGTTCGGTCTGATCGGCACCTCCGATAAAGACCGTAAAAAGCAGATCTGTGAGGATATCTGGCACATGACATACGGCCTTGCACGTAAATTCGGCATGGAAGAGGAGCTGGCCGTCTGGAACGAGGCAGTCCTGGATGAATATGCGGGCCTTGACTATGAGGCGATGGACCGACTGCGGGAGTTTGATGGCCGGATGTCAAAAAAATAAAAGATACGGACAGTCTTTCTGTGAACAAAAATCAGGCTTTCCGTGAGCAAAATCTTGTTGACAAACAGCAGTGTCTGTAGGATAATGATAGAGCAAAGCGAAACGTTTCATCTTTTTGCCGAAGGGTGGGCTTTTCGGTCTGCAAAACCGGAGGAATACGGAGCAGATCCGGCAATCCGGTGGACAATACATTTTCAGCGGGAGGGATAAAATTGGAAAAAATCAAACAAAATCCAGTCGTTAAGAAGCTGGGCTTCAACCGGATCATCCTGTTCTGCATACTTCTTCTCATGTATGCGGCGTTTTCGGCAGCGGTACCGGGCTTTGCAGGCACAGCGAGGATCATGAGCATCCTTAACTATGTCTATTTCCTGGGCTTCCTGGCTCTGGGCGTCACCTTCGTCATCGCTACCGGCGGCATCGATTTCTCGATCGGCCCGGTCATGTTCTGCTGTGCCCTGATGGCAGGCTACACGCTGAATACCTACGGAGCACCGGTCATCGTGGCGATCCTCATGAGCATTGCGATCGGTCTCCTGTTCGGTATCTTTAACGGATACCTTGTTTCCTTTGTTGGCATTCCTCCCTTTATCGTATCCATGGCGACCATGAACATCGCCAAAGGCCTTGGCTCCGTCTTCACCAAGACGCAGTCCGTCAGTTGGCCGCAGGCCAACGACGCCGCCGGCAACGGCTGGTTCCGGAATCTGGTCAAGGTCGGCAGCGTTCCGACCGGCCTGATCATCTTCGCGGTGGCCGTCGTGATCCTGTTTATCCTCATGAACAACACCAAGGCAGGACGTTATATCCTGTGCCTCGGCAGCAACAAGGAAGCTGTCCGTCTGTCGGGCGTCAACGTCCGTAAATGGCAGATGCTCGCTTACGTGATCTGCGGTATCCTGGTCGGTATCGCGGCGGTATTCTTCGTAGGCGCCTACACCACGGTCCAGCCGGGTCTCGGCGATACCTACAACAATGAAGCCATCGCGTCCTGCGTTATGGGAGGTACTTCCATGGCAGGCGGTCTTGCCTCCATCGGCGGAACCGTGATCGGCGTGTTCGTCATCTCTCTTCTGCAGGAGGGCATCATGGCTCTCCGTATGACCAAGGAAGTGCAGATGATCATCACCGGCCTCATCGTTATCGTATTCGTTTACGCTGACGTCTCCGCGAGACGCCGTAAGAACTGACGGAAAGGAGAAGGAAAAAATGGGCGAAGTTATTTTGACAATGAAAGGCATCGACAAATCCTTCCCCGGTGTACATGCGCTGGATCACGTTGATCTGGAACTGAGAAGAGGCGAAGTACACGCGCTGATGGGCGAGAACGGTGCCGGCAAGTCCACACTGATGAAGGTGCTTACCGGTATTTACACCAAGGATTCCGGAAGCATCAATTACGAAGGCAGGGAAGTAGAATTCCATAACACCCACGAGGCTCAGGAGGCGGGCATCGTGATCGTGCACCAGGAACTGAACATGGTGGGCGACCTGACGGTGGCGCAGAACATCTTTATCGGCCGCGAGTTCAAAAAGGGCATCATGATCGATGACCGCAAGATGATCGAAGAATCCCGCAAGCTTTTTGACGAACTCCACATCGATATCGATCCCAGGGCCAAGATGAGCGACCTGACGGTCGGTAAGCAGCAGATGTGCGAGATCGCCAAGGCCATTTCCCATAAGGCCAAGGTCATCATCTTTGATGAGCCCTCCGCGGCACTGACCGAGAAGGAGATCGAGGATCTGTTCACGATCATCCGCGATCTGCGTGCCCAGAACCTGGGTATCATCTACATCTCGCATCGTATGGACGAGATCAAGGTCATCACCGACCGTGTCACGGTCATGCGTGACGGAACATATGTAGGTACGCTGATCACCGACCAGTGTACAAAGGAAGACATCATCAACATGATGGTGGGCCGTGTCATCTACGAGGATCCCAAGACCCACAGCATGGTGCCGGAGGATGCACCGGTCGTTCTGAAGGTCGAGCATCTGAACGCCGGCAAGATGGTGCAGGATGTGAGCTTTGAGCTTCGCAAGGGCGAGATCCTGGGCTTTTCGGGCCTGATGGGTGCCGGACGTACCGAGACGGCCCGTGCGCTGTTCGGCGCTGACCCCAAGACCAGCGGCGACATCTACATCAACGGGCAGAAGGTCACGATCAACAGCCCGGAGGACGCCGTCAAGCATGGCATCGGATATCTTTCCGAGGACCGCAAGCGCTACGGGATCGTGGTGCAGAAGACCATCACCGAGAACTCCACCATGGCGACCCTCGAAAAATACATGTCAGGTCTCTTTATCAACAAGGGAGCTGAGAAGGCCGTTACGGAACAGTACATCAAAGAGCTGGATACCAAGACGCCGAGTGCCGACCAGCTGGTCGTCAATCTTTCCGGCGGCAACCAGCAGAAGGTGGTCATCGCAAAATGGCTTGTCCGCAACTGCGATATCCTGATCTTCGATGAGCCGACCAGAGGTATCGACGTAGGTGCCAAGAACGAGATCTACAAGCTGATGAACAGGCTGGCCGCCGAGGGTAAATCCATCATCATGATCTCCTCTGAAATGACAGAGATCCTTCGAATGAGCGACCGTATCGTAGTCATGTGCGAAGGCAGAAAGACCGGCGAGATCCCGATCGAAGAGGCTACGCAGGAAGCAATCATGGACAAAGCGACTCGGGATATCAACTAAGAGGGGGAAGAGAAGATGACCAAAAAGAAATCAATTTTTACCCAGGAAGTGATCGTCGGGATCGTTCTGATCGCCCTTTACCTGATCTTCCGTGCGATCAGTGCGGACTTTGGTAAATATACGACCTTCCTGAGCATGATGGATATTTCCTACTACTATGCACTGATGGCGATCGGCGTGGCCTTCCCGCTGATCACGGGCGGTGTTGATCTGTCCATCGGTACCGGCATGATCTGCTATGCGCTGGCAGGCGGCGCGCTGATCCGTTTCAACGGTGTGCCGACCGGCGTCGCGATCCTTGTGTCGATCCTCTTTGGTGTGGCGATCGGCCTGGCCAACGGCGTCCTGATCGCGATCATGGGACTTCCGCCCTTCCTGGCAACGCTTTGTACCTGTATGATCACCCGTGGACTTGGCTCTGTCGTGACAGGCTCCTTCGCGATCCCGTGGCCGACGGCCAAGCAGCCGAACGGCTGGTTCCATTCGATCTTCAAGATCACGATGGCCGACAAGACCAAGCTTCCGCTGGGCCTTCTGTGGATCATCCTGCTGATGCTGATCATGCAGTTCGTCCTGGCCCACACCAGATTCGGACGTTACACCATCGCGATCGGCTCCAACAAGGAGGCTGCGATCCTTTCCGGTATCAACGTCAGATTCTATCATGTGATGGTCTATGTGGTCAGCGGCCTGTTCGCGGGACTTGCCTCCATCGCATACGCGGCGGTCATCAAGACCGTGCAGCCGGGTACCGGCGCCGGTATGGAGCTGGATGCCATCGGCGGCGCGATCGTCGGCGGCGTGTCGGCCTCCGGCGGATACGGGACCATCTATGGAACGGTCCTTGGTGCCTATGTCATCATCTTCCTGAAGCAGGGACTTCCCTACATCGGGTTTAACGCCAACATGCAGCAGATCATCACGGGCCTGGTCCTGATCGGCGCCGTGGCCATCGATATCATCAAGCGGAAAGTGATCAAATAATTTTCCGGATGTGTATCGCCTTCTATCCATGAAAATCTTCCCCGCAGGGGGGATTTTACGGGAGCCGGAGAAGACCGGTTTCTTGAAACATTCATTCAAAAAAGGAGGAAAAACGAATGAAGAAAAAAGTATTAGCAGCCCTGTTGTGCGCAGCAATGGTAGGAAGCATGGTTTCTGCACCGGTATTCGCAGAGAACCTTTCCGACACGACTGAAGGTATCGCTCAGTTTGACGGACTTGTTGCAAACGATGCGTATGATTTCCAGATCGTTGTTAAGTCCTTCCAGTCTACCTATTGGCAGGCAGCACTGCAGGGCATGGATCAGGCCAGCGAAGAGCTTGGCGTGACCTACACCGCACAGGGCCCGGCTTCCGAGTCTGACATCGCCGACCAGGTCAACATGCTGAACAGCGCGATCAACGGCGCTCCCGCCGGTGTTGGTCTTGCAGCATGCGATACCTCTTCCGTTCTTGAGTCCCTGCAGGCAGCTGCAGACGCCGGTGTTCCGATCGTTGCATTCGATACCGGTATCGCAGATGCTCCGGAAGGCTCCGTTGTTTGTACGGTCGTTACCGACAACACCGCAGCTGGTGAAGTTGCAGCCGTTAACATGTACGAGGCGATCAAGGATCAGCTCGGCAACGGCACTGTCCGTATCGGCGAAGTCAACCAGGATAACTACGCTCTGAACATTCAGCAGAGAGGCCTTGGCTTCATCAACAAGATGATCGAGCTGGCTGCTGCTGATGGCTACACCGTAGCTATGGAAGGTAATGAGTTCTATGTAAACGCTGCTGAAGGCGCAGTTGAAGGCGATGCCGACATCATCCTTGAGGTTCGTGTACCGGCTCAGACCACTGTTGACCTTTGCTCCACCGAGGCTGGTACTCTTCTGGACAAGGAAGACACCATCGCTGTGTTCGGTTCCAACCAGACCGCAGCTGAGGGACTTCTGGTTGCCAATGAGAACCGTGAAGTTCTTGGCGACACCGTTGTCGGTGTAGGCTTTGACGCTGGTACCTCCATCAAGGCTGCTGTCGAAGATGGCACCTTCCTTGGCGCTGTTACCCAGTCTCCGCTGATGATGGGTTACTACTGCATCTATGCTCTGACCGCTGCAGCTAACGGCCAGGAGCTGATCGATGTCCCGACCGATGGTTACTGGTATGATGCTACCAACATGACCGACGAGAACATCGCTCCGAACCTGTATGACTAATTCCTGAGGGAAAAGACATAACAGAATAAGAGAGACATAAGGAGCCGCCCTGTGGTTTTTGCCGCAGGGCGGCTTTCTGCGCTTTCATGAACAGTGAACAGTGGATTTTGTTCCGTTGACATCCATATTTTGTGGTGATAAAATAAACTTGATACCTATATGCAGTTTTTGATCCGCGTAAGATCATTTTTTACAAATCATTGTTTACAGGTTCAGATGGCGGCGGTCCATATTATGTGAAGGGGAGGGCCGGCGCCGGGGGTCACATAAGGAGGTAAGGGGAATTGAAAAAAAGAATATGGATGCTGGCGGCACTGCTTTCTCTCAGTCTGACTGCCTCGGGCCTGACGAGTGTTTGGGGCGAAATGCTGTCGGACGGGACTGCTGCGGATGCGGTATTTGAGGGAGAGGACCAGGAGGCAGGTTCCGACGATGATTCCGCACAGGACGACGGGGATGACGATGAGGATACCGGTGATACGGGCGAAGGCCTGTCTTCGGATACGGACACGTCGGGAGAACTGCATCCTGAAGACGAAGAGGATACGGATGACATCACCGCAGACGAGGGCGGAGATGAATCCGGCGAAGATGAAGATGATCCGTCTGCAGGGGACGGGGATGACGATCCGGAGGAGGGCGAGGATCCGTCTGAAACGGATGAAGATGAAGAGCTTTCCTCTGAACCCGCGGAGGATGAGCAGATCGAGATCACCGAGAGACAGCTCTCCATGCAGACCGATCTTGCGACAGGGGATGTGACGGCTGTGCTGATCCGCTGTTATGGAAAGAACAGCGAAGGTGAACGTACGCTCGTCAGAACCTATATCTGGGACGTTGAGGATCACAGCTTCTGGACGATCACACCGGCAGAGCAGGAACTGCTCCCCGTAGAGGCGGGACTTCAGCAGCTGTACGGAGAGATCCGGTGGAATCTGTACAAGGATGCCGACGGATATACGGTTCCGTATGGGGACGGCTATGTGATCTCGGACAGCGGGGACGGGCTTCGGTGGGAGTACTATTATACCGCTGCCGATACAGAGGAGGGCCTTCCGGCCGGCGAGCTGACCGGCTACAGCCAGGATGCGCCCGCAGCATTCTATATCGGAACACAGGCACCGCTTACCGGGCATGAAGGTCTTCAGATCATAGGAGAGGATACCTTTTATCTGGAGGCGGACGGGACGGTCTTTACGGGCGGGACCAAAAAGATCGAGGATCACGTCTACACCTTCGACGCAAAGGGCGTCTGCACCGACGTGTACCAGACCGGCTGGGTCAAGGAGAGCGGCAGCTGGTATTATTACAAGGATGACGGAAGTAAGATCACGAGTACGGGATTTACGACTCTTGATGGTAAAATATATTATCTGAGCAAAGGCAAGCGGCTGAAGGGATGGATTACCCGCAGCAAAATGCTTTATTATCTGGAGCCTGCGACCGGCGTTCTTCTGACCGGAAAGCAGCAGATCGACGGAAAGCTGTATATCCTGGATGAAAAGGACGGCCATCTCCTCTATGGCTGGCAGCAGATCGGGAACGATATGCATTATGCCAACAAGAAGGACGGCCACCTCGTCAAAGGATGGCAGAAGATTTCCGGCAAAAAGTATTTCTTCAACTCCAAGGGCATCCGCCGTAAGGGCATGATGACAGAGGGGACAAAGGTATACTGCTTCAAAACGGACGGAACGCTCCGCAACGGCTGGTATACCTATAAGGAGCAGAAGTACTACTTTGACTCGTCGACCGGTGTGGCCTACCGGAACCGCTGGGCGACGATCAGCAAGGGTAAATACTATTTCAACAGTGACAGTGTCATGTGTACCGGGGTCATAGAGGTCAAGGGCAAGACCTATGTCCTGAATTCCGCGGGCAAACTGATCAAGAACCGAAAGGTCTACAAGGTCAAAAACAATTACTACAAGATCTCCAAAAACGGGGTGGCGACCCTGCTGAGCCAGGCCGAAGGACTTGCAAGGACACAGATGCAGAAGAGCGGCTGGAGTCTTAATTCCGCGTTCACTTATGCCTCGGGACTTTCCTGGCAGGAGACGCCCAACCTTATCCTTGGAGATGAAAAGGAACAGGAAGCGTACGCGGTCTACGGATTCCTGAACGGGAAGGGCAACAGCGAGGTCATGGCTGCCGTCTTCTACCAGATGGCCAGGGCGCTCGGCTATGATGCCTATTATGTGAAGGGATATGTGCCGACGGCCGGCGGCTACAGCCAGCAGCAGGCCTGGGTCGAGATCGTAAAGAGCGGCAAGACCTACGTGTGCGACCCGTATTTTACAAAGATGACCGGGAAGAGTGGTTACATGTTCGCCTACAAGAAAAAAGGAACATGGAGATATAAGGACTATGCCCGTGTGAGCTGATACCGGCAGGGGCTCGTCTGCAGAAGAGAGGAATGGATATGAGCAAGAAAAAATGTACGTTGTTGATCGCCGCAATGGCGTTTTCCGTGACGATGCTGGCAGCCTGCCAGGGGGGCAATGAGACCCGGCAGAAGGCTTCCGAGGTAGCTGCGCCGGAAACACCCACACCGGAACCGACCAGTACGCCGATTCCGACGCCGGAACCGACCAGTACGCCCACGCCAGTACCGCTGAAGACCATCGGCGTCAAGGCGGAGGGGACCTATGAGATCCGGCTCAAAAACACAACGGGCAAGGTGATCAAAGGCTTTGCGATCAAGGAAAGAGACGCGGAGGCTTTCAGCAGCAATCTGCTGGAGAACGGGGATAAGATCGAAAACAACGAACAGAGGCTGTTCTATTACAAGCCCGAGAACGGAAAGATCTATGATATCCAGATCACCTTCGAGGATGATAAGCTCCATGTGCTTCATGATTTCCCGTTCGCGGACATGAAGGCCGGCGACATCTGCCTGGAGGGAGAGGTCGTTTATCTCTCCTACACGAATCCGGCCAATGCCCCGGTGAGCACCAAGGCGGCCGAGATGATGGCGCAGAATGTGGCGACGCCGACTCCCGCTCCGGAGGTGACCGTGACACCGGTCCCGGAGGTACAGCAGCAGGAGAACACGCCCCAGTACAACCAGGACGAGAACTACAACTATAACAACAATACCAACAATAATACCAACAACAATACGAATAATAATACAAATAATAACACAAACAATAACACAAACAATAATACAAACACCAACACAGACACTGATACCAACACGGATACGGATACCGGTACAGACACCAATACGGATACCGATACAGAGCAGCCGATCATCAACGATACGGACACAGACACCGGTGATCCCGTGATCGAGGAGGGAAGCTACGACGACGGAAGCGGCGTCGAAGAGGGCTCCAGTGATGACGAACTGTTGACCTATTAAGAGAGGCGGCCACATGAGAAAGAACAAAACAGTATTTTTACTGCTTGCTTTGTTTGTCCTGCTTGCCGGAGCTTTCTGCGTGACCGCGCATGCGGCCGATACGCCCGGTACCTGGAAGACCATCAAAGGAAAAAGGTACTTTGTTGATGAGAAGGGAAACAAGGTCAAGGGATGGATCACCTGGAAGAACGGCCGGTATTATACTAGCAAGAGCACAGGTGTGATGCTCACGGGCAAGCAGACCATCAGCAAGAAGCTGTACTACTTTAATCCGAAGGGCAGCTATATCGGAAAAGCCTACACAGGATGGAGAAATATCAAGAGCAAACGCTATTACTTCAGCCCGGAGGACCTGGCGGCGGCCAGGGGCTGGGAGACGATCGGGAATAAGAAATACTATTTTGATGCGGACTTCAGCATGCATAAGGGCTGGCGTTCCTACCAGAAAAAATGGTATTACTTTGACAAGACCACAGGAGAGAACCTGACCGGCTGGATCAAGGTCGGCGGCAAGACCTGGTACTGTGATCCTGCGAATGGATACCGCCTGACCGGCTGGCAGACGATCGGTGGAAAGAAGTATTACTTCAATTCCTCCGGCGTTATGCAAAAAGGGATTGTCAAAATATCCGGAAAGCGCTATTATTTTGAAAGTGACGGCTCTCTCGTCATAAACAAGAGCTCCTATTCGATCAACGGGATCGCGTACAAGGTCGGTACGGACGGCGTCCTTTCCTATTCGAGCGATGCCTATGCGCTGGCAGCGGCCCGTCTGGACAAGGTCGGCTGGAACCTGAAGAAAGCCTTTAAATGGTCGGCGCATCATATCCGCTACCGGTTTGTCGGTTCGTCCGGAGCACCCTCCGGGGCAAAGATGGCCGAGTATTATGCGAAGATCGGCTTCAGCAGATTGTCGGGGGACTGCAACGTCATGGCGGCAACATTCTACTATATGGCCAAGCTGCTGGGCTACAAGGCGTATTTTATGCGGGGAAGTGTCCCGCTGGCCAGAGGAGGCTGGGGTCCCCACGCCTGGGTCGAGGTCGTGAAGAACGGCCGGACCTATCTCTGCGACCCGGATTACGAATATGACGATGGCAGAAACGGCTACATGATCACTTACAGTTCCGGAGGCTGGAGCTATGCCAACAGGAGACGGATCTGTTAGAGATATACATACAAGAGGAGGAACACAAGATGAAAAAAACATGGATCGCAGCCCTGATCCTCGGCGCAGCCCTGGCGATGGGAACAACGGCTTTTGCCGAAGAGGCAGCGCTGAAGACGATCGGTACAGAAGCCGAAGGTGCTTATAAGGTACAGATCAAGAACGGCACCGGACGTGAGCTCAGTGGTTTTGAACTGCGTAAGATCGGCACACAGGAATTTGACAAAAAGCTCATGGCCGACGGCGATGTGATCGCACCGGATGAGGAGGTCATCCTCTACTTTACACCGGATGCGGATGCCGCTGCGGCAGCGCAGACGGAAGAGACGGCTGAAGCGGAAGGCCCCAAGGCTCCGACACCTCTCTACGACGCCCGCGTGACCTTCAAGGATGACAACAGCACGGCCGAGATCCCGAACTTCCCGTTCGAGGATATGGAAGGCTGTGAGATCAAGTATGAAGACGGTCTTGTGTTCATTGCATACAAGAGTCTGACCACAGGCGAGGAGCTTGACACCAAGGAAGAGGCCAGAGCCCTGATCGAGGCTGTCCTTGCCGCTATGAAGGCGGCCGAGGAGGCAGCAGCGGCACCGGCACAGTCCGGCGGATCTTCTTCCGGCGGCGGAGACTATTCCTACAGTGAGGATTATTCCTACAGTGACAGCGGAAGCAGCAGCGGTGGCGGCGGAAGCTCCTATTCCGAACCGGCCTACGAGGAGCCGGCTTATGAGGAACCGGCTTACGAAGAACCCAGCGGCGGCGGTGACTCCGGCGGAGATCCCGGATGCCTGGACGAAGGTCTGGTTTTCTAATCTCAGCAAAAATGAAAGGGCCAGGACATCTGCCCGCGCAGATGTCCTGACCTTGTTTATGCGACAACAGGAGTTCACACATGTCACTGGTTTCCAATACATTTATTCTGTTCGTGGCAGCCACGATCCTGGTCTATTACCTGGTTCCGGGTAAACTGCAGTGGATCGTACTGCTGGTTTTTTCATATCTGTACTATATAGCAGGGGGCGTTCAGTACCTGCTTTTCCTTTTGTTTTCCACAGCCGTTACCTATGGCGGAGCGCTTCTGATCAGCCGGCTGCGGGCGGACGGAAAGGAAAAGACCGCCAAAAGGATCCTGCTGCTGGCACTTCTTCTGAATCTGGGAATGCTTGGCGTTCTCAAGTATTCGGATTTCGTGATCGAAAATATCAATGCGGTGCTTCACCTGGGATGGAAGGAATTTCGTTTTCTCCTTCCGCTGGGGATCTCGTTCTACACCTTCCAGTCGACAGGCTATCTGCTCGACGTATGGTGGAAGAGGACGGAGCCGGAACGGAATCCCGGCAAGTATGCGCTGTTTGTTTCGTTTTTCCCGCAGCTGCTGCAGGGCCCGATCGGCAAATTCAGCCGCCTGGAACCACAGCTCTGTACGCCGCATAAGCCCACAGGCCGGAACCTGTGCAGAGGCTTCGAGCGGATCCTGTGGGGCTATTTCAAAAAGATGATCATCGCCGACTGGGCGGTGGTCTTTGTGGACGCGGTCTTCGACGATCCCGGCAAGCTCAGCGGGATCTCGATCTTTGCCGTGATCATGTACTCTATCCAGCTGTACGCGGATTTCTCCGGCGGCATCGACGTCGTCATCGGGATCGCCGAGATGATGGGCATCACGCTGGATGAGAACTTCACCCAGCCGTATCTGGCCACATCTCTGGCGGATTTCTGGCACAGATGGCATATCTCCCTTGGAAACTGGATGAAGGATTATGTTTTTTATCCGCTTTCCCTCTCCAGGTGGATGGGAAAATTCGGTAAATGGGCCAAGCAGACCTTCGGCAAGAAGACCGGCCGGGGCCTTCCGATCTGCATTTCCAATATCCTGGTTTTCCTGGTGGTCGGCATCTGGCACGGCGCGGCCTGGAAATATGTGGTTTACGGCCTGTACAACGGTATCATCATCGGTGTCAGCGGCATGCTGGCCGGCGCGTACCGGAGCTGGAAAAAAGCGCTTCACATCAACAGCAAGGCGGCCTGGTATCATGTGTTCATGGTGCTGCGCACCCTGGTGATCGTCAATATCTACCGGTTCTTTGACCGGGCAGACACGGTGCGGGGAGCCTGGACGCTCCTTGTGGACAGCTTTACCCACTGGAACCCGTCGCTGATCATGACGATCCCGGCGGGAAGGGGCGGTACGGCGTTCACGCCCTACGCACTTCTGATCATTGCCTGCGGATGCATCGTTTTGTTCATCGTCAGCATCCTCAAGGAAAAAGGCTGGGATATCCGCGAGCGGATCGCGGCACTGCCGCTGCCGGTGAGCGCGGCCATCTATTTCTGCCTGTTACTGTCAATCGGTTTATTTGGCTCCACGGCCGCAGCAAGAGGGTTTATCTATGCACAATTTTAAACGGTTCGCAAAGATCGTCCTGGTGCTGCTGGTGTGCGTTCTGCTCCTTCGCGGGCTCGATCTGGCACTTTATCCCTGCACATTCATGCGGAATGACGTGCACGCGATCACGACAGAGCACTTTGACGAGCTGATCGTGGGGACCTCCCACGGAAAAATGAATATCGTTCCCGACGTTCTGGAACAGACCACCGGCCTGAAAGGCCATAATGTCTGTGTCGGAAGCGAATATCCGGTCGACGTCTATCACCTGCTCATGCTGGCCTGTGAAAAGCAGCAGGCACCGAAGCGGGTGATCTACGAGATTTCCCCGGGTTATTTTGTCCAGGAAAAAGAAGAGGGAAACAACTACCTTCTTTTCTACCATGAGTTTCCGCTGTCAAAGGCGAAGCTCTCGTATTTTAAGACTTCCATCGCGAAATGCAACTTCCGGACGGTCCTGTTTCCCTGGTACGAGTATTCGCTCAGCTATGAACTCGGGCGGGCAGGGAAGACCCTGTCACAGAAGCTGGGCGGCGACTATGACGTCGCCAGCCTGAAGAGCGAGACCCAGGAATACCATGAGGACGGCTGGATCCAGCGTAACGCGGTCCACACCGAGAATCTCGATCCGGAAAAAGGGTTTGCGGAGGTGCGGGAGTTTGCCACGGAGAATGTGATCGCATCCAACATGGAGTATCTGCAAAAGACGATCCGTTTCTGCAAGGACAACGGCATCGAGTTTGTGGCGGTGACGACACCCGTCCCGCAGCCCACGCTTCTCAACTTTGAGAGCAGCTATCGGGAGGCCTGGGGTTACTTTGATGAATTCTTTGCGGAGGAGGGCGTACCCTACGTGAATTTCAATGCACAGTACTACAACGCCTTCCCTCACAAGATTCAATATTTTACAGACTACGACGGCCATATGAATGGCAAAGCAGCACAGGATTTTTCGGCCGTACTGGCGGACATCCTGACAAACTATCTGAACAAAGGAGAATGAACATGGAAGAATTACTTGAGATCCTCGAAGAGATCCAGCCGGACGCGGATTACGAGACATGCACGACCCTGATCGATGACAACATTCTGGATTCCTTTGCGATCCTGTCCATCATCAGCGAACTGCAGGAGACCTTTGATATCAGCATCACGCCCGCCGATATCATTCCGGAGAATTTCAACTCCGCACAGGCACTGTGGGATATGGTGCAGAGGCTGAAGAACTGAGAATAAGCGTGCTCTGTATGTCCGGGAGAACGGAGCGTTGCGGTGCGGCTGCTGATTGCAGCCGCGTTTTTTTTATGTTACTATAATAAAAGAAACGATATCCAGGACAACGCATTGCACCGGCAGGAGAAAGAACGTTCTGATGATGGAAAAAACACTGAAACAGGAGATCCATACCGAGTTGACCGATCACATCATTCCCTTCTGGGATGCGCTTCGGGATGAGGAGCATGGCGGTTTTTATGGAAGAGTGAATCATGACCTCACGATCGACCATCATGCGGACAAGGGCGGCGTTTTGCATAGCAGGATCCTGTGGTTCTTTTCGGAGGCCGGACGGGTGCTGCAGGACGAGCAGTGTCTCATGAACGCCCGGCATGCCTTCCGTTTTCTGAAGGAGCATCTGCTCGACGGCGAATACGGCGGGGTCATGTGGACGACGGACTACCGGGGGGAACCGGCCGACGCCTCCAAGCATGCCTACTGCCAGGCCTTTGCGATCTATGGCCTGTCGGCCTGGTACAGGGTCTCCGGCGAACAGGACGCCCTCACGACCGCGATGCGCCTGTTTGAACTGCTCGAGACCCGGATGCGTGATCCGGAGGGGTACGGCGAGGCCTTTGAGCGGGACTTTTCGCCCCAGGTGAATGACAAGCTTTCGGAGAACGGTGTGCTGGCGGACCGGACCATGAACACGCTCCTACATGTGATCGAGGCGTACACGGAACTTCTGCGCGTATCCGGAGATGACCGGGTCCGGACAAAGCTTACGGAAGCAGTCAGGATTATGATGGACCGGGTCTTCGACCCGGCCAAAGGACGTCTGGAAGTGTTTTTTGACAAGGATTATCACTCCCTGATCGATCTTTACTCCTACGGCCATGATATCGAAGCCGCGTGGCTTCTGGACCGGGCAGCAGAGGTGCTCGGGGATCCGGTGCTGACGGAAAAGGTACATGTTATGACGGCCGTCCTGGAGGATCATGTCCTGCGGGAAGGCTTTGACGGGGAAGCTCTCACGGCAGAGTGTGAAGAGGGACGCGTGCTGGCGGACCGGATCTGGTGGGTCCAGGCGGAGGCTGTGAACGGATTCCTGCATGCATGGAAGAAGCGCCCGGAGAGAACGGACTTTCTGGACGCCGCCCGCCGTGAGTGGCAGTATATCAGAGAGCACGTGATCGACAGAAGGCCGGACAGCGAGTGGCTGGAGCAGCTTGACAAAGCCGGCCGCCCGGATGGCAGTAAGCCGATGGCCGGACTCTGGAAATGCCCCTACCACAACGGCCGCATGTGCCTCGAGTTTCTTTTGTTTCCCTTTGAAACAGGAAGATAAGCCTTTACTTTACCGCTACGATATATTAAAATTATAGATATAATTTGTGTGCTTTTTAAAGAAACATAGAATACACAGAAACAGGAGGTTTTGTACATGGCAACCTATTATCTGGCAGTAGACATCGGAGCATCCAGCGGTCGTCTGATCCTCGGCCATCTTGAGGAAGGAAAAATGATTCTCGAGGAAGTGTACCGTTTTGAAAACGGCATGGTCAAGAAGGACGGCGAGCTCTGCTGGGAATTTGACCGGCTCTTCAAGGAGATCGTGGCAGGACTCAAGAAGTGTAAGGAGATCGGCAAGGTTCCGGTGAGCATGGGCGTGGACACCTGGGGCGTCGACTTTGTGCTGCTCGACAAGGATGAGAAGGTACTCGGCAATACCGTCGGCTACAGGGATCACAGAACGGACGGGATCGAGGAAGAGGTCTACAAGATCATTCCGAAGGAAGAGCTCTATGCTCGTACGGGTATCCAGTTCGCCATCTTCAATACCATCTACCAGCTGATGGCGGTCAAGAAACAGCATCCGGAATATCTGGAACAGGCGGAGACGCTTCTGCAGGTACCGGATTATTTCCATTATCTGCTGACCGGCGAAAAGACCAACGAATATACCGAGGCAACGACGGGCAACATGGTCGACCCGAAGACCAGAGACTGGGATTACGAGCTGATCGAGCGCATGGGCTACCCGACAAAGATCTTCAGCAAGCTGATCATGCCGGGCACCAGCATCGGCCATCTTCGTCCGGAGCTTCGTGACGAGATCGGCTTTGATCTGGAGGTTGTTGCTCCGTGTACACATGATACAGGCTCTGCCGTTCTCGCGGTTCCCGCGAACGATGATGACTTTATCTACATCAGCTCCGGAACCTGGTCCCTGATGGGCCTTGAACGGAAGGACGCGGACTGCTCCGAGAAGAGCTGTGAGCTTAACCTGACCAACGAAGGCGGCTACAACGGGACGATCCGCTACCTCAAGAACATCATGGGACTCTGGATGATCCAGTCTGTCCGCCATGAGACGGGCGACGCCTACAGCTTCAGTGAGATCGTCGACCTGGCGGAGGAGGCCAAGGACTTCCCGTCGAGAGTCGATGCCAACGCGGACTGCTTCCTTTCCCCGGACAATATGACGGAGGAGGTCAAGGATTACTGCCGCAGGACCGGCCAGCCGGTACCCGAGACCATGGGCGAGCTCTCGACCGTAATCTACACGAGCCTGGCCGAGTGCTATGCAAGGACGGCCAAGGAGCTGGAGGAGATGACCGGCAGGACCTACAGCCGTATCCACATCGTTGGCGGCGGTTCCAACGCGGGGTACCTCAACGAACTGACGGCCAGGGCGACCGGCAAGGAGATCCATGCAGGCCCGGGCGAGGCGACCGCGATCGGAAACATCACGGCCCAGATGCTGAAGACCGGCGAGTTTTCTTCCGTCGAGGAAGCCAGGAACGTGATCCACGAATCCTTTGATATCAAGATCTACAAAGCGTAAGACATAAAAAGACAGGGGACGGTTCTGCGTCTTGTTTGCTCCGGCAAACAAGACACAGAACCGTCCCCTGTCTTTTTCCCTTGTGCGCCCGTCGGCGCACGTTTCTAACCGGTGAAAGTCCGGAATCCGCCCGGCAGTGGGAAGGATATAGCCGAAGACAAGGGTGTCCATCGCGAGATGGAATCTGAAGGAAGTCGGATGTCGGGGAAAGTACTAACCCGGCGGGCAAACC
>JAFTPT010000003.1 GCA_017463155.1 Blautia sp.
CGTTATCGAAGTCTACGAGGTCGACGCAGCCGGTAAACACATCAGCGACAAGCCGGTCGACAGCTGGACATCGAAGAAGGGAGAAATGCACGATTTCGGACCGAAGCTCGAGAACGGAAAGAGCTATGTGCTGGAAGAGACCGTGGCCCCGACGGGTTATGGCATTACGACTGCAACGCCATTCCAGATTACGACGGATGGAACGCTGAAGCTCGGTGCAGACCTTGCGAAGGCGACCAGTGCAACCGAAAAAGATGCGGACGGCAATGCGAAGGAGCTGACCGGCGAGAACGGCGAGCCGATCTACCTGATCGAGGATTCTGCCCTGCATTTTGTCGTCAATAAGACAGAACTTGGCACAGGCACCGAGCTTGATGGAGCAGTTCTGGCAGTCTTTGCGGCGGATGAGAAGGGTGAGCCTATCGGAACAACGCCCATTGCCACTTGGACTTCAAAGATCGGCGAAACCCATGATTTCGGCAGTGACCTGCACATCAACTCCAGCTACATCCTTCGGGAAACGACCGCACCGGGTGGCTACAAGTATGCAGAGGATATCAACTTCTCCGTCGACGGTGAAGGAAAGGTAACGGCAAGTGTTGAGCCCGTCAAGGCCGGCGATGGTACCGAAGTATACATAATGGAAGATGAAAAAGAACCTGCCGTAGTTACAGGTTCCGTCGAAGTGACCAAGAGACTGGTGACAGAGATTGACGGAGAAGAAGAGGAACTATATGCGGACGACCAGACCTTCTACGTTGCCCTGTTCGAAGATGAAGGCTGCACGACGTTGGCCGGAGGAACGAAGATACAGGCTCTGCACTTTGTGAACTCAAAGGCTGAAACCACTGTCTTTGCTGAACTGGCACCTGGAAAGACCTACTATTTGAACGAGGTTAAGAGCCTGACAGATCCTACGCCGATCGATGGCGGAACCGTCAAAGGAGTTGCCTTTGTTGCAAAGCTGAGTGAGAAGAAGGCAGAAATCTCCGAGACAGGCGGAACGGCGACAGTGACCTTTACCAACGAATTCTCTGAAATCCCGGATGGTTTCTACCGCGATGTGGCTCTGACCATCACCAAGAAGGTCTTGGATGAAAAAGGCAAGGCCAAAGAAACGGATGAGGTTTTCTATGCGGGAATCTTTGAAGACAGTACTCTGAAGAAGCTTACTGAAAGGACTGAAGAGGATAATATCATCAAATTGGATATGGACGAATCTTCCGAAGTATCTGTGATGATCAAGATTCCGCAGGATCCGAATGGAAGCTATGACTTGTATATCGCAGAGGTAGACAAGGATGGAGAACCCGTCAGCAAAGATAAGAATTTTGGATACAAGGCGACAGTCTCCAAAGAAAAGATTGTAATCACGACAGATACGACTGAAGCATCGGTGACAATCACGAATAAAGATAAGAAGGATCCGGATGATTCATCCGACCGTAATTCCGGGAACAGCGGTGTGCCCGGCGGTTCCGGCAGTAGAGGTGCAAAAACCGGCGACGATACACCGGTTACCTTGTGGCTGTTTATGGCCATCGCCAGTCTTCTTGTCATCGCAGGCTTGCTGCTGTCTGGCAGACGCCGCAGACGTTCATGATCCGCCCCCTATGACAAAGATGCCCCACAGTTTAAAGCTGTGGGGCAGTTCTGTCATGAGCGGTTTGCAGTCCATATGTTACGACCCTGCTGAAAGGCTCGGAGAGATTCTCTTTTTCTCTGATATAGTGATTGCAGCCTCGGGATACGGATATGACGTTCCAGGATATCTTTTTCATAGATAGAGAAATCTGGTTCCGCTTTATCCAGATTGATCAGGGAACGATCCCGGACATATTGCAGCAGGCGTACTTCTTTTTCAATAAAAGAGTGGGTCTTTATATCAGCCATTTTTATTTTACCGAGATTTTCGAAGGGTATATTGTAGAACATAGAGTTACCGGAATCGAAAATCGGTGCAAAACCTAATAGCTGTAAAGTATCAGGATTTCTCATGATCGCAATGTTATTCATGTGACGATCCGTGTTAGTGATCAGATAATCTGACATCAGCAGGTAATCCATGTAATAATGGAATGCTTCTTCTGTCATTCCCAGAGACAGGCATGCATTTTTAAAAGGGTGAAAAAGCGATTCATTCTGTTTGGTTTTTCCAGTCTGAAGGAGTTCCCAGGCAGAGATCATCTCAATGTTTTCACTGCAAAAATCATAACAGATACATCCGAGGCCTTCAGTTTGCTCGCTCACTTGTATTTGAACAAGTGAATATGGAGTATATTGTTCAAAACCTTGTTTCTGATGCAGATTGGCGGCAAAAACTTCATTTAAACTTTGCTGATATGAATCCCCGTAGTTTCCTTTGATCATATAACGACGACCGGTTTTGTCGATGCACCATTTTTTTTGTAATTCCCCCGGAGAAGAAGCACAATCGAAACGTGTCTTCTTTCGAAGATCCAGTATAGAATCCTGATTTAATGTAATTTCGCCAAATTCATCAACAAAATCGTTTGAAAAAAGATTCACTTCTTTCCATGACAGCGTCTCGCCTCTTGGACAGATCCAATAGCAGTCAGAAAGACTTAACGCAAGGTTATTTACAAGCGCACTTGCGGTTGAAGAATAACCGAGCTTTTGCAGAGCAGTTGCTGCACCATGGCGGGTTTTGGGAATGGCCCTGTCTCTCCACCAATCATGGAATTTCATATCATTCATGCGTCCGCCAAGAGGAAAATGGGCAGCTTCAGCATCATTCCTTCGCACATGAGACATGACGCCGTTCTGATCAAGCTCCATCAGGCAGACAGGAATATCTTTATGCATCAGGTAATATTCTTTGACGCTTTTTCGCATTTAAGTTTCCTTTCTCGACCAGATTATATCTTCTGTCTTGTCATAGTAACAATCTCTGTTAAAACGTTCCTGTATTCTGTAAAAGTCTGAAAAAAGATCCTCCAGATACAGGAGAAGATTGGCTGCTTTTACATCCTTAAGGTCTTCGGTTATGAGAATATGATTCCCCCGATCATCCGAAACCATATGCTGCAGAGGGTCATAATAATAGTTTTTACCGTTCTTGCCATGAATCGGTTTCCATGAAGCTTCAGCGGAAGGAAGAGTTCTTGCAAGTAACGAAAGGACATATGGAGCGGGAGAAGCCTCGCCTTGTTCCCATTTCCGTAAGGTACTGAGAGGGATCTGATATTGTTCCGCGAAGGCTTTCTGGGTCAGTCCTGTGGAAAGCCGGAGTTCTTTGACAGAATAGATCATGGATAACCTCCTGTAACCAGATTGGGTAGTTATAGACAAAGTATAACCATATTGGTTACATATGTCAAGTAGTAACCAGTTCCGTGCAGAATAGAAAAACAGAAGCAGCGATACCGGTTCAGTACCGCTGCTTCTGTTTGAAATGACAAGGGATCGTTTACGTAAAAACCAGATACCCTGTGATGGTTTTTATTTGACCATGTTCAGGATGGCTTCCTTCGGCTGGACGCCGACGCTCTGGTTCACCTGCTTGCCGTCCTTGAATACGACGAGTGTCGGAATGCTCATTACATTGAACTGGCGGGCCAGATCCATCTCTTCATCGACGTTGACCTTGCCGACCTTGACGTCCGGATTTTCATCCGCGATCTGATCCACAACGGGAGAGAGCATCTTGCAGGGTCCGCACCAGCTTGCCCAGAAATCAAGAAGCACCGTCTTGTCGGATTTGAGGACCTCTGCTTCAAAGTTGCTGCCTGTGATCGTCACAACTGCCATTTTCTATTACCTCCGTTCATGCAGGGCATTGGCCCTGTAAATATGTGAATTTGCTTTACGATACCGTCATCATAGCATATTGCCGGATTTTTGTCCACGGGACTGGCTGGTGAAGCCATTCTTCTCCGCAGGTGTTCGAATTTGCGCTTTCTGCTTACATTTCACCGAGGCTGCCGAGCATCTTGTACAGAAGCGTATACAGCGCAGCCGCTTCCTGAGGATCCAGACGGATGCATCCGCCGACCTTGGCCGGGATCGAGACGGCCTCGTCCCTGAGCGAACGGCCCTCCTCAGTGAGAAAAACCTGCACCACGCGCTCATCCTCCCTGCTGCGCTTCCGTTCGACCAGCCCGCGTTCCTCCAGCTTTTTGAGAAGGGGCGTCAGCGTGCCGTTGT
Organism: Blautia sp.; assembly: GCA_017463155.1. GTDB lineage: Bacteria > Bacillota > Clostridia > Lachnospirales > Lachnospiraceae > Blautia_A. Next base: position 4,168 of record JAFTPT010000003.1, read on the forward strand.
CAAGGAACAGCCGCCGTCCCAGCTCGCCGACCGTGACCGGAGCCTCCTCCCAGAGAACCAGGAGAACGATATACTGGGTATAGGTAAGGCCCAGCGGTTTAAAGTACGGGGTGTACATGGAAACCACCTTGCGGGCGCAGGCATACAGTGGAAAACAAAGCTGGTTTTCAAGTTTCAAAGGATCGTGATTCAGAAGATTTTGCGTAGTATCTGTACTCATGTTGCCTCCGTGGAAAAGACAGGGGACGGTTCTCTGTCTTGTTTTGTTTGCAAGACAGAGAACCGTCCCCTGTCTTTTCGAGAACCGTCCCCTGTCTTGTTTTGTTTCAGCCTTGCTCTTTGCGTCGCAGTTCGTCCAGGTAGGAGACAGCGGAAAGAGCGGCCACGTTGCCTTCGCCGGCTGATTTGATGTATTGATAGGGCTTTCCGGCGATATCGCCGCAGGCGAAACAGCCGGGTATGTTGGTGCTGAGATCGCGGCTGACCTTGACATGCGGTCCGTCAAGCTCAAGGCCGGGAACCAGCTGCTTGGGGGAGACGCTGTCCCGCAGGATAAAGATGCCGTCGTAGGCGTGATCGCCCTGGTCGGTCGTCAGTGTGTCTGCCTTGAAAGCACCGGAGATGGACTGCGGTTTTTCCCGGAGAACCTCGATGCCCTTCGCCAGTTGCGGCTCTTCCTTGTACATGGGAATGTAGGTCACGTGGGAGGCATATTCCGCCATGAAATCCGCCTCAGCCTCCTCCTTGGGGGAGAAGCCGATGATGACGACGTTCTTTTCCTTATAAAGGGGAGCGTCGCAGGTTGCGCAGTAGCTGACGCCGCGGCCCAGGAATTCTTCCTCCCCCGGGAAAGGTTTGCCGGTCGTGACGCCCGTTGCCAGGATCACGGTCGTGGCTTCGTAGTTGCCGCCGGCTCCCTGCAGGGCAAAATAGCTGCCCATCGGATAGATGAGGGGAACCTTTTCATCGTGGATCTCAATATCCATGGAAGCCAGATGATCGAGCAGGGCTTTCTGAAGCTCCTGGCCGCTCACGGCCGGAAGTCCTGGATAGTTCTGGATCGCATGTGCCTTGGAGACCTTGTCGCTGAGCGACGCCTGGCCGATGAGAAGAATGTTCTTCTTGCGGATGGTGGCCGTGATGGCGGCGGAGACGCCGGCCGGACCGGTCCCTATGATGGCGATGTCGTATCGGTTATTTTCACTCACAGTAATCCCTCCACACATTTGGAAAGCTCAGCCATGTCAGCGGTGGGCTCAAAGCGGGCGACAACGTTGCCGCCGCGGTCGACGACGAATTTGGTGAAATTCCATTTGATCGCGGGATTGTTCTTGTAATCTTTGTCGATCGTCTTGAGCATCGCGCTCATGGCCAGGGCCTTGACGCCCTTGCCGAAGCCTTCAAAGCCCTTCTGGCTCTTAAGGTAGGTATAGAGTGGAAGCTCGTTCTCGCCGTTGACATCGCTCTTTTTCATCTGCGGAAACCGAGTATTGTAGTTGAGGGTGCAGAACTCGTGGATCTCCTCATCGGTACCCGGGGTCTGCCCTGCGAACTGGTTGCAGGGAACATCGATGATCTCCAGTCCTTTATCATGGAAGGACTCATACATCTGCTCCAGCTCCTTGTACTGCGGGGTAAAACCACAGCCGGTGGCGGTGTTGACGATCACGATGACTTTGCCTTCATAGTTTTTAAGAGAGATATCTTCTCCAGCAGGAGTGGTAACGGAATAGTCATAAATACTCATGATGATGTCCTCCTTCATTGAGCTAAAATATTTTGCATGATTATATTTTATCAAATATATTTTGTTTGTCAAGCACTTTCTTAAAAGTTTTTCCAGTAAAACTTATTCGGTTTGGAATGTCACAGGATTGACCAGTGATTAAACATGAGTACCGGTTAACGGACAGTGAGCTTGTTTTCAAAACATCCCTGTGCTACAATTCAAATTTACAGACAATTCTATATTGAGGGAAATCGCTCACAGTTTAATGTGAAGGAGTGAGGACGAACGCTGCCGAAGAGAGCGAAGATCTCTCTGCCCGCAAGGGCCCGGGCAACGGCTCGATGAACTAAGATCCAACTGCAACTAACAGAACGCTCAGCAAAGGCTTCGCGTTCTGAGTTTCCGTAGGATCTGGATTTCATCTTGCCTACAAACGCCCTCAAAAGCCCTTGCTCAGCAGAGATGATCTTCGCGCTTCCGGCAGCTGGTTCATCCGGCACCCTTACAGCGTTAATCGGTTCGCGTAGGAGGTATCGCAGCTCGAGACCAGTGGCTATCTGATTTGTTGGGAAGTGGAATGGAACGAAGAACCGTCCCCACGTTTTGCCCGAGACCAGCGGCTAACGCTGCGCGCAGGTGAGCGAGTGGAACGAAGAACCATCCCCTCGTTCCGTTGCCGGAAACTGACGTCGTGCGTTCTGGAACGCGAAGCGTTCCACTTGCCAGAAGATACTCTCTGGGCGACAGCTGAGCATTTATAGCGAGCGCAGCATTCCGTGTTGGGGGAAGGTGCAGAGATATGCTGGCTGTGTAAGGCCGCTTCGCAGTCGACGCCGGGGATCGCGAGCATAGTTTCGTGTGCGGAGGCAGTCATGGAACACGCGATCGTTCCATGTACAATAGGACTGGCATTCGTTCCATGACTTTGCCGGAGCACATGATCATAAACGGCGCAGCGATCCTAAGGAAACAAGCCAGGTATAGCCGTTGGTCTCGAGCTGCGACACCCTGTGAGCGAACCGATTAAAGCAGGCCGGAGATTGGACGGAACAGATGCCAGATGTGCGAAGATCGTCTCTGCCTGTAGCAAGGGCTTTTCAGGGCGCCTTTAGGAGAGACGAGATCCAGCTCCTACGGAAACTCAGAACGCGAAGCCTCTGCTGAGCGTTCTGCAAGTTGAAGTTGGAGATTAGCTCGACTCGACGTTGCCCGGGTCCTTGCGGGCAGAGAGATCTTCGAATCCTGGCAGCGTCCGTCCTCTTCCTTACTACTTTTAACTGTGAGCGAATTAACATATAAAAAGGAGGAATTTGTTATGAAATGGGGAAAACTTGGTTTTTTGGCTGGTGGTGCTTTACTTGGCAGCTATGGTGTCAGGATCCTGACCAGCAGGGATGCAAAGAAGGCCTACACGCACACGACCGCGGCGGTGCTCCGCATGAAGGATGAGGTGATGAAGGACGTCACCTGCCTCCGGGAAAACTGCGAGGATATCGCGGCCGCGGCAAAGGACATCAATGAAAAAAGGCAGCAGGAGTATGATGCCCGGATGATCGAGGATGCAAAAGCACTTCTCGCGGAAGCGGAGGCGACGGCCGAATGAGATGCAGGATCCTGCATGAGTCAAACGGGCGTATGCGGGTCCATCTGTTTCAGAACCGGATGACCTTTGAGGAGGCCGATCTTCTGGAGGCCTACCTGCAGGAGGCTTCTCCCGTGACCAAGGTCCGTGTGGATGACCGGACCTGCAACGCCGTGATCTGCTACAAGGCAGACCGGCGGGAGGAGATCCTTCACCTGCTTTCCGCCTACGACCGGCAGGAAGCACAGACAACGATCACGGTACCGGTCCATTCCTCCCGCGCCCTCTCAAGAACCTACGAGGACAAAATGTTCTTCCATATTGCCAGAAGAGGAATTTCAAGATTTCTTCTTCCCGTGCCTGTCCGGACGGTCATCACGGTCCTGAAAGCCGTGCCCTATATCTTCAGAGGGCTTTCATGTCTGGCAAGAGGAAAAATGGAAGTCCCTGTCCTGGACGCGGCCTCGATCACGGTGTCCATGCTGCGCAGCGAGTTTGACACAGCCGGAAGCGTCATGTTCCTGCTGGGGATCGGGGATATCATGGAAGAGTGGACCCACCGCAAGTCCGTGGAGGACCTGGCCGGTGCCATGTCCCTCAATGTTGACCGGGTGTGGATGCGCACGGATGACGGGCAGGAGGTCCTGACCGGGATCGACGAGATCCGGGAAGGCGATACCATTCTGATCCGCACCGGAAACATGATCCCTCTGGACGGTGTGGTGCTGGAAGGGGACGGCATGGTAAACCAGTCGTCCATCACCGGCGAGCCGCTGCCCGTCCACAAGCGGGTCGGCAGCCTGATCTACGCCGGCACGGTCATGGATGAAGGCGAGCTGGCGGTCACGGTGCGTGAGGCATCGGGAAGCGGACGGTATGACCGCATTGTAAAGATGATCGAGGAGTCCGAAAAGCTGAAATCCGAGACGGAGGACAAAGCGTCCCATCTGGCTGACCGGCTGGTACCGTGGACGCTCGGAGCGACAGCCCTGACCTGGCTTCTTACACGGAATACGGCCCGGGCGGCGGCGATCCTGATGGTGGATTTCTGCTGCGCACTCAAGCTTTCCATGCCGATCGCGGTGCTTTCGGCCATGCGCGAAGCCGGAACCTACAAGATATCCGTCAAGGGAGGGAAGTTCCTGGAAAACTATTCCGAAGCTTCCACCATCGTTTTTGATAAGACGGGGACCCTGACCAAGGCGTCTCCCAGCGTACGCGGCGTGGTTCCTTTTAACGGAACGGATCCGGACGAGATGCTCCGGCTGGCGGCCTGCCTGGAGGAGCATTATCCCCATTCGATGGCGAACGCCGTCATCGAGGAGGCCAGGCGCAAAAACCTGGAGCATGAAGAAAAGCACTCGACTGTGGAGTATCTCGTAGCCCACGGCATTGCCAGCAGCATCGACGGTCATGAGGTGCGGATCGGAAGCCATCATTTCATCTTCGAGGATGAAAAAGCCGTGATCCCGGAGGGAGAGGAGGAAGCATTCCGGAATCTTCCGGATGAATATTCCCATCTGTATCTAGCCGTAGACAAAGTCCTGTCCGCGGTGATCCTGATCGAGGATCCGTTGAAGGAGGAAGCGGCGGACACGATCCGGAGGCTTCACGGCCTCGGCGTTTCGCGGATCGTGATGATGACGGGCGACAGTGAACGGACGGCCAGGGCCGTGGCGGAAAAGGTCGGCGTGGACGATTATTATTCCGAGGTCCTGCCGGAAGAGAAGGCAGCCTTTATCCGGGCGGAGCATGAAGCCGGCCGGAAGGTCATCATGGTTGGCGACGGCGTCAATGATTCACCGGCCCTGTCCGAATCGGACTGCGGCGTGGCGATCAACAGCGGGGCGGCGATCGCGAGAGAGATCGCGGACGTCACGATCTCGGAGGATGATCTTCGTTCCATGATCACCATGAAGCGGATCAGCGACGGGCTGATGAGCCGGATCCACGGCAATTACCGCCGGATCCTGTCGATCAATTCCTTCCTGATCGTCATGGCAGCCCTGGGGATCCTTCCCTCGTCCATGACAGCGCTTCTGCACAACGCGTCCACGATCGCGATCAGCCTGAAGAGCATGACGGACCTGCTGAACGAAGAATAAAAAGACAGGGGACGGTTCTCTGTCTTGTTTGCTTTGTGCAACAAGACAGAGAACCGTCCCCTGTCTTTTTATTCTTCATTCCCCGGCTTCATTGCATTTGCAATCTTCCGACATCTCCTTGGAGATCTCGAAAAGCCGCCGGGTGATGCGGATGAAATTCTTGGCGTCCTCCTCCCCGATCCGGGAGACCAGCTGCTGGTGGATCATTTCCGCCTGGTGGTAGATCTGACAGACATACAGGGTGCCTTCCTCGGTGAGGGACACGATGGTCTTGCGTTTGTCATGAGCGTCACGCTTGCGGACGATCCGGTTCTTTTTTTCGAGCGCCTTGAGCACGTTGGTGATCCTGCCGGGCGTCAGGCCGACAGCCTCGGCCAGATCTCCGGCGGTAAAGCACCGTTGTTCCCGGTACAGCGTATACAGGATGCCGTATTCTCCGGAGGCCTGCAGAAGCTCAGCCAGCTGCGAGACCTGCTTGGAATACAGGATCTGAATATCCAGAAAATCCCTGGCCAGATCTTCCAGAGTCTCCGCTTTGGGACATTCGTCACTCCCGGACTTCATAGTTCACGTAGGAAAGCTTCTTGTGGGGCATGGAGTTCCAGATCTCGTCTGCATCAGGCTGCCAGTTGGATGCATACTCCTTGCATTTTGCGCAGAGGTGTTCGACCGATTCCGGAGATTCCAGGTCTGTGCTGTGGGCACCGGTCTCGTTGACCATCTTCTGCAGGAGCTCCGGGTTTTCCAGCATGGGGCAGGGGCGAAGATGATTCTTGTTGAACGGCTGTCCGTGATGGTAGGCCATGAACAGCGGGCTCTGCAGGATCTCCAGGATGGAGTGCTCGTGGATATTGCAGTTGGAATAGTGGATAAATACACAGGGCTCTGCGTCGCCGGCGGAATTGATGTGGAAATAATTCCGGCCGCCCGCGATACAGCCGCCGACGTATTCGCCGTCGTTCTGGAAGTCCATCGGATAGAAGTTGATGTCACAATCGTCGGAACGATAGCCGCGGATCGTCTTGATCATGTATTTACGCTGCTCTACGGTCGGCATCAGCTCCGGAACGGCATTCATGCCGACCGGCATAAAGTGGAAGAAGAAGCCGAACCGGGCGCCCTTGTCGGCCAGCATGCGGATGAACTTTTCGTTCGTGACGGCTTCGATATTGTCACGCGTGTAGCAGATGGAAGTTCCGAACAGGATACCGTACTTTTTAAGAAGGTCCATGGCCTTCATGACCGCTTCGTAGTGGCCGTCGCCGCGGCGGGCGTCGTTGGTCTCGGGCGTGCCCTCGATGGAAAGCTGGAAGGTGATGTTGCCGAGGCGGACGACTTCCTTACAGAAATCCTCGTCGATCAGCGTGGAGTTCGTGTAGAGCGAAAGCTCCACATCGTTGTGCTTCTCGGCCAGCTTCAGGATATCTTTTTTGCGGACAAGGGGCTCGCCGCCGGTCATCATGTACAGATATACGCCCAGTTCCTTGCCCTGGGTGATGATCTTGTCCATGTCTTCAAAGCTCAGGTTGTGCTTGTGGCCGTAGGTACCGGACCAGCAGCCGACGCAGTGCATGTTGCAGGCGCTGGTGGGATCAAAAAGGATCAGCCACGGGATGTTGCAGTTGTAGATCTCGCGGTTCTTGCGGATCGTTTTGGTGCCATAGAAAAAGGCTTCAAAACCAAGATTGAGCAGCGCCATCTTGGCTACGTGGGGATCTGTTTCATCAATGACGGCATTGACGAATTTGTTCCAGCGGTTGTTGGGATCCTTTACGGCCGCGCGGAATCTGTCGTAGGTATCCTTGGACATGCCGTCGCCCCAGAATTTCTCTGCCAGATCGATCAGCTGTATGAAGGTCTTTTCACGGTCCTTCCGGACGTCCTTGAGAAGCTTGTCGATGAGGAGGCTGGCGGCTGCACGCTCTGCTTTGTGTGAAATATTGCTGATTACACTAGCCATGACGATTTGTTCTCCAATCTTGAAAATTATTTTCTACTGGAAAATAGTATATGCAAACAATATAGCCTTGTCAAGTCTTTCTTATGAAAACTACATTGTAAGGATAAGACCGAAATTGTCATTGTTTTCGAAAAGAATTCTGTATTCGAAAAGATAATACATATTGCAAAACAATTTAACACAGATTATAATATAATTAGAGTAGTTTGTGTAAAAACAGCCTTTACCGGAGGGCTGGAATCCAGTACAAGGAGGAGTAACAGATGAAAAAACAATCGGGAATCAGAAGATATCTTTCATTGCTGCTGGCAGCGGCCATGATCCTGCAGCAGTCCGGATATCTTGTCTATGCTTCCGAGGATGGCTCCGTGACGACGGAGGCAGCTGCACACGTCTCCGAGGCGGAGGAAGCTCCGGCGGAAAAGCCGGCAGAGAGCGCGCCTGCAGCGAAGGAAGCCCCGGCACCGAAGCCAGCAGCCCCTGCACCGGCAGCGAAGGAAGCTCCGGCAGAAAAACCGGCATCCCCTGCGCCTGCAGCGAAGGAGGCTCCGGCGGAAAAACCGGCGGAATCTGCGCCTGCAGCACAGGAAGCTCCGGCAGAGAAACCGGCGGAACCTGCGCCCGCGTCCGAAGAGGCGCCTGCGGAAAAGCCGGCGGAGGAAGTGCCGGCAGAACCGGCACCGGAAGAGACACCTGCAGAGGAAGTAGTTCCGGCAGAAGACGGCCAGGGTGAAGAAGCTGCACCGGAAGAGGCAGTGGAAGAGGAACCGGCCGAAGAGGAGGTTCCCGAGGAGGAGGCTGAGGAGAAGGAAGTTTCTGTTTCCTTTGCCGTCGAGGAGGGAGCCCATGTCCTCGTTGATGGACAGGACGTCTCCAAAGAGACGGTCAAGGTCACGGAAGGCAGACTGACCTTCTCTGTCAAGGCGGATGAATCCTACAAGATCACCGGCGTCAAGGTGGACGGCGAAGGCAGTGTCAGCGAAAAAGAGACCGCTGTCTATGAAGCTGCCGGCCTGGCCGAAGGAGATGTGATCAAGGTTTCCGCTGAAAAAGAAGTGAAGACAGTCTTTGATTATAAGGACGGTTATGTGTCCGTGCATGCCGTAGCGGAAAAGGAAGCGGAGCTTCCGGCCGGCTCTGAGCTGCGCGCGGACTATATCGCTCCCGGATCAGGCCGCTACAGCCAGGCTGTGGCCCAGATCAAGGCGGCCTACGGCTACGGCGACGATGTCGTGTTCGAAGGCGCGATCGTGGACGTTTATTTCTTATATAAAGGAAACCGCATCGAGCCGAAGGATGGCACCGTTGACGTCAGGATCGATTTCCTGACCAAAGTGAATGCGGATGTGGACGAGGTCCTGAATGAGGGTGTCATCCATATCGAGGATAACGGAAGTGTCGAGAAGCTTTCTTCCGGATATGTGAATGAGACAGCTGCCGGGGACGTAAGCTCCATGGGTTTTACGTCTGACAGCTTTTCGCTGTATGCAGGCGGAAAGCTGGGCACGAACAATGCACCGCAGGTAGGCGCAGGCAGTGATCTGGCCGCGTATATGACCGAGATCTCGATCAACGGCGATGCTTATACGAACAGTGAAGGCGAGTGGGTGGCCAAGTCCGGCAAGCCCTACGAGATCACGATGTATTTTGCAGAATCTTCCGGCAATCAGTTCCCGGACAGCGGAACCATGACCTACAACATCCCCATCGGGTTCTCGGCAGATGATTTTTCCGATAAGACCATCTCCATCAACGTGACGGATGCCGGCGGACATGTGCATACGCTTCCGGGCAATGTGTATTCGGTTACGGGAGGCGTGCTGACCTTCAACTGGAACGAAGCAGGCGGAGAAGCCTATGAGCAGCTGAAGGCAGCCGGAAACGCGGCATTCAGCCTTGCCATCTCCGGTGAGTTCAGCAAGGATGCCGACAGCGTAAAATTCGGGGCCAATACAGATACGGAGGTACAGATCGACAACACCTCCGAGGTGACTATCCGGAAGAGCGGAAATTTTGACAGGGAAAAAGGCGTTATCCACTACACGCTGACTGTGGATTCCAAGGGTCACAATGAACACGTCACGGTCAACGACACACTGTCCGGAAGCAGCAACCGGCTGAGCTATGCCGCGGAACCGAAGGCGACCAGCAGTGATTCCTCAAAAGCATATTCGACCGACGACAGCTTTTTATTTAACAGTGACAAGACTGGTTTTTCCTGGGATATCGGTACGATGGAGGACGGGGAGACCGTGACCATTACCTACGACTGCAAGGTGGATTTCGGAAACCTGACCGGTAAGGGTACGGTGGAGGAGACCAAAAACGACGTTGTGGTCAACAGCAACCAGGATCCGGAGCCGGATAAGGACAGCCATAATTTTGAAAACCAGATCGAGTGGTATACGATTACGAAGGACGCGCCCGAGGTAACAGAAGAGAACGGGATGAAAAAGACCGTCACCTGGAAGATCCATGTCAATCCCGAAAGGCTGGGCTCCATGGCCGGCAAGACCATCACCGACAAGATCGGAAACGGCAAGGAGATCATGGATTACAGCGGCAGCGGGATCACCGTCACGCGCACGCCGAAGGAGGGCGCTCCGTCGACTACGACCGTGAACTGGGGCGAGGGCGGCCTTGTAAAGGGCGACGATACCTGGACCTGGACGGTGCCGGCAGACGACGGGATCTGCTCCTATGATATCACCTACACGACCGAGATCGATGTGACCGGCAAAGCCGGTGATACCCCGATCAGCAACGATGTCGAGACCCCGGACGGTGTGAAGGGGCAGGGCAGCGGCAAGGTGGGTCCGGGACCGGACCAGGCCGCCGGCGTCGAAAAGACCCATACCGAAATCGATATGAATAACAAGACGGTCACGTGGAAAGTCACATTGACCGTACCGAAGCTTGGCCTTACCACGGCGGTGGTGATAGATCATGCGCCGAAGTGCGACGCGAATCCGAACCTGGTCGATAATTTTGTCTTTGATTCAGAGACTGATGTACAGATCGATGGACTCCTTTCGGGCGAGACCAAGGAAATCGCGCGTGTCTCCGGGTCACAGCAGGATGATCTGGTCATCACATTCTACCAGGATGAGGCAAAGACAAAGACCGGTCTTCAGCCGAGTGCCGGCGAGCGGAAGGTGACCGTCACTGTCAAGACGACCCTCAATGAGGAGTGGCTGGAGGATTATCCGGCCGGCGGCAGCCACGGCGGACATACGAACAATGTGACCTTTACCGCCGCCAACGGAGATGATCTGACCGCGAACGATACGGTCACGCCTGCCGAGGCGGAGATCAAAAAGGAAGGTGAATACGCCGGAACGGTCACCATCGATGGTATCGAGTATCCGGCCTACCTGTTCAAGCTTATACTCCGCGGTGTGAATGAGGATACCTTTACGTTCACCGACACGTTCGACAGCAGGCTCCGTTATCTCAGCGTCGCGGAGGCGGGCAGCCAGCTGGGAGATACCTACTTTATCGAGCATTTTTCGAACCTGTTCAACAATTATCGTGGGGAAGCCGTGATTCCTTCGGTCAGCGGGAACACCATGACCTTTACCGTCACGGCTGACAGCCTTCCCAAGGAGGACGGCAAGTATCTGGATGCGTATCTGCTCCGGTATTTCATGGTCGTCAAGGATAAGGCCACGCTGGACGCCATGAAGGAAGAGGCCGGAAAATCGAGCGGCTACATCGTATCGCTGAGCAACACGGCGACCTGGGATGGCTCCTCCAGCAGCGCAACGGTCACCTATGAGTATCCGGGCCTTTCCAAGGAAGCCGCACTGAAGGATGACAATACGCCCAACCCGGTCCTCACCTATACGCTGACGGTCAATCCCACCGCGGCGAAGATCGGCGACAAGGAGACCCTTACGCTCACGGATACGTTCACGAACCTGAGTGTCGATTATTCCACGATCAAAGTCAATCCGAGTGAAGGCGTGACCTGGAATGTCTCGGGATCCACGGCTACATTCAAGATTCCGAATGAGACGGCGATCACCATCAGCTATTCCGGCCGTCCGCTCAAGTCGGGGACTGTGTCCAACCAGGCCGAGGTGGAAGGCTTTACCGCGACGACAACGAATAATGCGACGGTCAATACGTCCGGTTCCGGATCTGCGAGCAATTACTCCATCCGTCTTCTCAAGCACGAGAGAGATCTCATGAACAAACCCCTGAAGGGCGCGAAATTTGCGCTCTTTAACGGGGACGGCACACCCGTCAGATATACGAAAGGCCCGAGGAACGGCCAGCAGGTCGAGGTCGAGACAGGAGAGAACGGTATCGCCACTGTGTCCGGAAACTCCGCGAATGACGGCTGGTTCCTGGAGAAAGGGAAGACCTATTATCTTGTCGAGACCGAGGCACCGGAAGGATATGAGAAAAAGACCACGCATTATACCTTCCAGATCGCGGATATTCCGAATTATGATGCGGATCCCCGTATCTACTACAACAACGACATCATCCGTGTCCAGAATGACAAGCAGCCCCAGGGCGAGTTGGAGATCACCAAGACCTTCAGCGGTGACGAGATTCCGGCTACGGAGCAGGCGAAGGTGAAATTTGACATCACCGGACCGAATAATTACAAGGAGACAAAGTACTACAGAGAGTTTACAAAAGGCGTCCTGAAGCTCACCAAGCTTCCGGTCGGCACATATACCGTCACCGAGACCAATCCGACCTTGAACGGATATGAGCTTGTGAAGACATACAAGGTGGACGGGAAGGAAGCCAAGGCCGCTTCCGCAGAGGTCAAGAACGGCACGACCGCAAAGATCACCATCACGAATACCTACAACAAGCAGGAAGGAAACCTGGAGATCACCAAGACATTTGCGGGCGACACAGATTCGCTGACAGACGCGGACAAGGCAAAGATCACGTTCGAGATCACCGGCCCGACCGGGTTCACGAAGGTCACAAAGACCTACGCTGACTTCACAGATGGCAAGCTGACGCTGTCGAATGTGCCGCTCGGTGTATATACCGTTACCGAGTCAAACGCAAATGTTGATGGATACAAGCTTGAGACGAAGATCCAGGTGAATGATAAAGACGCAGAAACCGCCTCTGTGGAGATCAAGGACGGAGACAATGCGAAGATCACATTCACCAACACCTATGACAAGCAGGAAGGGAACCTGGAGATCACCAAGACGTTCGTAGGCGATACCAAAACCTTGACGGATGCGGACAAGGAGAAGATGACTTTCGAGATCACCGGGCCAAAGGGATTCACAACGGTTACAAAGACCTACGCGGACTTCAAGGACGGTAAGTACACGCTTCCGAACGTCCCTCTCGGCGAGTATGAGGTCAAGGAATCCAATGCAGGTGTTGATGGCTACAGCGTTGTGACAACGTATCTGGTAGGCAATGATAAGACCAGTAAGGTCAAGATCGCGGACGGCGAGACAAAGACCATCGCCGTCACCAACACCTACGAGCAGCTGAAGGGCGGCCTGACCATTGTCAAAGAATTCGCGGGCGACGCGGTGACTTTGACGGATGAGCAGAAGAAAGCGATGACCTTTACGGTCACCGGTCCGGATGATTACAAGACGACGGTGACTTACGATCAGTTCACGGACGGCAAATACACGATCGAGGACCTGGTACCGGGCGACTATACAGTTGAAGAGACTAACGCGGACATTCCGGACTATGAAGTGACCACGACCTACGAGGTGGGCGGCAAGGAAGGAAAGACCGCCACGATTACCGGTACGACCGGTGGGTCCGTGACTGTCACCAACACCTACAACAAGCAGGAAGGAACCCTGGAGATCACCAAGACATTCGCGGGCGACGCGATCAAGGATGCCGACAAGGCGAAGATCACATTCGAGATCACCGGCCCGACCGGCTTCACGAAGGTCACAAAGACCTGCGCGGACTTCACGGATGGCAAGCTGACGCTGTCGAATGTGCCGCTCGGTGAGTACACCGTCACCGAGACCAACACGGGTGTCGAGGGCTACACTGTCGTTACGACCTACAAGGTCGGCGAGACCGAGACCAGCAAGGCCACGATCGCGGACGGCGAGACGAAGACCATCGACGTCACCAATACCTATACGCAGCTGAAGGGCGGCCTGACGATCACCAAGGCATTTGCAGGTGACGCGGTGACGCTGACCGACGCCCAGAAGAAGGCGATGACCTTTACGGTCACCGGACCGGACAGCTACAACACGACAGTCACTTATGACAAGTTCGCAGCGGACGGCACCTACACCATCGAGGATCTGGTGCCAGGCGACTACACGGTCGTCGAGACCAACGCGGAAGTGCCGGACTACGAAGTCACCACGACCTACGCGGTGAACGGCGAAGCCGGCAGTACGGCCACGGTCACCAGCGAAAAAGGCGGTTCTGTGACTGTCACCAACACCTACAACAAGCTGGAAGGCAGCCTCAAGATCACCAAGACCTTCGAAGGCGATACCGACGCGCTGACCGATGAGCAGAAGAAGGCGCTGACCTTTACGATCACCGGTCCCGAGGGCTTTACCGAAGTGACAAAGACCTACGCGGACTTCACCGACGGCGCGCTGACGCTTTCGAACATCCCGCTCGGTGAGTACACCGTCACCGAGACCAACACGGGTGTCGAGGGCTACACTGTCGTTACGACCTACAAGGTCGGTGAGACCGAGACCAGCAAAGCCATGGTTGCCGACGGTGAGACCAGCACCATCGCGGTCACGAACAAGTACGAGCAGCAGAAGAACGGTCTGACGATCGTCAAGACCTTTGCAGGCGATGCGGTTACCCTGACCGATGAGCAGAAGAAGGCGCTGACCTTCACGATCACCGGCCCGGACAACTACAAGAGCACGGTCACTTATGACAAGTTTACCGATGGCAAGTACACGATCGAGGAGCTTGTTCCCGGCGAGTACACCGTCGAGGAGACCAACGCGGAGCTTCCGGATTACAAGCTCACCACGATCTACGCGGTGGATGGCAAGGAAGGCAGCAAAGCTGCCGTTACCGGCACGGCCGGCGGTACCGTGACCGTGACCAATACCTACGAGCATGAGACCGGCAGCCTGGAGGTCAAAAAGACCGTGGCCGGCGCAGCGCCTGACACGGAAAAGGAATTTGAATTCACCGTGAAGCTTAGTGATGAAACCATCAACGGCACCTACGGTGAGATGGAATTCAAGGAAGGAACGGCTGTCTTTACGCTGAAGCACGGCGAGAGCAGGAAGGCCGAAAAGCTTCCCACAAAGATCACCTATACCGTATCCGAGAAGGATTACACGGCAGACAACTATGCGAAGCTGGAGGATGTGACCGGTACGATCGAGAAGGACAAGACCGCGGAAGCAGCGTTTGAAAACCACCTGACTAAAAAGACCGTCAAGATCAGCAAGGTCGATGTCGCTGATGGCAAGGAGCTTCCTGGCGCCGAGATCGAGATCATCGATACCGAGACCGGTGAGACCGTCGAAAAGTGGACCTCCACTGACCAGCCCAAGGAAGTAACGCTGGATGTCGATAAGACCTACACGCTTCGCGAGACTGTGGCACCGGAAGGCTACACCGTGACCACCGATACCACCTTCACACTCGATAAGAACGGCGATATCGACAAGGAGAAGACGACGACCACCGTCAAGGGCGATGTCCTTCTGGTGGAGGACGAGGCGACCTTTGTCAAGGTGCGCAAGGTCGATGCGGCTAACGGTGAGGAACTGCCGGGCGCGGTGATCGAGATCCGCGACAAGGATGACAACGTCGTCGACAGCTGGACCTCCACGGAAGAGGATCACGAGATCACTGGCCTGAAGACCGGCGAGGAATATAAGCTGGTCGAGGTGACTGCACCGGAAGGCTACGAGGTGACCGCCACGACGACCTTCACGATCGACGAGACCGGAAAGGTGACCTCCACGGGCAGCACCACGACCGACTCCGAAGGCAAGACCGTTCTGCTCGTCGAGGATGACAGAGGCAGCAAAGAGCTGACCGTGCAGAAGGATCTCCGCTATATGAACAGCGAGGAGATGAAGGCCAAGAGCGGCACCTTCTACGTGGCTGTGTACGATAAGGGCACAGACAATCTGGCCTACGGTACCAAGGTTGAAGCACTTACCTACAGTGGTACCAGCACTGCTACCGTGACCTTTAAGGGATTGGTTTCCGGCAAGGAATATGAAGTATTCGAGGTGACGGATGCAAACGGCACCGAAAAGATCGGCGAGCTCGGAGGTACCACCGAGGATGGAACGCAGTTCTTTGTGGAGTTTGACGAGGAAGGCCAGTCGGAGACCGTCGTCTTTGACGAGGCTACGCAGGTGACGACCATCTATCTCTACAACGAGTTCATCTCGATCCCGAAGGGCTACTATCTGGATGGCAAGCTGACCATCACCAAGAAGTTCCTGGGAGCCGATGGAAAGGCGAAGAAGAGCAGCGAGAAGTTCTATGCCGGCATCTTTACGGACAAGGATCTGACGACCCTTGCGTCTGTCGAAGACGGCGTGGTAACGCAGAATATCGTCGAGCTTGATCTGGCCGGCGGCTCCGAGGTGTCCGAGGAGATCATGGTCCAGGTCGCCGAGGAAGGCTACAGCCTGTACATCGCCGAGACCGACAAGGACGGCAAACCGATCAACAAGAGCAAGTTTGCCTACGATGTCTCCGTCAGCAACAAGGGCAAGGTGACCTTCGATGTGGAGAACAACTGGGAGGCTTCCGTGACCATCAAGAACAGCGAGAAGCCGAACGCGACGCCGACTCCGACCAAGAAGCCGACCGTCAAGACCGGCGATGATACGCCTGTCGGCATGTATCTGTCCATCCTTCTGATGGCAGCTGTGCTGGCCGTGGCCGCAGCGGTGATCGTCAGAAGACGCCGCAGAGCATAACACGAAGTCAAAACCATATTTCTACACACAAAAAGGGCGCTGCTTTATGGCAGCGCCCTTTTCATGTGCATCAGTCAATTTACATCCGGCTGTTCCGCGTATTTCCGGATGATCCCGAGGATCACCTGGACGACCTGTTCCATGGCTTCGGCGGTGATGTGTTCATAAGGGCCGTGGAAGGCGTAGCCGCCGGTTCCGAGGTTCGGGCACGGGAGTCCGCGGTAGGAAAGCTGGGCGCCGTCCGTTCCGCCCCGCACCGGGGAAGTGACAGGCTCCATGCCGAGCTCCCGGATGGCGGCTTTGGCATTGTCCACCAGATGCATGCAGGGAAGGATCTTCTCCTTCATGTTGCGGTACTGCATGGTGATCGTCAATGTGACGGTCCCCTCGCCCCAACGCTCGTTCATGATCTTTTCGATATGGCGGAGCGTGGCCAGCCTTGCCTCAAAATTCTCCGCGCTGTGATCCCTTACAATGTAGGAGAGCGTGGCCCCGGAGACGTCTCCTTCCATGTCCGTCAGGTGGAAGAACCCCTCATATCCTTCGGTATCCCGCGGCGTCTCGGCTTCCGGCAGCATGGCGTTGATCCGGCAGGCCAGGAGGGCGGCGTTGATCATCTTATCCTTGGCGTCGCCCGGGTGGATCGCGAAGCCTTTGATGGTGAAGACCGCCTCCGCCGCGTTGAAGTTTTCGTATTCGATCTCGTTGGCAGCCCCGCCGTCCACGGTGTAGGCGTAGGCAGCCCCGAAAGCCGGGATATCCAGATCCTCCGCCCCGCCGCCGATCTCCTCGTCCGGGGAGAAGCAGAGGCAGATCTTCCCGTGGGGAGCCTGATTCCCAAGAAGCTCCTCCGCGGCGGTCATGATCGCCGCGATGCCGGCCTTGTCATCGGCGCCGAGAAGCGTCGTGCCGTCCGTGGTGATGAGGGTCTGTCCTGCCAGATCCGCAAGATGCGGGAACTTGGACGGGCTCAGGACCAGGCCGCTTGTACCGAGCGGGAGGTCCTTTCCGTCATAGTTTTTGTGGATCTGCGGGTGTACATGCTCCCCGCTGAAATCCGGCGCGGTGTCCAGATGTGCCAGGAAGCCGAGGGCAGGGGCATCCTCGCACCCGGCCGTGGCCGGTATCGTTCCGTAGACATAGCATTTTTCATCCACACGCACGTCGGAGATGCCGAGGGCGGTCATCTCGTCCGCCAGTACCTTTGCCAGATCAAACTGGCGGGAGGTGGAGGGAACGGTTTCGGCGTCCGGATCGCTGGTGGTGTGGATCTGTACATAGTTGATGAGTCTTTCGTATGCTTTCATCGTTGTCTCCCTAATTTGTAAAATGTATTTACAAATTGAATTTACATAAAAGTGACTTATTTTTTGACTGTTTTAAGTGCTTTTCGCAGGGATTTTCGTACCTCTTTCGGTACCATGCCCTTGACCTTGCGCCTTGCATCCCAGTAGGAATCGGACAGATGGCTCTCAAACGAAGCGTGGAGAGCGTCCGTCTCCGGCAGGCCGTCTCCGGTCCGGAAGGAGGCCGCGTAGCGGTCAGGATCCTTCAAAAGAAGCTGTACGGCGTTCCATTTTTCCCTGGTCATCAGCGGACGGCTCAGCTGTCCTTTGTTCCGGTAGAACCTGTCCTGAAGATGACGGGCAAATTCCGGACGGAGGTCATCGTCAAGCCGCTGCATCATCAGGTGGGCCTGGTCGTACCGGGCTTTCCAGTAGACATTGCGGATACCGCCCCATGCGGACGGCTGGTTTTCAAAGAGCAGTTCCAGGATGTAGTGGTAATCCCGCTCTGCTTCCATCATCTCTGTCCTGTCCGAAACCGTGCTTACGGGAAGAGCCCGGCGATAATAGGCCGGATGGCCTTCCAGCAGAACGGTTTTTCCCATGAGGGTGCGGGCGCAGCAGAAGGAGTCATCCCGCATGGTCCGGGAATACGCTTCATTAAACCGGATCTGGTTTTCCTGCAAAAAGCTCCGGCGGTACAGGCCGTTTCCCGCAAGCATCGGAAAACGCAGTCCCCGGACCTTGCCAAGGTAGATCGGATGTGCGTAGGTCGCCGAGCGCAGGGAGACGGGACGTCGTACCCGCATATAGGAGGCCGTGGCAGCTTTTTTGGAAGAGCCTTTTTCCTCGGGGGCTTCGAGCAGGTCATAGTAGTCAGCCAGCACAAAGTCCACTTCCGGGCCGGCGGCGCTGACCTTTTTGTACATAAATTCGTAGAAATCCTCCGCGATAAAATCCACCGGACGTACGATGCCGATGTATTTGCCGGCGGCCGCACGGATGCCGGTATTGATGGCAGCCCCGTATCCGGGTGCCGTGACCGGATCGCCATCCGGGGCCCCGGGCAGAAACTGGACTTTTTCGCAGGGAAGGATCCGGACACGATCATCCTTTGCGGCATAGTGGGCCGCAATGGCGGATGCCTTCCGGGACTCGCCCGTATCGACGCAGAGGACCTCCAGGCTCGTGAGAGACTGCCCGAGAATACTTGCGAGACAGCGGGACAGATGAGTTCCGTCCCCGCAGACCGGAACGACGACGGATACGGAGACCGTACCCTCTGCGACCGGCGGCAGCAGGCCGTCTATCTTGAGCATGAATTCCTGCGGGATCGAAAGGCCCAGCGGTTCCAGGCGGCGTATCAGCCAGTCGGTCCGGCGGTAGCAGTAGAAGTCTTCGATGTTGACCTCAGTACCGAGAAATTCCCGAATGTCCCCGGCGATCTTACCCTTCAGCTCGGATTCTTCGGGTACGGTTCCGTACCAGTAGAGCATGTCGGACAGACAGTTGCCGAGCAGGGCGGCCCGCACCCGCGGAGAGACCCCGGCCTCATCACAGAGCGTACGGGTGATCCGGTAGGATTCAAAATGCACCTCAAAATTGCGGATCCGTCCGCCGACCAGGGACTGGCTGTTGTTGACACGGTGCCTGGCCAGAGGCTTCCGGGTAAACATCATGCGTTTTCCCCTGACGCAGATTTCCAGATACAGGGAATGATCGTTGTTGCACCGCAGGGAATTAAACCGGATGTTGTTGTCCAGCAGGAAGGACCTCTTGTAGATTCCGTTCCAGGGGACGACGGAGATGTTTTTTAACATTTTGTCCGGAAAGTCGTGGAAGTCCAGGAGGACCTCCTCGAACTGAGGGCTCATTTTGGATATTTCATACTTATAGTTGGTGACATGTTCGCCGGTCGCCAGATCGACAGCCTCACAGGAAGCCTTCAGCCAGTCCAGATCGTTGTCTGTGAGGATCGGCAGCAGGTCCTTGTAGACGTGGGGGATCACATAGTCGTCCGCGTCCATGAAGTGGACGTAGCGGCCGCAGGCCTTCTCGAGTCCGCGGTTGCGGGAACGGCCGGCGAAGATGTTTTCCTCATTCCGCAGCACGTGCACATTCGGGTACTTTTGCGTGTATTCGTGCAGAATGGACGGGGTCGAGTCAGTGGAGCAGTCATCCACGCAGATGACCTCCAGCGGAACATCCTGCTCCGTCAGGATACTGTCAAGGCAGGGACGGATAAACTCCTCCGCGTTATAGACCGGGATAATGACAGAAAGCATGATCTCAGACAAATCATCACTCCTCTCGTGGGATTATTACTCTGATATCCACATATGTGCATACCGAAGAAACTCCTCAGGAAGCACAACGTGGCAGAAGGCGTTTGACGCTGTATTCACATTGTACCCTATTTTATGGGTAAATGCCACTCTTCCCTTTACAAAAACCTCCGAAAGAACTAAAATCATGGAAGATATCGGGCTGTTGTTGATGGCCTGGCCATGCATGATTCAGGAAAATCTTTGATATACAAGTCCGGCGGGAAGGAGAAACCATGGGTGAAGGAAAGCTTGTCACAGTCATTGTGACGGTATTTAATAAGGAAAAATATCTTCGTCAATGTCTGGACAGTGTGACGGGGCAGACAGAGGGATCCCTGGAGATCATCTGCGTGAACGACGGTTCCACGGATGGCTGCGGCGAGATCCTTATGGAATATGAAAAAAAGGATCCAAGGATCCGTGTGATCACCCAGAAGAACGCCGGTCTTTCCGCTGCCCGCAACACCGGGATCGAGGCGGCCGGGGGAAAATATCTCTATTTTATGGACGCGGATGATTACCTGGAGCCGGACGGGCTTTCCGCGGCTGTACAGCGGATGGAAAAAGAGCAGCTAGACATGCTGCTGATGGATGTAGTTCCTTTTGCAGAGACCGATGCGTACGCGGAGGAATGCGAAAGGTACAAAAAGTTTTATACCCGGACCGGAGATTATCCCGGCATCTATACGGGGCCTGCACTCCTTTCGGCCATGGAGGCCGGCGGGGACTACCTGCAGGCAGCCTGGCTGTACGTGCTCCGGACGGCGTTTGTGAAGGAGAACGTGCTCCGGTTCTACCCGGGCATCCTGCAGGAAGACAACCTGTTTACCTTCCAGTGCCTGCTTTCTGCCGGACGAGCCGGCTACGAGAAGAAGCTTCTGTATCATCGCCGTCTGGCGGATGATTCGATCATGACCAAAAAGAAGACGTTCGCCAACATTTCGGGCTATTTCCGCGCGTACCGGGAGATGAGCCGGTGCCTGGAGGAGAGATCCCGGCAGATGCGAGGGGCAGAGACCGCTGCAGTGCTGCAGACCGGTGACCGGCAGGAAAAAGACCTGTCCGGACAGGAAACGGCTGCTTTTGGCAGAGAGCCGGAGGTCATCCGTGCGGATGCCCTGCAGATGGAGACCGGTGCCGCGGCCATTCTTCGGAATCTTCTCGGAAACATCCGCCGTCAATACGGCCGTCTCGACGAGGAGGAGAAGGAAAAATACAAGGAGTTTTCTCCGTATGACAGGCTCCTGTTCGAGACGCTGGTGATCGAGAGCAGCGAGGAGGCCGTGAAGGCGGTGGAGCTTGCCATGAAGCGGATGCAGGGACGCATGCGCTGGCTGGATGAAGCGCTTGAAAAAACGCGGCTCGAAAAAAAGGAAGCCGAGAACGGGCGCAAAATGGCGGAGAAGGAGTTGGCCCGGATCAAAGAGAGCAGGGCCTACCGGACGCTTAAAAAGACCCATTTACTGTAAAAAGGAGTTTTTTCTGTTATATGAAGGATAATAGACGAAGGATCAGCCCCGCAAACCGGATCTTACGATATCTGATGATCGCGGCAGTGATCTTTCTGCAGTATGTACAGCTGCAGTACAGCGTGACGGAGGATCTGCCCGTGATCTTTACACAGGATCTGCGGGTGATGCTGCTGAACATGGCTTTTCTGGGGGCCCTTACGATGGCACTGTCGCTGGTCCTGCAGAGTATGACCTTTACGCTGCTTCTAAGCTCGCTGGCCGTGACGCTCTGGTCGATCGCGAACCACTATGTGATCCTCTTTCACGGAAGTCCCCTGTTTCCGAGCGAGCTTCTGAATTTCCAGACGGCGATGAACGTGACGGGCGGCTACCGGTTCGAGATCAGTTCCGTGGTCATCTGCCTTGTCGGCCTCTTCGCCGGAGAGGTCGTGCTGGTCCTGCTGCATCATCTGCTGTGCCGGGAAAAAGGGCTCATTTCGATCAGGAGCTGGTTTCTTCACCTGCTGGTACTGGCACTGCTGTCGGGACTTTTTTATCTGGGCATGTTCAGCCGCTTCCGCGTGGTGGACGAGACGGTGCTCAGCTGGCTCTGGAGCCGAAATATCGAGACCTCCGGGTTCTGTGTGTGCAGTGTGGAAAACCTGAAAAAGATGCTGTACCCGTACCGCGTTCCGGAGGGATACGCGGATACGGCCATCAAAGAGGAACCGGCTGCGGCCGCGGGTACGGCGAAGGTACAGCCGGACGTGATATTGATCCTCAATGAGACCTTCTGCGATCTTGATTACTATTCGGATGTGCAGGCGGACAGCGGATATCTGGATGATTTTTACGCCCTGAAAAACGCGTCCTTCGGCCATGCACTGGTGTCGCTGGAGGGCGGCGGGACCAACAATTCGGAGTATGAGCTCCTGACATCCAACTCCATGTACCTGCTGAACAACGACGCTCCGTTCAACTATGTGGACCTGGCATCGACAGACGCGCAGGCGGCCGCGTATTTCCATGCCCTTGGCTATGAGACCTACGCGATGCACTGCGGGACGCCGGAGAATTATGCCAGGGACAAGGCATACCCGGGCATGGGCTTTGACCATATTCTGCTCGGCAAGGAGGTTTTTTCGAATCATCATTCCTATGGGAACCGGAACTGGCTCGATGAGGACAGCTATCTGGAGCTGGAACGGCTCTACGAGGAAGATACGGGGAAGCCGAAATTCATGTATCTTCTCACCTTCCAGAACCATGGAGGTTACGAGAAGAACGATCCATCCATGGATACGGTCCATACGACGAAGGATCTCGGAGACGTGACGGACGACGTGGATGAGTTTCTGACGAGTATTTCGATCTCGGCGGAGGCGTTCCTTACCCTGACCGCGTATTTTGAAAAGGCGGACCGGCCGGTGATCATCTGCATGGTGGGCGATCACGCGCCGTCCTTTGTCGGAGAACTTCCCTCCGACCCGGAGCGGACCGAGGAGGAAGCCGCCCTCGCAAAGCGCGTCGTGCCCTATGTGATCTGGTCCAATTTTGACGCGGATCTGCCGGAAAACGGCCTGTCCGCGACCATGACGGACCTTCTTCCGATGACGGAGAAGGCCGCGGGGCTTCCGCTTACCAAGTACGGAAACACGATCCTTGCGCTGCAGGAGGAGGTTCCCTTCCGCTCGGCGATCGGCCTTTATGAGACAAAGGACGGGGAAATCTTTTCCTACGAGGACGAAAACCCGCTCCGGGAAAAGCTGCTGCAGTATTTTTATCTGGAATACAACGGCCTGCGCGCCGGCAGTGATTATCATAAGGAATATTTCCTGCCTGAATAACTCCTGCGTGACAGATACGGTTTTTTGTGGTATACTCTTGCTTTGACCATGATGAGAGCGCTTAGAGAAGAGCGCCTGCAGATGCATGAGGGAGGGCACACTGGTTATGAGACGTGTGATCACATACGGAACTTATGATCTTCTTCATTACGGACATATCAATCTTCTCCGCCGGGCCAAAGAGCTTGGGGATTATCTGATCGTGGCGTTGTCCACGGATGAGTTCAACTGGAACGAAAAGCAGAAAAAGTGCTATTTTTCCTATGATAAACGCAAACAGCTTCTGGAGGCGATCCGGTATGTGGATCTGGTGATCCCGGAGGAGAGCTGGGAGCAGAAGCGTTCCGATATCCACGAGTATCATGTGGATACCTTCGTGATCGGGGACGACTGGGAGGGAAAATTCGATTTCCTGAAGGAGGAAGGCTGCGAGGTGGTCTATCTGCCCAGGACGCCGGAGATCTCCACGACCCAGATCAAGAAGGATCTGACATCAAAGAAGAAGGAGCCGGAACAAGCATGATCGATCGCTTCATAATGGATATCCGTAAATATTTTGCCTACGCCCGGTATTCCGCCTGGTCGGATCTGAAGGCGGAGGTGGCCAGCTCCTACCTGAACTGGCTCTGGTGGATCCTGGATCCGCTGATGTTTATGCTGGTGTATACCTTTATCGCCGGCGTGGTGTTCAAGAGCAGGGTGGATTATTTTCCGCTGTTCGTCTTTATCGGCCTGACGATCTGGGACTTTTTCAGCAAGAATGTCCAGGGCTCGGTCAAGATGATGCGGCTGAATGTGGGCATCATCTCCAAGGTTTATATTCCCAAATATATCCTGCTTCTGCAGCGGGTGATGGTGAACGCCTTCAAGATGATGATCTGCTGGGGACTGATCGTCATCATGATGATCATCTACCGGGTGCCGGTCACCTTCAACATCCTGTACCTGATCCCGGTGCTGATCGAGATCACGCTTTTGTCCTTCGGGATCGGCTGCCTGGTCATGCACTTCGGCGTCTTTGTGGATGACCTGTACAATGTGGTGCAGATCGTGCTGCGGCTCATGTTTTACATGTCCGGGATCTTCTACTCCATCGAGGATAAGGTCGAGGATCCGCTCAGGACGATCATGATCTCGGTGAATCCCGCCTCCATGCTGATCAACTCCGCCCGGTTATGTGTACTGTATTCGAGCGCACCGTACCGGAAGCTCATGCTGATCTGGGGCGTGGTGTCCGTGTTTGTATGCTGGCTCGGGGTACACGTCGTCTACAAATACGAAAATAGTTACGTGAAGGTAATGTAGGGCTCACAGTTTAAAGGAACAGAGAGGACGTACGCTGCGGATTTCGAAGATCTCTCTGCCCGCAAGGTCCCGGGCAACGGCTCGGCGAGCTAAGCTCCAACTTCAACTTACAGAACGCTCAGCAAGGGCTTCGCGTTCTGAGTTTCCGTAGGAGCTGGATCTTGCCTCGCCTAAGAACGCCCTGAAAAGACCTTGCCTGGCATAGAAAGATCTTCTTCTCCAGCAGCTGTACTGTCCGATCTCTGTGTGGCTTTAATCGGTTCGCCCGGAAGCCACTGCTGCTGACGGCCAGAAGTTAGCGCTGCGCGAACGATCCGCTGTAGGGTCCTGACAAATTCTCCCAACGCGTCATACTGCGTTCGCCGGAAGTGTACAGCTGTCGGCCAGGGGTTACCGCTTCGCGCGCTATCGGTTGATTTGTCAGGATGATACAGCTGCAGGTGGATGAAAATCCATCTCTGCTGAGCAAGGGCTTTTGAGGGCGCATTTAGGAGAGGCAAGATCCAGCGCTTACGGAAACTCAAAACGCGAAGCCTTTGCTGAGCGTTTTGTAAGTTGTAGTTTGCGCTTAGCTCGCCTCGACGTTGCCCGGGGCCTTGCGGGCAGAGAGGATTTTTATTACCGCAGCGTACACTGATTAACTGCAATGAGGAAGTACTTTCGTTTGTTGGAATATGGGAGCGTCCCTTGTTCTTCAGGAACGAGTAAAAATAAACTACGAGAGAGGTTTCGGATGGAAGATAACAGAACAGAAGAGCGGGAGATTGCCCTGGAGGTGCATGATCTGCACATCTGCTATCGCATTCTCAAATCGTTTTCAATAAAAAAGAGCCTGCTGCATATGCTGCGGGGCCAGAAGGTCAAGCCGGAGATTTACGAGGCGGTCCGGGGCGTCAGCTTCTCCCTGCCCAAGGGCGAGATCCTGGGCATCATCGGCAAGAACGGCAGCGGAAAATCGACCATGCTTCGCGCCATCGCCGGCATCTTCAGCCCGGATGAAGGCTATATCGATCTGCACGAGCACAGTATTGCCCTTTTGTCCATCGGCGTCGGATTCCAGCGGGAGCTGACCGGGCGCGAAAACATCGTCCTCAGCGGTATGCTGCTGGGTTTCTCCGAGGAGGCGGTCCGGGCCAAGATGGACGAGATCGTAGAATTCGCGGATCTCGGGAAATTCATCGACATGCCGGTACGGACCTACTCGAGCGGCATGCACTCCAAGCTGGCCTTCTCCATCACAGCGATCCTGGAGACGGACATCATGCTGGTGGACGAGGTCCTGAGCGTCGGTGACTGGAAATTCAAAAAGAAAAGCTTTGCAAAGATGGAAGAACTGATCAACGACTCCGACCGGACCGTCGTGATCGTCTCCCACAACATGGAACATCTCCGCTCGCTGTGCACGAAGATCCTGTGGCTGCACGACGGCGAGATCAAGATGATGGGCCCGACGGATGAAGTCCTGCCCGCATACCAGGAATATATGAACAAATGACCTCGCTTTCCCGAGGCTGACACGCCAAAAGAGAAGCAATGGAGGTCTGAAAAAAGCCTGAATCCTCATAACAAAGGATACAGGCTTTTCTTTTATTTCCGCGGTAAAGACATTGACAAAAACAGTAAAGAACAGTAAAAACTCAATTAAAACGGCGGAGTACTGAGATGAAAAAGAATCCATATATGCTGGTTTTTGGCAGAGAGCCTTCCCAGTTCATTTCGAGAGCGTACCAGTGGCTATCTTTTTTGAAGTATCAATCAAAGCCCCGGAAGGGATGCTGCTGCAGGCGGATCTTCAGGAACCGCCGGTATTCCTCCGGAGTTTTGTACTCGCAGCGGATCATGGCTTCGCACATATGAAGCCATGAGCTGTAAAAATACCAGTATTTGTGCAGGAATTTCGGAAGATACTGGGGAATCAGCGGATTCTTTCGCCAGGCGGGGTAACGCGTACGGAGAAACCAGAAGCATCGGGTGATGATCCGGAGCTTCAGGAAAAGCCGGCCGTGCTGTTCGTCGGGCAGCAGCTGCCAGCCACGGACGCAGGTCCGGTTGACCGCCCAGTATTCCAGGGCATCGCGATACCGGTCGTACAGGCCTTTTTTCTTAAAGATCCGTCGTGTATAGGCGAGAGAGCGGGTCGTATCCAGCATCCCTTTGGAGATTGCCGAGGAAAACCCCAGGTTGTAACGGTAAAAATACAGAGGCTCCCAAAGGACACCGATGCAGGAGGCCGAAGCATTCTGGAACAATGCGGGCGGAACATCCTCATATCGGATGCCGACGGGAAACAGACACTCAAGGAACAGGTCCCGGCGGATCAGCTTGTTCCAGGGATAGGGCGAAGCCATTGCGAGCCGGTTGGGAGTGTCGGCCAGACAGAAATTGTCCGACGCGAACAAGGGAAGCTTGACCGAGATCTTTCCGGTTGTGCAGTCATACTGGTCAAACCCGAAGAGGACAAGGTCATTGCCGTCCCTGGAGGCTTTGCGGTACAGCTTTTCGCAGGCATCGAGGTACAGTCTGTCGTCACTGTCCGCAAACAGGATATATTCGCCGGAAGAGTGCTGCGCACCGTAGTTCCGGGCATAGCTCACGCCGTGGTTCTCCATGGAAAAGACCCGGATCAGGTCCGGATAACGGTCTGCGTACGCAGCCAGAATATCCGCGGAGCCGTCAGTGCTGCCGTCGTTGACGACGATGATCTCGAGCCCTTCCTGCATGGTCTGGCCCACGAGACTGTCCAGGCATTCCGCAAGGTATTTTTCGGCATTGTATACCGGAACGATGATGCTGATCCTGATATTATCCATGTAGTACTCCCTCCGGTGCTGGAACAGACAGATCAATGGTTTACCATGCTATTTTACCAAAATTCCGGAATTCCCGCAATGTTTTATGAATCAGGCAAGAGAACTGGCGTTGCCGTAGGAAGTATGGTATACTAAAAAAAGGGTCTGTCCGGAACCAGAAACCGGGGCAGATTCTCACATGATATTCATAGCAAGAGAGGAAAAATCTTTGTCCGGAAAGATCAGCAAACGCGAAGATTACAAAAGACTGATCATCTTCTGCATGGCCATTATGATCGTATTGGCGCAGACGGCGGTCTTTGCATACGTCTGGTACGACTACTATCGTGCCCTTATTTTTGAACCCTTCTGGCGGAAAGGTAACTGGGTCCTGATCGCCATCTACGGGGTGATCAATTTTATGTTCTCGCACATGTACGGGGGACTCCGGGTCGGCTTCCTCAAGAAGATCGACGTGTTTTATTCGCTGACACTGGCGATGATCTGTACCAACATCTTTGCGTACCTCGAGATCACGCTGATCAACCGCTGGTTCCTGTCACCGGTTCCGATCCTCAAGATGTCGGCGGTACAGATCGTCCTGATCCTGGTCTGGATCTTTGTGTCCAGGCGCGTTTATTCTCACTATTACCATGCGCGGAACCTGCTGGTGATCTTCGGTGAAAAGGATCCCGGGGAGCTGATCGGCAAGATGAACAGCCGCAGCGACAAATACAATATCTGCGCCAAGGTCAACGTGGACCGCGGCGAGGAGGAAGTGCACCGGATCATGGAGGATTACGACGGCGTGATCATCTGGGATCTGCCTTCCCAGATCCGCAACCGGTACTTAAAGTACTGCTTTGAACACTCCATCCGCTGCTACCTGAGCCCGAAGATCTCGGACGTGATCCTGATGGGTTCGGAGCGGATCCACCTGTTCGATACGCCGCTTCTTTTGTCGAGGAATTACGGCCTTTCGGTGGAACAGCGGGCGATCAAGAGAGTCGCCGATATCGTTCTGTCCGGATGTGCCATCGTGCTGCTGTCGCCCCTGATGGCGATCTGTGCCATCGCGGTGCGGCTCTGCGACAAAGGGCCGGTCTTTTATACGCAGGAGCGGCTCACGAGGAACGGAAAACCCTTCCGGATCTGGAAATTCCGCAGCATGTACGTGAACGCGGAGAAGAACGGAGCGAGGCTTGCGACCCGGCATGACAGCCGTATCACGCCGGTCGGCAAGGTGCTTCGGAACCTGCACCTGGATGAGCTTCCCCAGCTTTTTAATGTGTTCATGGGGGACATGTCCATGGTGGGACCGCGCCCCGAGCGCAGGGAGATCATGAAGGAATACGAAAAAGAGATTCCCGAATTCATGTACCGCCTGAAGGTCAAGGCCGGCCTGACCGGCTACGCCCAGGTCTATGGAAAATACAACACGACGCCCTATGATAAGCTGAAGCTGGATCTGTTCTATATCGAGAACTTTTCTTTCCTTCTGGATCTGAAGCTGCTTTTCATGACGGTCAAGATCTTCTTCCAGAAAGAGGTCTCCGAAGGCGTTGACGACAAGCAGAAAAATGCACTGAAGGATTCAGAGGAATGACAGACAGGATCAGACCGGCCGTTTCCGTTGTGATGCCGGTATACAATGGAAAAGCGTATATCAGGCAGGCGGTGGATTCGGTCTTCAGGCAGGATGTGCCTCTGGAGCTGCTTGTGATCGACGATCGCTCGACCGACGGTACGGCGGAGGCGCTGAAGGCGTACATGGACCGGCCGGACTTCCGGTATTTCCGGAATGAGCGGAACCTCGGTGCGGGTGCTTCCAGGAACCGCGGCGTCCGGGAGGCACGCGGGGAATACATCGCTTTTCTGGACGCGGACGACTGGTGGGAGCAAGGCAAGCTTTCCGAGCAGCTGCAGGTCCTTAAAAGGACCGGCTGTGTGCTCTGTACGACCGGGCGCAAGCTCATCCGGTCCGACGGAAGCCCGACAGGAAAATACATTCCGGTGAGGGAGACCATCACCTGCCGGGAGCTTCTTAAGCACAATTCCATCAACTGTTCATCCGTGGTGCTCCGGCGCGACGTGGCCCTGGCTTTCCCGATGGAGCATGAGGACAGCCACGAGGATTACATCTGCTGGCTCCGGATCCTGCAGAAGTACGGCAAAGCGGCCGGGATCAACAAGCCCTATCTGGCTTATCGGCTGAGCGAAGGAAGCAAGTCCCGGAACAAGCTGAAGTCCGCGCATATGACCTACACGGCCTACCGCTATGCAGGCTACGGACCGCTGAAAAGCGCGGCTTTTTTTGTATCCTACATGGTACACGGGATCATGAAGTATATGTAGCTGAAGTCATAGATAACAGGTTATTCATATGAACAAGGTAATGATGCTGCTGCGAACGCAGCTGGTCCGGCTGGGAAACCGGGTCAAGCCGGACAAAAGGATCTGGCTTTTTTCTTCTACGGACAACCGGCATTTTACGTACAATTCCCGGTATCTTTTTTTGCATGTCCGGGAGAACCATCCCGGGATCCGGCCGCTGTTCGTGATCAACGATCCTGTACTGCGGGAAAAACTGGCAGAAGAATACGGACAGGAATATTTTATTGAAACGGAAAGCCCTGACGGGATCAAAAAAGCCCTGTCTGCCGGCGTCTGGTTTACTTCGGCGGGTCTGCCGGTCTATGGTCCCAGGCTGAAACGGAATCGTCTTATCATCAACCTGTGGCACGGAGTTCCACTCAAAAAGATCGCCCTTCTGGATCCCAACGAAGGGGCGCTTTCCAGACTCTACTTCCGCAGGATCTTTTCGGACAATTACACATACATCCTGACCACCTCGGACAGGCTGGTGCCGGTCATGAGGAGGAGCTTCGGTGTGCCGGAGGAGGTCATCAAGGTCTGGGGACAGCCCCGTAATGACGAGCTGCTCGCTTTCCGTCAGAAGGCAGTAAGAGACACAGCGGACGAGTCCGTTCAAGTACAGGAGACCCTCCGGAAGTTGTGCGGCGGGGGCCTGCCGCCGTTCAAAAAGGCGATCCTCTACGCACCGACCTTCCGTGACGAGAGGAGTACACGGCTGTTTCCGTTCGCGGATTATGACAAAGCTTCGCTGGAGAAATACCTGGAAGAAAACCAGCTGCTTTTGTTTATCCGCACACACATCAACGAGAAGGAGATCGCGGCTCCGTTCCTGACGGACCGGGTCCGGTTCCTCGGAAACGAGCAGGTGGAGGATATCACCGGAAGCCTGTATCTGTTTGACCTCCTGGTCACGGACTATTCCAGCATCTATATTGATTTTCTGCTGCTTGACAGGCCGGAGATCTTTTTACCCTATGACAGAGCCGAGTATCTGGCGGACCGGGGCATGAATTTTCCTTATGACAAGGTGACGCCGGGCCCGAAGCCGGAGACGATGGAGGATTTTTGCAGGGCAGTCACGGACAGCCTCTTCGGCGAAGATCCGTACCGGAAAGCACGAAAGCGCTGCAGCCGGTTCTTTAACCAGGTGACGGAGCCCTGCTGCGAACGGATCTGCCGGGAAGTGCTGCAGAAGACCGGCGCGGAGGACGAACGCCGCAACTAAACAGGAAGAGAAGAGGAACCTTATGGGCTCGTTACAGAAAAAAGTGAAATCCGGACTGCTGATCCCTGCCCGGTTCGTTTTTGACCATAGCAGTTTTCTGAAGTACCACGTAGTTCGCGCGGCCAACGTGTACAAGGCAGGAAAATATAAAAAAGAGTATGCCCGGAAGTACCGGACGGACCCGAAGCTGATCCTGTTTGTTTCCTACTGGGGGAAACAGTACAGCTGCAATCCGAGGGCTCTTTTCGAGGAACTGCTGCGGGACCCGCGGTACCGGGAGTACAAAAAGGTCTGGGCATTTGAGGAGCCGGAAGGATACGGATGGCTTGCCGGCTGTCCGCGGACAAAGGTCGTCCGGTACAGAAGCCGCGATTTTTACAGATACTGCGCGAAAGCCGGTATCTGGATCGCCAACTGCCGGATGCCCGATGAGGTGATCCCCAAAAAGGATCAGGTCTACGTGCAGGCCTGGCACGGGACGCCGCTCAAAAAGCTCGGCTTTGATATCGGGCGGTTCAAGGGGAGGACCTACGAACAGAAGGAGCACGAATACCAGTACAGATATGATGCCGGACGCATCACCTGGTTCCTGTCTCCGTCTGATTTTTACAGGGAAAAGATCACCAGCGCCTTTGCACTCAGGAGCATCGGAAAGGAAAACTGCTTCCTGGAGGGCGGGTATCCCCGGAATGATTTCCTGTTCCGTTACAGCGACAAGGAAGCACGGGAGATCCGGGAAAAGCTCGGGATCCCTGACAACAAAAGAGTCATTCTGTACACCCCGACCTGGCGGGAGGATGACCACCAGGGCTACCGGTACAAGCTTGCCGTCCATTTTGAAAAATGGCGGGAATGCCTGGGCGAAGATACCGTGATCCTGTACCGCAGCCACTATATGGTGGCCAACTATATCGATCTTTCGCGGTTTTCGGGTTTCGTTTATAACGTGTCGGACTACGATGACATCCGGGATCTTTACGTCATCAGCGACCTGCTGGTGACGGACTATTCCAGCGTGTTTTTTGACTACGCAAACCTTCATCGTCCGATCCTGTTCTACATGTACGATCATGACCATTACCGGGAAGAGATGCGGGGCTTCTATATCGATGAAAAGGAGCTTCCCGGGCCGATCGTACAGACGGAGGAGGAACTTTTAAAACTGCTTTTGCAGTATGATGGCTCCGGGTATGAGGAGATCTATGAAGCCTTCAACCGGAAATTCAATCCGTATCAGGACGGACAGGGATCCGCCGTCGTCTGGCAGCGGCTGCTGGAAGACGGGCAGGGATACTGAATATCTGTAAAGGGGAGAAAATGTTGGCATGGAACTCAGAAAGATCAAACACAACGTCATGACCCATATCAAAAAAGTCGTGAATAAATGGGATACGACGAAGTACATCTATATCCGCGTCAGGGATTTTTACCGGAAAACGCGCTATACCCTGAAATACAAGAACAAGTATCCTCTGGATGACAGAATGATCGTATTTGAATCCTACAAGGGAGAGCAGTACAGCTGCAACCCGAGGGTCCTGTACGAGGCGATCCAGGCGGATCCGGCCTTCAAAGGGTACAAAAAGGTATGGGCCTTTATACACCCGGAGGAATTTGAATGGCTTGCGAAGCAGCCCGGGACGCGCGTGGTCAAATACAGGACGCCAGGATATTTCAAGGCTTACGCGAAGGCAAAGTACTGGTTTACCAACGCGAGACTTGCCAGTGACATGACGCCCAAAAAGGACCAGATCTATCTGCAGACCTGGCACGGGACGCCGCTCAAAAGGCTGGGCTACGACATCGTCAATTACCATGGCACGCAGTATGTCCCGAAGGAGCACCGGTATCACTATTCGTCCGATGCAAAGCGGTACACCTACATGGTCGGCCCTTCCGGGTTTTATAAGGAAAAGATAACCAGCGCTTTTAACCTGAAGGGGATCCATAAGGAAGATATCTTTATCGACTGCGCGTATCCGCGGAACGACTGCCTCTGCCGGGTCGATCCGGAGAAGATCCGCAGCCTGAAAAAGCAGCTGGGGATCCCGGAGGACAAGCGGGTGATCCTGTACGCGCCTACCTGGAGGGCCAATTATGAGCAGGAGCTGAAGGGGATCCACTTCTTCCTGAACATCCATTTTGACAAATGGCAGGAGGCCTGCGGAGAGGATTCGGTCATTCTGTTCCGGACCCATTATCTGGTAAAGAACAGTGTGGATCTCACGGCTTTTGAAGGGTTTGTGTACAATGTCTCCGATTATCCGGATATCCGCGATCTGTATCTTGTCAGCGACGTGCTGGTCACGGATTATTCCAGCGTCTTCTTTGATTACGCGAACCTGTGCCGCCCCATGATCTTTTTTATGTACGATTATGAGGAGTACAAAAATGAAAAATGGGGCTTCTATATCGACGTGAAGGAGCTTCCGGGACCGATCGTACAGACGGAGGAGGAGCTGGTCCGGCTGCTTCCGTCCTACGACGGGACGGGCTATGAGGAAGCCTATAAAGTATTTAATGACAAGTTCAATCCATACCGGGACGGAAACGGCACGGAGATCGTTTTGCGGACGATTTTCAGGACCTGATAATTCCAGGAGAGGAATATGGTAAAAAAGATCAAAAATGTACTGGTAAACAGTTGGTATGTTCACCAGTATAAACATCGGAAGATCAACAAAAAAAGGATCCTTGTAGATTCCATATACCGGAAGGATCTGGGTTCAAATCTCCTGCGGATCCTGATGGAGCTCCAAAAGGATGACTACAAGGACTATGAGGTGTGGTTCTCCTGCGATAAAAAAGTTCATGAAAAAGCAGAGCAACTGTTCCGGGTCTATGATCTATCCAGAATACGGATGGTTGACTGTTCAGAACCCCGGTATTTGACGTTGCTTTCGACGGCCGGGTTCCTTTTTCTGGATGTGACAAATCCGCACAGATACATCAAGAAGCCGGGACAGGTGATCATCAACACCTGGCATGGAACGCCGCTCAAGCGCATGGGCACGGAGATCCCGGGTGAGGCGCATCTGCAGGGAAACATGATCCGAAGCCTTCTGATGAGTGACTATCTGTGCCTTCCGAATGAATATACCCGTGATATGTTCCGGCGGGCTTATACCCTGGGCGGGATCTACAAAGGAACCTATGTACTGGCAGGCTATCCGAGGAACCAGGTCTTTTTTGACAAGGAAAGACAGGCGGCCGTCCGGAAGAAACTGGCAAAGAAAAACGAAAAGATCTATGTGTACATGCCGACCTGGAGAGGCGGAGGCAAATCACAGTCTTCCGGTGAAGCGGAGCGGCAGACCGTGCGTATAAAAGAACTGCTGGCAGATCTGGATAAAAGGCTGGAGGACGGAGAAATCCTGTATCTCCGTCTGCATCCCTTTGTCGGGAAAACGATCTCCTATGACAATTTCAAGCATATCGTGCCGATGCCCGGGACGTTGGAGCCCTATGAGTTTCTGGCTGCAGCAGACTGCCTGATTACCGACTATTCAAGCGTTTTTTATGATTATGCCAACAAACAGGACGGTAAGATCATTCTGTTTTTGTACGACAGAGAAGAGTATGAGGGAACCCGTAGCATTTACGGGAGAATGGAAGACCTGCCTTTCCCCATCACGGAAGACGTGGACGCGCTGGTTCAGGAGCTGCGTGCGCCAAAACAGTACGAGGATGCGGCTTTCAGGGAGACCTACTGCAGATTCGACAGCCCTGACAGCGCGTCAGAGATCGTGCGTCTGGCGCTTTTCCATGAAACGGCTCCTGAGATGGTCCTGGAAAAAGAGCCTGTGAAAAAGGCACGTATCACGGCGTTTTATCTGGGGGATGTGCTGCGGATTGGTATCACGTCTGCGTACCTGAACCTGATTGATGAGATGAAGGAGCTTGCGGCAAAAACCGCGCATTCCGGTACAATCTCCCTGGATCAGGAGGAAGAACCGGAAGACAGCCGGTATCACTTCCTGGCTATGGCGTCGGAATCGGGCCTTCGCGATGATCCGGGACGTCTGGATGTGATCCCGGATCACGTGGACCTCATGCCGGTTACGAACAAATGGTTTGCTTCCCTTCCGGAATATGCAGCCTTATATCTGTTTGCCAGAAAGAATATCGACAACGGTTTGATCCGGAGGATCATCAAAAAATACTACCGGCGGGAGTATCAGCGCCTGTTCGGATCCGCCGGTCTGGATGTGTGCGTCCACTATACCGGATATAACAGCAAGATGATCCGTCTTTTCCAGGAGGCTGTCGGGACAAATGTGATCGTCATCCACAACAACATGGTGCAGGAGATCCGGGAAAAGCACAACCAGCATGAGTTGACCTTAAAGCACGCTTACCGCGAGTATGACGCGGCTGTGGCTGTCTCTCAGAGTGCATGTGAGAGCGCCCTTGCGATCTGCGGCAGTGACGAAAAGCTGCACGTGATCGACAACTGCATGGATTACAGAGGGATCCTGGAAAAAGCGGAGCAGCCGCTTGCCTTCGATCCGGGCACCACAAGCAATTTTTCCGTGGAGGAACTTCAAAAAGTCCTTGACAGTCCTGCTCGAAAGTTCATCACGGTCGGCCGGTATTCAGTCGAGAAAAACCACAAAGTTCTGCTGGATGCCTTTGCAGACTATCGGAAGAGCCATCCGGATGCGTTTCTGATCCTGATCGGAGGACGGGGGGATCTGTATGACGAGACCTGCCGTTATGCGGAGACGCTGGGACTTTCGAAAAACGTAGCGCTGATCCGCTATATCGCAAACCCGATGCCTGTTCTCAAAAAGTGCGATCTGTTTCTTCTGCCGTCCCTCTATGAGGGCCAGCCGATGGTGCTGATGGAGGCGGATGTGCTCGGCATTCCCTGCGCAGCGGCCGATACTCCGGGCTGCAAAGAGTTTATGGAAGATCATGGCGGATACCTGTTCCCCTGCACAAAGGAGGGGATCGTTGGCGCGATGGAGGCCTTTGACAGAGGAGAGATCGGAACGATGCAGATCGACTATGAAAGCCGTAACCGGCGGGCGGTCGAAAAGCTGCTCCAGTTGATCGATCCTGAAGGGTGACGTGCCATGGGGAAACTTGTAGACAGTAAATATGAAGAAGGATTTTCAAAAAATGATACGCAGATTGTGAAAGGAATTGCAATCATTTTCATGCTCTTTCACCATCTGTTCCGAGATCCGAAGCGATACACCGGATATATCGTTGACTGCACCCCCTTTCCAGAGCCTGCCATAAACTGGGTCGCGGCATCTTTTAAGATCTGCGTGGCGATGTTTACGTTTTTGTCGGCGTACGGAATCACACTCAATTACAGGAAGCTGTCGGCAGAGTACCGCTTCAGTGGGAAGGATGCCACAAGGCAGAGCACCCGAAGACTAGTATCCCTGCTTGGTGGATATGAGTTTTTATTCTGGCTGATCATTTTGCTGGATCTGTTTGTGATAAAGTCCGGCCGTTTTGTCAAGATATATGGGACGGGGCTCAGGAGTGTGATGAACTGTCTGATCGATGCTGCCGGTCTTGCAAAGCTCGTTTCGCTGCCGAATTTTCTGGGAACCTACTGGTACATGTCCCTGGCGATCATCCTGATCGTCCTTATGCCGCTGCTGCTGAAGCTGTACAGAAGCCTGGGAGGGGCTGTGGTCCTTTTTGGATCACTTCTGTTCTATGTGCTGTTTCCGATGACCAGGGATCATCAGTATGCCTTTTTGCCAAATTATCTGTTCAGTATGGTGCTGGGCATGGTCTCTGCTGATCAAAATCTGATCGTTCTCATGGATCAGAAACTTTGCCGGCAGAACAGGCTTTTCTGCCGCATACTTTCGTGTTCAGGAGGCGTGCTGCTCGTGCTGGGATTTCTGCTCCTTCGCCAGAAGGGGAAGGATACGTTCCTGATGCCGATTTGCGACGGGCTGATCGCGTTTCTGCTCTGTTTTGTGGTATATGCTGGGCTGGGAAGGATTCCTGTACTTAAGAAGGTTCTGGAAATACTGGGAAAATACTCGATGAATATCTTTCTGGTCCACGAGCTTTTCAGGATAATCTGGTGCAGGGACTTTATCTATTCCTTCCAAAAATGGTGGCTGATCTTCCTTGTGCTGTTCGCGGTATCGTTCGCAGCTGCCGTACTGATCGAGCTTCTCAAGAAGCTGCTCCGGTATGACCGGTTCGTGAATTGGCTGCGCAGGAGTTAGAAAGGAGATATATATGGAGACAAGGCCTTATGTTCCGTGGGAACTGATCAATAATTTCATGATCGACAGCTTTAAAGCCGTGGGTGTCCCGGAGGAGGACGCGAAGATCTGCGCGGACGTTCTTCTGGAAAGTGACCGGCGCGGGATCGAGAGCCATGGCTGCAACCGCTTTAAGCCCATCTACATCGACCGCATCAACGCGGGGATCCAGAACCCGGTGACGGAGTATGAAGTCCTGAAGGAGACCCCCACCACCCTGGTCGTGGACGCCCATGACGGCATGGGCATGGTCGCCTCCTGGAAGGCCATGAATACCATCATCGAAAAGGCCAGGAACTACGGGATGGGAATGGCCGTCATCCGGAATTCCACCCATTACGGCATTGCCGGCTACTGGGCGACCATGGCCTCAAAGCAGGGGATGATCGGGATCACCGGCACCAATGCAAGACCATCCATCGCACCCACCTTCGGGGTCGAGAACATGCTGGGCACCAATCCGCTCACCTTTGCCTTCCCGACCGATGAGGAGTTCGATTTTGTGCTGGACTGCGCCACCTCCATCACGCAGCGCGGAAAGCTGGAGTTCTACGCGAGGAGCGGAAAAGCCACGCCCAAAGGGATGGTCATCAGCCGGGACGGAGAGGCGCTGACCGACACGGAGCAGATCCTGAAGGACCTGACGGCGGGTACCGCGGCGCTGGCTCCTCTTGGCGGCATTGGCGATGAGCTGGCCGGCTACAAGGGCTACGGGTACGCCACCGTGGTGGAAGTGCTTTCGGCAGCCCTGCAGGCAGGAAGCTTTTTAAAGGCTTTGAACGGATTGTCCTCCGACGGGCAGAAGAGGCCTTATCACCTGGGACATTTCTTTATGGTCGTCAATCCAGAATTCTTTATGGGTGAGGAAAGCTTCCGGAAGATCACAGGCGACATTCTCCGTGAGCTCCGCGCCTCTCAGAAGGCCCCGGGAGAGGAGCGTATCTATACCGCCGGAGAGAAGGAATACCTGGTCTGGCTGGAGCGGAAGGACAAAGGAGTGCCTGTCGGAGAGGCTGTGCAGAAGGAGTTCATCACCATACGTGACAAATACGACCTGCCATATAAATTCCCCTTTGAGGCATGATCCGCTTCATAAACCGTGTCAGAACTTTTTTTAAAAATGGGGTTGACTTTTCTTCTCTGGTTTTATATAATAGCACTTGCGTTAAGAAATTAAGTGCATGCATCTTTAGCTCAGTTGGAAGAGCACCTGACTCTTAATCAGGGTGTCCAGGGTTCGAGCCCCTGAAGATGCATTCAAGCATTGGTTTCGTACATTTACTGTACGGGGCTGGTGCTTATTTTTTTGCTCCGTTTGTCCATTGAAATTGACACGGCCGGTCCGATGACATATTATAGAAACAGAAGCTTTGCGGTTTTTTGCAGTATGTAAAAGAAGGGGTGAATGCAAGATGATCATCGTGACAACGGATACGATCAACGGGAAAGAACTGGAGATGCTCGGCCTGGTCAAGGGCAGCATAACAGACGAGAAAAAGCGCGCTTTGCCGGTCTGCGGCCGTTGGTTGACAGATCCCAAAGCGCGTTTTCTGTGAAAGGAGACGAACATGAAAGAAAAGATCAATGTAACAGAGTATGCAAAGCAGATCACCGAAGCGCTCCCGAAGGGGATCCTTCTGAATACCAACGGTGACAGATTCAATTCCATGGTCATCGGCTGGGGTCATCTGGGGACATTGTGGGGAAGGCCCACCTTTGTGGTATATGTCCGCCAAAGCAGGTATACCAAGGAGCAGCTGGACAAGACGCAGGAGTTTACGGTGAGTACGTATCTGGAAGCGTCCGATCCTAAGATCTTCAAGGTCTGCGGCACGATGTCCGGCCGCGATATCGATAAGGTCACGGAAGCCGGTCTTACCCTGGAGGAACCGGAGACCAACCATACGCCGGGGATCAAAGAATATCCGATCACCCTGGAATGCAAGGTTCTTTATTCGCAGGACCAGGAACTGGCCGGGATTCCGGAGGATATCCGGAAGAAATACTATCCCGAAGCGGAAGGCGGCCCCGATATTCATACCATGTATGTCGGCGAGATCGTGGATGCGTACGTGATCAGGTAAGCGTTCCGGAGGATGCCGGACATAAAAGGACGAAAGAACAGCGCCCCGGCATGACACACAAATGCACAAATGCACACACGTAATTTTGCACAGATTCGAGTTCTTCTATTTGGTGGTATTTGCGACTTGATTTTATACAGGGGTTTTGGTATTATGTGCATAGCACAGGTTATTTAAATGCACACCCCATTTGTAACATTTCCACCTGACAGATGAATGTAAGTGCACACGCCGTGCCCGGCTGGCATTTACACTGTCCCCCAGAGAATGACGGAGGAGACACGAGTATGAAGCGTTCAGCGTGTATTGATGCACTGTATCAGGAGATCCCTTTCCTTGACCGTATACGGCAGGCAAAGGCGGATGGATTTGACGCCATCGAGTTCTGGGGATGGCCGGACAAGGATCTTCCCGCAATCAAGGCTGCGGCAGAGGAAGCCGGTATCGCGATCTGCGGATTCAACGGAGACGCGGACTTATCCCTGATCGATCCGTCCGTCGCGGATGCCTATATGGAATATCTCAAAAAATCCGTTGAGACAGCACAGTTTCTCGGAGCAGGCAGCGTGACCATCCATTCCAACGGCCTGGGCGACGGGGGCGTCGTGATCGACCCGCGTGACGACCTTTCCGATACCGTGAGGACCTGCGCCATGTTCCAGACGCTGGAAAAATGCGCGGCCCTGGCAGAGGAGAGCGGGATCAGCATGAATCTTGAGGCACTCAATATCACGACCGACCATGTCGGAAACTTCCTCAAATACACACAGACAGCGGCAGAGATGATCCGTCTGATCAACTCTCCGAAGCTGAAGGTTCTCTACGATGTGTATCATATGCAGATCAACGAAGGCTGCATCTGCGACACGATCAAAAACTACGGAGACACCTTCGGACACATTCACATCGCGGACGCTCCGGGACGTCATGAGCCCGGCACCGGCGAGATCTACTTCCCGAGGGTATACAAGGCTCTCGAGGAAGTCGGCTACCAGGGGTATGTTGGATACGAGCTCTTCCCGCTGACGACGACGGCGGAGGCCGTCAAGGCGATCATGGAACTCGTATGATAACCACATAGCAGGAACACATTTTAAAAACAGGAGGAAAAACCATGAGCAAGAAATTAAGAATCGGTTTACTTGGTGCAGGACGTATCGGTAAGCTCCACGGAACCAACATCCAGAACTTCGTACCGGATGCGGAAGTTACGATCCTGGCGGATCCGTTCCTTAATCCGGATATGGAAGCATGGGCAGCAGGGATCGGTATCACAAAGTGCACCAAGGATCCCGAAGAGGTTTTCGCATCTCAGGATGTTGACGCCGTATTCATCTGCTCTTCCACGGATACACACGCAGATTTCATCATCAAGGCTGCCGCGGCCGGCAAGCACATCTTCTGCGAGAAGCCCATCCACACCGATATCGCCCGCATCAAAGAGGCTCTGGAAGCTGTTGAGAAGGCCGGCGTCAAGCTGCAGGTCGGCTTTGTCCGCCGCTTTGACAGAAGCCACAAGGCTGTCCGTGACGTCGTTGCTTCCGGCAAGCTCGGCAAGCCGTACGTTGTCAAGGTCTGCTCCCGCGACCCGGGTGCTCCGCCCATGGAATACGTCAAGGTTTCCGGCGGTATCTTCCTTGATATGATGATCCATGACTTTGATATGGTCCGCTACCTGTCCGGCAGCGATGTAGTCGAAGTCAGCACCACCGGCGCTGTCCTCGTAGATCCGCAGTTCGCGGACTATGACGATGTTGACACCGCGATCGTGACCCTCAAATTCGCGAACGGCGCGATCGGCGTGATCGATAACTGCCGCCAGGCTCCCTATGGCTA
This sequence comes from Blautia sp., assembly GCA_017463155.1. Lineage (GTDB taxonomy): Bacteria > Bacillota > Clostridia > Lachnospirales > Lachnospiraceae > Blautia_A. Next base: position 45,227 of record JAFTPT010000003.1, read on the forward strand.
TGACCAGAGAGTGGAAGTCCTCTGCGAGAAGGGCTCCGTCCAGGACAACAACCATCTGGAGAACGAGGCTTATGTCAGCACTGCTGATACCGTGTGCTCCGCAAAGCCCACCTACTTCTTCCTGGAGCGCTACAACGACGCGTTCGTAGAGGAGACCAAGGAATTCGTGAAGGCCGTTCTGGACGGCGCGGATGTCCCGGTCACCGGTAAAGACGGTCTTGAGCCGGTCCGTATCGCGATCGCTGCCAAGAAGTCCCTGCAGGAAGGCAGACCCGTCAAGCTTGACGAGATCGAAGGCTGATAAAGCCTGTTATATACATATTGCGGCTGCGCTGTGGATCACGACCGATCCGCGGCGCAGCCGCTTTACGTTTCGGGGGTTATGCTTTATAATAGACAGCAGGAAAAGCAGAACGGAGGAACCAGAATGAGCAGTACAGGGAAACTGGCATTTTCCAGTGATTATATGAAGGGTGCCCATCCGGACATCATCAAAAGGCTTGTGGAGACCAACATGACGGCGACCGGCGGTTACGGGCAGGATGAATATTCGGAGGCCGCAAAGCAGAAGATCCGAAAGGCCTGCGGCTGTCCCGGGGCCTGCGTTGAATTCCTGGTGGGCGGGACCCAGACGAACGCGACCGTGATCGACGCGTTCCTCCGGTCCTGGCAGGGCGTGGTCGCCGCCGGGACAGGCCATATCAGCGTCCATGAGGCCGGTGCCATCGAGGCGTCCGGGCACAAGGTGCTGACGCTTCCCCAGAAGCTTGGCAAGCTCAGCGCGGAGGACGTCCGAAGCTATGTGCAGGCCTTCTATGCGGATGAGAACCACGAGCATATGGTCATGCCCGGCATGGTCTATCTGTCTCATCCGACGGAGTACGGTACGCTCTACACCCGCGAGGAGCTTGCAGCCTTCCGCCGGGTGTGCGACGAGTTCCATATGGCGCTCTACGTGGACGGGGCCAGGCTCGCCTATGCGCTTGCAAGCCCGGAGAGCCGGCTCACCCTCGAGGACCTGGCCAGGTACTGTGACGCGTTCTACATCGGCGGGACCAAGTGCGGGGCTCTGTTCGGCGAGGCCGTGGTCGTTCCGGATCCGGCTGCGCTGCCGGCGTTCTTTACGATCATCAAGCAGCACGGCGCGCTGCTGGCCAAGGGAAGGCTGCTGGGACTTCAGTTTGACGTCCTGTTCACCGACGGACTTTACGAGCGGATCGGCCGTCCCGCCATCGAGGCGGCACAGAAGATCACTGCGGCGTTGAACGAAAAGGGCCGCCCGATGCTCTTTGAGACGCCGACCAACCAGATCTTCTGCATCGTGGAGAACGACAGGCTCGCGGCACTGGGGGAGAAGGTCGAGTACGGCTACTGGGAAAAATACGATGAAGGTCATACCGTGATCCGTCTGGCGACAGACTGGGGCACGACGACAGAGGAGACGGAAGCACTGATCAAGGCTTTGTAGAAAGGAGAACGACATGAACGACATTATCAAAGCAATGCAGGAACGCAGATCGATCCGTAAATTTACGGCGGAGCCGGTCGCAAAGGAAGATATTTCACAGATCATCGAGGCAGGTCTTTACGCGGCCAGCGGCATGGGCAAGCAGGCCGCCATGGTCATCGCCGTGACGGACAAGAAATGCAGAGATCAGATCGCCGAGGATAACCGCCGGATCGGCGGCTGGAAGGAGGGCTTTGACCCCTTCTACGGCGCACCGGTCATCCTGATCGTCCTGGGCAACAAGGAGGTCCCGACCTACAAATATGACGGCAGCCTGGTCATGGGCAACCTGATGCTCGCCGCCCATTCCCTGGGCCTCGGGAGCATCTGGATCCACAGGGCCAAGGAGGAATTTGAGATGGATGCCTACAAGGAGCTTCTGAAGAAGCTCGGCGTCGAAGGCGAGTGGGAAGGCATCGGCCACTGTGCGCTCGGTCATATGGACGGAGAGCTTCCGAAGGCAGCTGACCGGAAGGATGGACGGGTCATCTGGATCGAGGACGAGACTCTTGCGTAATGAATGGCATCTCCCCGAAAAGCCGGTGCTGATCGGGGAGAGTTCTCTTCGCTCGTACGCGGTCGCCATCACACTCCTGGACGGGCCAGACGGGGAGGAGGTCCTCTTTGAGGTGCGGTCCGGCAAACTCAAGCACCAGCCCGGGGACATCTGCCTTCCCGGCGGAGCCGTCGACGAGGGCGAGACGCCGGAGCAGGCGGTGGTCCGCGAGATCACGGAGGAATTGCGCGTAAGCGAAGAGCAGGTCGGGCTCATCGGCCCGGCCTGCGTCTTTATGAACGGCATGATCATGATCCATGTATTTCTCTGCACGCTGTCGGACTATACCGGGACGTTTTGCCGTGAGGAGGTGGCGGAGGTCTTTCGCGTGCCGCTTTCGTTTTTTGTGAAGACCGAGCCCGAGATCCACGAGGTGGGATGGAAGCCGGTGTTCAGCAAGGACTTCCCCCTCGACAAGATCTACGGCGGCAGAAAATACGCCTGGCGCGAGCGGAAGGACGAGCTTCGCTTCTATGAGTATGACGGACATGTGATCTGGGGCATAACCGCCCGGATCATGCACGCTTTCGCGGAAATCTGCCGGAAAGGAGAGCCTGAGGAGAGGGATCTATGAATTCACTCCCTCGATTTGCGGTAGTGGCCGGGTGACGTGCCGGTGACCTTCTGGAAGGTGTGGTGGAACTGGCTGGCGCTGCCGAAACCGGCCCGCATGGCGATCTCCGTGACGGTCTGGTCCGTGTTCTCAAGCCAGGTCTGGGCGTCGCCGATCCGGCGGAGAGTCACATACCGCATGGGGGAGATCTTGTACATGGTCTTGAACACGTGGGCCAGATGCCAGGAGCTTACATGGAGCTCCTCCGCGACCTGCCCGAGCGAGAGGTCCTCCTCCAGGTAGTTCCGGTCCAGGCAGGCCTTGATCTCGATGGCCAGCTGTTTTTTGTCGGTGTCCTCCGGAGCGGTATACAGAGGGCCCTGCTCCAGGACGGCCTGGTGAAGCCGCACAAGATAGGCGCGAAGCAGATAATTGGCGATCTCGACACCTTCGGGATCGCCATTTATCGTGTGCTGGTACATCAGACGGTTCAGCTCCAGAAGGGATGAAAAGTCCGGGATCCCGAAGATCACGGGAGAATAGCCCTCCGGGACCAGCATGTTCCGGGGAAGGCCCGGCAGCTGCACATGGTCCGCAAAGCAGCTGAACAGCTCGATCCGGTCCCCGGAGGTCCGGGCATGGACCCGGCCGGCGTTGTTGATCATGATATCGCCGGCGGTCGTATAGTATTCCTGGCCTTCCGAGGTATGTACGCCCATTCCGCCCCGGATCAGCAGGATCTCGAGATGATCGTGCCGGTGCGGGGAACGGAGCATATTCAGCGGATGTTCGTCCTCCTTGCCCATGGAGATCAGCGTGGGCGTTTCCATGAGGGTCGGGCAAAAAGTCTGCGTGGTGTTTGCGTAGACCAAGATCTTTTCCTCCTTCGTATGAAAGAAAGCGTAATCGCAAAAAAACACACAGGCCGGATAAAATCAGCGGGAATAAGCGTGATTTCGGCAGAAATCAGACAAGAAACGACAAGCCCCGGCTGTGTCTGGATGATATAATTGTAATATACCATTTTGAAGGTTGTCAATTGCGGGAGGCCGGGTCTTGGACCGGCAGGCGCCCCGAACCGGAAAAGGCGATTGTGCGAAAGGAGCAGGGATATGCTGAAAGTTGGAATCATCGGATGTGGAATGATCGGTAAGGAGCATGCAAAAAGACTGCAGTACAAGATCCGTGACTGTGAGGTCGTGGCGGTCTGCGACAAGTTTCCGGAGAGCGCAAAAGCCGCTTCGGATCTGGTCGGCGGCGTAAAGATCTACGACGATGCCGCGGCACTGATCGCGGATCCGGAGGTGGACGCGGTCGTGGTGACGACCCCCGGAAACCTTCACAAGGAGCCGGTCCTTTTATCCATCAAAGCCGGCAAGCCGGTATTTACCGAAAAGCCGCTGACGACGACCGCGGCTGACTGCAAGGAGATCGTCGACGCGGAGATGGCTTCCGGCCGTCATCTGGTGCAGGTCGGCTTCATGCGCCGTTATGACCGGGGCTACCGTCAGGTAAAGGAACTCCTGGAGAGCGGAAAATACGGCGCCCCGCTGATCGTCAAGTGCACACATCGTGCCGAGGGCGTGGCCGACGACTATACCACGGAGATGGCTGTCACGGATACCGCGATCCACGAGATCGACGTCCTGCCCTGGCTGATCGGCGAGGGTGAGGAGTGGGACGAGGTCCAGGTGATCATGCCCCGGAATACAAAGAACGCCCACGAGGGGTTGAAGGATCCGCAGATGATGATCATGAAGACGAAGAGCGGCGTTGTCTGCATGGTCGAGGTCAATGTCAACTGTGGTTTCGGCTATGACATCAACTGTGAAGTGGTCTGCGAGGATGGCGTGGTGAACCTTCCCTGCCCGTCCTTCCCGACAGTCCGCAGCAACTTTGAGGTGTCCACGGCCATCGAGAAAAACTGGATCCTGCGCTTCATCGATTCCTACGATGTGGAGCTGCAGGACTGGGTCGACAATGTGCAGAAGGGGACGACCGGCGGCTCCTCCGCCTGGGACGGATACGCGGCGGCACTGACCGCGGACGCGCTCGTGGCGGCACAGAAGTCCGGCAGGATCGAAAAGGTGGTCACCGGAGGCGTACCGGAATTCTACAAGTAAAAACATATATACAGGAGGCACCGGCTGAAGATCCAGCCGGTGCTTCGCTGTTTTCAAAAGGCCTGTCATGTGGTATACTTCTGATAGTCTATTAAGGAAGGAAATAGCTGTTATGGGCAAAGAAATGGCGACCTGGGTCGTCCTGCTCGTCCCGCTCCTGCTGCAGCTGCTCGGGCTGACCCTCGCCGTCCTGATCGATCCCTACATCAGCAGGCGCAACCGCAGGCAGCTGCTGGTCATCGTCGTGGTGATCCTGAGCCTGGTCATCCAGAATGTGGTGGAAGAAACAATATCGGGGAACAGGAACCTGATCTCGCAGCGCAGGGTCGTATCTGTCTACGGATATATCATACGTCCCGTGATCATTTTTCTGTTTATGGGGGTCGTGAGCGAAAGCAGAAAACTGCGGCTGGCCTGGATCCCTCTGGGGATCAACGCGGCCGTGTATATGACGGCCTTTTTTTCAAAACTCAGCATATGGTTCAAGAGCGATAATACATTTCAGCGTGGCCCGCTGGCCTACACCTGCCATGTGGTCAGCGCATTCCTGATGCTCTGGCTTCTGATCGTTTCGCTCCAGAACTACAGCCGGATCCGGACGAAGGAATCATTGATCCCGGCCTTTGATACGCTGCTGATCGTGCTCATGGTGTTCCTGGATACGCTGGACATCGGGGATCTGCCGGTCAGTCTGCTGACGATGTCGGTGGTCAGCAGCAGCCTGTTCTACTATATCTGGCTGCATCTGCAGTTCGTGCGGGAGCACGAGAGGGATTTTATGGCGCAGCAGCGGATCAAGATCATGATGTCCCAGATCCAGCCGCATTTTATGTATAATACACTTTCCACGATCCAGGCCCTGTGCCGGATCGATCCGGAGAGAGCCTTCGACACGATCGGAAAATTCTCCTCCTATCTGCGGCAGAATCTGGATTTCCTGGGGCACGAGGGCCTGATCCCGTTCCGGAATGAGCTTAAGCATACGAAGGTCTACGCGGAGATCGAGATGGTCCGCTTCCCGTACATCCAGGTGGTGTATGATACGCAGGATGAGGATTTCTATCTGCCGGCGCTGACGATCCAGCCCCTCGTCGAGAATGCGATCCGTCATGGCGTGCGGGTCCGGGAGGAAGGCCTGGTCACGGTCCGGACAAGAAGGACAACAGGTCAGCATGAGATCATCATCGAGGATAACGGCAAAGGCTTTGACGTGGAGAAGGCCATGCAGGCGGATGACACGCACATCGGCCTCAGGAACGTCCGCGAGAGGATCGAGCATGTCGCAAAAGGAACGATGGAGATCAGGAGCGTGATCGGGGAGGGGACTTCCATCACGATCCGGATCCCGGCCACGGAAGGGGGCGCACAATGAAACCGGAGGAATTTTTGGAGATACTGGGGACAGCCGGAAAGCTGAAGACCACCATGCGGCACTGTTACACGGAGAAGGACCGGCGGGAGAGCGTGGCGGACCACAGCTGGAGGATCGCGCTGATGGCGATGCTTCTGTCCGGCGAGGAGGAGTTCCGGCAGACGGATATGGACAAGGTGATCCGCATGTGCCTGATCCACGATCTCGGGGAGGCCTTTACGGGGGATATCCCGGTCTTCCGGAAGACGGATCAGGATACCGGGACTGAGGACGAGCTTTTCCACAGGTGGGTCGGATCCTTTCCGGATACCCAGAGGGAGGAGTGGACGGCCCTGCTGTCTGAGATGGAGGAGCAGAAAACGCCGGAAGCCAGGCTCTACAAGGCGCTGGACAAGCTGGAGGCGCTGATCGCCCATGACGAATCGGACATTTCCACCTGGCTGCCGCTGGAATATGATCTGCAGCTGGTCTACGGCCGGGAGAACATGAAGTTTTCGCCTTTCCTCATGTCGGTGCGGGCCCTGGTGGATGGCTGGACGGAGCAGAAGATCGCGGAGGCCGGAGGCAAGGAGAAGGCCTGAGCCGGAAAGAATTTTCCCGGAGAGGCTTGACAAAGTTAATACATAACTATATAATCAACCTGTAACATGATTTAATAATTTTGTAATAAATCGAAATAATTATGAAACAGGGGGATATAGATAGTTATGAAGAAGAATGTGAAAAAAGCAATCAGCGCAATGATCCTGGCCGGCGTGATGGCCGCTTTTCCGGTATCCGCCGGGGCCGCGATGGTGTGTACGGACCAGCTGAACGTCCGCACCAGCCCGTCTCTGGACGGTGAGATCGTGGATATGCTCTACTATGGTGACAATGTGCTGGTGACCTACGATGCAGGCGACTGGTATGAGATCTACCTGAACGGCGGCTGCTACTATGTATGCAGCAGCTACGTGGGAGACGGCTCCGGCAGCAGCGAAAGCTATGATGACTATGACGAGTCCTATGACGACTATGATGACGACCTGTACGAGGAAGATTATGACGACTACAGCGACAGCACCTCGGGCGGCACGTATCTGGGCAACTTTACCCTGACGGCGTACTGCAACTGTGCGCAGTGCTGCGGAACGGCCGGAAATCCGACCGCCAGCGGGACCATGCCTGCAGCAGGACGGACGGTCGCCATGGGCGGCGTGCCCTTCGGGACCCAGCTCCTCATCAACGGAAACGTGTACACCGTCGAGGACCGCGGAACGCCCTACGGACATGTAGATATCTTCTTTAACAGCCATTCCGAGGCACTCGCCTTCGGTATGCAGAGTGCCGACGTCTATCAGCTGAACTGATGCAGGAGGAACGCAATTTCGTCTGCCTGGTGAAATGTACGGAAGGAGAGTACGATGGAAAGACATGCGTTTGCAATGAAGATCAGAAAAGGCTGCGGAAATGATTTCCGCCGGATCCTGGGCGAGGTATGGCCTACGTTCACGGCTTTTCTTGACCGGAATGAGATGAAGAATTTCAGCCTGTGGAACGCGGAGGACCTGGTCTTCGCCTACTATGAGACGAAGGACGGCGCGGCTCTTCCCTCTTCCGAGATCGCGGAAGCCCGCAAGTGGATCCGTGATTTTGACAGGGCCGTGACGTGGATCTCCCGTCCCGGACAGGAGATGCGCCTGATGTATCACGATTTCGGCGTGGTGCGGGAGAATAAGGAACTGATCCGCCACCGGATGTTCATGACAAAGCTGCATCCCGGCTGCGAGGAAGAATACAAGAAACGTCACGACGCGCTGGTGACTGCGCGCGGGGACAAGGTGGATCCGGGTCCCGACAGCAATTTCAGTATCTGGAGTGCCGGCGGCTACATCTTCGGCTACAACGAGATCGACACGACCATGGAGACCGAGGAGACGCCCGCGGAGCATGAGGCGACGGTGGCCTGGGAGACCCGGCAGCTGGGCATCATGGACTGGATCACGAACGACTGCGACTGGCTGACCGGTGAGGTGCATGCCCAGGTACGGCGGCTCGCATGGCATAGATAAAAAGATAACGAGTAACAGTGCGGCTTCCTGGATGATCTCAAATCATTTGAAAAGCCGCACTTTTTTATGAGGATCGGCAAGCATGAAGAAATACAGGATCGCCTTCTTTACGGCAGACTGGAATTATGAATTAGTGGAAAGTACCCTCCATGGCCTGAAGCAGTATGTGGATGAGCATCCGGAGTACCAGCTTTGCGTTTTCGACTGTTTCGGAAAAGAGGGCAGCAGCCAGATGGACAGAAGTGAATTCGCGATCTATGACCTGCCGGATCTGCGTATGTTTGACGGTGTCCTGATCCAGGGAAGCCAGATCGTAAACCGGCGTATGCGGGAAACGCTCGGGCAGAGGGTGCGTGCGGCCGGGATCCCGGCCGTGACGGTCGACTGTCCGATCGAGGACTTTACGCTGCTGCGCATCGACGACCGGAAAGCCCAGTATGATATTGCCAGGCATTTTATTTCCGTGCATGGGGCACGGCGGCTGGTCTATCTGACAGGCCTTCTCGAGAACGGATGTCCGGAGGGAGACCTGCGCATGCAGGGCTTTCTGGATGCCTGCCGTGAAGCCGGCATTCCCAAGGAGGACGTCTCTGTATTCCCGTGCACCTGGCGAACGGAGGACGGCGCGCAGGCAGCGGAGAAGTGGCTGGAGAGCGGCCGTGCGCTTCCGGATGCGTTCCTCTGCGCGAATGATGAGATGGCCCTCGGCATCATCTCGGTCCTGCAGAGCCGGGGCTATCAGATCCCCGGGGATGTACTGGTGGGCGGCTTTGACAATGTGAACAGCGCGGAGCTCAGCAGCCCGGCGCTGACGACCATTCACCGTGATTGCGGGAAGGTCTGCTATTACGGAATGGAATTGCTGGCCGAAAAGATCCGGCGCGTTGAAGCCGGCGGGACACAGGATATGCCCGACCACACGGATTTTGAATATTCGCTGATCCTGTCCGAGTCCTGCGGCTGCGGGGGAGCGGGGCACCCGGATTATATCCGCGGCCGGTATTATGAGCAGACCCGGTACCTGAAGAATTTCTATACCGCCCAGGATGAGATGGCGGCGGAGCTTTTTGAGGCGGTCGACCTGCAGGAGCTGATGGCCATCATGGAAAAATACCAGGGCGTTTTCGGGTGTGATACCGTCTGGTTATGTATCAACGACTACTACTATGACAATTACGACAAGCAGCAGTGGACACAGGATTCCGAGACCTACGGCAAAGAGATGGTCCTGGCCGCCTTCGGGAACGAGCGGAATACGAGGACGGGCGGCAGGAGACGGATCGATCCCTACGGCCGGTTCGCGGCACGGGAGCTTCTTCCCGCGGAGCTGATGGAGAAGGAACGGTTCCTGATCTTCTACCCGCTGCATTACAATACCTACTCGATCGGATATCTGGTCATGAACAGCATCAGCGAGATGGCCAGGCTGAACCTGCACAAGAGTATCTTCAGCTTTCTGGAGATCGCGATCGAAAATGTCCGCAAAAAGTGCCTGCTGCGGCAGTTCAATGCCGTTCTTGACGATCTGTATGTCCATGATTCGATGACCGGCCTCTACAACCGGCACGGGTACGACCGGTTCGGGGAGAAGGCGTACCAGCGTTTTCTTGCGAAGGACGGGGGAGCCCGGATCCTCTTCATTGACCTGGACGGCCTCAAGCAGATCAACGATAATTTTGGCCATGACAGCGGAGACGAAGCGATCCTCGCGGCGGCCGCCATCCTGAAGACGGTTTTCGGGCCGGATGCTTTTATGATGCGGTACGGCGGCGATGAATTCCTGGTGATCACCTCCGACGGCGACGATGACCTGATTGAAAAACTGAAGCAGGCCGTGGAAGGCTTCAACCGTTTCGGCGAGGCGTGCTTTACGCTGAGCCTGAGCACAGGCGTCATCCATGCCGCAGCCTCCGATGGCCTCACGCTTGAGGAGTATGTGGAAAAGGCCGACGAGCTCATGTACCGGCATAAAAAACAGAAAAAAACCGGATGAAAACGAACGGACCGAACGAGGGGACGGTTCTTCGTTCTGCGAAACGCAGCAGAACGAAGAACCGTCCCCTCGTTCGGTCCCCCCGTTCGCCCCCCGTTCAATGTTTATAGAATAAGGTCCTGCCGGTATGTGTTTTGACGGGTTACATTTTAAGGGAATCGGTGTTCACACCGAACGTGTGAAGCTTGATCTCGAGAGTATTTAATTCCTTGTCGAGCACGAGATTGACACAACCTTCCGGCTGTGCACATTTGATACGCCATAACATAGCAAACTGGTCGATCGCAACAGAAACTGCGTGAACCTCTCACGTTTAAAAACGCGAGCTTCTATAGCCGCTTTAGGCGGCAGAATGAATAGCGGCGGATACGCCTGAAAATTAGATGCGCCATAAAAAGCGCAATAATCATGCCAAAGACGACACGATCTCCACTCATC